>NZ_JAWJBA010000004.1:0-474895 GCF_032843265.1 Alkalihalophilus lindianensis
AAGGTCATAAGCGATAGAATGGTGACCAGGGATATTATAGAGATCAAAAGCAATGGAATGATGACCAGGAATATTATTTAAGTCTTGAGCGGTCTGCCCATTCTCCGTGTTATGATTTGATGTTTCTGCCAAAAAATACGTCGAAGCTAATATCCCGAAACTTAGTAATGTAGCTTTTAGAAATTTTTTCATGATGCTCTCCTTAAAATATAAATTTGTACTTGAAATATTTAACACTTCTATATTTTAAAGGAATTTATATAATTATTCAATATATTTTATTGCTTATCATAAATATTATTATTTCTCTATTCCGTTTCTATTAACTAAAAAGAGAAATCTGTTCATTAACTATATTGATCATTTTTGTATTCCCTTGTACTTTATATATGCAAAGGGCTATATTAATATATTCCATCCCTTCTTCTTTTTTTTGTAACCTTAAGTAGTTATAACCTATTTGATAATGGAGGTCGGCGAGAAGATAGGTTGAATAATTTTGGTTGCATATAGTAATAGCCCTTAAACCGTAAGCTATAGAGTCTTTGAACTGATCTAAATAAGTGTAAGTTTGAGCAAGGCCAAAAAGTATTTTTACTCTTACTTTAAACAAATCTTCTGTATTTAATAAATTTATATCGTTACTTGCGTCATTATAATAATTTAGAGCCTCTTGAAATAGTTTTGCTTCCTGCAAGATAACAGCTATACTCGTTTTAATTTCAGCTGTCAAAAGACTATCTCGAGAAGATACTGTTTTATAGGAATTCAATTGGTCTTTTAAAAGTTTAATACTATTATCTAAATCATTATTAAGATAGTAATTGCATATTCCCTTGTGCCAGTTTAAATAACGAATCTCATAATTACCATATTCACTAGCATTGTTAGTTAACTCATTCTCAACTATATATCTAATTGAGGAATAGTTTCTTTCTGTTTTTAGTTGATTAATCATATTTTGTATTTCTTCAAATTCTTTACTCGTGTGACTAACATTATCTTCAAAAAAATAATTTAAGCTTACCTTTAATTTTTTACTTATTTCATAAAGTAATGTACTAGATGGATTCTTAAGTAATCCTTTTTCTATATTACTAATTTGTGCCTGTGTACAGATACCTTCCGATAAATCTTTCTGTGTTATTCCAACTTCCATTCGTCTTCTTTTAATTCTCTCACCAATATTATTGTTCAAGCTGTACCTCCTGAAAAATTAATTTTTTCACGGCAATGAGATATTCAAAGTCGCTATATCTGATTTGAATTTCTCATGATTACTAATTCCCAATTTATTAATTAGATATTGATTTTAATTAAATAAAAATATAATAATATACAAAGGTCTATAATATTAAATTAATTATATTTCACCTATTGGTCAAGTGGGTTTTAATTATTTTTAAGGAGATGAGCTAATGGAACTAAGAATATTAGTGGATAATAATACTTTAATTGACAATTATTACATCGGCGAACCAGCTTTATCAATTTTTATACAAGAAGGTAATAATCGAATTTTATTCGATACAGGCTATAGTGATGCATTTATTAAAAATGCACATAAAATGGGAATTGACTTAACTGACTTAGATTTTATTTCCTTTTCTCATGGACATCCAGACCATACATGGGGGATGGCAGACCTATTTAAGCTTTATATGGAAGCTAAGAATATGAAAGAGGGAGTGGTATTCCCTAAGATAATCGGGCACCCAATTACCTTTGAGAGTAAGCTGCACGATGAAGCTGGGGAGTTAGGAAGTCTTTTATCATACAACAAGCTTAAAAAGAGTTTTAAAGTTTTATTATCTAGAGAACCATATTGGATATCAGATAAATTAGTTTTTCTAGGAGAGGTTAAAAGGAAATTTGATTACGAAGGTCATGAGATAATTGGAAAAGTATCTACCGATAATGAGGAATATGATGATCATATTCTTGACGATACAGCCTTGGTGTACAGAGCAAAAGAAGGTTTAGTTATAATAGTAGGATGTGCGCATTCAGGGATTTGTAACATTATAGAATACGCCAAAGAAGTGTGTGGGGAAGATAGAATATTAGATATCATCGGCGGATTTCATTTGTTAAATCCAACCGAGAATCAATTGATAAATACTTGTAACTATATAAGTGAAATTAAACCTACCAGTTTACATGCTAGTCATTGCACAGATTTAAACTCTAAAATAGCTCTTTCTAGAGTTGCTAACTTAAAAGAGGTAGGGGTAGGTTTAAAGTTGAAATTTGAGTGAAAAGAAATAGCATAATCTTTAGGGCTTATATAAAAACCGTTTGTTACTGAATATGTAATAAGCGGTTTTTTTATTTGTCTATAAATAATTATTGTGTATATTTTATATGTAATATATAATTATCATTATATTTTATAAATTACAAAGAAGGTGAAAGCTTTGAAGGCTAACTATCTCTATATTTTGTTTTTATTTCAATGTTTGATCGGTGGAACTACATGGGCATTTCAAAAGGTAGGTTTAGAAGGAAGTTTGCCATTATGGTCTGCAGGAATGAGGTTTGTTATAGCAGGGTCAGTCATTCTTGTCATTTTATTGTTACTAAAAAAAGTAACAGTAAAGAAGGAGCTGCTGATTGTTTCATTTCTTTATGGAATGATGTATTTTACAATTCCTTTTGGTGTGATTTATTGGTCTTCCTTACACCTACCTACAGGATTAATATCTGTGCTAGCAGCAAGTATTTCAGTATTTGCTCTAATTGTTAGCAGTATGGTAATTCGAAGCATTCCATCCCCTTCTCAAATCTTAGGGACTATAGCTGCGTTTCTAGGCATAGCAATCGTATTTAGTAATCAAATGTATGTAGAAGTAACTACTTTTGAAGTGATTTCTATGTTTCTGATTCTATTAGCAATGCTGGGCTCTGCAATTATTACAGTAAGTGTTAAGAAAAAACTTAATCATTTCCCTATTATAAACTTTACTTGCTTTGCAATGTTGAGTGGAGGCGCTCTATTAACAATCTCAAGTTTGTTGTTTGAAACTGGAAGTAGGAGTTTCGGAGGTATAAGCCTTATTTCATTACTTTACTTAGCGGTTGTAGGTTCAATGATTGGTTTTGCTATTAACATGTACCTTCTAAAAAAATGGCATATATCTAAGGCAACGGCCCATCTTTATATATCTCCAATTATCGCCTTATATATAGGTTCGCTATTCCTTAATGAACAATTAAATATTGGAGTATATGTAGGTAGTATTTTTGTGATTGCAGGGGTTATGCTAATTAACTTAAATTTAAAATTTAAAAAGAAGTCTTTATTAATTAAGAGTGAAACACCAATGAACAGATAAGTAGAAAAATGGAGGATATTATGAGCGAATATAAAGAAATTTACGCCCCATATATTATGAGTACTGTAAAAGCAATACCAAATTTAACTTATGAAGAGAGAGCAGATTGTTTAAAGAAAGCGGGATATAACATCTTTAAAGTTAAGCCAAAAGATATCGCATTTGATTTATTTACAGATAGTGGGAACAGTTCGGTGAGTAATATGCAATCATCTTCTTATCTATTAGGAGATGATGCACCAATTACTATGGGGGAATCATATGAAAGATTAATTAATACTATTTCGAAAATCTTTGGTTATCAATTCATCTCTTTATTTACCCAAGGTCGTGCTGCTGAACAATCTTTTAATCAATTTATTATAAATAAAGATGATCATATCTTAGGTAATATGACCTTCTCTACTTCTCAGCACCATCAGATTTCTTCTGGGGGTATCCCTGTAAGTGTTTCATCATGTAATAATCTGGAAGATACTAATATTTTTAAAGGGAACATAGATTTGGATAAATGTTCTCACTTTCTTAAAACTAAAAAAGTAGCGTACATCAATATTGAGATGTGTTCTAATGCACTCGGTGGATACCCTATATCACTAGATAATCTAAAACAAGTTTATGAACTGGCGGACGTCTATAATATTCCTTTAATTTTAGATGGGACACGTATTTTAGAAAATGCGAAATTCATACAAATGTACGAAAAGGGTTATGAAGAAAAATTAATTCACGAAATTATTACCGAGATTTGTAACTACTCCCACGGTTGCGTAATGAGCTTTAAAAAAGATTTTTTGACCAAAAATGGAGGGATGGCAGGTCTTAGGGATGAGGTCTTATTCAGAAAGGTCTCAGATTTTAATTTAGTAAGTGGCCAAGAGATTACAGGTTCTGATCAAGAAGTACTGCTACAAGGCATAAAAGAGGCAATATACAATGAGAATCATATGACCTATCGATTTAATCAAACGATTAGGTTATATAATATTCTACTTAACAAGGGGGTGCCAGTACTTAAACCACATTCTGGTCATGGAGTATGGATAAATCTAGATAATATTTCATTTGAGAAAACTAATATAACAAACATTCAATTGTCATTTCAAAACCTGTTATATCTAAAGAAAGGTATAAGAGTAGGAGCGGAAACCCCCAAAATAAACGGTTCAACTACTAAGTTAATAAGATTAGCTATACCGCATAGGCTGTTTGTTGAGTCTCATATAGATTATATTGGAGAGTCTGTGGCTGAAGTTATAAATTCTGAGCAACATTGGATAGATTATATCCAATCAACTGATGCAAAAGTAGAGGGAATAATTGAAAATTTGTTATGTGATTATGAGCCTAAACTTGTAAATGAGGTGACACAGTAATGAGTGTAAAAATTTTAACGCGTAATGAAAAATTAGAAAGTATAAAGAGTAATGTGAATATATGTAAATTGTTTGAAGAACAAGTAGAAAAAAAACCAGAAAATACAAGCTTAATTTTTAATGAAACTAAAATTACATATAATGAGCTTAATCAAAAAGCCAATCAAGTTGCTTCATATTTAGATCAATTGGGATTAAAAGAAGAAGAGGTTATCGGAGTTGAGATGGAAAGATCTATTGAAATGGTGATAGTTATCTTAGGGATATTGAAAGCCGGTGCTGCATATTTACCTATAGATCCTCTACATCCTGACAGCAGAAAAGAGTACTTATATATTAATAGTAATCTGAAATACTTAGTCACGAAAGGTGAGACTAACAAATCCAATATACAAAAAGTTATTAATATAGAAGAACTTATCTTTAACGAAGAAACTGGAAACCTTAACAGGGAAATTAAGCCTAAGAACCTTGCATATATTATTTATACTTCAGGGACAACTGGTAAACCTAAGGGTGTAATGATTGAACATGCAGCTATTTGTAACACCTTACAATGGCGAAAGAATGAATATGGTCTAAATAGTGATGATAGAATATTGCAAACATTTTCTTTTTCATTCGATGGCTTTGTTACTAGTTTATTGACCCCTTTAATATCTGGGTCCACCGTTGTAATTGTAAGCGAGGAAGAGGCAAAAGATCCTTATGCATTACGTCGAATTATTTCAGAGCAAAAAATAACAACTTTGTTTATGGTCCCTACTTTATATTCTTCTTTATTAAATATATTAAAAAAATCAGATGTTAAATCTCTTAAAAGAGTTACACTCGGGGGAGAAAAATTAGGTTTAAATCATTTAATCTATACTAAAAAGCTTAACTCAAATACTGAATTGATAAATGAATATGGCCCAACTGAAAATAGTGTTACAACAACAATTTGTAGAGATGTTACAGCGGATAAAATACATTTAATAGGTGTCCCGATAGATAATAATAACGTTATTCTTTTAGATGAAAATAATAATGTAGTGAAGAAAGGTGACGTTGGAGAAATCTGCGTGTCAGGATTAGGTCTCTCTAGAGGATATATTAATGCACCTGAATTAACTGAAGAAAAATTTTTTAGAAGCAAGGACTCGCAGAAGTATTATAGAACAGGGGACTTAGGCCGAATATTAGAAAATGGTTATATTGAATATTTAGGTAGAATCGATTTTCAAGTAAAGATACGAGGACACAGGATAGAGCTAAATGAAATTGAAGCTAAGTTGTTAGATCATAGTGGTATTGGCGAAGCAATTGTTGTTACAAGAGAGCGAGAGAACGGTGATTTATATATAGTAGCATATATGGTCAGTGAAGAATTAAGTGAAGCGGCTGTAAGGACTTATTTAAATCAAGAATTACCTAAATATATGGTGCCAGATTATATTGTTAAAATGAAAAAACTACCGATTGGTATAAATGGGAAGATTGATCGTCATTCATTACCAAACCCTACAATTGAAGATGATTCATCCGAAATAATAGAAGCGAAAACAAACGATGAGAAGAAGCTAATTTCTATCTTTAGAGATCTGCTAGCTAATAATAAGATAGGTGTAAAATGTAATTTCTTTCATTTAGGTGGTCATTCGTTAAAAGCGGCCATTTTAAAAGAAAAAATTAGAGAAAGATTCAGTGTACAGGTGACATTAAGAGAAATCTTTGAACACCCAACGACCGAAGAACTCCTGAAAATTATTAATAGCAAGAATGTAGTTATTCTAAGTGAAGAACCACATCTTAAAGAAGAAAAAGAATATTTTAAAGTGTCAGCTAACCAAAAAAGGTTATACGTATTAAACAAACTATATGACCTTAAAAAAAGTTATAATAATCCATTTTACATTAAGATTCCGAGCGAATTGGAAGCTTCTAAAATTAGCAAAGTGTTAAACATTATAATTGAAAGACATGAAATATTAAGATCATCTTTTACTCTAACAGATGGGGAAGTATATCAGAAAGTTCATAGTGAATTAAAGATTGATATAAAATCATTTAAAGTAAGAAAGGATAACTTTGCTGAATATTTAGGTGATTTTGTAAAGCCTTTTGATCTAAATACATCTCCTCTTATTAGGGCCTCTCTACTTGAATTTACAGATAAGTCCGAGCACAAACTGCTTTTATTGGACCTTCATCACATAGTGTTTGATGGGGTATCCAAAAATATCTTATTAAATGAGCTAAGCAGTCTCATAAATGGTGAGAATTTAGTTCTTTTAGATTATCAATTCAAAGATAATGTAAGACAAAATGACTTCTTAATCGACACCAATAAAAGAAGAGAACAAGAGAAATTTTGGTTAGAGATGTATCGCGGTGAAGTTCCCATACTAAACCTTCCAACTGATTTTATGAGACCTAAACAATTATCTTTTGAGGGTGATAGATTTGTTTTCTCAATGAACAGTGACAAAAAGAGTGCAATTGAAAAAAATCTCGAAAATGGTATTACATTAAATATGTTTTTACTTTCGGCTTACTATGTATTATTGGCCAAGTATACTTCACAAGAAGATATAATAATCGGAACCCCTGTAGCAGGACGTAAGGGTAAAGGTAGTGATAGCCTTATTGGTATGTTTGTAAACACATTACCTCTACGTTGTTACCCTAAAAGCAGTATCAGTTTTAATGAATTGTTAAAAGATGTGAAAGAAGTTTCTATATCAGGATTAGAAAGTGATGATTATCAGATAGACTTGTTGATGGAAGAGTTAAGGATTGAAAGAGATATTAGTAGAAACCCTCTTTTTGATACTACCTTCTCATGTCAAAATATGGACGAATTTGTTCTAAATATTGCTGGAACTGAGTATAAGTCTAATTTTATCCCTACTTATAGTAGTAAATTTGATATCTCACTAATAGCAACACCAAATAATGATGGTATTGAATTTGAATTTAACTTTAATACAAATATATTTAAGCACAGGACTATCAAAAGAATGGCAAGGCATTTATTAAATATTCTAGATATTGTTTCAAATAAACCAATGATACCTATTGGAGAAATAGATCTATTATCTATAAAAGATAAGGAAGAAATAATTGGAAGTAAACCTATAGCGACTTATGCAGAGAATTTAACTCTAAATAAAGCATTTGAAAATATTGTGTTAAAATTCCCAAATAAGGAAGCTGTTCGATATAACGGTGAATCTGTGACATATAGTGAATTAAATAGAAGAGCTAATATGTTAGCTAGAACACTTCGTGAAAAAGGTGTGAAAGCTGATACGCTTGTTGCCCTAGTGTCGGATCGCTCTATAGATATGATTGTGGGTATGATGGCTATTTTAAAAGCAGGTGGAGCTTATGTGCCTATAGATCCTAAATATCCTAGTGAAAGAATTAATTATATTCTTAATGATTCAGCAGCGAGTGTACTCCTTTTAAATTCGAATCTACCTAATGATTTTAATTTTAGCGGAATTATTATTGATATGGAGAATAATCAAAACTACAGTACTAATGAGTGTAATTTTGAAAGTGATGTATCATCTCATAATTTGGCATATATAATTTATACATCAGGGTCAACGGGTAATCCGAAAGGAGTCATGGTAGAACATAGGAATGTTATTAGCTTACTATTAAATGATGATATAGAGTTTGAGTTTTCTGAGGATGACAGATGGACGATGTTTCATTCATATTGCTTTGATTTTTCAGTTTGGGAAATGTATGGTGCTTTGTTATACGGAGGAAGTTTAGTGGTAGTTCCTCAAATCACTGCCCAAAATTCAAAAGACTTTATGAGTTTATTAGTTGAAGAGGAGATTACTGTCCTCAATCAAACCCCTTCTGCTTTTTACTCACTAATTGAAAGTGATAAAAATAATCTAGAACTAGGTTTGAGGTTAAGGTACATTGTGTTTGGTGGAGAAGCACTAAATCCGCAAAAACTAAAGGATTGGAAGGATAAATATCCTTATATCAAATTGATTAATATGTATGGGATAACTGAAACCACGGTGCATGTAACATTTAAAGAGCTGAGAGACGAGGATCTGGAGCACATTAAGAGTAATATTGGTCAATCTATCTCAACATTAAAAACTTATATTTTAGATAAAAATAAAAAACTTGTTCCAGTAGGAGTATCCGGGGAATTGTATGTAGGAGGAGCCGGAGTTACGAGAGGCTATCATAATAACAAAGCATTAACTAATGAGAGATTTATTAAGAGCCCATTTAACCCTGAAGAAATATTATATAAATCGGGTGATGTTGTGCGGCACTTAGAGAATGGTGAAATGGAATATCTGGGACGTGAAGACCATCAAGTTAAGATAAGAGGTTTCAGAATAGAGCTTGCTGAGATCGAAGATAAGATAAATAAGAACTCATTAATTGGAGATGTAGCTGTAATAGTGGTGAAAGATGAGAATGGAGAAAAAGCTCTATGTGCTTATTTCTCCAGTAACCAAACATTAAACACTTCTCAAATGAGATCAACTTTATATAATGAGCTACCTAGCCATATGATACCATCTTATTTTGTCCAAGTTGATAAATGGCCTCTTACTACTAATGGGAAGTTAGACCATAAAGCATTACCAAATCCAAAACAGAATATTAATACAGGTATCAGCTTCGTATCGCCGAGCACACCTACAGAAATTAAATTGCAAAAAATCTGGTGTAATAATTTAAACTTAAATGACGTTGGTATTTATAATGACTTTTTTGAGTTAGGAGGACATTCATTAAAAGTCACATTACTAGTTTCAGAAATTAATAAAACTTTTGATACACATTTGGAATTCTTAGATGTCTACAGAAATAGTACTATTAAAAAATTGGCAGAAAAAATTGAACAAGACTTGTATTTAGGTAGTCAAACTAATTTTAAAGAAACCGTTATCTTGAAAGAAGGAAGTAAAGATAAAAATATATTTTTTATACATGGTGGTAACGGTAAAGCAGACACTTATGCTGAACTTTGTAGGAAAGGTATATTAGATTTCAATTGCATTGGAATTCAAAAGAATACACAAAGCAGTATTAGTAGGGAATTTATATCAGCGGGTGAGCTCGCAAAATTATATGCTGATCAAATTAAAAGTATTCAAAAAGAGGGGCCATATTATATCTTTGGAACTTGTATAGGAGGAACTATCGCGTTCGAAATTGCAAATAGATTAGAAGCGCAAGGTGAGAATGAGATCTTTATTGCTTTAGCGAGCTCGGAACCGCCTAATCCTCAAACTGATAAGCCTCTTGACGCAGAAAAGTTGCTTGAGGAAGAAACAATTTATGTTAGAGCGCTACTTTTGTCATTAGGAATTGAAGATAAGATGCAAAAACAAAACTTTAACAATATTTATGAATTATGGGAAGAGTTTTATAGAATTATAACGGAGAACGATATAGCCTTATCTCAGTTAAGTCAAATAATTGAAATAAAAGAAAGTAACGGATCCATTATAGAGAATATCAAATCCATGAATAGTGTTAGAAGTCTAGTTAGTATGAGGGACATTTATTTACCTGAAAGGAAATTGAAAGCAGAAGTTATTTATTATGGAGCAAAAGATTATGAAATACCTGACAAAGAAAATTGGCAACATTATTGCTTAAATCCAATTCGCTATTTCAAAGTAAATGGTGATCATGATTCTATCTTCCAAGAACCAAATACCAGTATGTTTAGTCAAATGTTAAGTAATCACATTAATAATTTTATGAAAAAGTAAGTAAATAAGAAACATTGGGGAAAGCCTCTTAAATGAGGCTTTTCATTATTCTTATATTATAGAGGAGGCAATGTGAAGTAAGATGATTTTTGCTATGAAAGTTACTGATATAATTTCAAGGTATGGCATTAAATATTTTGAAAAGAAAATATCTAAAAAGAAATTTGATAGGGTTATTAGGATGGGGAATATAAACCGTGCAAATGGAATGCTCATGGGTGAATTAATGATTAGAAAATTAATCAGTGATACTTTTAATATTAAAACCTCAGAAATAGAAATAAACACAGATGATTTTGGGAAACCCTATCTTAAAAATATATTGGATTTAAAATTCAATATCTCATACTCAACAGGTTGGGTAGTATGTGTTATAGATAATGAAGAAATTGGGATAGATATTGAGTATATTTACCCTCTAGAGCCACATTATTTAAGCAATATGCTCTCAGACATTGAAAGAAGATATATTGAAGAAAAACCGAATAGTATTGATAGGTTATTTAAGATATGGACCTTGAAGGAGTGTTATCTAAAAGCTTTAGGAATAGGGTTGTCAGTCCCCTTACACGAACTCACTTTTAATAAAGTAGATAAAAAATGGAATTTAGAATCAAACTTATTTGACTATGACACTAATTTCAAATTCAAACAAATCTCATTTGATGAAAATTATGTGGTTTCATTATGTACAAAGAAAGAACATTTTAATACACATGTCAAATTAATGGAACATAGCAATATTATTTAAATAAGTAGATAAGATAAAGAAAGTAAGCTACTTTAAGTGTAGCAACTACAGGTAATGATAATAAACAATAATTATTATTGGAGGAATTTGAAAAATTAAATGCCAAGTTATTAGTAGATCCCTTTCTATTTGAACAAAATAAGAACCCTTCCCCCTACAAAGACATATGAACAAAAGCACGGTGCTATCTGATAACGTTTTGATAGCGAATTAAATAATTTATATAAAATTAAGTGTGATACATGTAAGAGAGGATATTTATTGAGTCAGAATCTGCATTAGAATGGGGGATACGAAAACTTACATTAAAAAGAGGAACCAAGTAAGTGACCATACGTATTGTTAAAAGTCTGTGATCACAATTTGATCACAGACTTAATAAAAACAAATAAATTAAAGTGTTTTAAAGTTACTTGTTACAGTTAAAATTAGCACTTAAATAGCCTTAAAACACTACTTTCCTCTTGATCGTTTTGCTATCCCTACTCTGGCAGTGAAGAGGTCAATTAGGATAATTTTTATTACGGCATTTTGACAACGCATTATAAGTAGATAAGATATTAGTAGTGAAAACGTGATCACATTTTGATCACACAATTAAGTAATTTAAGTTTTGTAAAGTGAAATAGAAATATTAATCACCCTTTAAAACGTCTACTAAGATAGGCTGTATGTACTTAAAGTAACTTAAGTGAACTAGTGCCTCCACCTTGACAGGGTGGAGGTCACTGGTTCGAGCCCAGTACGGGTCATTATAACAGAACGAGAAAAGTCCTTGGTATAGAGGGCTTTTTTTGTATAACAGGAATTTTTTTTTGGAGTAGTACTGATGAATTGGTGGCAGATTGGTGGCAGATTGGTGGCAAATTAATTCAAACTAAATCATATTAAATCATATGGAACAGGCTTAGGCTTGTTCTTTTTTGTTTTGTTCAAATAAATTATCAAAATGATTATCTGCTGCTTCGTCAGCACTTTCTAGGGCATGTCCATATATGTCTATAGTTGTTCCAATTTTTGAATGTCCTAAACGAGTACTAATTGTTTTCATATGAACACCTTGGTTGATAAGTAAAGTAGCTGACGTATGGCGAAGTTGATGAAACGTAATGTGTGGCAGCTCATATTTTTTTAGTCTTTTACTCCACCATGAAGTAATGCTTGATGGATGCATTGGTTTCCCTAGGTCTGTGCTAAATAATAAATAGCGATCCTCCCCTTCCCAAGTGTCTCCTGCGCGTAGTCTTTCTCTATTTTTTATTTGCTTATATCGTTTGAGTTGGCTAAAAATAAATATAATGACCTCAACATATAACAAAGGATTTGAAGTTTTGTCTTTTAAAGAATGATAAATGTTTAAGAGTTCCCAACAACAAAATTAAGTATAATGAATAAAGGGTGTCCCGAAGTTATTTGTTCTGGGCACCCTTTATTAAGTTATTGAAAACATCATTCTTGTAAAGATAAAGACATTATAGTCCCAAAAGAATCTCTTTTATTTTAAAAATGCCTCTGTTGTTTTCACTGTTGCATAGATGCCATTTAATGCGGCCATAAATGCGTAATGAACATGATCAGCGGGAATGATTTTATCTTCAATTTGTAATGTTGTGTTTGCACAAGCATCTTCAATCACTTGGCATGTATATCCTTGTTCAACTGCTGCACGTACTGTTGCATCAATACACATATGAGACATCATACCGCAAACGATTAATTCTTTAACCCCTTGCTCTTGTAGTTTTTCATTTAAGTTTGTATTGAAGAAGCTATTCGGCATATGTTTTTCAATGACTGTCTCGCCTTCTATTGGGCGTACTGACTCATGAATTTCGACACCTTCTGTATTTGGATGGAAAAAAGGAACGACTTCACCTTCTGTGATATGCTGTACATGAAAGACTGGTGCGCCTGTTTCTCTGAAGTGTGAAAGCAGTTTAGCCGTATTTTGTGCTGCTTGCTCAGGGTTTGTTAAAGCCATCTTTCCATTTGGGAAATAGTCATTTTGAATATCAATCACTAATATAGCTGTTGTCATTTTCTTCACCTCTTAAAATTTTATATAGTATAAGAATATACAAGTTTCAAAGTAAAAAAGAAAAATAATAATAAATTTTTAACTTTTTAAAAAAACAGATGAATTAAAATAATGGTTGCCATATATAATAAATCATAGTTTAATAGACAGTATATTAAAAGTGCCCAAGATATTGTTTTGGGATAATAGGGAAATCAGTTAAAGTCTGATGCAGCCCCCGCTACTGTAAGTGTTGATGAAAATGTCAAACCACTGGAGTATTCTACTCTAGGAAGGGACATGAGTAAGATTTAGACACAAGCCAGGAAACCTGCTTTTAATATTGTATCCAATCTTCGGAGGGAGGATGTGGGATGATCATATTAGAGTTCTTGTAAGTAGAACTCTACTTTGGACATGCCTACCTACCTTAACTTCGAAAATGAAGCTAAGGTTTTTTTATTTTCTATCACAAGTTAAAACAAGGTGCATAATTTTTCGTTATGCTTAAAAGGGAAGCACGGTGTAAATCCGTCACGGTCCCGCCACTGTAAGGGGAAGTTTCATTGTATGAAGGTCACTGGTAATTCGGGAAGACACAATGAAATGATGAACCCAAGTCAGGAAACCTGCCTTGATTTTTTTTCTTCAATACCTACGGGTCATAGGTAGAGAAGTGTAATAGATGCTGCTTATTATAAGTATGGCGTTTAATGCACCTCTACCTAGGGGTGTATTTTTATTTTTTTGAAATTAGGAGTGAGGATATGACTACTTGGAATTTGAATGGTACAAAAAAGCATGTATTGATTTGTAATGGCTCAAGTTGTATGCGAAAAGAAGGTGAAGAAATTACGTTAGCGATACGAGATGAGATTAAAATTAGGGAACTAGATCAACAAATTCATACATCGAGAACTAGGTGTAATGGACGTTGTAAAGATGCATGTGTGGTTGTTGTCTACCCTGAAGGAAACTGGTATTCAGTTACTTCAAGTGAAGTAGGGAGGTCTCTTATAAAGAGTCATCAAGATTCAACAGTTAACTTGAAAGATTCTCTAATTTACAGCTTTGATAATGATGAAATGAAAGCAATCAACACAGATAAATGTATTAAGGGTATATCTAAAGTTGAATTGGAAGGAGCAAAGAGTTAGATGAAACGGCTTACATTTGATGATTAAATACGGATGTTTAGCTTGTTGGATATAAGGAGGGATGTAAAGTGCTAGGTAAATTACTGGTTATTGGATTCGGGCCTGGTAGTTTTGATCATATGACAAATAGGGCACTAACTGCAATTCAAGAGAGTCACTGCATCATTGGATATAAAACATATGTCGATCTCATTAAAGGGTTATTAACAGATCAAGAGATTATTAGCACAGGAATGTCAGAAGAAGTAAGTCGTGCCCAAGCAGCTGTTCGCCTTGCTGAAGAAGGAAAAACAGTAGCGGTTATTTCTAGTGGAGATGCTGGGGTCTACGGGATGGCTGGACTCGTCTATGAGGTGCTAATTGAAAAAGGATGGTCAGAAGCAACTGGTGTGAGTGTAGAAGTAATACCAGGAGTTTCTGCGAGTAACTCTTGTGCCTCTTTATTAGGTGCCCCGATTATGCACGATGCATGTACGATAAGTTTAAGTGATCACCTTACTCCATGGACACTCATTGAAAAAAGAATTGATGCGGCAGCACAAGCAGATTTTGTTATTAGTTTATACAATCCTAAAAGTGGACGAAGAACAAGACAGATTCAAGAAGCTCAGAGAATCCTCCTCGAATACCGATCGCCCCAAACGCCAGTCGGTCTAGTGAAAAGTGCTTTTCGTGAACGTCAACATGTAGTGATCACAGATCTTGAAAATATGTTAGATCATGATATTGGAATGCTTACAACAGTTGTCATAGGGAATTCATCTACTTTTCTTTATGATGAAAAAATGATTACTCCTAGAGGATATCAAAGGAAATATACGTTAGATACAACAGAACAACGTTTAAAACCTCATGAACGCTTACGAAACGAAAATGAACCTTGGGCACTCCATCAAGGAAAAAAAGATGGCGAACGAGAAATAGAAGTTTCCGCAACAACGGAAGAATTAGTACCTGAAGAGACTTCTTTAGAGTTAGCTTTGGAGGCTTTGAATAAAGTAAGAGGTGATTCTAATAAAATTCAACATACAACGACGGTTCATCATCCCGTTGTCTCTGTATTTGAGTTTGCAATAAGTCCTGGAGTAGCCAATAAGCATTTTACTCCCAAACAAATGATTACTTTGGCAGAAGTTGTTGGAGATGAAGGGAAAATGGAATATACACCACATCATCAAATCCATTTGCGAATCCCGACCTCTCAGCCTGAAATTATTACAGAAAAACTAACAGAGGCAGGATTTATTCTTGAACCACTTGGAGATGTTTTTCAACTGAAAGCTTGTGATTTCTGTGATGGTGAGAAAAAAGATTCCATTACTTACGCAGAAGAGATCCATGAAAAGCTTAGTGGACTTGAACTGCCAAAAGAGCTGAAAGTTGGGTTTAATGGTTGTGGGATGGCTTGTTATGGAGCAGTGAATGATGACATTGGTGTAATTTTTAGAAAAGGAAAATTTGATCTGTTTTTAGGTGCAAAGACAGTTGGGCGTACTGCTCATGCTGGTCAACCGGTAGCCGAAGGCATTGAGCCTGATCAAATCGTGGATGTTATTGAAAAGATTATATATGAATATAAAGAAAAGGGTCACCCTAACGAACGCTTGTTTAAGTACTTTAAACGTGTTGGCAAGATTCGAAATTATACATACAAAGACATGACACCCAAAATTGAAATTGAGCCGGCTCCATGCGGAGATTAATAATCATAAGGGGAGAATAAAATGAGAGCAATTTTACTAGTAGGACATGGAAGTAGAGATCCTGAAGGAAATGAACAAGTTAGGAAAATGATAGAGGAACTATCTACTCAGTTAGATCCAAGTCTATTAATTGAAACTTGTTATTTAGAATTTGCCAAACCAACAATAGAACAAGGCATTCAATCATGTGTAGAAAAAGGGGCACAAAGCGTGTTTGTAATTCCGCTTATGCTACTCGCTGCTGGGCACTCAAAAATTCATATCCCAGCCGCAATTGATGAGGCAAAAAAGAAATATCCTCAAGTGCAATTCATTTATGGAAGACCTTTTGGCATCCACGAGGAAACAATGGAAATCTGTAAAGATCGCCTAGTGGAAGTAGGGGAAAATTTAGCAAATGCGGACCCTAGTACAGCAATACTTTTATTAGGTCGAGGTGGTAGTGACCCGGATGCTAATGGTGATTTGTATAAAATTACTCGCTTGCTGTGGGAAAAGCTCGATTATAAGTTAGTAGAACCTGCCTTTATGGGAGTAACTGATCCACTTATTAAAGAAGGTGTTGAACGATGTATTAAACTGGGGGCCAAAAAAATCGTTATCTTACCATATTTCTTATTTACAGGCATATTAATCAAACGCCTAGAAACGATGGTTGAAGAGTTTGAACAGGAGTATTCAGGCATTGAATTTAAACTAGCAGGCTATTTTGGTTTTCATAGGAAATTACAAACGATTATTAAAGATCGAATTGAAGAGGCACTCCAAGGTGAGGTTAAAATGAACTGCGATACGTGTCAGTACCGAATCGAGGCGATGGAACATATTGATCACCACCATCATCACGATCATGACCATGACCATGATCACGACCATCATCATGACCACCAACACCAAGAGGTTTAGAAGCTATGATTCTCTTTTTAGCTGGCACAAGTGATGCAAGAGAATTAGCAATATTACTTAAGAATGAAGGACATTCTTTGGTTACAACAGTTGTTACGGATAATGCAGCGATCGAATTGAAAAAGGCTGGACTTGATGTTTATGTTGGACGATTAAAAAAAGAAGATTTTGTAAGGATGATCAAAAAACAAAGATTTCAAGCCATTGTTGATGCCAGTCATCCATTTGCAGAAGAAGCAAGTCTGAATGCGTTAAACGCTGCAACTGAAGCTGGAATTTCTTATATTCGATATGAACGTGAAAAACAATCTCATGACGGTAAAGGTATCACAAAGGTGGATAGCTATGCTATTGCAGCACAACAAGCTTTTGAAAAAAAAGGAGTCATTATGCTAACGACTGGAAGCAAAACTCTTCAAATCTTTACCGAGATACTGTTGCATCAACCTGATATTCGGGTAATTGCTCGGATGCTTCCTCGCAAAGATAATATGGAAAAGTGTGAACGATTAGGTTTTCCACAAAAAGATATTGTAGCTATTCAAGGACCTTTTACAAAGGAGTTTAATAAAGTCCTTTATCAGCAATATGGTGTAACCACAATGATTACAAAGGAAAGTGGAAAAGTTGGATCAGTCGATGAGAAAGTTGAAGCAGCAATAGAGCTTGGTATTGAAACAATTATGATTAAAAGACCAAAAGTTGATTATAAAAATCTTTACTCAGATTTTTCCGGTGTGTTAGCACATATCAAAAATTTATTAGTAGAGAGATAATAACGAACGGAGGAAAATAAAATGGACTTTCTTACAGATTTTAAACCTTTAACAGTACAGCCACAGGAGATTGAAGGCATGAGCTTCAATATGATTGACGAAGAATTTGGTGAGCATTCGTTTACAGAAGAGCAATATAAAATTGTGCAACGAGTCGTTCATGCCTCAGCCGATTTTGAACTTGGTCATAGCATGCTTATTCATGAAAAAGCAATACAAGCAGGGATCAAAGCCATTAGGAATGGTGAACAAGTCTATGCGGATGTTCAAATGATTGTAAGCGGGGTTAGCAAAGGAAGGATTGAAAAACATGGGGGAAGTGTGAACGTTTATATTTCGGATGAAGATGTAATGAAAGAAGCAAAAAGGTTAAATACAACTCGCGCAATCATTTCTGTAAGAAAAGCAATTCAACAATTTGAGGGGGGCATTTTTGCAATTGGAAATGCACCTACTGCATTACTTGAGTTAATTCGATTGATTAAGGAAGGGTATGCAAAGCCTAGTTTAGTAATTGGTCTTCCGGTTGGGTTTGTATCAGCACCTGAATCAAAGGAAGAATTAGCAAAGCTGGATGTGCCTTTCATTACAAATGTTGGTAGAAAAGGCGGTAGTACGGTTACAGTTGCGGCTTTGAATGCAATATCCCTCTTAGCTGAAAAGGCATAAAAATGGAAGCGAAAGTAAAGAAGAAAGATAAGAAAGAGATGCGTTCTGGTTATACAACTGGGGCGTGTGCTACAGCTACAACAAAGGCAGCACTAGTTGCTCTCATCACACGAGAAGAGCAACTAGAATCTACAATTTACTTGCCAATTGGGAAATTTGCCACCTTCGAGATGGAAAAATGTCACATTGGTTCTGATTTTGCTGAAGCAGAAACGATTAAAGATGCAGGGGATGACCCAGATGCCACGCATGGTGCCTTGATTCAGGCAAAAGTTTGCTGGTCTTTGAAACCTGGAATTCATTTAGACGGAGGAGTTGGAGTTGGGCGTGTCACGAAAGAAGGCCTCCCTGTGCCAGTAGGAGAAGCAGCAATTAATCCAGTGCCTAGAAAAATGATTTGTGAAACTGCTGAAGAGATCCTTCAATTATATGGAATCAAAAAGGGGATTACAATTATCATTTCAGTACCTGCTGGAGAAAAGATGGCGGAAAAAACGTTAAACAAACGTCTTGGAATCATTGGTGGCATATCAATTCTTGGGACAAGGGGGACCGTGATTCCTTTTTCTAGTTCCGCTTATATGGCAAGTATTGTTCAAGCGGTAAGTGTTGCTAGGGCAAGTGGGTGTGAACATGTCGTGATTTCTACAGGAGGAAGGAGCGAAAAGTATGGCATTCAACAATATCCAGAACTTCCGGAAGAAGCCTTTATTGAAATGGGGGATTTTGTTGGCTTTACTTTAAAACAATGCAAAAAGCAAGGTGTAAAAAAGGTCTCACTTGTGGGAATGATGGGAAAATTTTCAAAAGTTGCTCAGGGTGTGATGATGGTTCACTCCAAAAGCGCACCTGTTGATTTCAACTTTTTAACGAGTGTGGCATGTGAAGCCGGGGTAACGGATCAAAGTTTAATTGAAGAAGTGAGGGGAGCGAATACAGCTTCACAAGTAGGTGATTTAATGCTTACAAATGGCTATGATGATTTCTTTACCATTCTCTGTAACTATTGCTGCACCGCAGGGTTAAAAGAGGTGCGAGGTGGAATCTTGATTGAAACAAGTTTGTACTCGATGAAGGGTACATTTCTTGGGAAGGCAGGAAAAGATGATAGAGCATAAGATTAAGGTCATTGGAATAGGTGATGAAGGAAAACAAGGTCTCCTTCCTCTCTATGAAAAATACATTTACGAAAGTGATTTATTAGTAGGTGGAGAAAGACTACTAAAATCATTTAGTGATTATCCTGGAGAAAAAAGGGTGATTAAGGGAGGACTAAAAGAGCTTGTAGATGATTTACATAAGGAATCACGGAAGGTGGTTATATTAGCCTCTGGAGATCCATTGTTTTATGGGATTGGCAGCTATTTAGGAAAAAAATTAGATATTGAAATCTATCCATATTTGAGCTCAATTCAACTTGCATTTGCCCGCATGAATGAAGGGTGGCAGGATGCTTATGTAACGAGTGTTCATGGAAGAAGTATCCAAGGCTTGGTCCAACGAATAAATGGTAGGGAAAAAATAGTACTTTTAACAGATGAAAAAAACACCCCTGCGGAAATCGCCCGCTACATGCGGTCATACGAAGTAAACGAATACCGTGCATTTGTTGCTGAAAATCTTGGGGGAGAAAACGAACGTTGTGGCTACTATGAACTTGTAGAGATGGAAAAAATGGAGTTTTCTCCTCTTAATGTGGTAATTCTTAAAAAGGTAGAGGCAGTTAAAACCTGGAGTTTTGGCATTGAGGATGATGAATTCCATCAAAGGAAACCTGAAAAAGGACTGCTTACGAAAAAGGAAATTAGAAGTCTTAGTCTTATGGCGTTAAATCTAAACGAGAATAGCATTATATGGGACATCGGTACATGTACTGGCTCAGTTGCAATTGAAGCCTGTCTCATTGCAAAAAAAGGACAAGTATATGCCATTGAAAAGAACGAACATGATTTAGAAAACTGTTATTTAAATCAAGTTAAATTTCGAACGGATTTTATTGCTATTCATGGGAAAGCACCAGATCACTTACATACATTCCCTGACCCAGATGCAGTCTTCATTGGAGGAACGGCAGGAAATATGGGGGATATTTTAGAGGCCTGTTGTTCTCGCTTAAAAGAAGGTGGAAGAATTGTTTTAAATGCCGTTACGATAGAAAACTTAATGCAAGCAGTAGAAGGGTTTAAGCGAAACGGACTTGAGACAACGATTACACTTGCTCAAATTTCAAGGAGCAAACCGATTTTAAATTTAACACGTTTTGATGCTTTAAACCCTATATATATAATCACAGCTCAACATAAGAAAGGAGAATCATAATGACTGGAACTTTGTATGGTTTAGGAGTCGGTCCAGGAGATCCGGAATTACTCACAATTAAAGCATTTCGCAAGCTCAAAGAGTCAGATGTCGTTGCGTATCCGAAAAAAAGAAAGGGTAGCAAAAGCTATGCTCATCGAATTATTGATGTTTACATAAAACCAGAAGAAAAAGAAATGCTAGGTCTTGTATTTCCGATGACAAAAGATCCTACTATTTTAGAGCGTGAATGGTCCAATACAGTTGATCAAGTGTGGGAGCACCTTAAAATGGGGAAGGATGTGGCCTTTGTTACAGAAGGGGATCCTCTTTTATACAGTACATTTATCCACATGATGAAACTAGTGAAAATGCGTCATCCTGAAGTGAAAATCCAAACAGTTCCAGGCATATCCTCAGTTAATGGTGCTGCTTCAAGACTTGGTATAGCCTTAGCTGAAGGGGATGATCATGTAGCTATAGTACCAGCGAGGGCTGACTATGAAGCAATGAAAAAAGTTCTTATTGAAAACGATTGTGTCGTTTTTATTAAAGTAGCTAAAGTTATAGATTTAATGCTTGAAGTATTAAGCGAGCTAGATTTGCTAGATAAAGCCTCAGTTGTGACAAAGGTAACTTCTGATGAAGAAATCGTTTGGGATATTCACGAACTAGACCGAGCTGAACTAGAATATTTAACTCTAATGGTGGTGAGAAAATAATGCAGATAACAATTATTGGAGCAGGACCTGGAGACCCAGACCTTATAACAGTAAAGGGCTTAAAAAAACTGAAAGAGGCAGATGTTGTTTTGTATGCTGATTCACTTGTTAGTGAAGCTTTAATAGAACAAGCAAACTCAGAAGCAGAAATTATTAAAACGGCTGGGATGCATCTTGAAGAAATGGTGCAAGTAATGGTTGAGCGCCTGAAAGAAGGAAAGCGAGTTGTGCGTGTTCATACGGGGGATCCCGCAGTTTATGGTGCGATAATGGAACAAATATCCATTTTGAATAAGCAAGAAGTAAGTATAGAAATTATCCCCGGTGTTAGCTCAGTCTTTGCTTCTGCAGCTGCACTAGGTGCTGAGTTAACGATTCCTGATTTAACTCAAACCGTTATCCTTACTCGTGCAGAAGGGCGAACTCCTGTTCCTGAAGCGGAGAAGTTAAGCGACTTAGCAAAGCATAATTGTACAGTCGCTTTGTTTTTAAGTGCAACTTTGACGAAGAAAATTGTAAAAGAGTTTTTAACTGCAGGTTGGAGCAAGGATACCCCAGTAGGGGTGGTATATAAAGCAACTTGGCCAGACCAAAAAATTGTTCGCTCTACACTGGAACACTTGGATGAGGATATGCGTGTAAACGGGATTCGAAAACAAGCTATGATTTTAGCTGGTTGGGCATTAGATAAAAATATCCATGATAAGGAATTTAAATCAAAGCTATATGATAAAGAATTTACTCATGGATTTCGAAAAGGTGTGAAGCCATGACACTCGTTTTAGAGGAAGGAAAGAAGGTAGAACTTGATAGAAAAGGGAGTTTTGCAATCGTCGCGATCACTAAACATGGCGTAGAACTAGCTCGAGACTTAAATTCAAAATTCCATCAATCAGATTTGTTCTATATGAGTAAATTTGAAAGAGGAGATGAACATAGACGTCACATCCAATTATTTGAAGGGAATGTACGCCTTTTGTTACCGTCCCTTTTCCAATCATATAAAGGAATTATCATGATTGTTTCCCTAGGCGCGGTTGTCCGAATGATTGCTCCAATTTTAAAAGACAAAAAAACGGATCCGGCTGTCCTAGTTATAGATGATAAAGGTGAACATGTCATTAGTGTATTATCCGGGCATCTTGGTGGGGCTAATGAATTAACGAAGGAAGTAGCTAACATACTTGACGCTAAACCTGTCATTACAACAGCATCAGATGTGCAACAAACGATTGCAGTTGATTTATTTGGGAGTCGATTTGGTTGGGAGTGGGAATCTGCTAAGAACTTAACACCTGTAAGCGCCTCAGTTGTGAATGAAGAACAAGTTGCAGTGGTTCAAGAGTCAGGTGAAAAGGAATGGTGGCATTATAAACACCCCCTCCCTGAGTCGATTAAGGTTTACTCGACGATTGAGGATGCAATGAAAGCAAAACCGAGAGCAGCATTAGTTGTGACCCACCGAAATTTAAAAAACACAGAAAAAGATATACTTAAAAATGGTGTTTTATATCGGCCAAAGGTCATTGTTCTGGGAGTTGGATGTAATAGAGGTACCTCTACCGAAGAAATTGAACAAGTTATCCAACAAACACTAAATGAATTGAAATTTTCAATAAAAAGTGTCAAGGCAATTTGCTCAATCGATTTAAAAAAGGACGAAGAAGGTCTCCTTGCCGTGGCTCATAAATACAACTGGGAATTTATTTGTTATTCGGCAAAAGAATTAAACCGCATGTCAATTCAGGACCCTTCTGAAACAGTATACAAATTTACAGGTGCATATGGTGTTAGTGAACCAGCTGCTATGTTATACAGTGGCGCAAAAACGCTTTCTCTTATTAAGAAAAAATCAGGAAATGTAACGATTTCAGTTGCTATAATTCCGTACTAGCGGAGGGGTTTTGAATGAAGGATCATCGAATCGTCATAGCAGGGACAGGGAGTGGCGTTGGAAAGACAACATTAACAATTGGCTTAATGTCTGCACTGAAAAAAAGAGGGTTAACGGTACAAGGCTTTAAATGTGGTCCTGATTATATTGACCCTTCTTATCATACTGCCGTCACGAATCGCACTTCTAGAAATCTAGATAGTTGGATGCTTGAAAAAGACACAGTATTAGATATTTTTGCACGTGGAAGTCAAGGAGCAGATATATCGATTATTGAAGGGGTTATGGGTTTTTTTGATGGTAAGAATCCGAAGAATAATGAAGGTAGTACAGCGGATATAAGTATGATTATTGAGAGTCCTGTTTTACTTGTTGTAAATTGTGCAAGTATGGCAAGAAGTGCAGCCGCTATTGTAAAAGGCTTTCAAGCGCTTGCTAAAGGACCCAACATTGTCGGTGTTATTGCAAATAGAGTCGGAAGTGAAGGACATTATAAGATTGTAAAGACGGCTATTGAACAAGAATGTGATGTACCAGTAATCGGTTACTTAAAACGAGAGCTTGACATAAAAATCCCTGAAAGACATTTAGGGCTGGTTCCTTCTATTGAAAGAGGGGAGCTAGATCCATTTTTTAATAAATTAGGGGACTTGATCCTAGAGACCGTGGATGTCGATCAACTTATTGAGCTATCAAAAGCCCCGTACCTACCTTTAAGTGAGAAAAAATCAATATTTAATAAAAAGAAAGAGGAGAATATAAGAATCGCAGTTGCGAAAGACGCTGCTTTTAATTTTTATTATCCAGAAAACTTAGAACTCTTGCAGTCCTATGGAGCTAAGTTGGTTTATTTTTCACCGCTATCAAATGAACCATTACCTGAAAATATTGATGGTTTATATCTAGGAGGCGGTTTTCCAGAAGAATATGCTAAGGAACTTTCACAAAACAAAGATGTTCAAGATTCTGTAAGGGTTGCGATTGGAAATGGATTACCAACTCTTGCGGAATGTGGAGGTTTTATGTATTTGACTGAAGCAATTGAAACAACAGGTCATTTAGAGTTTCCGATGGTAGGCATTATTCCGGGGAAAGTGAAAATGCAAATGAAACTAGCTGCATTAGGTTATCGAGAAATTAGTGGAGAAGAAGGTAACTTCTTATTAGGTAAAAATGAAAAAGCTAGAGGTCATGAATTTCATTACTCCACCTACCATAATGATCAAGAAGTGCGACCGGCATATGTTACAAAAGGAATGAGAGGCACCAAGCAGGAAGGCTATTTGAATCATAATCTAGTAGCTGGATATACTCATTTTCACTTTGCTTCATGTAAATCTATGGTTGAAAAATGGGTTGATAAATGCTTGAGAAGTAAAGTGAGTGTATAAAAGAAATTAAATAGGTCGAAGGTCTAGTAAACGATCAGGCAAAACTTAGAGAGTTAAGGTGAGAGGATGAATAAAAAAGGAAAAGTATTTCTAGTGGGGGCAGGGCCTGGCGATCCAAAGTTAATCACAGTGTATGGTCTTGAATGTATTCAAAAAGCAGATGTTATAGCTTATGATCGCTTAGTTAATAAAGAGTTATTAAGCCACTCGAAAAAAGGGGCTGAATTGATTTACTGTGGGAAAGCTCCTGGGAATCATAGTCTTATTCAGGATGAAATCAATCAATTACTAGTTACAAAAGCACTAGAAGGAAAAAACGTGACGAGATTAAAAGGTGGAGATCCTTGCGTATTTGGCAGGGGTGGGGAAGAGGCTGAGGTGCTTTCAAATGCTAAGATTCCATTTGAGATTGTCCCTGGTATTACCTCTGGGATTGCAGCTCCTACTTATGCTGGAATTCCTGTTACCCATCGTAATTACGCTACCTCTTTTACTATGGTACATGGTGCTGGCCGTTATGACAACGGCACAGATGAATTGGACTGGGAAGCTCTAGTAAAGGGAAGTGATACGCTTGCTTTTTATATGGGAACCCGTAATCTATCCTATATTTGTCATCAATTAATTATACATGGGAAAGATTCTCAGACACTTGTAGCCGTGATTCAAGAGGGGACTACCCCCAACCAGAAAAGTGTGACTGGTACATTAGAAACGATATCAAAGATCGTTACAAAAACTAAAATACAACATCCTGCAATGATTATTGTTGGAAATGTCGTGAGCTTTAGAAATAAATTAAATTGGTTTGATGAGAAAGGAGAGGTTAAAGATGAGCGTGATAGAGTTACTCCATAATAGGAGAGCGATTCGGAACTATACCAAGGATGAAGTAGAAAGAGAGAAGATCGAACGTTTGCTGCAAGCGGCTACGCTAGCACCAAACGATCGAATGAGAGAGCCTTGGAGCTTTTTTGTTATTCAAGGAGAAGCAAAGAGAAGCTACGAAAAGGTTGTCTACGAGTATCTTCAGGAGCGCTTTCCTTCAAAACCAAGCCTAATTGAAAGTTCATTTGAAGTGGTTAAAAATACGCCAGTCATTATAATGGTGACCGCTGATATAGCTTCAAACGAAGCAGATTCGAAGGATAACGAATATGCAGTTTGCTGTGCCATTCACTCGATGTGGTTAGCTTCACAAGAACTAGAACTTGGCTTTGTTTGGAGAACGAGAGGGGTTGGACTTGTTCATGACAAACGCTCTTATGAGTTTATCGGTTCTCCAGATAGAAAAAAGGTGGTTGGCACCCTTTTCATTGGCTATCCAACTCAGGAAGAATTGGATGAAAAGAAAGAAAAAAGAAGGACTTCATTTGAAGATAAAGCAGTTTGGCTATAACATTGTGAGTTTTTTAACATACATCTTACTAGAGAAAATCTTCGAGGACCTATTAATTTAATAGGTCTTTAGGAGATCTAATTTTGAAAGCAAGTGAGGGAGGTTAGTATGATTCAGGATAAACCAAATAGAAGAGGGTTAACTCTAGTTTATACAGGTAATGGAAAAGGCAAAACGACATCTTCTTTAGGCCTAGCTCTTCGCGGAATAGGAAGAGGATTTAAAGTGAAAATTTATCAGTTTATCAAGTCACCAGAGCGAACATATGGGGAAAAAATTGCTTTAGAGAGACTCGGAGTAGAGATGATTCAACTTGGGGTAGGGTTTACATGGACGAAAACACCCGATGAGCATAGAGAAGCGTTAAGGAAGGGCTGGCCTATTGCAAGACAAGCCGTAATGAGTGGCGATTACGATTTAATAATTTTAGATGAATTAAATAATGCTTTAGCAATCGATAAATTTCCAATAGAGGATGTCTTACCACTACATGAAGTGATTGATTTACTTCAAAACAAACCTCCGCATGTCCATTTGGTAATTACTGGTAGGAATGCGAAGAAAGAAATAAAAGAATTAGCTGACCTTGTTTCAGTTACTGAAGCAGAAAAGCACTACTACAATGAAGGTATTCAAGCAGTCAAAGGGATAGAATTTTAGTCGTTTTTGGGGAAATCAATGAGACTTACATTACTAGTGAAAAAGGCTACTTAAGGGGAGGAAGTTGTATCTCAACATTGTTAACGTAGTCTACTTAAAAGGGGGGTGGATAAATGGAAAGCTTGCGAAAAAATGATGTGGGTGATCTCTTATTTAATGAAGAGGAAAAAAATAAAGAGGATAGAGGAAGAAAAGGAAAAGAAAAAGTCTACCAAGTGCTATTCGCAACACTTATTCTACTTCTACTTTTTTCAATGACAGTCTCTATTATGTTGGGACCTATATCAATCTCTCCATTCACAGTGTGGAAAATTGCTCTTTCTAAGGTTCCGTTCATTGAGAATTTGATCATCCAGGACTGGGCAAAAGCTCAAGAACAAATTATTTGGGAAATTCGTTTTCCAAGAGTGATATTAGGAGCAATTGTTGGGGCAGGGTTGGCTATTGTAGGTGTTGCAATCCAAGCATTGGTGCGTAATTCCTTAGCAGATCCATTTATCTTAGGTGTATCATCTGGAGCTTCTGTCGGCGCAACTCTTGTAATCATTTTTGGAGCGTTTAAGTTATTCGGACAATATGCTCTATCTTTAGCTGCGTTTCTAGGAGCAATGATATCGGTCTTCCTAGTATTTTTAGTAGCACAGGTAAATGGTAGAATTTCCACGGTGAGACTTTTGTTGTCAGGTATTGCTATTTCGATGATGCTCTCTGCTATGACGAGTTATATCGTCATTTCAGCTCCTCGGGAGGAGGGCATGAGAGATGCTTTATTTTGGATGATGGGTAGTTTAGCAGGAGCTAAATGGGAGCAATTATCTATTCCGTTTTTTTCCTTATTAATGGGCATAGGTTTACTTCTCTTCTTCGCTAGACCTCTTAACCTGCTCTTAATGGGTGAACAAACTGCTTCCACTCTCGGTTTGAATATTGATATTTTTAAAAAGATACTGATGTTAGTTACTGCATTGCTTACAGGAGTCTTAGTCGCAGTAAGTGGAGCTATCGGTTTTATTGGGTTAATGGTCCCCCATGTTGTTCGTCTATTCGTAGGTTCAGATCATCGCTATGTTTTGCCCGTAAGTGCTCTTATCGGTGCTATTTTCCTCATTTGGGCGGATGTTGTGGCGCGGATAATTGTTGCCCCACAAGAGTTACCAATAGGCATTGTTACTGCGTTATGTGGAGGTCCTTTTTTTATTTGGCTTCTAAGACGTAATTCCTATTCTTTTGGAGAAGGTGATGGAAAATGAAATTAACAGTTGATCAGCTTTCAACAACAATTGAACAAAAAAGTATTATTGACCAAATTACGATGTTCGTAGAATCTGGTCAGTTTGTTGGAATTATCGGGCCAAATGGTAGTGGGAAATCCACATTATTGAAAACAATTTATCGGATTTTACGCCCTAATGCGGGACTTGTTTCATTAAATAATGAGGATATTTTGAAGTTTTCCCATAAGGAATTTGCAAGAAGTATGGCAGTTGTTGCGCAAGAAGGTTCGGCACCTTTTGATTTTACAGTAGAAGAAATTGTTTTGATGGGAAGAAGCCCTCATAAACGATTCTTTGAAAGGGATACACTTGAAGATGCCTACTTCACTAGGACTGCGTTAGTTAAAGTTGGTTTAGAAGGCTACTCAGATCGAAGTTTCTCCACATTGTCAGGAGGAGAAAAACAACGTGTTTTAATAGCTAGGGCTCTCGTTCAAAAAGCATCTTTCCTTATACTAGATGAACCCACTAATCATCTAGATATACATCATCAACTACATATTCTTGATATCATCAGAAAATTAGGAGTTAGTACATTAGCTGCCATTCATGACTTGAATTTGGCAGCAGCTTATTGTGATGTAATTTACGTTATAAACGAAGGGGAAATTGTCAAACATGGAACGCCATCCGAAGTGGTAACTAGATCTATGTTAAAAGAAATATTTAAAGTTGATTGTACAGTTACTACTCACCCAATAACAGGAAAGTTACAGATTTCTTACGTATCTGAGGGAATGTATAAAGGTTCAACTCTTTCACAGACACCCGATACCACAGTAGGGTAGAGGAAGGAGACGAAATGGCACATTATAAATGTACATATTGTAGCTTTCAATATAACGAATGGCATGGGGATACAAAAAACGGGGTGCCACAAGGGACATCTTACTCAGCATTAGCGGGTACCTTGTGTTCAAGATGTGGGCTACAAGGAGAGCGACACAAAAGGCAAAGTAATCCTAAATATGCTGGGCTTGAAGCAAAATATTATGATTTTTTCGTGGGTAAATCTGGAAATGTTTTTTATAGAAATTGGGTTTTGCAATCAGATAAGGTTCCCAATGTACTAGATTTAGGTACAGGGACAGGAAGATTTGCTTTAGAACTGTCTAACTTAGGTATTCCTATTACAGGTGTGGATTGGAGTAGTGAGATGTTAGCAGTTGCAAGAAAAAAAGTAGAACGAATGAATAACGAAGTGAATTTCATAGAAGAAGATGCTTTAACCTTTAATCAAAATGAAAGGTACAGTCATATTTTATTAACGGATGGATTCTTTCAGCATTTTACAACTGTTCTAGAACAAAAAGAGCTTTTAGCTAGGGTTCGTAAGCATTTAAAAAAAGATGGCTTTGTCGCTATTGATCTTGTCATTCCACCAACAAATCCTACATGGAAAGTTCAGCAACGAAAACAAGTAACAAACCAAAAAACAATCTATTATACAGTAGAAGGAACAACAGCATTACATGGTCAACTCATTCATTATACTGCTACTTACGAGAGTTTTCGAGAAGGAGTATGTCAATCAAAATATCGAGTAGAACGAGAACTTAGTTTGCTTACACCACGAGAGCTGATTTATTTATTGATGCTAGAAGGTTTCTTTGTACTCGATATGGTTGAAAATTATCAACCTAGTATAAAGTTATCTGAAACGATGAAGATTCCAGAAATAAATTATCAATCAGCTTATTTAGGTGTGAATGATACACTGGAACTAAAGTCGGACGAAATAAATAAGGGGATCTTACAGCCCTATCAATTAGATAGCTGGAATGAAGGTGGATACCCATTTGGAGTAAGTGCTTTTGAGCAAAGCTACCCCACAAAGTGGACTATTATCGCAAAATCTAACTAAAATAAAGGGGTATAAAAGATGAGGAAAATCAAGTTAAGAATTATGTATAGCATTGCAATTTTATTATTATTAGTAGCTTGTGGAGGAACTCAAGAAGCTAATTTAAGTAATGAGCAAGTAGAAAATAATTCTTCAGAGAAAAAGGAACAAACGCAAGATACATATGAAGCGGTAGAAATAAAAAACAATGATCATGTAATGGTGTTTACTGAAGTACCAAAGAGAGCTGTTTCATTAAACCAACATGTCACAGAGGTTATGCTAGCGCTTGGTTTAGAAGAAAATATGGTAGGATCAGCATATCTAGATGATGAAATTTTACCAGAATATAAAGAAGCATATGAGCAAATCGAAGTTCTCTCTAATCAATACCCCTCACAAGAAGTATTTTTAGCAAAAGAACCTGATTTTGCCTATGCAGGATGGGGAAGTGCATTCCGTGAAGATAATATAGGAACTGTAGACCAATTAACCGAATTAGATATTAACGCTTACTTACATGAATCATCTACTGTAGTAGGACCGACAATTGATCATATTTATCAAGATATTCGTAACATAGCTACTATATTTAATGTGGTTGACCGAGGTGAAGAACTTATTGGTCAGATAGATGAGGAGATATCAAACACTAAAGCAGAGATTCCTGAAGGTCAAAAACCCTTAAAAGTCTTTGTATTTGATAGTGGAGATACAGCCCCTTTTACAGTTGGACAAAACTTTTTAAATACAATTATTTCAATGGCTGGAGCGGAAAATATATTCAATGATATTGATAGTAACTGGGGAGAAGTAAGTTGGGAAGAGGTAGTAGAGCGTGATCCAGAAGTGATTGTAATTATGGATTATGGAGAAACAACAGCAGAAGAAAAGAGAGAGCAATTGTTGAATCATCCTGCTTTAACAGATGTAACAGCAATAAAGGACGAGCACTTCATTATTATCCCGCTTTCAGCAGCTGCAGAAGGTATTCGTGTCCCTCGAGCTCTTGAAATTTTAGTAAATGGATTGTATGAGGAAGGGTAAGTAGTTAGTAGAATAAGTTTTATATAAAATTGCATAATCATACCTCTAACTTAGTAGTGGAGGTCACTGGTTCGAGCCAAGTACGGGTCAGACCGAAAGAAGCTTAGTATGGCACGCACTCTCAGTTAAGGAGGTGTGTGTCTTTTTGAATTGGTATAGGGGGAATGAAGGTTTTTGATCACATTTTTATATATTTTATTATTTTTAGAAGCAATTCACTAGAGACTCGGGTTCAGCAGTTACACACTACTTAGATTCGAAAGATACAAGTTGGTTAATCATCACACTCAACCTCAAAATGCCTTTGAAGATGCTGTCCGATGAAAAGGTGAAACAATATAATGTTGACAAGTATATAACAAACCCATACCCACCAGAGGAACTATCAAAAGTTATAGCCACATTTATTAAACAAGAATCTAATAAAGGAGCTGTCACTTTCCTGAAAAACTTTCAAAAGAAAAACACGATAATGAAGCTCATCATGATTAAAAAGGGGAGGCTTACCTCTTCACGTGCTATGTGATGAGGTTTTTTACCCTCATCCCTATTCATTTTAAAATAGTCCTTTATGGGCTTTTAAAAGAGACATAAAGGACTATAATGTAGAGATTTAAACGTACTTATACCCTTACATTTTTAATTCAAGCTTTATCTTGGTCCATCATTTTCTTAGCTGCAAAGAGTGTTAAGAATTGAATGATAATGATTGGTAATCCCAGGAGTCCAGAAATAACCTCTAGTGGAGCTAAACCACCTATTCTCACTAATATTAGCGCGAAAGTGGTAATGATTAATGCAACTGTAATTCGTAAATATTTCGAAGGCTCCGTTTTACTCATATCTGCTGTACTTGTATAGGCTGCAATCGTGTAAGGTCGTAGAATCTAGCGTTGTCGTTAAGAAAACCATTGTTACGATTGCAAAGATTATAATGATCACCTTGACTAAGGAGATAGATAGTTTTGTCCCTTATAAAGAAAGCAGATTAGTTAGTCCTTTTTAAGAAAGGAAATTCCTAGATAGCTTCTAGAAAGAAAGTAGAAACGCGCCTTCTCCGATTGGTGAAGGCGCGTTTGTTGGTTAAATATTTCTTACATTGTTTTGAGTTTAAAAGATATGGAGGAAGCAACTTTTTTATCAGCTAGTTTCTAAATAACTCCCTGAGAAATCATGGCATCAGCTACCTTTTTAAATCCTGCAATGTTAGCCCCAACCACAAGGTTTCCTGGAGTGTCATACTCATCAGCAGCATTCATGCTATTACGATAGATGTCTTTCATGATCTGATGTAGTTCCTGGTCAACCTCATCAAATGTCCAAGAAAGTCGCATGCTGTTTTGAGCCATTTCTAAAGCGGACACAGCGACCCCACCAGCATTTACTGCTTTGGCTGGACCAAAAAGAATATCATTTTCTAGAAATATTTCAATTGCTTCTAAGGTGCATGGCATGTTGGCACCTTCACCAACAGCAATAACTCCATTAGAAATGAGTGTTCTTGCAGCTATATCATCGATTTCATTTTGCGTTGCGCAAGGCAGAGCGATGTCACAAGGAATCGACCATATAGCTGAACAACCTTCAATAAATTGTGTTTTAGGATGTTCTTTTACATATTCACTAATTCGTTTATTCTCAACTTCTTTCAAACGTTTAACGGTAGATAGGTTAATACCGTCTGTATCATAAATATATCCACTTGAGTCACTGCATGCTACTACTTTTGCTCCTAACTTTGTAGCTTTTTCAATAGCATATATGGAGACATTTCCAGACCCGGAAACAACGACGGTTTTATCTTTAAAGCTAAGTCCCCTATCTTTTAGCATTTCTTCTACAAAGTAAACAGTCCCATATCCAGTCGCTTCTTTTCTTCCTAAACTGCCCCCATAAGAAAATCCTTTACCTGTTAATACCCCAGCTTCAAAATGACCGCGAATTTTTTTGTATTGACCAAACATATATCCAATTTCTCTAGCACCGACACCAATATCACCTGCTGGAACGTCAATATCTGGACCAATATGTTTACAAAGTTCGCTCATGAAACTTTGAGTGAATCGCATAACCTCTCTATCAGATTTTCCTTTTGGATCAAAATCTGATCCACCCTTTCCGCCGCCAATTGGTTGCCCGGTTAAGGAATTCTTAAAGATTTGTTCAAAACCAAGAAATTTAACGATGCTAGCATTAACCGATGGGTGAAAACGGAGACCACCTTTGTAGGGACCAATTGCACTGTTAAATTGCACACGAAATCCACGATTCACATGCACTTTTCCTTGGTCATCTACCCAAGGAACTTGAAAGTTAATAACCCTTTCAGGCTCCACCATTCTCTCAAGGATCCCATGCTCAATATAGGATGGGTGTTTAGCTAATACAGGGATCAAGGAATCAAAAACTTCTTTAACAGCCTGATGAAATTCACTTTCATTTGGATTTCTTAATTGAACCATGTTAAATACATCATCTACATAACCTTTAGCCGCTTCAAGTTTTGGATCAAGTATTTTTTCAAGTGTTGCCATTTTATCTCTCCTCCAATTCAAAAATAATGAAGCATATTTTTTCTCTTATTGTTAGATTTTCTCTTATAGTGTAGTTTATTATTTATAAATGATCTAAACAATATAGAAAATAGATAGATTCAATGCCGAAATGAGATGAATCGGAAATAGAGGTGAGTGTAATGGAGTTAAGGCAAATTAAATACTTTATTGAAGTAGCGAAACGAGAGCATGTAACTGAGGCTGCAGACGCTTTGCATGTGGCTCAATCCGCTGTGAGCCGTCAAATTGTTAATTTAGAATCGGAATTAGGAGTTGATTTGTTTATAAGAGAGGGACGAAGGGTTAAGCTTACGCCAATTGGAAAAGTATTTCTTAATCGAATGAATCAAGCAATGAATGTAATTGATAATGCGAGGTTAGAAGTAGAAGAGTACTTAGATCCGGAACAAGGGACAATTCGAATTGCTTTCCCAATTAGTATGGCAGCATATACATTGCCCACTGCAATTGTTTCATTTCGAACAAAATACCCTAAGGTGAAGTTTCAGCTCAAACAAGCCTCTTATCGAGCCCTCATAGATGGGGTAGTAAATGGAGACTTTAATATGGCTTTGATTGGTCCAGTACCAAAGAACGACCCCAAGATAAAAAGTGATATTTTATTTACCGAAAATATCGTTGCACTTCTACCCATAAATCATCCGCTAGCCAATCATACATCGTTAAAATTAAATCAACTAAAAGAGGAATCAATTATTTTGTTGCCAGATGGATATATTTTGCGAGATCTGATTATCAATGCTTGTTCAAGCCTTGGGTTTAAGCCGAAAGTTTCATTTGAAGGTGATGATATTGATGCCTTAAAAGGGCTGGTATCCGCAGGTTTAGGTATCACACTAATACCAGAAATTACACTAGTTGATAATATCCCTCATACTACGGTTAAAATACCAATCGTAGAGCCTACAGTACCACGTACAGTAGGGGTGATTAGATCAAGTGAACGTCAGTTACTTCCGGCAGAGAATTTATTTTATGAATTTCTAAAAAAGTTTTTTATAAGGTTAGATGGTTTTAAAAATTAATAGGCTTGGTTAAAAGTTAGATTCAATAAAATTCCTACTTATCAAATTTTCAACTAATATGTTTTCAGAATTCTTTATTTTTGATCTATTATGTTATATAATAAAAACGCAATGTTATATAACAGACTTAGGTATTGAAATAGGTAAAAATGGAACAAAATTCAAGGAGGGCTAACACTATGACAGACTATGTTAAAGTTGGGAATTTGAAAGTAGCTTCAGTACTCTATCAATTTATTAATACCAAGGTATTACCGGAAAGTGGACTTACAAGTGAAGAATTCTGGGCAAACTTAGAGACATTAATTTCTGAATTCGCTTCAGAAAATAAGGAATTAATAGAGCGTCGTCATGAGCTGCAACAAAAAATCCATAACTGGCATAAGGAAAATAAAGAGAACGTTGATTTTGCAAGTTACAAATCTTTCTTACAAGAGATCGGTTACCTTGAACCGAAAGTGGAGGACTTTGAAATTACAACAGAGAATGTTGATGCAGAAATAGCCCTACAAGCAGGTCCGCAACTTGTCGTTCCTGTTAACAATGCACGTTATGCATTAAATGCTGCTAATGCCCGTTGGGGAAGTTTATATGATGCATTATATGGAACAGATGTGATTTCAGAAGACAATGGTGCTGAAAAGGGTAAAGAATATAATCCAGTGCGTGGTGATCAGGTTATTTCAATGGCTAAGGACTTCCTAGATGATACAGTACCATTGAAGGAAGGCTCTCATAAGGACGCAGAGAAATACTCTATTGAAAATGGGGGATTAGTCGTACATAGCAAGGGTAAAACCACAGAACTTAAGGATTCTTCTAAATTGGTTGCCTACCACGGTCATCCTGAAGATCCATCTACACTTCTATTGAAAAACAATGGTCTACACTTTGAAATTCAAATCGATCGTGAGCATCCAATCGGTAAAACCGATCAAGCTGGTGTGAAAGATGTCTTAATGGAAGCTGCAATCACAACGATTATGGATTGTGAGGACTCTGTAGCTGCTGTAGATGCTGAAGACAAGGTGGGAGTGTATCAAAATTGGTTAGGTCTTATGAGAGGGAATTTAGAAGAAACCTTTTCAAAAGGAGGGAAATCTGTTACTCGTTCCCTTCACGAAGACCGCACTTACACAACTCTCTCGGGAGATTCAATGACTCTTTCTGGACGATCATTAATGTTTGTGCGCAATGTAGGTCACCTAATGACAAATAATGCAGTTCTTGATTCAAATGGCGAGGAAGTCCCTGAGGGTATTTTAGATTGTATGATTACAAGTTTGATTGCCAAGCATGATTTACTAGGCAATAGTAAGCTCAATAATACCGCTAAGGGATCCATTTATATTGTTAAGCCTAAAATGCACGGCTCAAAAGAAGTAGCATTTTCAAATAAATTATTTGCTCGTGTAGAAGACTTGCTTGGCTTAAAACGTAACACCCTTAAAATTGGCGTAATGGATGAAGAGCGTCGTACTTCGTTAAATTTAAAAGCTTGTATTAAAGAAGTAAAAGAGCGTGTAGCTTTTATTAATACGGGATTTTTAGACCGAACAGGGGATGAGATGCATACGTCGATGGAAGCAGGGCCGATGATTCGTAAAAATGATATGAAATCATCCACATGGTTACAGTCATATGAAAAGTCTAACGTCAATACTGGTCTAAGTTGTGGCCTACCAGGGCGTGCTCAGATAGGTAAAGGAATGTGGGCAATGCCTGACTTAATGGCCGATATGTTAAAGCAAAAGGACGGTCAGTTAAAGGCTGGTGCGAACACGGCTTGGGTGCCATCCCCAACGGCAGCAACCCTTCATGCACTTCACTACCATAAAGTGAATGTTTCTGAAGTTCAACAAAGTTTAAGAAGTAGCATAGAGGATCTTCAAGATCAAATCTTAGAAATACCTATAGCAAAAGAGCAAAATTGGAGCAAGGAAGAAGTCCAACAAGAGTTAGATAATAATGCACAAGGCATTTTAGGATATGTGGTACGGTGGGTTGAACATGGGGTAGGTTGTTCTAAGGTTCCAGATATTAACAATGTTGGTTTGATGGAAGATCGTGCAACTTTACGTATCTCTAGTCAACATGTAACAAATTGGCTTCATCATGGCATATGTACAGAAGAACAGGTATTAGAAACATTAAAGCGAATGGCGAAAGTAGTAGATAAACAAAATGCGGATGATCCAGAATATCTTCCGATGGCTCGAGATTATGAGAATTCAGTTGCTTTCCAAGCAGCATGCGAGCTTGTTTTTAAAGGAAGCGAACAGCCAAGTGGCTACACAGAACCAATTTTGCATAGACGACGTATTGAGGCAAAACAAAAGGCCAGTACTGTTGCACAAACAAAATAAATCAATTTTTAACGAACCGTAGTAAAAAGAGGGATGATTTCTTTTTACTACGGTTTTAATCATTTTAATAAAAGGGGTTGACATAATTGATGCAACCATCACACATGTGTTTGATACACATTTACACGCTGATCACATTTCTGGTGGACGTCAGCTTGCTGAACAGATGGGTGCCATTTACTGGTTACCACAAAAGATGCAGAAGAAGTAACATTTGCATACCAAGCGCTTGAAGACGGTAATAAAGTGAAATTTGGTCAGACAACCATTACTATTAATGCATTGTACTCACCAGGTCACACAATTGGTTCAACGTCATTTGTAGTGGATGAGAAGTACCTATTATCAGGAGATATTCTCTTTATTGACTCGATTGGAAGACCTGACTTAGCGGGGATGGCTGAAGATTGGGTTGGAGAATTAAGAGAGAGCTTATATGTACGTTATAAAGAGCTTTCAGATGAGTTTGGTCGTACTTCCAGCGCACTTTATGATTATTGAGGAGTTAAATGAGGATGGTAGTGTAGCAGGAACGTTAGGTACATTATATGCTAACAATCATGGTTTAAACATTGAAGCCGAAGGCACACTTAGAAAAGTAGTAACAGAAAATCTACCACCACAACCTAATGCGTATCAAGAAATTCGTCAAACAAACATGGGTGAAATCAACCTAGATAAGGAAAATCAACGTGAGATGGAAATTGGACCAAATCGTTGTGCTGTTCGCTAGCTAAAAAAGCAAGCCTTCTGCCAGATCAGTAGAGGGCTTGCTTTTTTTTACAATTTCTTAGGTTTGCTCATCATATAACGGGTGAGGGAAAGAATAGCTAAGATTAAAAATACTCCAGTTAAAATAATAAACAAAATACTAATGTTGTCATTCACATATGATCCGATTCCACTTGCTACAGCTGCAATAAAATAAATGATTGAAAAAAACAAATGTTTATTCACATTCTGCAACATCGTGATTCCTCCTTTTATAACTCCATACCCTAGAGGAAAGTAAATTTAAACAGGAGATTGGATGATTACATGATTCAGATGATTATTCATATCTTAAAGCTTGATGGAATATTTTTATCAGCTTAAAAATTGAATATGGAAATGTAGGTAAATCATGCTAATATTGTATAGATTTGTGGTAAAGTTAGAGTGATTAATAGAATGATTGTTGACGTTCGAAGGGGGTTCAGAATGGGAAAAGTAAAAGTATACAAACCTCAATTTTTCAGGGATCCCATTCATTTATTAGCTGAACATAAAGATAGATTAATTGCTCAAAAGGGCAAGCAGATCAGAAATATTTGGGTGGCCTGGGACTACAAAAAAGATGAATGGTACAAAGAGCTACCTGTTGTAGTAGAGGTAGATAATTGTCGAATTGAGTTATGTGCAAATCGCATAGGTGAATATTCTATTTCGTTTGATGAAATCAACATCGCATCCGGATTAGAAGACTATCATAAAAAGTTAAAGTGGGAAAAGAATAAATTAGGTTGCCTACATAAAGTATTAAATCAAAGGATTCGTTCAATTGAGTTGATTGAAAGTACTGTGCATGTTTCTTATCTAAAAGAAGATCAGTTGAGTGGAAAAGTAACAATTGATTATGTAATTGATGGTATTGGATTTAATTTAGATGATGGATACTTAGCAATATGTAATGGCCTAGATGAAAATTTAATTATGACAAAAAATACTTATGATAAAACGATTAAACGAACTAATATCATCTAATATAACGAACTCTAGTGAACTCTTTCACTAGAGTTTTTTTGAATCTGGAGAATGAATCTTCTTTGAAGGAGACGACAAAGACGATTTCGAAGTATAATTAAGGAGAATTTTCTGATATTAAAAAACTCTAGGTGAAAAGGAGAGGTTAAATGAGGGGTATACACAAGGGTTGGATGATCTTAACGTTGTTATTCTTTACAATGCTAGCAAGTCTAGGGTTCGGTCGCTTCTCATTAGGAGCTATTCTACCCTTTATGAGAGAAGGAATTGGCCTTGATTATAAAGAAATGGGCTTCGTAGCTTCGGCCGCTTTTTTTGGTTATTTAATAAGTGTAGCTGTCGTTGGCTATTTTGTGGTTCGATTCGGATCTAAATTAGTTATTAATATCTCTTTATTTATCATCATAATGGGTATGGTTATATGTGCAAATGCTGTATCATTTTCGTTTGCTTTGCTTGGTTGCTTATTACTAGGAGTAGGATCAGGCGGATCTTCAATTCCGGCGATGGGGCTTGCGGGGAAGTGGTTCTCTAACAAGAAAAAAGGGATGGCTATTGGAATTGCGATGGGGGGAGTAGGCTTAGGGATTGTCATTAGCGGCTTGCTTGTGCCTTCTATCGTTAGTATGAGTGTGGAGGGATGGAGATTTAGCTGGTACATTCTAGCTTTGGTGACGAGTGTCTTCATTTTTATTAATGCATTATTTTTGAAAAATGCACCCGAAGATATTGGCTTAAAGTCTGTCGGTGAAGGTGAGGTTGTAAAAAGGAACGTCACTTCTACTGTTGAGTCTCCGATAGAAGGTGGAGGTGACAAAACAGTTTATCGAAATAAAAAAGTTTGGGTGATAGGGTTTATTTATTTATCTTGGGGTTTTAGCTATTTAGTTTTTTCAACATTCTTGGTTGACTATTTAATGATCGATATAGGTTATACCAAAGAGTTAGCGGGATTATTTTTTTCAATAGCTGGTATCGCAAGTATAGCGAGCGGTTTTATCTGGGGTGTGCTCTCAGATATCTTAGGGAGAATGTATGCTTTGTCCGTCGTGTTAATTATTCAATTTGCTATGCTCATTGCTTTGTCTTTTACCAATTCTGTAGTAGTTATTGGAGCTGAAGTAGTGATATATGGGCTTACACTTTGGGGAGTACCAACAATTATGAATGCAAGTGTCGCAGATTTTGTTTCTTCATCAACTGTTCCAATTGCAATGGGATTTGTGACGATCTTCTTTAGCGTAGGGCAAATTATATCTCCTATTGTAACTGGACTAATTATAGAGAGTACAAACCAATATTTTGGAGCATTCATACTCTCTGCAGTTATTAGTTTGATAGGTGGATTAACATGCTTAAGGATGCACTATATCCAACATGCTAAGCAAAGACTTTATTTAAAGAGTAACAATGTTAACATGTAGTTAATCGATAATGAAAATGAAGGTGAATAGATGCAACCTCGAATTTTAATTACGGGTACTGATAGTGGTGTAGGGAAAACGACAGTTACGTTAGGGTTGATGGCAGCCTTTGCAAAACAAAATAAGCGAGTACAAGGGTTTAAGTGTGGGCCTGATTACATAGATCCAACATTTCATGAAGTCATAACGAAGCGACGCTCTTATCAACTAGATACTTGGATGACTTCTTGTGAGTGGGTAAAAGAAACATTTGTTAAGAGGAGTGAAGATGCTGATCTTTCGATTATTGAAGGAATGATGGGTTTTTACGATGGACGGTCACCCCTCTCAAATGAGGGAAGCACCTATGAGATTAGTCAGATATTAGATAGTCCATGCTTACTAGTAATAAATATCAATGGTTCTGCAAGAAGTGCTGCTGCAATGGTAAAAGGCTACCAGGAACTTGAGAGTGGGGCCAAGATAGTTGGTGTTATCTTAAACCAAGCAGGAAGTGAAGGTCATGCTAAGTTATGTAAGGATGCGGTTCAACAAATGTGCCACATACCTGTAGTAGGATACTTAAAGCGTGGAGATACTCCTCTATTACCTGAACGCCAATTGGGTCTAATACCAGCTCTTAAACAGGGGGAATATGATTCGTTTATTGATGAATTGTCAGTGACCATCTCAAAACAATTTGATTTAGATTTAATTTGGGGACTTGCTATACAGACTCATCCAGTGAAGCATGATGATGGCTGGTTAAACCTAAAAGAACAACCTCGGTCTCTCGTTCAAATAGCTGTTGCCTATGATGAAGCCTTTCATTTTTACTATGATGAAAATTTGAGGTTACTACAGGCAGCTGGGGCAAAACTAACGTATTTTTCTCCATTAAAAGGAGAGGGGCTTCCTAACGGTTGTGATGGTGTTTATCTTGGGGGAGGCTTTCCTGAAGAGTATGCCAAGGAGCTGTCTTTAAATAAAGAACTGTTTCAACAATTAAGAAAGGCTGCTAATGATCAAATGCCTATTTTAGCGGAATGTGGTGGGTACATTCTTCTTGGTGAAAGTTTGACATTAACAAACGGGGTAACGTATCCAATGGCGGGTGTGACACTTATGCACTTTCAAATGAACAACACTCTAACGGCAATTGGTTACCGAGAAGTCACTACAATCGAAAGCACTATTCTCGGTGAAAAAGGAACAATATTACGAGGCCATGAATTTCATTATTCTTCAAGTAGTCAGAATGAAGGAGATACATCTTGTTTTAAATATAAAACATGGAATGGGAAAGAAAAGCAACAGGGTTATATTAATGATTCTGTTGTAGCAAGTTATGTACACCTACATTTTGCCTCCTACCCAGAAGTGGCTAAAAACTGGGTAAAGGCATGCTGTGCCTATAAAGAAAAACGGATAAATTTAATGAACTGATTGTTCGGTTTCATAGGAATAAAGATAGGCAATTTGCTTGAAACCAAGATTGATATAAAGCTGATACGTCATCTCACTTGAGGCTAAGATACAGCTAGTAGCTCCATTTTTTGATTGTTTGACTATAGCGATACAAAGTTTGGTGGCTAATCCCTGTCTTCTGTAACTTGGTTCGATGTAAACATTGTCTAAACAAGAGCGGTTTGATTTTCTCGTTGAAGAGATACGTCCAAAACCAATTGGAAGATGCTCATCATATAAAACGTATTACTGAATACCGAATTATTCAAGTTGCTCTAAATTAATGGCCTTCACTTGAAAATGAGTGTTAATTTCTTGGGCCTCGATATAACTTGTAACTTGTTCTATTTTTGTTGAAACGTGAGAATATTTATGGCTTGAAGGAAGGTCCTCATTTGTCTCTAGATCCATAAGAAACTCATTGGTTTGGAATTGATACCCTGGAATGATGGGAGGTATAGAAGAGCTTGAAATGATGGTTAGCCAGTGTTCAGTGGGAATGGGCTGTTGGAGAAAATCTTGAAGGTGATCTTGTTTTACAAAAAATTCATGTATCCGATTGCTAATTGGATATCCGTGTTGCACATGCGTGTCTGTAGATGACTGAAGGATCGTTGTACCGTACGTATACCTACAAGCAACTAAGCCGCATATGTAGTCATAGAGCTGTTCATCTGAGTAGAGCAAAATACTCTTCCTTTCTTTTGGTTTGTCACAAGATATTGACTAGCTCCCTCCCTATACCTTTTCCTCATCATTAAAACTACCTTATTTTCAAAAAAAGTGTGCTAAAATGACATTCTGTATTAAAAGGGAAACTTATTTTATTTTACAACGTAAAAGGTAGCGGAGGTGTAATGAATGAATAAGCCAAAAACAGATCGTTTACTTAAAGGTGTGATTGGGACAAGCTTTGCTTTAGCAAGCTTAACAGCATGTTCTACCTCTTCCACACAAGAGTTAGTAAGTGTGCCAGAAAACGAAAATGTCTCAACCCCTACAGAAGAACCACCCTCCCCTCGGGAAACTGGCTGTGAGACATGGACTTGGGATGCAGAAGCAGAAGCTTATCAATGTGTAGAAGAAGGATCTGAACATAATGGTCATTATTATGCAGGTGGGAGTTGGTTTCCTACTTTTGCAGCTTTCATGGCTGGGCGCGCTTTAGGTGGTGCGGGAGCCGGTACTTCCTCTAGAGGAGCTAATCAAAGACAAGATGCAACCCCTAACTCGAATCAAAATCAACAGTCGACTCAGCAAAATCAATCTAACTCTAATTCAAACAACCAATCAACCAACTTACGATCAGGAATGGGTGGCGGTGGTTTCTTTGGAGGCTAAATTTAAAGCTGAAAGAGATCAATTTTATCATCAATTAGATTGTTTTTGGGATCGTCTTTATGGACAAGAGTATGCCCTATTTGATTGTTTAGAGCTCAATCAAGGTGAAGTAGAGGAGATCCGAACAGTAACTAATAGGGTCTATTCCCTCTTTAAAAAAACCAATCAACTCATTAGAGAAACTTCTGATGAGACGCTTTTACAATTAGGTTTCCCAAGCAAAACCATTCCCTTTCTACGATTACAAACGATCTCTTATGAAACAGTTATTGGACGTTTTGATTTTGTCCAAACAAATCAAGGGTTAAAGTTACTAGAGTTTAATGCGGATACTCCAACTTTTATTAGAGAACTTTTTGATGTGAATGGTAAGGTCAGTAACCAATTCAACTTAAAAGACCCGAATAAAGGGTTAGACGAAGGATTGGGTGAAGTAATCCGAAATGCTGTGTATCAAGCATCGCGGTTAATTGGTCAACATTCTCATCCTTATGTGGTGTTCACTGCTCATGTTGATGATATGGAAGATCGTGAAACGATGAAGTATTTGATGCAAGTTGCAAAAATTGATGGAGCCTTATTTATTCCTTTAAATGAATTGATTATCACCTCAGAGGGTCCGAAAACGGGAGTATATGATCCAAAAGGTAAACGAATTGATGTTCTTTACCGTCACACATACCCACTTGAGGCATTAATCAATGATCAAACAGGTGATGGTTATCCGATTGGTGAGGCTTTCTTACATCTTGTGAAAAATAAAAAAGTAGCTATGCTCAATCCGCCCTCTGCTTTCTTAATGCAAACAAAGGCACTTCTTGCTTTAATTTGGGGTATGCATGAACAAAAACATCCCTTTTATACGGCAGAAGAACATCAAGACATTTCAAGTTATTTTTTGCCAACTTATTTGGATGAGGAACCGTTAGTGGAGTCGGGTGAGAAATATGTATCGAAACCCGTCTTTGGTAGGGAGGGCGACACAGTAGAGGTTAAGCTTAAAGGGAACAACATCGGAAAACAAAATAAGTACACGTACGACCAGTTTTTAAAAACCTACCAACAGCATGTTGAACTGCCGAAAACGTTAATCCAAACTGAAAAAGGAAAAAAAGAAGCCCATCTTTTAGTTGGTAGCTTTATTGTGGGAGAGAGAGCAAGTGCAATGGGTTTTCGGGCAGGAGCTGCAATTACAGATAATTTATCTTATTACTTACCATGCGGAGTGAAAGGGGAAGACTAGTGGACATTCTATATTACTTACAAACGTTTGATCATTTTATTATTTATTTAGTCGCTTCGTTACTTTTATTTGGCTTAGGGACTTTTTTATTCAAATGGCTCACTCCATATTCAGAAAGAGATTTAATTCGAGCGGGGAATGTTGCTGTTTCGTTAAAATTATTAGGGAAAATGGCAGGACTTGTTGTCGTACTTCAGTCGGCGATACGAAGTTCAATCAATCTAATTGATTTAGCGATATGGGCACTGATTGCCATTGTTATTCAAGTGGTTCTTCATCTTATCATTGAACATGTTTTCACGCGTAAAACAAATTTGGCAAAAGAAGTTGAAAAAGGAAACGTTGCGGTAGGGTTATTTCTTGGAGGAATCTCGATTTTAGTTGGTCTAATTGTAGCTGCAACTATTAGTTATTAACAAACTGTGGAGGTTAAGCGATGTTATCTTACCTTTCTTTAACAAAGCCTTTCGACCAAAATAAATATGTTGAGCGATTTGATCAATTATATGAAAAAATGGCTCAAGCTGGTTTTACATGGGCGACTCTATATGAAAATTACGAAGATCATCAATATATGACTGATTCATTGCTTCAAGTTCCTTATAGCATGCATCAAGAAATTATCGATGCTACAAGGGCAGTCGAAGATATTTACAAAAAAACGTTTGAGATGATTCGTAGAAATCCAAATACAATTCACCGTCTTGGAATACCAATTATGCTGTGGGATTTGCTATTAGAGGATAACAGTACACGCTTTTCCTACTTTACTCGGTATGACTTCATTGCCTCTCAAAATGGCTTGAAGGTCATTGAAGCAAATACAGATACACCAGTTGGATTAGTTGAAACAGCTATTGCCCAACGGATCTTAGCAATGGAGCATCAAGTGGCAAATCCGCATGAAAAAATCGATCAGTTGTTAAAAGAAGCGTGGGAACAGATTATTAAAGATTACCATATGAGAAGTACCGATACGCTTTATATTACTGCAGCAAATTGGCATGAAGAAGATAAGCAAACAGCGAGTTATTTAATGAAACATTTCCCACAACAAGCCACCTATATTCCGCTTGAAGATATAGTCGTTACAAAAGATGGAGTATTTACACCGGAAGGACAAACGATTACATACCTTTATCGGTTGTACCCTTTAGAATATTTTCTGAATGAAAAGAGTGATACGGGCGAATCCATTGGAGAGCAGTTCCTTGTTCATGTGATGAATAGAAAATTGATGCTATTTAATCCTCCAGCGGCTCTACTTATGCAATCTAAGGCAATAATGGCTTTGATTACAGAGAAAAAAAGGGACTGGTACACTCGCAGTGAACAAGAGGTTATTGAACGCTATTTCCTACGGACATATGATGAGCAAGCTGGTTTATTCTCGTATGTGAAGAAGCCGGTTTTAGGAAGAGAGGGTGGAGGTATACAAATTGTAGAGAATAACGCCATTCTAGATGAGGACATCGATCATTACCAAGAGCAAGCAATGGTCTATCAAGATTATTTTCCGATGCCTGATCAAACGATTGATACATGGGACGGTCCTTATACAGGAAAACTCTTAATTGGTTCACATACCTTAAACGGTGTACCTGCTGGCTTGTTTTTTAGGGTTGGAGAATATATCACAGGAAATTTATCCATGTTTGTTGGATACACAATCATCAAATAATAGAAGAAGGTAGCAATTGTATTTTGAGGTGCAGAATGGGTACTGAGAATAAATTGAATCTTGGTATATTATTCTGATATATCAATGGTGTGATGCGTTAGCGCATGCAGCACCATTGTTTTTTTTATTCGAAGGAAGAATTGCCCCGGAAATAAATAGTTCAACTCCATCGAATGTCCTTTCTATTAAAAAATTCTACTATTTATTGTAATCTGACTTGTCTAAACACTTTTTTAATGTTAACTTAAAATAAAAATAAGTTAACAAACAGGAGTGATATATAATGAATAATTCTTGGATGCACTTTGCAGATCGCGTGATTAATGGTGAAAAATTAACACTTGAGGAGGGGCTAGCCGTATTACAGGCAGATGATGAGGAAGTTTTACCTATTTTACAAGCTGCATTTAAAGTTAGGAAGCACTATTATGGAAAAAAAGTAAAACTAAATATGATTATTAATGCAAAAAGTGGTCTTTGCCCTGAAAATTGTGGGTACTGTTCTCAATCTATTATTTCAACAGCCCCTGTAGAGAAATATTCTTTTCTGGATAAAGAAACATTATTAGCAGGTGCTAAAGAGGCAATGGAGCGTAAAGCAGGTACATATTGTATAGTTGCTAGTGGGCGCGGTCCAACTGAGCGGGAGCTCGACGGAGTAATTGAAGCGGTAGAAGAAATTACAGCAACGATGCCTTTAAAAATTTGTGCATGTCTCGGTATTTTAACAGATGAGAAGGCTAAAAAACTCCAGCAAGCAGGTGTTCATCGATACAATCATAATATCAATACTCACCGTGATCATCATGAGGCGATTACAACAAGCCATACATATGACAACCGAGTAGAGACTGTAGAGCATGCTAAAAATTCAGGAATGTCACCATGTTCAGGAGTCATCATTGGGATGGGAGAAACAGATAAACAAATTGTTGAAATGGCTTATGAGCTCCGGGCTATTGATGCTGATTCTATTCCAGTAAACTTTTTACATGCGGTACCTGGGACGCCACTTGAAGGGAGAAATCGAACAGCGCCTATGAAAGCCCTTCGAGTGTTAGCATTAATGAGATTTATCAATCCTACAAAGGAAATACGTGTATCAGGTGGACGTGAATTAAATTTACGCACATTGCAACCAATGGCCCTTTATGCAGCAAATTCGATATTCGTAGGCGATTATTTAACAACAGAAGGTCAAAGTGTTGAAATAGATCACCACATGATAGAGGATTTAGGGTTTGAAATTGAAGAATGTGCACTTCCTGTAACAAACGAGTCTTAATATACTCATAAAGAATTTGTTTTAACTCCATACTAAAGAAAGACACTAAAGGAGTTGATACAATGTTTAAAAAGAAACGATCATCTCGTTCAGGTTACTTAATGGGCACAATCGTCGGGGGAATGGTTGGAGTTGCAGGTTATTACTTACTTGCAACGGATAAAGGCAACCATCTCCGCAAAGATCTTGTGAATAAAATGCCAGAACGTTCAGGGTCAAAAGGGGCTTTGTCCCACTTATTGCTTGAATTTGGAAGTGAATGGAGCGAGGATATTAAAGAAGTATTAGGTGAATCAAAAAATCCGCAGCACAGAGAAGTTGCAAAAAAAGAAACCATTGATAATCAAAGGAAATCAGATATTGGAGAATTAATTCAAGGTGTTTTAGAGGAAGAGTAGTCTATTGACTGCTCTTTTTTGTGGTGATAGTACGATATCCTATACTGGAATTGTAAAAGATTCTCGTATTAACTCTGATAGGAGCTTACTTTACTTCTTTTATGGTAAAATGATCTTTCAATACAAAGAGGTGATCTTTTACATGGATAACGGTATAGAGCGCTGGAGAATGCTTCTTGCGTCTTTTCAACGCTTAGAATGGATTGATATTACCATTGCTATTGCGATCTTTTTGGTCTTTTTAGTTTTTAGAAAGCTATTTACAAAATATATTTTTAAATTTATTCTCACATTAACAAGAAAGACGCCAACTGAAGTGTTTACAAACGTACTGCTTTCCTTTGAGAAACCATTACGGCTTTTTTGGATCGTGTTAGGTACATATTTAGCTATGTTGTACTTACCGTTTAACATTACAACGACTGAGTTTGTCCAACATATTTATCGTACTTTTATTATTATGATACTTGGATGGGGCTTGTACAACTATATGTCCGCTCAATCAGCTTTCTTTTTCCGATTTGCAAGGAAAGTAGAATTAGATGAAGATAGTATGTTGGTCCCTTTCTTATCAAAGATCCTCCGTTTTTCAGTTATTGCTTTAACAATTGTTGTTATCGCAGGTGAATGGGGATATAGCATTAGTGGTTTTGTGGCTGGTCTAGGTCTCGGTGGTTTAGCATTTGCTCTTGCAGCCCAGGATACAATTGGCAATTTCTTTGGAGGAATCATAATCATTACAGAAAAGCCTTTCTCAAAAGGTGATTGGATTAAAACACCATCTGTAGAAGGAACTGTTGAAGATATTACATTTAGGAGTACACAAATTCGAACATTTGAAGATTCAATCGTTACTGTACCGAATTCGACTTTATCGAATGAACCTATCACGAACTGGTCAAAAATGAACAAGAGACAAATTACGTTTAAAGTAGGGGTTACGTATTCAACGCCGCAGCAGAAGTTAGAACGTTGTGTGCGAAAAATTGAAATCCTTTTGAGAGAACATGAGGATGTCAATCAAGATCTAATTATGGTTCGATTTAGTGATTTCAATAGTTCAAGTCTCGATATTTTTGTCTATTTCTTTACGAAAACGACAGCTTGGACCGAGTGGTATAGAGTGAAAGAAGATATAAATTTTAAAATTATGAGCATTCTTGAAGAGGAAGAAGTAGTGATTGCCTTCCCAAGTAGAAGTCTTTATGTAGAGAAGGACCAACAGTCGGTATTTGAGGACTTAATTGAAGAAGAAAAAATGGATGTAAGGCAAGAGGAGAAGAGCTCAAAATAATGAGCTCTTCTTTGTTTTGGACCTGTGCTTCTTCTTTCATAATAAAAGTATTATCTACACACACTAAATGAGCACATGAAAAACGTTCGGAAAAGAGTATGTGTAACAATGCTTTTAGAGAGGAAGAATGATGCATGAAAAAGTTAACAGTAACCTACAAAATTTCTATTGTCATGGCAATTGTCTTTGTTATATGGGGTACTTTCTTTCCAAAGCATTTAGGCGTCGTAATGGAAAGTGCTCAAACTTTTTTTCTAACTTCATTTGGTTGGTTCTATCAACTTTCCGCTACATTTTTTCTTTTGTTTGCTTTATTTTTAGTTTTCAGTAAATATGGAAAGATAAAACTTGGTAAAGACCAAGATAAGCCGGAATTCAATCGATTAACTTGGTTTGCGATGTTATTTAGCGCTGGAATGGGAATTGGGTTATTATTCTATGGTGTATCTGAGCCGATCTCTCATTATGCAGCACCGCCTTATGGTGGACCTGGTATGGAGAGGACGAGGGAGTCGGCATTGATTGCACTTAGATTTACATACTTGCACTGGGGGTTTCATGCCTGGGCAATATATGCCACCGTTGCCTTATCTCTAGCTTATTATAAATTTAGAAAAGAAGCACCTGGCTTGATGAGTGCAACGCTTTATCCGTTATTTGGGGATAAAGTGAGAGGTCCATTAGGTTATACAATCGATATTGTAGCGGTTTTTGCAACTTTATTTGGCGTATGTGCATCGTTAGGTTTGGGAGCTCAACAAATCAATGCTGGATTGAATTACTTAGTAGGACTTCCCATTAATTTCACCGTCCAGGTCATCATTATTGGCATTATAACGGTGTTGTTTATTATATCCGCAACAACTGGTATCAAAAAAGGAATTAAATATTTAAGTAACACCAATATGATTTTAGCAACTCTTCTTCTATTAATGATGGTCATTGTTGGTCCTACTTTGTTTTTGTTAAATTTGTTTACCCATACTTTAGGTCAATATATTCAAAACTTACCACAGATGGGTTTGCGTATCTCACCTTTTAATGAGGAGAGTGCAGCGTGGACGCAAGCTTGGACTATTTTTTATTGGGCATGGTGGATATCGTGGTCTCCTTTTGTTGGGATGTTTATTGCGCGGGTTTCAAAAGGAAGGACTGTAAGAGAGTTTGTCGTCGCGGTGTTAGTGGTACCAACTTTGGTTTGTACTTTTTGGTTTGCAATATTCGGTGGAACTGGGATTTACTTTGATTTAATCGAGGGGGTAGATGTAGCAGGACAAAGTCTCGAGACGGGTCTCTTTTATGTGTATCGTTACTTACCATTGGGTGGGGTCTTGTCTGTTATTACGTTATTGTTAATTAGTACGTTCTTTATTACTTCAGCTGATTCAGCTACATTTGTTCTAGGTATGCAAACGACCGAAGGAAACCTAAATCCATCTGTTATGATAAAAATATCATGGGGGCTTATTCTAAGTACCTCAGCAGTTGTATTAATGGCATCTGGAGGTCTTGATGCCCTCCAAACAGCCATCATTGTCAGCGCATTTCCACTAACGTTTATATTGTTAGCGATGAGTTACAGTATGTTAAAAGTATTTAAGGTAGAAATGAAGGCGACAAAAAAATAATCATGAAATGTAAGCATGGCTACGTTGATCCGTAGTTATGCTTTTTTAGGTATATTGTGGTGAGGTGAGAAAAGCTCTGAGATGTTCAAATGATTCTGAATCCTTTATAATGGGTGGATAGAGGTGAGAAAGAGAAAAAGAATGTGTTTTTAGGCAACTTTAAGGAGTGGAGAAACGATGATAGAAGAGAATACCGTGCAGTTTCGGCGGACAACGTTTGCTCTAAGTGTGGCTGCTTTTTTTATTTTTGCAAACTTACATTTTCCTCAACCAATTTTACCTGTTCTCGCTAGCGAGTTCCATGTATCTGATGTAGTAGTGAGTCTCATCATTTCGGTACCATTATTTGTCCTAGCCATTGCCTTTTTTGTATATGGTCCTCTTTCTGATACGATAGGCCGCAAGAAGATAATGAACACTGCAATGGTTTTTGCTTGTATTATCTCACTAGGGTTAGTAGTCGTTCCAAGCTTTGAAGGGTTGTTGGTTCTTCGTACTCTACAAGCAGTAGCGCTAGCTGGAGTACCTACCATCGCTTTAGCTTATATAAGTGAAGAATATGCGAAAAAGGCAATGACTGTTGCTATTGGTGTATATATTAGTGCAAATAGCTTTGGTGGTATGGTAGGCCGTTTTATGAGTGGAGTAGTGACTGATGTGGCTAGTTGGAGAATGGCCTTTTTGGTTATGGGTTTAATTAGTGTTGTCTCAGTCATTCTTGTATTAATTTTACTACCAAAATCGAAGCAATTTGAGCCTCAATCGTTTGATTTTAAGTCTGTCATTAGTCATTACAAGCATCATTTACTTGATAAACAATTACAACCAGCTTTCATTGTAGGTGGTTTGCACTTCCTACTTTTTATAGGGTTTTATAGTTATGTGGCATTTCTGTTGTTAGGAGAACCGTTTTCCTTATCTACTACTGTGATTGGTTTTATTTTTATCACGTATATGGCAGGCACGGTAAGTTCTACATTAGCTGGAAAGCTCTCAAAAAAGCATTCCCAAGTATTCTGTTTAAAAATTGGTATCGTCATTATGGCGATTGGAGTTTCTTTTACGTTGATTTCTCATTTATTCATGATCGTTCTTGGCTTATTGTTATTAAGTTTTGGTTTCTTTTTTGCTCACTCTTGCTCTAGTGCCTGGGTGTCTAAATATTCTACAGTCGCTAAAGCAAGTGCTTCAGGGTTGTATTTAACTTCCTATTACGTTGGAGGAGGACTTGGAGGGATCTACTTAGGGTGGTTTTGGATGAGAGCTGGATGGTTAGGTGTTGTTTTAGGATCGATGATTGTATTAATGATTACAACCATTATCACCATCCATATGAAACATCTTGAAGTAAATGATCATGTTGAATCTCCTTCAATCACTGCAAATTAAGACTTAATTGTTATTGTATCGACATTTTACACAGTTAATCGCAAATTTAGTGTCTGACCACGAAGATATCTGTCTTAAAAATGAGAAAGGTTTTGATAGGAAATCAAAAAAATCGCACGAATAGTTATTTTTAACAAAAGAACGTTTTAAAAACTGGTAATGGAGGGTAACTCTATATATAGATATAGTTCCCGTTAAATTAAACGTTCTAAATGGTTAAAGGTAGGTGTGCGAATGATGAAATTTATTAAATTTTTTCTTATAGGCTATATGGTATCCATTCTTGCAGGTTGTGGACAAGGTGACTCAATTGTAATGAATATTGAAGAATTGGAGCGTCCAAGTTCGGTTGTTTCTGCTGCGACCCCATCTTTTCTTTCCTTCACATGGATTGAGAAGGGCTTCAACGGTGTATTTGCCCCTTCAGATCAAGCAATTGGAAAATCACAAGCCGAAGTAGTGGCTCAATTGGGTGAACCAAATGAAAAAGGATCGTACGAAGGTGGTCATTTCTATGCATATGACCGTACAACGTATATTTTCTCAAAGAAAGATGATTTACTTGAAGCAATTACAATGGATATTTCTGATTATAGGGTTTCAGCAGATGAGATGAAGCGTGCTTTAGGGACACCTGATCGAAGTGAAATAGACGAGTTAAGCGGTTATTGGACGTATCATTATGAATTAGACGATTATACTTTGTATTTTGAAGCACATGATGAAGGAAGTTCGCTTGAATTTGTTTGGTTTATGAAAAGTAAATAAAGGTTGAAACAGAAGCACTAACTTATAGGTTAGTGCTTTTTTGCATGATTAGTATAATTTTTCAAAAAAATTAGAAAAAACAGTTGTTTTTATTCTGATACTGTTATATTATAAAACACGTAGAAACAAACTGTAATAATACAGAGAGGTTAAAGGGGTCAAAACAGAAGGGGTGAGAGTGCACAAGCAGCAGAGCAATTAACAAGTTGAATGGTGAAGATGAGTTAGATTGGGAGAAACTGTAATCACACATCAAGTGCATAGCTGTTTGAAGGAAAGCAAATGAAATCATTTGTGCAAGTGGAGACTCTGTTATTGAACAGAAGGGGAGAAAAGAAGTTTTTTCTGAATCTTGTACATTCCGTACAGCAACATCAACTTAAATAAAGGGAGAGATTATCATGACAAAAGAAAACAAAAAGTTAGCAGCTGAACAATTACAAGCACAATGGGAAAATGATAAAAGATGGCAAGGAATTGAACGTACATATACTGCAGAAGAAGTTGTTAAATTAAGAGGTTCTGTGCAAATTGAACATACATTAGCTAAGCGTGGTTCAGAAAAGCTTTGGGACTATCTGCATACAGAAGATTACATTAATGCACTAGGTGCACTTACAGGAAACCAAGCAGTACAACAAGTAAAAGCTGGTTTGAAAGCGATTTATCTAAGTGGATGGCAAGTAGCAGCTGATGCTAACTTAGCGGGGCAAATGTATCCGGATCAAAGTTTATATCCAGCAAACAGTGTTCCGAGTGTTGTAAAGCGCATTAACCAAGCTCTTCAACGTGCTGATCAGATTCAACATATGGAAGATGAGGGTGACATCGATTATTTCGCACCGATTGTAGCCGATGCTGAAGCAGGATTTGGTGGACAATTGAACGTATTTGAATTAATGAAAGGGATGATTGAAGCTGGAGCGTCAGGTGTTCACTTAGAAGATCAATTAGCTTCAGAGAAAAAGTGTGGTCACTTAGGCGGTAAAGTTCTTATTCCAACTCAAACAGCAGTACGTAACCTAATCTCTGCTCGTCTTGCAGCTGACGTAAGTGGCGTGCCGACATTATTAATTGCTAGAACAGATGCAGATGCAGCTGATTTGATCACAAGTGATATTGATCCTGCTGATCATCCGTTCATTACTGGTGAACGTACTCCAGAAGGATTCTATCGTACAAATCCAGGTCTAGACCAAGCGATTGCTCGTGGACTTGCATATGCTCCTTATGCAGATCTTATCTGGTGCGAAACGTCTAAACCATCACTTGAAGAAGCACAAGCATTTGCAGATGCTATCCATGCTAAATTCCCAGGTAAAATGCTTGCTTATAACTGTTCACCTTCATTTAACTGGGAAGCAAATCTTGATAAAGAAACAATCGAAACGTATCAAGTGGAACTTGGGAAAATGGGTTACAAATTCCAATTCGTTACACTTGCAGGCTTCCATGCTCTAAACCACAGTATGTTCGAGCTTGCTCATGGCTACAAGAAACGTGGAATGGGTGCATATTCAGAATTACAACAAGCTGAATTTGCAAGTGAATCAAAAGGGTACACAGCTACTCGTCACCAACGTGAGGTAGGTACTGGTTACTTTGATGAGATTTCACAAGCAGTTTCAGGCGGAACATCTTCTACAACGGCACTTAAAGGCTCAACAGAAGAATCTCAATTCCAAAAACAATAATCACTCAAATTGAAAAACGGTTCATCAACTGATGAACCGTTTTTTTTATGGTGTTTTAATTTGATAGGCTGATAGCTTAGCTGCAATCTCTTCTTGTGAAGCTTGAGCTTCTACAAATAAAGAAATGAGATCCTTGTATAGGCTGTGTTTCTCTTGATTAAAGTAAATGGTATCCCCCATAGGGATATGATTAGCGATATTTTCAAGGTTATCTTCTTCGCCGATCGCCATTAAGCTAAACCAAGCAGCTCCCCAAGCGGCACTTTGATGAGTGAGTGGTATCTCCAAGTTCTTACCAAATACATCAGCTACAAGTTGTAACCAGAATCGTGAACGAGCAAAACCTCCATTAACATAAATCCGTTTATTTTCCCCTGTAACGTTTTCGACAATAGCACTAATTTGATAGAGGTTAAAGACAATGCCTTCTATACATGAACGCAGGAAATCTGCTTTTGTATGGGTGCTACTAATCCCTAACCATGCTCCTCTCGCATCAGCTCTCCAAAGTGGAGCGCGTTCGCCGTGTAAGTAAGGTAAAAATAAAAGGCTGTTTGCTCCAGGTGGAGAAGTTTGGGCAAGACTTAAGGCGTTCTCAAATCGAGTTAACGAAGTATCTGAATTAGAAGGGGATAAGGTTTCAATTGCCCATTGTAAGACATTTCCACCGTTATTAGTAGGCCCGCCTAATACCCAATGACGTTCTGAAATGGAGTAGCAAAATATTTGTTTTAATGTGCGAGCTGGGGAAGAACTGATCTTTCGTATAGCGCCACTTGTCCCGATCGTTAATGTTAAATCTCCTTCTTTAATAGCACCTACCCCTATATTAGCGAGGGGACCATCACTTGATCCTACAGCAAAAGGTGTATCGCGATGAATACCTAATTGTTGAGCAAATTCTTCAGTAAGTCCCTGACATACATAAGTCGGAGAAACAGGAGTTGATAATTGATCACGGGTAATACCCGCAATATTTAAAGCGGTTTCATTCCAGTCTAATGTATGCACATTGAATAAACCTGTAGCCGATGCCACGCCGTAATCAACGACAAACCTATTAAACCAACGAGAGATAAAGAATTCTTTAATTGAAACGAATTTAGTAGCATTCAAGTAAGGTGTATATGCATGTTCCTTCATCCATAACAGCTTGAATAGAGGCGACATTGGATGAAGTGGTGTGCCATTTTTCTCGAGCTCTGAACGGTCTTCCTTAAGGTAATGATTAACTTGCTTAATACTTCGACGATCTGCCCATGTGATCATTGGAGACAACGGTCTATTGGAGTCGTCTACACATATAAGCGAGTGCATAGCAGCAGAGAACCCAATTGATAACAATTGGTCAGGTTTAATTCGACTTTTTTTCATAACTTCTGATACAGAATGTACGATAGCCTCCTCAATTAATAGAGGATCTTGTTCTGAGTAATCAGGCTTAGGTGATGAAGTAGGATATGGTGCTTCTGCTTCAGAGGCAACATGTCCCGACCTTGTAAATAAAACTACTTTTGCAGAAGTAGTCCCAATGTCTATCCCCATAACATATGTTGAGTCTTTACTAGTTTGACACTCCATGTTTGACACTCCATTATATTCGTTTATTTGAAATTGCTTTTCTCATTCGGCTAAGCGAATCTTTCATTTGTTCTTTTCTAGCAATACTAACATTTACGTATAAGGCATCAATAATACTTAATTGAGCTAGTCTTGATGCAAGTGCTTCAGAACGAAATTCAGTTTCTTTTGATACGGTGAATAAAGGGATATCTACTTGTTTACTTAAAGGTGATTTGCCAAGTGTCGTGATGCAGATCGTCGTCGCACCGTGCTCTATAGCAACATCAAGCACTTGCAGCATATCTCGATTGGTGCCTGTATGAGAGATTAAAACGACAACATCTTCTTTAGTAAGCTGTGACGCAGACATTACTTGAAAGTGAGAGTCTTGGTATGCAACCGTTGGGATACCGGTCCTCAAAAATTTATGATGAGCATCTAGCGCAATAATTCCAGAACCACCGTTCCCATAAAATTCAATCCTTCTTGCATGAACGAGAGCATGAACAGCTTTTTTGTAAGCCTCAGATTCAATGACATGTAACGTATCTTCTAATGTTCGAATATTTGATTTGAAAACTTTTTCAGTAATCGTTTTTTCATCATCTTCTTCTTTAATCGTTTCATGAATGTCTTGAATGGGTGTTACGACTTCAGATGCAAGTGAGATTTTCATCGCTTGAAACCCTGTGTAACCAAGGCGTTTACAAAATCTAAATACAGTCGCTTCAGCTACACTAAGATCCTCAGCTACTTGGTTAATAGTGGCATGAATCATGCCAGATGGATTTGAAAGGATGTAATCGGCTACTTGTTTTTCTTTCTCACTAAAAGATGAATAAGTTGCTCGTATTTTAGTGAGACATGGAATATATTCATTTGTCATGCTAATACGCTCCTCTAAAAATGAGTGGTTATAGAACTATTATAATAAAAGTTTACAACAAAAAAATATTTTTTCATATTTTTTATTGTAAAAGAAAAATTTTATTCTATAATGAGAACCAAGGGAATAAAGTTTCAATAACAATAAAACAAAAGAAAAATAATTTCTTGAAAGTTTTAGGAGCTGAGAAGTCATGCAAATCGGAATGGTTGGATTAGGCAAGATGGGTTATAACCTAGTATTGAATTTACTTGATCACAAGTATGAAGTCGTTGCTCATGATGTCGATCTATCACAAGTGAGCTCAATTGAAAACGAAGGAGCAATTCCTGCTTATTCATTAGAAGAGCTTGTTTCAAAGTTAAAGAAGCCTAGAGTTATTTGGTTAATGGTTCCTGCAGGAGAAATAACAGAGCATGTATTATCTAGTTTAGAAAATATGCTCGATAGTGGAGATATTGTGATTGATGGGGGCAATTCAAACTACAAGGACACACTTACTCGCGCAGAGAAATTAGCAGAAAAAGGAATTTCGTTTGTGGATGTTGGAACAAGCGGTGGGGTTGAAGGTGCCAGAAATGGTGTATGTATGATGGCTGGAGGACCTAAGGAAGTTCTTACTTATTTAGAGCCGGTTTTCAATGATATATCTGTCACAGACGGCTATTTGGCAAGTGGTAAAGTCGGAAGTGGTCATTTTCTTAAGATGATTCATAATGGGATTGAATACGGAATGATGCAAGCGATTGCAGAAGGCTTCGAAATCTTGGAGAAGAGTCCTTTTGATTACAACTATGAGGAGGTAGCGAAGGTGTGGAATAACGGATCTGTTATTCGTTCATGGTTAATGGAATTAACAGAGAATGCTTTTAAGAAAGATCCTAAGCTATCAGAGATTCGTGGTGTAATGAACTCATCAGGAGAAGGTAAGTGGACAGTAGAAACGGCCCTTGATCTTCAAACGGCAGCACCTGTGATTGCTTTGTCACTAATGATGCGTTACCGTTCACAAGAAACAGATACATTTAACGGTAAAGTAGTCGCAGCTCTTAGAAATGAATTTGGTGGTCACGAAGTTGTAAAAGCAAAAAATTAAACAGGAATGTAGAGGGAAAACCCTCTTAATAATAAAAAAGGGTTTTGAAGGGAGAGCAATAGAATGAAAAAGGTAATGTCATCATTTTTTATTGGATCATTGGCTTTGTTTTTAGCAGCATGTGGAGGAAGTGACTCTACTCAAGGAAATGGAAGCGCTTCAAACGGAGAGGAGGTTGCTACTGAGCAGACTGATTCAAAAACAATTCGTGCAGGTATCGGATTAAATAACGAGCATCCTCAATATAAAGGTCTTGAGAAATTTGCAGAGTTAGTGGAAGAGAGAACAGATGGATCGATCGTAGTTGAAACCTATCACAGTGGTCAATTAGGCGATGATCGCTCCATGATGGAAGCGCTACAATTAGGCACACAAGAAGTTACCGTTCCATCTACAGCTCCAATTGCTAATTTCGTATCAGAATTTTCTGTATTTGATTTCCCTTTTTTATTTCCGAACAGTGAAGTGGCAGACGAAGTTCTTGATGGAGAAGTAGGTCAAAGTTTCTTAGATAAATTAGAAGACCAAAACTTAATGGGTCTTGCATATTGGGAAAATGGATTCCGCAACTTAACGAACAGTAAACAACCTGTTGCAACACAAGAGGATTTTCAAGGGTTGACTATTCGTACAATGGAAAATGACCTTCATTTAGAAGCATTCCGTGCACTTGGTGCAAATCCGACTCCTATGGCATTTACTGAACTATTTACAGCTATGCAACAAGGAACTGTAGATGGTCAAGAAAACCCCTTCGCTACCATTTATCTAGAAGGCTATTATGAAGTACAACAGCATGTATCGAACACAAACCATATTTACAGCCCATTTGTGTTTATGATGAGTAAGTCATTTTTTGATTCATTAACAGAAGAAGAGCAAGAGATTGTTAGTGAAGCAGCACTTGAGGCAGGTGCTTACCAACGCGAATTGAATCGTGAAGCAAATGAGACTTATCTAGCAAATCTTCAAGAAGAAGGTATGACGTATACAGAAATTAGTGAAGACGAGCGTCAAAAAATGGTTGAAACTGTTCAACCTGTCATAGATAAATATGCTGAAAACATTGGCACTGAAGTTGTAGAGAAGGTTTATTCTGCAATTGAAGCTGCACAGTAAAAAAAGTAAAATTGAAGGACTTGGCCTAACAGGTTTGAGTCCTTCTTTTCAAAAAAATCAAAAAAGAAGCACAAAAGTGAATATGCATATAGACATAATTAGTTTTGTACTTCTTAATAAATAGAAGAGATTAATTAGATAGAAGAAAAAGGGGAGTAATGGGATGAAGCTACTTAAGTGGATAGATGAGCATATAGAAGAAGTTTTATTAATTGGCTTTTCTGTTGTAATGGTTGCAGTAATTGCAGCTCAAGTATTTATGCGTCACGTAATGGAGTCTTCCTTATCTTGGTCAGAGGAGTTAGCAAGATATTGCTTTATTTGGTTGGTGTATCTAGGGATCAGCTATGGAGTGAAAAAACAACGTCATATTAAGGTTGATGTAGTACTCCTACTTTTAAAAGGAAAGGCAAAAATAGCGTTAGCCATGTTTGCCAATTTATTATTCTTATCGTTTGCTATCTTTGTCATTATTTATGGATATGATATTGCGCAACGTTTGCTTGCTTTTGGTCAAACATCTCCTGCCTTGCATATTCCTATGGGACTGGTTTATATGGCTACACCAATTGGAATGGGTTTAACCGCTATTCGTTTGATTCAACAATTAATTAAACAAGGTAAGACGTTGTTTGGAGATGAGTCATTTGAAGTGAAAACCGAACAAGAATTAATTGTTGAGCAGAGGTTAAATGAAGAAGGCATTCGTACTATGAAGAGAAAGGATGACATTTAAATGACTGCTATCGTGTTATTTGCAAGCTTTGCTCTCTTTCTCTTCTTGAGTGTGCCAATAGGGATTGCTCTAGGACTTGCAACTCTAGTAACCATATTATACTCAGGGTCTATTCCTGTAGAATTTTTAGTACAAGGTCTTATCACGTCAGTTGACTCATTTCCTCTAATGGCCGTTCCTTTCTTTATTCTGGCTGGAGAGATTATGGGGAAAGGTGGAATCTCAAATCGTCTCTTTTTATTTGCAAACTCTATCGTTGGAAATAAAACAGGTGGATTTGCCATAGCGACGATCATTACCTGTATGTTCTTTGCAGCTATATCGGGTTCTGGACCTGCTACGGTTGCTGCTATTGGAGGAATTATGATCCCTGCAATGGTACGCCAAGGGTATGATAAGAAGTTTGCAACAGCACTTGTAGCTGCTGCCGGGTCATTAGGCGTTATTATTCCTCCGAGTATTCCAATGGTGATCTATGGTGTAGTTGGAAGTGCATCCATAGGAGATATGTTTATTGCTGGGATTATTCCGGGAGTTCTAGTTGGAATGGGATTAATGATTTACGCTTATTTCCACTCTAAGAAAAAAGGATATGTAGGTAGTCCTGAAAAGACATCTTTAAAAAATATTTTACGTTCTGCTTGGGAAGCTAAGTGGGCACTCTTAATACCGGTAATTATACTTGGAGGGATCTATGGGGGCATATTCACTCCGACTGAGGCGGCAGTTATTGCAGTTGTCTATGGATTGATTGCAGGACTTTTATTATATAGAGAATTAAAAATAAAAGATTTACCTCGCGTTTTTGCAGATGCTGCTCTAACTACATCGACCGTGCTAATTATCGTCGGTTCTGCTACAGCATTTGGGCGCTTACTTACTATTGAGCAAATACCTAATCAAGTGGCTGAAGCGATGCTTGCTATTTCTGAAAATCCGATAGTTCTTATTCTATTAATCACTGTATTACTATTAATAGTTGGTTGTTTTATGGATACGCTCGCTGCTATTATAATTTTAACGCCTATTTTGTTACCAATTGCAGTTAATCTAGGTTATGACCCTATTCACTTTGGTATTATTATGGTAGTGAATTTAGCGATTGGCTTCATTACACCACCTCTTGGAGTTAATTTATTTGTTGGCTCAGGGATATCCGGCTTATCAATTGAAACACTCTCAAAAGCAATTATTCCATTTTTTGTTGCGATGCTAGCAACGTTGCTACTGATTGTATTCATCCCAGAACTATCATTATGGCTTTTACAATTTAAGCAATAACAATGAATGGAAAAGAGGTTAGTAAACTAGCCTCTTTTCAGTGTTTCCTTTTCAAATCTTTAAAAAGAAGGCGTTCATATGACTATATTCTTTCATGTAATGTTACCCGTATTACTTGTCTTTGTTCTAGGCTTCTTAATTCAAAAGTGGAAAAAGGTAGATATTAAACCGATCTCCACTGTAGCTATTTATGTTATGACACCATGTTTAGTGTTTCGAACATTTTATACGTCTGAGCTTAACTTACAATATGTTTACATGATTACGTTTTCCTTGGTGTTATTGTTCGGTTTAATTTTCATTAATAAGGTTTATGCGAAAGTTAAACAGCTTTCCACCTCACAAGAAAGTGGATTGATACTAGCAACGGCTTTTATGAATTCAGGTAATTACGGTGCTCCTATCATTTTGTTTGCCTATGGGGAAGCAGGGTTTGCTTATTCGGTCTCGTTTATGGTGTTACAAGCCATTATCATGAATTTCTTTGGTGTCTATTATGCAGCTAAAGGGAAAAATGGTATGAAGATTGCTAAGAAAGCAGTGCTAAGTATGCCTGCCACGTATGCAGTGACCTTAGCACTCTTATTTAATGTGTTTGCAATAGACATTCCAAACCCCTTCATGTTAACAATAGACATGATAGCAGAAGCGACGGTTCCTACAGTGATGTTGATCTTAGGTATGCAATTAGCTTTGATTAAATGGGGAGATTTTGACTGGCCAAACTTATCCTTTGGTTTTGTAACACGTTTATTTATTTCTCCCTTATTAGCCTTTGGTATCCTGCTATTCTTACCGGTCGATCCGTTATTAGCTAAAGTACTAATCGTTTCGGCTGCTATGCCTTCAGCTGCCACTATTGTGATGTATGCTGTTCAATTTCAATCAGAACCGAGGTTGGTTTCAAGTATTACGTTAATGACAACGATTGGTAGTGTGATTACAATTACCGCTTTGCTCATCATACTCGGATAAATAGAGATTACGCAGGAAGTCATTTAGCAAGAATAGTGAACATTCTATGCAACATCATTGCATTTTCTCACTGGTTTCTTTATCATAATGAAGAAGTGTTTTATAACAATGTAGGAGGTTTTTTTAATGAAGATGATGGATGCGAATGAAATTATTCAATTTATTTCAAACAGTCAAAAGAAAACACCAGTAAAAGTACATATTAAAGGTGATTTAGAAGGAGTCGATTTTGGTGCAAATACAAAATCATTTCTAACAGGTAATACAGGTGTTTTATTCGGAGAGTGGGAAGAAATTGAGCCAGCTCTTAAAGAGAATGAAGCAAAGATTGAAGATTTTGTTGTAGAGAATGATCGTCGTAACTCTGCTATTCCATTACTTGATATGAAAAACATTAAAGCTCGTATTGAGCCAGGTGCAATTATTCGTGATCAAGTAGAAATTGGTGATAATGCAGTTATCATGATGGGTGCAAGCATCAACATCGGTTCAGTTATTGGTGAAGGAACGATGATCGATATGAACGTTGTACTTGGTGGACGAGCTACAGTAGGTAAGAACTGTCACGTAGGAGCAGGTTCTGTATTAGCAGGAGTTATTGAACCGCCTTCTGCTCAGCCAGTAGTAGTTGAAGACGATGTCGTGATTGGTGCAAACTGTGTCATTCTTGAAGGAGTAACAGTTGGTAAAGGGGCTGTAGTAGCAGCTGGTGCGATCGTTACGGAAGATGTACCTTCAAACACTGTTGTTGCAGGAACACCTGCACGAGTTATTAAAGAAATCGACGAAAAAACAAAAGGTAAAACTGAGATTAAGCAAGAACTTCGTCGTTTAAACGATTAATTTATAACAGTGAAGAAGTAGCTTTGCTCTAGTTGAGCAAAGCTCTTTTTCCATTTAAGTGAAAAGGGGGAGTAATAGGTGAATGTTGATCAACTTATAACCATTCGAAGGGACTTACACCAAATTCCTGAAATAGGTTTTAATGAAATCAAGACCCAAACGTATTTACTGAATGTCATACAAACGTTATCTCAAGACTTTTTAGAAGTGAAAAAATGGAAGACTGGACTATTAGTTAAAGTAGCCGGAAGCAACCCAAAAAACGTTCTAGCATACCGAGCTGATATTGACGGCCTTCCTATTAAAGAGAAAACCAATTATAAGGACTTCCAATCAACACACGAAGGGTTTATGCATGCATGTGGTCATGATTTTCATATGACCATTGCATTAGGTGTACTTAGTCATTATGCAGAAAACCAGCCGGAGAATCATTTACTTTTCATTTTTCAACCTGCTGAAGAAGGTCCTGGTGGGGCAGAACCAATGCTTCGTTCTGAAGAATTTCGTGAATGGTGGCCAGACGAAATTATGGCTTTGCATATTGCTCCAGAGTACCCTGTTGGAACGATTTCCACAAAAACAGGAATGCTTTTTGCCAATACATCAGAACTATTTATAACATTGAAGGGGAAGGGGGGACATGCTGCTTATCCGCATCATGCAAATGATATGGTCGTTGCCGCAAGTCACCTCGTCACTCAACTTCAAAGCATAGTAGCTAGAAACGTCAATCCACTTGATGCCGGGGTAGTTACAATAGGGGTTATAAAAGGTGGAACGAAACAGAATATTATTGCAGAAGAAGCAACGATAGAAGGAACAATACGCACAAAATCAATTGAAACGATGAGCATTATTAAATCAAGAATTGAACAACTTGTGCAAGGTGTGGAAGTAGGGTTTATGTGTTCAGCTACTATTGATTATGGAGCTAATTACTGTCAGGTATATAATGAAGAAATAACGACGAATCATTTCATCGAATTTACGAAAAGACAGTCAAATGCTACATTTGTTGCAAGCCCTGAAGCAATGACTGGTGAAGATTTTGGTTATTTTCTCGAACAAATTCCAGGTTTTATGTTTTGGTTAGGTGTTAGTTGTGAATACGGTTTGCATGATGCGAGATTAGAGCCTGATGAAGGAGCTATCCCGTTTGCTGTTACTCACCTTATTAATTTCATTGATTCTAAGTAAACTCTAGACCCTATAATGGGTCTTTTTTTGGATGGTATTTAGAAGTCTATACATACTTTGGGGAATCTTGGTTAGGATAAGGAGGTAACAATTTAACATTCCTACGGAGGTGTTGGTGATGCCGAAAATTGGTGTCGAACAATCATTAACAGATGTACAACAAGAACTTCAAGCAAAAGGCTATGATATTGTTCAATTAAGAAATGAGCAGGACTCTCAAGGTTGTGACTGCTGTGTCATAACAGGACAAGACCAAAATATGATGGGATTGCAAAACGCTGCAATAGATGGTTCTGTCATTAACGCATCTGGAATGACAGCACAAGATGTCTGTCAGCAGGTTGAACAAAAATTAAATCGGCAACAATAAGTATGTAAGGACCTGAAACCGCAACGGTTTCAGGTTTTTTTAAACCTTCAAATGCCTAGAAATCTATAAAGGCAAATGGGTAGGTTCCTGCATACAATACAGTATTAACCAAGATCTAGATTGACAAATAAAGTAATTAATAACTGTAAGAGAATTTGAATATTCGCTGTAACTTGGGTATCTGTTGTCGTTACATCGACATTGCGACTATTCTCAATGACTGTTTTCTGATAAGATAATTGTTTCAGCTTGGCTGTTTGTAATAAGTCTTGTGTCACCATCTCTGCTGTATTTGCATCTGCAATTGAAATGCTGATAACAATCGCAATGGCTGCTTGAAGTGAAGCTTGTAAGGAAAGTGCTGCTTTCGTATCAGTTGAAGTCACATTCACATCACAAGAGTCTTTAATGATGATATACTCTTCAGATAGTTGAAGCGTTTTATTTTCCTGTTCAGCACTCTGTGTATCATTATTGTTATTAGAATGACACAGAGGGTGATTAGATGCTGTATCTAGAGCTGACCACCTATTAGGTCTTGATGCTTGTGCTTCATTGTTGTACACATATATTTTTTTCATCCTTGTTTCCTCCTTTCATTTTATAGTTCAGCATATGTAAAATAACTGGAGTGGCTTGGACTAATCGACTGAAGAAGGAGCACAAAAAAACCACTCTCGTCATGGAGAATGGTTTTTGGATAAGTTAGCTTTTTTTCTTATTTAAAAATTGTTCAACCTCAGATTGAATGTTTTGAATGATGTTTTTAATTTCTTCTTTTTCATTCTTGTCTAATGTATTCAACGTTATACCGGCTTTGTGTTTTCTTAACACATTTCTAACCATAATATCAATTAAATCGCGTTGCGCCTTATCCATGATCTCCCTCCTTACGTAAATACGGATACTATAAACGTATGAAAGAAATCCAAAAGGGTGTTGGGTGAACGATTCAATCATGCAAATTAAAAAGGAAGACGTAAACATACGTCTTCCTTTTAGTCATTTATTTCTTTTCGATATAAACTTGGTGAGGGTATGGGATTTCGATATCGTTGGCATCGAGTGCTTCTTTTAATTCTTTTCTTAACTTACGCTCCACTGCCCATTGCATCATATTCTCGGTTTTTGCAATGATACGAATAACGACATCAGAATCTCCGAGCCCTTGAACTCCAATAACGTTCGGCCCCTCTATAATTGTTTCATCTTCTAAAGCTATCTTGTCACAAACATTTTGCATCACTGCGATAGCATCATCAATATTATCATCATAAGAGATACTCATATCAATTAAAGCTCGCATATTTCCTCTAGAATGATTGCTTACGCTACTGATTTCTCTGTTAGGTACAAAATGAAGAGTGCCATCAAAACCACGAATTTGAGTCGTACGTAGTCCAACTTCTTCAACTATACCATCAATTCCTGCTGCGGTTACATAATCATCTACATCAATTTGCTTTTCCAAAAGTAAGAAGAAGCCTGTTACAACATCACTTACAAGGCCTTGAGCGCCAAATCCAATTGCTAGACCAATGACCCCCGCACCAGCTATTAATCCTCCAATTGGAAGTTCAAAGATACCTGCAATAATTGTTACTAGGACAAAAATAAGTACATAAGAAAAGATATTTAAGCTTAATTTTTCAAGCGTTTTTACTCTTCCAAGGGACATATTGCGCTGAGTTTGCATTCGGTCAAACCCTGTAGAGATCACTCTCTTTCCAATTGAACGTACAATTAAGAATGCAATAAAAGCTAAAAAAAGCTGACCTAAAACTAGCAATACAACAGTTAAAAAAGCTCCTTGCGTAAGGTAAGCAGTCAACTGATCCACGTCTACCAACTCCCAAAAATTCAGTTTTCTAAACCTAGTTTTAACCTTTATTAGACAAATAAAAACACCTGTTTAATGGAGGCACGGTAAAAATCGTAGCATAAGTATTCATAAATCACAAACCAAAACCATCTTTTGATGAGCATACTATTCGTCATTTTCATAAAAAAAGAGTATGATTGAGAATGTAGATGTTTAGTTTAATGACTTGTGGGAATAGTAGTAAGGGAGCCGAATTGTGAGAGTTTGTTTACAGTGATTATCATTTAATATTGACTAAAAATAGTGCTTCTTTTATAATGGACAACGTAGTAAGGTTAAATATTTTAGGAGGTATGTACATATGTCAGATAAGCGTATGGTTGCAAAACAAGCACCAAGATTTGAAATGGATGCTGTATTGCCTAACAAAGAATTTGCTAAGGTAAGTCTTGAAGAAAACATGAAAAATGATAAGTGGACAGTTCTTTATTTCTATCCAATGGACTTCACTTTCGTTTGCCCTACAGAAATCACTTCTTTAAGTGATCGTTATGATGAGTTTGAAGATCTAGATGCAGAAATCATTGGGGTTTCTACTGATACTGTTCACACTCACAAAGCTTGGATCAACACTTCTCGTGATGAAAATGGTCTAGGTGAATTAAAATATCCTTTAGCTGCTGACACAAACCACGTTGTTTCACGTGAGTATGGTGTTCTGATCGAAGAAGAAGGAATTGCTCTTCGTGGTCTATTTATCATAAGCCCAGAAGGCGAGCTAATGTATTCTGTTGTAAACCACAACAACATTGGTCGTGACGTTGAAGAGACACTACGTGTTCTTCAAGCGCTACAAACTGGTGGCCTTTGCCCAGCAAACTGGAAGCCAGGTCAAGAAACACTATCTGTATAATCATCGTATTAAGATGAGCGAAGAGGTCTAGCAGCAATGTTAGACCTTTTTTATACTCGAAAACTAGGAGGAATACAAATGGCACTTAAATTACGTTCACAAATGCCTGAATTAGATGGAGCAACCTCGTGGTTTAATGGGGAGCTTAAAAAAGAAGATCTTGTAGGGGACAAGCCTACATTAATTCATTTCTGGTCAATAAGCTGCGGGTTATGTAAAGAAGCTATGCCGAATGTAAATGAATTCCGCGACCAGTATAAAGATCAGTTAAACATAGTAGCTGTTCATATGCCTCGTTCTGAAAAAGATCTTGATCTTGATGAAATAAAAAAAGTAGCAGATGAACATGAAATTACACAACCGATTTTTGTTGATAGTGATCACAAATTAACGGATGCTTTTGAAAATGAATATGTCCCGGCTTATTATGTTTTTGATGCAGAAGGTCAATTACGTCATTTTCAAGCAGGCGGCGGTGGCATGAAAATGCTAACAAAACGTGTAAATCGAGTATTAGGCATTAAAGAATAATTGTTTTTTTAGAACCTCTTTTTTAAACGGGGTTCTTTTTTTTATGAGTAAATATTAATCGATGACGATATAGGTGGGTTAAAAAGAAAGCTACTGCATAAAATGGAGCAAATGCAGTGGGGGTGAAACATGAAAAGGCAGTTTGCTGTCATTGGGCTTGGTCGATTTGGAGGGAGTGTATGTTGTGCGTTAATAGAGCAAGGAATGGAAGTCTTAGCCATTGACCAAGATGAAGCACGAGTGAATAAGTACAGAGATCTCGTCACTCATGCCGTTGTTGCAGATGCTACTGATGAGCAAGCATTAAAGCATCTAGGAATCCGTAATTTTGAACATGTTATTATTGCTATTGGGGACAATATTCAAGCCAGTATATTAACAACACTTATTCTTGATGAACTAGGAGTAGAACATATAACAGTGAAAGCGCAAAATGATTATCACGAAAAAGTACTCACTAAAATTGGTGCAGAACGCATCGTTCATCCTGAGAGGGATATGGGTGTTCGTCTTGCTCATCATTTACTATCAAAAAATGTTCTAGACTACTTGGAACTGTCTGATAAACACAGCATTATTGAAATCATAGCTAGTACAAAGATGAGTGGTAAAACATTAATGAAACTAGATGTAAGAGCGAAATTTGGTTGCAATGTAATGGCTATAAAACGTGGGAGAGAAATAATTGTCTCACCACAGGCCACTCAACTAATTAAAGAAGAGGACATTTTAATTGTAATAGGTGCAGATGAGGATATTAAACGGTTTGAGCATGAAATGTTCGATGAATAACAAAAAAGCGGATACCTAAGTGGCATCCGCTTTTTATTATACTTCCATAATAATTGGTAAAATCATCGGCTTACGTTTAGTACGTTCATATAAGAAAGGACCAAGTAAGTCGGTCATCTCATTTTTAATTTCAGACCATTGTGATGTTTTTCTTTCCATAACATCATCTAGGTGTTTGCTTAAAAGTTTTTGAGCTTCATGAATTAAGTCACTTGATTCACGCATGTAGACAAACCCTCTTGAGATGATATCTGGTCCAGCAGTTACTTTGAATTCTTTCATATCAAGACTAACAACAATAACCACTAACCCTTCTTCTGAAAGAATGCGTCGATCTCTTAAGACAATATTTCCAATATCACCAATGCCATTTCCATCAACATACACAGAACCTGATGGGATTTTACCGACGATACCTGCTTCATTTGGGTGAATGGCTAGTACGTCTCCATTATCCATAATGAAACTATTCTTCTCATCTACACCACAATCTTTAGCTAATTTAATATGCATTTTCAACATACGATATTCACCGTGGATTGGCATAAAGTATTGAGGTTTCATCAGACGAAGCATTAACTTTTGTTCTTCCTGACCACCATGTCCTGAAGTATGGATATCACTTAATGAACCGTGAATCACGTTTGCTCCAGCACGATAAAGTTGGTTAATTGTTTTACTTACACTCAATGTATTCCCTGGAATAGGCGATGATGAGAAAACGACTGTATCCCCAGGAATGATTTGAATCTGACGGTGTGTACCAAAAGCAATTCTAGATAAGGCAGCCATTGGTTCACCTTGTGAGCCTGTACATAAGATTGTCACCTGGTTATCAGGCAATTTATTTAATTGAGAGTGGTCAATGAACGTATTCTTAGGCGCATTGATATAGCCTAACTCTTGGCCGATATTTAGAGCGTTTTCCATGCTCCGTCCAAAAACGGCAACCTTACGTCCATGCTCAACTGAAGCTTCTACCACTTGTTGAAGACGATGAATATTTGAGGCGAAAGTGGCAAATATCACACGACCTTCGACTTTTCTGAAGATCGAATCAATACTTTCTCCGACTTTTCGTTCAGACATCGTAAAGTCTGGAATTTCACTATTTGTGCTATCTGATAATAAACAAAGTACGCCTTCTTCACCGATTTTTGCCATTTTAGTTAGGTTGGCTGGTTCACCAACTGGTGTGAAGTCAAATTTGAAATCACCGGTGTGAACAACATTACCTGGCGGTGTTTTAACAACGATTCCATAAGAATCTGGAATGCTGTGGGTTGTTCTAAAGAAGGTTACTGATGTTTTGGTAAACTTGACTACTTGGTCTTCATGAATTTCATGAAGTTTAGCTTTACGTAGCAATCCATGTTCTTCAAGTTTCCCTTTTAAAAGACCTAGAGCAAGTTTTCCACCATAAATAGGTACATTTACAGCACGTAATAAATAAGGGATACCACCGATGTGATCTTCATGACCATGTGTGATAAATAAACCTTTGATTTTGTCTTCATTTTTTACTAAAAATGAATAATCAGGAATAACATAATCAATACCAAGAAGTTCGTCCTCTGGAAACTTAATTCCGGCATCAATTAGAATGATTTCATCTTGAAACTGAACTGCATAGGTGTTTTTTCCGATCTCGCCAAGGCCACCTAATGCAAAAACTGCTGTTTGGTTATTTTTCATTTGTTTCATTGGTTAGATAGACTCCACTTTAAAATCTTCACTATTTTTTTCATATTCAAGATATGCCCCAGAGACCGGTGTGACGAATTCGATATTGTACTCTCTAGCTATTAACTTTTTACGTACATCGGATTCTGATTCACCTTCGACAAAAATACTTTCTGTTAGTTCACGTACAGGTACTTGCTGAAAATTCTTTTGGAAATATACTTTGAAAATCATAAATAAAACCTCTCCTTAACGTTGGTTATATTTTCATTATAAAGCAAATGCAGTTCTTTTTCATGTTTTTCTTTTTTGAGAACGCGCATGCAATAAAATGAAAACAGTTTCCACGTTATATTCTCATTGTTTTTACGTTGTCTTCACACTTATTAGAAGGCAGGGTAGGTTACCTGGTTACCTGCATACATTCTCGTCAGAATAAAGAGAGGTTATACTTCAAGTAGTCGGTTTTTAGGGAGTAATTGACGACAGCCTTTCAGAAGCTTTTTACGAAGCTTTTTTAACATAAGACCCACTCCTTTCTTTGATTAAGTATCCATTTTTATAAATAACTTAAGGGATTGTAATATGCTTAGTATGTGTAGGATATTTTACCGGTTTCCGAGGTAATAATTGGAATGAGTTTTTTGATGGCGATTTATGTAAGATGGAAGATCTATTTATAACATGTGTTAAAAGGGAATTCGCTCTTTAAAATGTAGGATACGATCGTATAACAAACAAAAAAAGGAAGCGCTATTGGCTTCCTTTTAAGGTAATTGTTTTTTCAATGGGTCTTTGAAGTCTTCGATACGATCGTAAAACATAATCCCATTTAAATGGTCCATTTCATGCTGGAATACAATAGCAACTAGTCCACGGAGGCGAAGTGTCACATCATCTCCATCAAGATTGGTACCCTTCACAGTGATTCGAGCATATCTTGGAACAATTCCAGGAATATCACGGTCTACTGATAAGCAACCTTCCCCACTCTCAAGGTGAGTTTCCTCAACGGAATGGCTGATGATTTTGGGGTTAAATAATCCCATACTATGTAGGTTATCGTTGTCATCATACACATGAACAGCAAACATTCTTTTTGCAATACCAATTTGTGGGGCTGCGATGCCGACACCCGGTCTTAGTTGATACGCTTCTGAAATATCAGGGTCTTGACTATTTATAACAAAATCAAGCATTTTTTGAAGTGTTTCTTCATCTTCCTTTGATGCAGGTAAAGACACTTCTTTAGCTACTTGTCTTAATACGGGATGACCCTCACGGACAACATCCTTCATTGTAAGCATGTATGTATCACTCCTTTTATAACTACTATTTACTTTATGAAGAATGAATAAAAATAGCAAGTTATTTTCAAAGAAAAAAGAGCAAGCACGAGGCTTACTCTTTTTTACCTGCTTTTTAGCAGTGTCCGCCATGATGACCGAAACGAGAAGCGCCCACGATAATCAATAAAATAAATAATACTACGATTAACGCGAAGCCCTTACCGCATCCGCCCACACCGTAACCTGCTACTGGAGCACCATAACCGTAACCACATGGATCATAACAACCTTGACCGCCACCAAATCCGTATCCGTACATGAGAATTCCTCCTTTTTTTAAAAAGCCATCGCATCAGGTGCGACTCACTAACTACATTATGCAGAACCCAGATGTGTGGTTGGATGAATGCCCATTTTTCAAAAAAAGATAAAAATAAATCTAATTCATGCACATATCTTCATCTATTGGACATAGAGTTTAAATAGCTTTAAAAACCAAAATAGTTAGGACTTGTTATTTTTTGTCGGTTCATATACTGTGGTAGGGACAAGTGTAGAATGTTAGGGGGAAATGTTGTTTATGAAATGGAAGGTTACAGCGTTAATCGTATCAATTGGTTTGCTTTCTGGCTGCGGGAATAGTGCAACTGAAACCATCTATCAACATTTAGAGAAAGCCGTAGAGCTTGAAGAACCATTTGTATCACAACAACAACCATTACAAGAAGCTGAAGAAAAAGAGTATCAGCTATACGAAAAAATGATTGCTCTTGGACCTGAGGAGATGGATGAACTTTCGAATCTTTCTGATCAAGCATTAGAATCTGTAAGCGAACGTGAACAATTAATGGAATCTGAAAAAGAAAGTGTTGAACAAAGTAAAGAAGAATTTGATCAAATCCAATCGGCCATAAGTGATTTAGAGCGCGAAGACTTACAAGACCTTGTTAATCAACTTGAGGAAGAAATGAATGCTCGCTACTCAAGTTACGGTGAACTTTATGATCACTACATAGCTGCAATTGAGGAAGATCGTAAATTGTTTACAATCATAAAAGATGAAGAGTTAACAATGGATAGTCTTCAAGAACAAATTGATCAAGTGAATCAACAGTACGATCTTGTTCATGAGAAGAAAGAAGTATTCAATCAGCATACACAATCTTATAATAAATTAAAAAGAAGTTTTTACGAAGAAGCGGAACTAGATGTTCACTATGAAGAGTGAACATCTAGTTCGCTTTTTTTGTTTAGTTAGACTGGGGAGATAGAGTGGATCTTGTCTGATTAAGGGTGTGCAGGATAAGGGTATAACTGTACTAGTTAAGTTTGTATTGCTGTATAACACAGTTGTTTTTAGTGGGGCGAAATGATTGTGAAAAAATATGCAATTAAAACGATGAAACAAAAGGATTGACGGAATAATGATCGTTGATGTAGACTTGTTCTCGAAAGGTAAATTGTATTAATTTATTTTTAGTTAGACTGATACAGTACATGTGTCCGTTTGATTTTAATTCATTACGACAATCGTGATTGGTTACATATTTCGACATAAACTACTTCTATACCCTAATCACGTCAAAGAAAAACGTTTCATTCATTTAAAAGAAGGTTATGTAAGTTCTATGAATGGGTATCCTAATGAAGAGTTTTGCCGAAGAGTTTACTCAACAAGACAAATATGATGTGAAGAACTATATTCACGATTGTGTGAATTTCCTAAAAGAAAGGTAGAGGTGAAGGTAGATGAGTACAAAAACGTTAGAGCAAGTTGAAAATCAATTTGAAACGTTTCAGATTTTAAACGAAGAAGGCGAAGTTGTTAATGAAGCTGCTATGCCTGAACTAAGTGATGAAGAGTTACAAGAGATTATGAAGCGTATGGTTTACACTCGTATTTGGGATCAGCGTGCAATTTCATTGAACCGTCAAGGTCGTTTAGGTTTCTATGCGCCTGTAGCTGGTCAAGAAGCTTCTATGCTTGGTTCGCAATTCGCCTTAGATAAAGAAGATTGGATTTTACCTGGTTACCGTGATATTCCTCAACTCGTATTCCACGGTCTTCCATTACATCAAGCATTTTTATGGTCTCGTGGTCATTATGGTGGTGGTGAGATTCCTGATGGCTTAAACATCATGGTTCCGCAAATCATCATCGGTGCTCAAATCATTCAAACAGCTGGTGTGGCATTAGGTCTTAAACGTAAAAAGAAAGAAAATATCGCTATTACGTACACTGGTGATGGTGGTGCATCACAAGGTGACTTCTATGAAGGTATGAACTTTGCTGGTGCTTATAATGCTCCTGCAGTATTCATTGTACAAAATAACCGTTTTGCGATCTCAGTACCTGTTGAAAAGCAATCAGCTGCAAAAACGATTGCTCAAAAAGCAGTTGCTGCTGGTATTGAAGGAATTCAGGTTGATGGTATGGATGTTCTTGCCGTTTATGCTGCTACGAAACAAGCTCGTGATCGTGCATTAGCTGGTGATGGTCCAACTTTAATTGAAACGATGACATACCGTTATGGTCCACATACTATGGCTGGTGATGACCCTACTCGTTACCGTTCTTCTGATCTTGATGATGAGTGGACGAAGAAAGATCCACTAGTACGCTTCCGTAAGTTCTTAGAAGCGAAAAAACTATGGTCTGAAGAGAAAGAAAATGAAGTAGTAGATAAAGCTAAAGAAGATATTAAAGAAGCAATGAAGAAAGCTGATAGCACTCCAAAACAAAAAGTAACTGATCTAATTGGTTTCATGTTTGAAGAGTTACCAGCAAACCTTCGTGAACAAATGGAAGAGTATACAGCAAAGGAGTCGAAGTAACCGATGGCACAAATGACAATGATCCAAGCAATTACGGATGCAATGCGTAATGAGCTTAAGAATAATGAAGATGTTCTTGTGTTTGGAGAAGACGTCGGTCAAAACGGTGGTGTTTTCCGTGCGACTGAAGGCTTACAAAAAGAATTCGGAGAAGAGCGCGTATTCGATACACCTCTTGCTGAGTCTGGTATTGGTGGTTTAGCAATCGGATTAGGTCTGACTGGTTTCCGCCCTGTAATGGAGGTACAATTCTTTGGTTTTGTATTTGAAGTATTTGATTCAATCGCTGGCCAAATGAACCGTCTTCGTTACCGTACTGCAGGAAAGCAAAGCGCACCTATTACAGTACGTTCACCATTTGGTGGAGGCGTTAAAACACCTGAAATGCATGCTGATAGCTTAGAAGGATTAATGGCTCAAACTCCTGGTTTAAAAGTCGTTATCCCTTCAACTCCATATGATGCAAAAGGATTACTTATTTCTGCTATCCGTGATAATGATCCAGTTGTTTACTTAGAGCACATGAAACTTTATCGTTCATTCCGTGGAGAAGTTCCTGAGGAAGAGTACACAATTGAATTAGGAAAAGCTGATGTGAAGCGTGAAGGAAAAGACGTTTCAATTATTACTTACGGAGCTATGGTTCATTCTTCTCTTAAAGCTGCTGAAGAGCTTGAAAAAGAAGGAATTGATGCAGAGGTTATCGACTTAATGACGATTAGCCCACTCGATATTGAAACAATTATTGCTTCTGTAGAGAAAACGAACCGTGCGATTGTTGTACAAGAAGCTCAAAAAGCAGCTGGAATTGCTGCAAATGTTGTAGCTGAAATTACAGAGCGTTCTATCCTTAGCTTAGAAGCTCCGGTACTACGAGTAGCTGCTCCTGATACTGTTTATCCATTTGCGGCAGTTGAAGATGATTGGTTACCTGATTATCAAGAAATTATTGAAACTGCTAAGAAAGTTGTAAATTTCTAAAAGTAGACAAGCATAGATGAGAAGGAAAGATAAATGTCTTTCCTTTTCACTCATTTACTTATTTTCCATTTAATTGGTTATAAAAAGGAGGAACTTCAAAGTGGCATATGAATTTAAACTGCCTGATATTGGTGAAGGAATTCACGAAGGTGAAATTGTAAAATGGTTTGTGAAACCAGGCGATGAAATAAAAGAAGATGATATTCTTCTAGAAGTTCAAAACGATAAAGCAGTTGTAGAAATTCCTTCTCCTGTTGACGGAAAAGTTCTCGAGGTTAAAGTTGAAGAAGGAACTGTAAGTATTGTCGGTGATGTTCTAGTAACAATTGATGCTGGTGATGCTAACCCTGCTGAAGAAGAAAGTGCTCCTGCAGAAGAAGCAAAAGAAGAAACACCAGAGCCTGTTAAAGAAGAGAAAAAAGAAGAAGCTCCTAAATCAGATGAAGCGACTGACGATAATGATGATACTCGTGTAATTGCAATGCCTTCAGTTCGTAAATTTGCTCGTGAAAAAGGTGTTAACATTAAGCAAGTTAGTGGTACTGGTAAAAATGGTCGTATTACAAAAGAAGATATTGAAAATCACCTAAATGGTGGTGCTGCTACAGAAGATACACAAGCAGATACAACATCTGAAAAGAAAGAAGACCAACCGGCAGCAAAAGCACAAGAGCCAACATCTATTCCTGTTGGAGAAATGGAAGAGCGTGTACCTTTCAAAGGTGTTCGTAAAGCAATTGCAAAAGCAATGGTTAACTCTAAGCACACTGCTCCTCACGTAACTCACATGGATGAAGTAGAAGTTTCTGCACTTGTTGCTCACCGTAAGCAATATAAAGAAACAGCTGCAGAACAAGGTACAAAACTTACGTACTTACCATATGTGGTAAAAGCTCTTACAGCTGCTCTACGTAAATACCCTGCATTAAATGCATCTATTGATGATGCAAACGACGAAATTGTATACAAAAAGTACTTTAACATTGGTATTGCTGCAGATACAGAGCACGGTTTATTCGTACCAGTTGTTAAAGATGCAGATCGTAAATCAATTTTCGCATTAGCCGATGAAATTAATGAGTTGGCAGTTAAAGCTCGTGATGGTAAACTTAGTGGTGCAGAAATGAAGGGCGGATCAGCTACAATTTCTAATGTTGGTTCAGCTCGTGGTCTATGGTTCACACCAGTTATCAATCACCCAGAAGTCGCTATTCTAGGTATTGGTCGTATCGAGGAGAAGCCAGTGGTGAAAAATGGTGAGATTGTTGCTGCACCTGTATTGGCTCTATCTATAAGCTATGACCACCGTTTAATTGATGGCGTAACAGCTCAGAATGCTCTAAACCACGTTAAGCGTCTGTTAAATGATCCACAATTACTATTAATGGAGGGGTAATGAATGGTTGTTGGAGATTTCGCAAATGAAGTAGACACACTTGTCATTGGTTCAGGTCCAGGAGGATACGTTGCAGCAATCCGTGCAGCCCAACTTGGACAAAAGGTAACGATTGTTGAGAAAGGAACACTTGGTGGTGTTTGTTTAAATGTTGGATGTATACCATCAAAAGCACTAATCTCAGCAGGACACCGTTATCATAATGCTAAACATTCTGATGACATGGGGATTACAGCTGAAGGTGTTTCCATTAACTTTGACAAAGTTCAAGAATGGAAAGGATCAGTCGTTAAGAAATTAACTGGCGGGGTAGAAGGCCTTCTAAAAGGAAATAACGTTGAGATTGTACAAGGAGAAGCATACTTTGCTTCAGAAAATTCTGTACGAATCATGGACGAAAAGAGCTCACAAACGTATAACTTTAAAAATTGTATCATTGCAACAGGGTCAAGCCCAATTGAACTTCCTAGCTTCAAGTACACAGATCGTGTCATCAACTCAACAGGTGCGTTAGCTCTTAAAGACGTTCCTAAGAAGATGGTTGTCATTGGTGGAGGATATATTGGTATTGAACTTACTGGTGCGTATTCTAATATGGGTACAGAAGTAGTTGTTCTTGAAGGTGGAAAACAAATTCTTCCTGGTTTTGAAAAACAAATGGGGAAACTTGTTGAACGTAAACTTAAAAAGAACGGCGTAAAATTCCATACAGAAGCTTTAGCTCAAGGTGTGGAAGAAACTGATAACGGCGTGAAAGTTACAGCTGAAGTTAAAGGAAAAGAAGAAGTGTTTGAAGCTGATTACGTTCTTGTAACAGTAGGGCGTAAGCCAAACACAGAAGAGCTTGGCCTAGAGCAAATCGGCGTTGAAATGACTGATCGTGGATTAATTAAAACGGACAAGCAATGTCGCACAAATGTAAGCAACATTTTTGCAATTGGTGACATCATTGAAGGTCCTGCTTTAGCCCACAAAGCATCTTACGAAGGTAAAATTGCTGCTGAAGCCATTGCTGGTGAAAAATCAGAAATTGATTACCTAGCTATTCCTGCTGTTGTATTCTCTGACCCAGAGCTTGCTACAGTTGGTTACAACGAAAAAGAAGCTAAAGATGCGGGTTATGATGTAGTAGCATCTAAGTTCCCATTTGCTGCAAACGGACGTGCTCTATCACTTAACGATACAGATGGCTTCATGAAGCTTATCACTCGTAAAGAAGATGGCCTTGTAATCGGTGCACAAATTGCGGGACCTAATGCTTCTGATATGATTGCCGAACTTGGACTTGCAATTGAAACTGGTATGACTGCAGAAGATATTGCTCTTACAATCCATGCTCATCCTTCATTAGGCGAAATCACAATGGAAGCTGCTGAGGTTGCTCTCGGTACGCCAATTCACATTGTAAAATAATAAACCTCTTAATAGGAGTCGCTCTAGTTAGTAGAGTGGCTCCTATTTTTATTTATTTTTAATTCACATTTGACAACTCGGATTAATATGATTTATAGTAAGACCAAGGTAACTGATCGGACATCCGAAGGTACTCCTAATAACGTCTTAATTCTTAATGAGGTGACGAAATGATATTTGGATCTCTATTAAAATGGACGTTGGATGCCTTTTCTTCAATAGGCCATATCCCACTTCCAATCCTGTTTTCTGATCAATTTATGAAAGAATTTACTTCTTTTAAAGAATGGGAAGAAATGATGGAAGTAAGTCAACAAAAAGTAGTAACGATCAAAGATTTTGAGAGAGCAGAGGAATTTTGGAATCCTTTGATTCAGTCGTCAACACAGTTTTCTAGTTGGAAAGAAATGAAAGAAGAAGCAGAGGCTTATTACTTTAAACAAAGACCATATGGACCTTTTCCAATGGTTTAAAGAAAAGGTGTGCATGACCAGTCATGCACACCTTTTTGAATTCTGTTTTATAAATCAATATGGTTCATTTGAATCTGAAATGTATGATTTAGTTTGGTAAGAATATCATCCTTCGCTTGAGGCCCTTCCATCCGTAAATGAATATCTTCTCCGGTTAAAATGAGCATCGTAGGGAAGGTATCGATCTCAAATTGTTTAATACGATCTTTATCTTCAGCATCAACTACTTGAAAAGATGGGATTTTGTCTGGATGTTGGGTCTGAAGTTCTAATAAGGCGTCATAATAGCTATGTTCTTCTTCTAAGGCTTTCGCATCAGAAAATAAAATGGTTATCATCGTAGACTCAGTATAGGAGGGAGGAATGGTATCATCTGATTGAGCAGAAGAGACACAATTCGATAACATGAATATTGGAGCGAACAACATTGATAGAAAAAGCTTTTCCATGGTATCTCACTTCCTTGCAAGTATTATCCCTTGTAAGCAATTACCTCATTTTATCACGATTGAAACCTAGTTAGGCATTTAGTAATAGAAATGTAACCTAAAAGCAATATCCATTTTATTTCAGTAAAAAAAAGTAAGCTCTTGATTTATCAAGAGCTTACTTAATTAATTCTTTTTCTTTTTAGTTTCTGCTTTCTCTTCTTTAAAAAGTTGCTTTTCCTGTTTTAACTTTTCTCTTTCTTGCTTTAACTCATATCGTTCGTATTTAATGCGTTCCTTTTCACTTGCAAGTGTTGGCTTCTCCTGTTTCAAGGACATCATTAACGAAACGATCATAAAGATCATGATCACTGTAAATGGCAATGCAGCAATGATGGCAGCTGTTTGTAAGGCTCCTAATCCTTCTGGAGATGTAAGTAAAACTGCAGCCGTCCCTGAAATAATAAGTCCCCAAACAAATTTTACAGAGTTAGGAGGATTTAAGCTTCCGTTCGTTGTTTGCATGCCTAACACTACAGTTGCAGAGTCTGCAGATGTAATAAAGAATGAAGAAATAAGGAAGACTGCCAAGATCGACATAATGATGCCTAGTGGAAATTGTTCTAGAACAGCAAATAATGCTACTTCCATTCCTGATTCAGTCATCGTTCCCATGATATCTGCAATTCCTTCGCGCTGCATATAGATGCCTGTTCCGCCAAATACACTAAACCATAAAGCACCAAACGTAGCAGGAACAGCTAGTACACCAATAACAAATTCTCTAATGGTACGACCACGTGATACGCGGGCAATAAAAGTACCTACAAATGGTGCCCACGAAATCCACCAAGCCCAATAGAAGATTGTCCATCCTTCAACCCACGTTGTTTCAGGGTTATAAACGTCCAATCTAAAGCTCATTCCAACTAAATTTTGAATATAACTTCCGACACCTTGAGTGAATACACCCATGATATAGCTGGTCGGTCCAAAGAAAAGTACAAATAACATAAGTAAAATGGCTAAGTAAACATTCGCCTTACTCAAAATTCGAATCCCTTTATTAATTCCTGTTTGAGCAGAAATCATAAAGAGAACAGTGACAATTAATATGACAATTAACTGCAATACGACATCGCTCAAAGATCCGATTCCTGGGACTAGGTAAGCAAGTCCAGCTGAGATTTGCGCAGCACCAAATCCAAGAGAGGTAGCCACACCAAAAATAGTTGCAAATACTACAATTACATTAATTATCGTACCAATTTTCCCGTTCACTCGATCTCCTAGTAATGGGTGAAAAACAGCACTCATAATCCCAGGTGAACCTTTTCTAAATTTAAAGTAAGCTAAAGCGAGTGCTACCACAGAATAAATTGCCCATGGGTGTAAGCCCCAGTGAAAGATTGAATAACGCATCGCTTCTCCAGCTGCGGCATTTGATCCTGGTTGAGCACTTGGAGGTTCAAAGAAGTGATACATTGGTTCTGAGACGCCCCAAAAGACTAAACCAATCCCCATACCAGCAGTAAACAAGAAGGAAAACCAAGTTAAATAATTGTATTCAGGCTTTTCATCCGGTTTACCTAGTTTGATTTTTCCGTAGGGGCTAAAAATCAAATAGAGAGAAAAAATTAAGAAACCAGTTGCGGCAAGTAGGTAGAACCAGCCTAATTCATTTGTAATGAACCCTTGGATACTTTGAGTCACAGTTTCTAAGTTTTCCGCAGCAAATACGCCCCACAAAATAAATGCAAGAGCGATAGATACAGAAATAATAAATACAGGCGTAAGCTTTTTCATAAAAAAAACACCTTTCCTATTCATTTTTTTGCTTGTGTCTTTATTCACAAACTCTAACCTAACATAGTTCGATAAAAAATGACAACAGATATGCATATGTGAGCTAATTTGCATGAAGACTATATTCTTTAGCCTAATTTAGCTAATTCGAAACATATTTTTTGACATTTTTTCATTATTCATATTGAAAAGGCTGTTTGAAGATATAATCTGGATAAGACTTTTCTTGGATAGAGAACATTCTCTCATCAGCTGTAATGCTTGCTAACTCTTCGGCTACTTTTTGAAGAGAGATTAATTCATGGGTGATTAAAGACAGTGTCTCCTCGCTCGTATAATTCATTCCCCTTTTTCGTTTTAAATCTTCTATTATTACGTGATGATTTGTAGCCATTTGATGTAGAGGATCTTCAATAATTTGTTTAAATGAATGAACGGCCAGCATCATATTCTCTTTTTCTTCATTAGAGATATGATGATTTAAACGAATGTGACAAAGTTTACCGATATGAAATAAGACTAAATGTAAATAATCAAGTTTCTTTTTTAAAAATCCAAATGACCGACGCTCAAATTCATTGGATTTGCGATATCGCCATTCATCATATTGAAATTGGGTTAATTGATACGTTGATGCTAGTTGGGTATGCAATTGTCGATAAAAATGTGTACGATCTTCATCCTCTTCATGTAATAGGTGACGTACAGCTAAATCTAATGTTTTAGCTGTTTCCCCAAATAAAGTTTCTACTTTGTCTACAAGTATAGGTCCGAATTTCGGAGGCAGAATAACAAAATTGACCAAGGTAGATACTATGATGCCTGTAGAAGTACCTGACATTCTTGTCACAAAGTCGACAACAACATGGTCGGTTGTTCCAGGGATCATAGCTACAGCGGTTAATGTTGCAACAAGTGTTCCTGTATCCAACTTTAACTTTGAACAAGCAATAATCGTCATCATTGCGACTAATGAGTAAGTTAGCGCTGATTGGCCCAATAAGAGATCAAGGACTATAGCAAATACGGCCCCGATTGATGCTGCAGGTAGACGAACCAATCCTTTTTTAAGCGAATCTGCTGCTGTTGGTTCTGTTGTTACAATTGCAGTAATAACAGCAAATGTGGCAGGTAGGTCAAGCCAATGGCAAATGAGAGCTGTAATAAAAACAGCTAATCCAGTTTTCACTACTCTCCTACCGATTATGACTCTTTTACGCATGGAATCCCTCTTTTTACAACTAGACATCATTAGTCGTTAGTATGAATCATGTTGAAAAAAGTTATACACATCTACCAACTTAGGAAAAAGTTTGATATGATTTACAAGGTCTAGTATGAGTGAGGGAGTGTTCGAAAATGAGTAGGGGGATAATGAGTCTAATTGCTGTTATATTAATAGCGGCTTTAATTATGGCTGGATGCAATAATTCAGTTGATACGAACGAACAAGATGCGAATAGTGAAGCTGATCAAACTACGGAACATGATGAATCAAATGATGGTTCTGAATCAAATGAAGAAGTCGAACCAGATCAAGAGGAAGTTGATGAGCAAGTAGAGGTAGATGATCAAATTAATCAAGGGTATAAAATTAATGAATCTAATTGGAAAGTTGAACCTTTAGGTGAAGAAGAAAAGAATGTCGTTCTTCTTACAATTGATGATGCCCCTGATAAGCATGGTGTCGAAATGGCGAAAATTCTCAAGGACCTTGAAGCAGGAGCAATCTTTTTTGTGAATGGTCATTTTATAAATAGTGAGGAGGGACAAGCTCAGCTTAAAGAAATTTATGAAATGGGCTTTGAAATTGGGAATCATACGATGAATCATAAAAATTTAAGAGATCTATCAGAAGAAGATCAATATGCAGAAATTGTTCAATTAAATGACTTGATAGAAGACATAATTGGTGAACGACCACGGTTTTTTAGAGCCCCATTTGGTGCTAATACGGATTACTCTGAGCAGGTAGTAAAAGACGAGGGCATGGTCTTGATGAACTGGACGTATGGGTATGATTGGGAAGCTGATTATATGGAAGCTGCTGCATTGGCCGAAATTATGGTCAACACTCCTTATTTAACAGAGGGAGCTAACCTACTTATGCATGATCGACAATGGACAATGGAGGCTCTTGATGAAATTGTCAATGGCCTAGAAGAAAAGGGCTATAGAATCATTGATCCTAAAGAGATTAAAGGGCTAGAATAAATCCTTTAATGCTTTAAGAACGTCTATTGTTTGTCATTAAGGGAAGAATGATAGACATATTAAAATAAAGATTGAGAGGCAAGGATTGTGAAACGATTTATTTTAGGTATGTTCCTCGTTGGAGCAGTTATGATGACATCAGGTTGCCAGCAAACAACCGAAGAAGATCCCACACAAGATAATTTGGAGGGTCCTCAACTTGAAGAGGATGTGGCGAAACTTCCTATTGAAATTAAAGAAGATGGTGCGAGGTTTAAGGTTGATGATTTGATACAAATTACAGGTGGGGATTACAGTTTTGATGAATTGCACCGGACACTAGAGATCACTGTAGATGAAGATCATTTTTATTTAATCGATGAAGTTCCCGTTTTAGAGAGAAATGGCGAATATCTAGCTACCGATCGTATTTACCTAATCGTGAATGAGGAAGATGAAGTTTATTTACCAACTGCTTTCATTGAAGAAGGCTTGAATACCCCTCTAACATTTTCTGAAGAAGCAGCTAGTTTTTCTTGGTTTGGTCCTACAGAAGCAGTAGGGGGACCACCTGAAGCTTTTAATTTTGAAGAGTGGAATGCTGATCAGATGGTAGCCTATTTAGACTTTCTTGAGAAGCCGATTGCAGGTGCTGAGGTAAGTACGGTCTCTACTCACCTTCCTGGTGCACCTCGAGCTTATCGTAATGGTTTTCATGAAGGAATTGATTGGTATGACTTTTCTTCTGGTGGAAACATAAATACAGATACGCCAATTTATGCTATGGGAGAGGGAATTGTAGTCCGAGCAGATCAAGAGTACGAGGAGTACCCTTCACCAGAAGTGAGAAATCAGGACTTAGCATTAACGGCTGAGTACGGAGAAACACCTGAGTACATTTTTGACCGTTTAAGAGGAAGACAAGTATGGGTGCAGTATCCTAATGGAGTAATGAATCGTTTTGCTCATCTAGATAATATTCCTGAAGATCTAAATGTAGGAGATCGGGTGAATGCTGAAACCATTATCGGATATGTAGGTAACTCCGGTACGAGTGGAGCCGTTAATCAAGACCTATCAGAACTTCATCTTCACCAAGATTTGTTGATTTATGGTGAGCTTTTCTGGAAACCTCTGAGTCAAGAAGAAGTGAGGGAAGTACTTTTAAGAATTTGGGAGTAATAATCGACAAGAGTCGACTGAAGCTTACACCCTATTTAATTGAATAATATGATATTCTATTAATCATAAACTGACTTTTTGATCGGTTTATGATTATTTTTTAGGGGGTCGTGAGCTTGGTTGATAAATCACAACTACTAGATGAGTTACGACTTGCAGTAGGCTCTGTACCTGACTATGCTAGAACATTAACAGATTTCTACAATGGTATTGTACATAAGCTTGTAAGTAACATGAATAACCAGTTTTCTGTTTGTTTATATGAAACGAAGGTCGATCGTTTCATCCAAGTTGCTTTTGCTGGCTTATCACCTTGTGAAGAAGTCATTATAAGCTTTGGAGAGGGTCTTCATAGTATTGCAGCTATTAGAGGGGGAATGGTATTTAAAGTGGAAGGTGAGATGCAATTGATCATCGCTCCCTTTTATTATGGCCATCATCTAATTGGGGTCCTTTCTTTTCAGATCCCTGTTGCAAACTATGAGATCTCAGAAGATGACTTAGTTTTTATTAAAGAAGTAACTCGTTTTATCGAATCAAATTATAAATATTATAAATAGGGAGTTTGCCTTAGGCAGACTCCTTATTTATATAGGTTTTAAATGTAGGACATATTAAAAGGGTAAATAAATAAATGTGACATACAAATTAATGGTTGACGAATCTAATGTGACATATTATTATAAGTGTATAGAAAATAAACCGCTTACAAAAACGCATAAAGGGGATGCTCTAATGGGTACAATCATTTGCCAAAACTGCAATAAGACAATCGAACATTTCGAAGGTGAAAAGGTTACAAAACTTTATGCTCAAGGTCATAACTGTATTCAATGTAAATCTACTCAAAAGCAAAAATAATAGAAAAAGCATGCAGCCTGTACTCATGTCATAAGCTGCATGCTTTTTTTGTTTTTTATTTAATCGCCTGATGTTCCTTTATCACTCTGAATGTTGTAAAGGTTTCATCCTCTGGTCCTTGAACAGGTAAACCAGCCTGAAGGTTCTCTTCAATATAGGATAAATTTTCTTGTGAAATGATCTCTCCAGGAATAAGGATAGGAATACCTGGTGGATAGACCATTATAAATTCAGCAATAATTCTCCCTGCAGATTGGGAGAAGGGAATGACCTCAGTTTCAGCGTAAAAAGCATCCCTTGGTGATAAAGCTAACGTGGGAATATTTGGCACATACACCGCTTTAGGTGAAAGGGTTTCCGCACGCTGATGAGTTTTTGATAGCTGATTCAATGCCTCAACAAGAACCTTCGTTTTTTCTTCTGTATCACCCAAAGAGACAATGCAGAGAATATTGTATAAGTCTGATAGCTCAACTTCGAGGTTATAATGTTCACGTAACCAATTTTCCACTTCATAACCGTTGAGGCTAAGTTCCTTTATAGAAATGATTAGTTTCGTTGGGTCCATGTCATAAGTGGCTTTCGTACCTAGAATTTCATTTCCTACACATGTGATTCCTGGAATTTCATTTAGCTTGGCTCGTGTTTGCTCAGCTAATTTAATGGTTTGGTCAATTAATGTTCGTCCTTCGGTTGCTAACCGTTTTCTTGCTACATCAAGTGATGCTAATAATAAATAAGAAGTAGATGTTGTTGTCAGCATACTAATGATTGATTGAACTCTTTTAGAAGAAACAAGGCCTTCTTTAACATTTAAAATTGAGCTTTGTGTCATTGAACCCCCGAGTTTATGAACACTTGTTGCAGCCATATCCGCACCTGCTTGCATCGCTGATAATGGCAGTTTCTCATGAAAGTGGATATGAACGCCGTGAGCCTCATCAACAAGAACAGGAATACAATAAGAATGAGCCACTTCTACAATTTTCTTTAAATTTGCTGATACACCAAAATAAGTAGGGTTTATAACCAAAAGTCCTTTTGCATCTGGGTGGGCCTCAAGAGCTCTCTCAACAGACTCCGTCGTAATCCCATGAGAGATCCCTAAGTCTGGATCAATTTCAGGATGAATGAAGATAGGTGTTGCTCCTGAGAATATAATCGCGGACATAATCGACTTATGAACATTTCTTGGGACGATAATCTTATCTCCAGGACCACATACAGACATAATCATGGTCATAATCGCACCGCTTGTACCTTGAACTGAGAAAAATGTATAGTCTGCTCCGAATGCTTCAGCTGCAAGTTGCTGTGCTTCCTTTATGATCCCATGTGGATGGTGAAGATCATCCAGTGGAGCTATATTAATAAGGTCTATAGATAAAGCATTTTCTCCTATAAACTCTCGGAATTCAGGGTCCATTCCAGTTCCTTTTTTATGTCCGGGAATATGAAACTGAATCGGGTCTTTTTCTGCGTGATTTTTCACCCCAGTAAAAAGGGGTGTTCTTTCTTGTTGTGACAACAGGTTCACCTCATTTATGTTAATCGTGCCTATCATTTTCTAAAACAAATTTGAGTATACCAAAACTAAGCCCATTCTGCATAGAAACAAATTTTAATCAATTTCATTTTAGGTTATTCGGTGTCACTCTTTAGAACCTATGGTAAAATTAAAAACAAAAGTCAGACTATTCTTTATAATATTGAAGGCGTTTCCAATCTAGTCTGAATAATAACGTAGGAGGAATTTACATGTGGGAAACAAGAATAACAGCACTATTAGGAATTGAATATCCGATTATCCAAGGGGGACTTGCTTATCTTGCTTATTCTGAACTTGCAGCTGCGGTTTCAGAAGCAGGCGGACTAGGGCAGATTACCGCGATGTCACTAGAATCTCCCGACGCATTAAGAAAGGAAATAAAAGCCGTTCGAAAGAAAACGTCTAAGCCCTTCGGTGTTAATTTTGCAATAGGTCAACATGGTCGACCGTTCGAGCATATGCTGCAAGTGGCGATTGATGAAGATGTACCAGTCATATCAATGACAGGTGGGAACCCCACTCCAATTTTTAACATGTTAAAAGGAACCTCGATAAAAACACTAGTGCTCGTGGCTGCTAGAAGACAGGCGGAGAAGGCAGAAGAATTAGGTGCAGATGCAGTTATGGTAGTAGGGCAAGAAGGCGGTGGTCATTTGGGGCGTAGTGATACAGGAACGATGGTCTTAATCCCTCAAGTAGTTGATGCTGTTAAAATACCTGTGATTGCATCTGGTGGGATCGGGGACGGTCGTGGTATGATGGCTGCATTGGCTCTTGGAGCAGAGGGAATTGAAATGGGGACTAGGTTTATCGCAACGAAGGAATGTGTGCATGCAAGCTCCCTATATAAAGACCAACTTGTTCATGCATCTGAAGAAGATACAGTAGTGATTAAGCGCTCGATCGGAGCACCTGCAAGAGCACTAAGAAATAGATGGACGGATAAAATTTTAGAAATTGAGCAAAAGACTCCTACATATGAAGCACTAAAGTCGTATATTAGTGGTGAAGCCAACAAAGCCTATATATATGATGGTAAGGAAGAAGAAGGTTTTGGATGGGCAGGACAGGTGATGGGCCGTATTCAAGATGTTCCGTCTGTGCAAGAATTAATGGATCGAATGATTAATGAAGGAATGCAAATCAGAAGTCGCTGGAAATGATGTTTCTAAAGTGAGAGATAGAGAAAGAAGGTAAATAATATGGAAATGAATATGCCGATCTCCCTAGATTGGTCAACAGAAGAAGTGATTGACGTAGTAGAATTTTTTCAAGCAATTGAAAAGGCCTATCAAAAGGGTATAGGGCGTGAGGAAATATTAAGTAAGTATCGTCGCTTTAAAGAAATTGTCCCTTCAAAAAGTGAAGAGAAACAAGTGTTTAAAGAATTTGAACAGCAGGCAAATGTATCTTGTTATCACACGGTTAAACAAGCTAGAGAACAAGAAGAAAAATCGATTGTGAAAATGAAATGAATTAAAAGGCTGACCGTCTAAAGAAGTGGTCAGCCTTTTATTTTTTAAGAAGGAACCGATGCATGTTGTGCTTCTTTATAAAGCGGAAGAAGAGATTGGTAAGTTTGCTCAATTCGTTTAACAAGAGCTTCTCCATCTTCTAAAATAGGATCATTTCGATCGATATGAATCCCGCAAAGCAACTCGGCCTTTTTTACATCACGTAATCTCTCGAGCATAGATGTGAACTCTTCCACGGAAAGGCCACTTTGTTTAATGGCATCTGGTTTCATATGATCAATCGACCATACAAAATCTTCAGGTAAATCCTTCATCCATTTTTTTGGATTTTTTAATAAATTCTCAGCGAACTCACCTTTAGCAGGTGCTTCATAAATCATAGCAAACCAAACAAATAAATGAGTTTCAAATAATCCTACTTGAAAATGTGGTAATTTTTTATAGCCACGCTTATTTGCAGCAAATGCAACCCATGTATCATTGGGCGGGTTCACTTTTCTTCTTGCATGCTTAGCCACATGAGTAAATATTTCGTCACCTGTTATAGAAGATAGGGTTGGAGAGAGTTCTTCACCTAGGGCTTCAAATTTTGGGCGTATAAGCTGCTTTAAAGCATCCATTCGCGGTTCTAAGCCTTCTATTTTGAATACGTCAAAATCTTTTTGAGTGAAACCTTCAACAGTCATTTTTTTCAGCCTCCTGAGTTTCTTGTGTTCTAATATTACCATAACAAACATAGATAATCATAAGACAAGCCCTAATGAGCAGTAAGAAAATTCATAAAATAATAAAACATTAGTTGCATTTTATCTTGTCTTAACATATGCTATAATACAAATAACTAAATTTTCAGTAAATTTAGTGGGATCTCTTTCGAACTTATCCTATCTGCTAAACTCTAATCAAAAAGGGGTGTTGGGCAATGAAGCAAGTAATTCAAGAGATTAAATGTATGGATGTAGAGAAGAGAATGCCAGTCCTTAGGCTAGAGATTGATTATGAGCTAATGACACTACATGATGCCATGTTAAAAGAAGATTTGATTAAGATAAATGATGCTAAGAGAGAGCTTGAATCCTTAAGAAAAGAATTTTTACAGCTCCAAAATAGAAAAATATTAAATTAAATAAAGTATGCATATTGAAAAGAAACGGAGGTGATCTTCGTTTCTTTTTCTATTTCTGCCAAATTAGAATCAACTACTGTTTGAGAAACGCTTCTCCGTTTTCATTCATAAGAAGTTGTGTCATAATGGAAGTAGATTAAATAGAAGTAGTGAAGTCAAAGGGGGCAGCATCATGTCAGTAGATTGGTTAGAACTTGAGAAAGTTGCTACAAATTGGGTATATGAAGCAGGTCATAAAATCAAAAAGACATTGGCTGGCCCGATCGATATTGAATCTAAATCAAACCCTGATGACCTTGTGACAGAAGTGGATCGGGCGATTGAAGCTTTTTTCTATGAAAAAATTCAAGAAGCTTTTCCTGAACACTATTTTTTAGGTGAAGAGGGGATTTCGGATGAGGAACCATCTTTAGATGGAACGGTTTGGATTATTGATCCGATTGATGGAACGATGAATTTTATTCATCAAAAACAAAATTTTGCAATCTCTGTAGCGATTTATCACAACAAAGTAGGTATGATAGGTTTAATTTATGACGTTATGCGTGATGAATTATTTCATGCTCATAGAGGAAAGGGTGCTTTTCTTAATGGGGCAGAACTTCCACCAGTAAAAGAACGTCCCTTACATGAATCCGTTATTGGATTAAATGCAAGATGGGTAGTGGAGGAGACGAATCCATATCGCAACCCACTTAAAGCATTGGTTCGAGATGTAAGAAGTATCCGCTCTTATGGATCAGCTGCACTAGAAATGGCTTATGTCGCTTCGGATCGTCTGGATGGCTATTTAAGCGTTCAGTTATCTCCATGGGATTACGCTGCTGGAATGATCATATTAAATGAAGTCGGCTGTGTCGCATCTAATTTTCAAGGTGATCCGTTATCATTAACAGATTCAGGTACTCTTTTTGCATCAAAACCGCACTTACATAAAGAAATTATCTCCATTTATATTGGAGAAGAATATTAATAAAAAAAACAAGCTTGAGAAGCATTCCTTCTCAAGCTTGTTTTATTTCACTAATCTATCAATTATTCACTGACTTCATTTATTTTTTTACGCAAAGAAATTCCTAAAAATAGTGCAATAACAATTCCGACTACAGAAAGTAATGCAATAATAATACTTCGCTCAGCAACAGCTACACCGATACTCATAATACATATGACAGTAATAATTGCTAATAATAAAAACAGTACATTCTCCTTTTTCATACATATCCCCCTAAGATTGAATCACTATCTATAAGTGTAACGTGAAATGAGAGAAAGAAAAACCCTGACATTGTGACAAATACGTTAAAGATAAAGCATCCTTTAGAATCCAGTTGCCTTTTATAAGACAATTTGTGCTATACTTAGACAGTTAATCAACAAATAAGGAGAGAATTTAATGACACATCGTAATGATATACGTAATATCGCAATCATCGCCCACGTTGACCACGGTAAAACAACATTGGTTGACGAACTTTTAAAACAATCGGGTACATTCCGTGAAAATGAGCAAGTTGAAGAAAGAGCAATGGACTCTAATGCATTAGAAAAAGAGCGTGGAATTACCATCCTTGCTAAAAATACAGCAATTAACTATGAAGATAAACGAATTAATATTATGGATACACCAGGTCACGCTGACTTTGGTGGTGAAGTAGAGCGCATTATGAAAATGGTAGACGGTGTTCTACTCGTTGTTGATGCATATGAAGGATGTATGCCTCAAACACGTTTCGTATTAAAAAAAGCGCTTGAACAAAAATTAACGCCAGTAGTTGTTGTTAATAAAATTGACCGTGATTTTGCTCGTCCGAATGAAGTAGTAGACGAAGTAGTTGATTTATTTATTGACCTTGGAGCAGACGAAGACCAATTAGACTTCCCCGTTGTATTTGCTTCAGCAATAAATGGAACAGCTAGTATGAACGCTGAAAAGCAAGATGATAACATGACATGTTTATTAGAGACAATTATCAAAGAAATTCCAGCTCCAATTGATAATAGTGAGGAGCCTCTTCAATTCCAAGTAACAATGCTTGATTACAATGACTATTTAGGTCGTATTGGTATTGGACGTGTCTTCCGTGGAACGATTAAGGTAGGCCAACAGGTTTCTCTAATGAAAATTGATGGTTCTGTTAAGCAATACCGCGTTACGAAATTATTTGGTTTCCTAGGTTTAAAACGTACGGAAATTGAAGAAGCAAAAGCGGGCGATTTGATTGCTGTTTCAGGTATGGAGGAAATTAACGTTGGTGAAACAGTCTGTCCTGTTGACCATCAAGAAGCTCTTCCGATCCTTCGTATTGATGAGCCCACTCTTCAAATGACATTCCTTGTTAACAACAGCCCATTTGCAGGTCGTGAAGGGAAATTTGTGACAAGTAGAAAAATCGAAGAGCGTCTTCGTTCAGAGCTTGAAACGGATGTTAGTTTAAGAGTTGAAGACACAGGTTCACCTGATGTTTGGGTCGTTTCCGGACGTGGGGAATTACACTTATCGATTCTAATTGAAAACATGCGTCGAGAAGGGTATGAGCTTCAGGTATCGAAACCAGAAGTTATTATCCGTGATATTGATGGCGTGAAATGTGAGCCGGTAGAAAGAGTTCAAATTGATGTTCCTGAAGAATATACAGGTGCTGTAATGGAATCGTTAGGTGAGCGTAAGGGTGAAATGGTCAATATGACAAACACAGGTAGTGGACAAGTTCGTCTAGAATTTATGGTTCCTGCACGTGGATTAATTGGTTACACAACTGAATTCCTTTCTCAAACTCGTGGATATGGTATCATCAACCATTCATTTGATAGCTATCAACCAATGGCTGCAGGTCAAGTTGGGGGACGTCGTCAAGGTGTTCTTGTTTCTATGGAGACTGGAAAAGCGAGTCAATATGGTATTATGCAAGTTGAAGACCGTGGTACAATCTTTGTTGAGCCAGGTACTGAAATTTACGAAGGCATGATTGTTGGGGAACATACACGTGATAATGACCTTGTGGTAAATATTACGAAGATGAAACAACAAACCAACGTTCGTTCTGCTAATAAGGATAATACTGTTACAATGAAGAGACCTCGTATTATGACTCTTGAAGAAGCGCTTGAGTACTTGAACGAGGATGAATATTGTGAGTTAACACCTGAATCAATCCGTTTACGTAAAAAAATCTTAATTAAGACTGAACGTGAACGTAATGAGAAACGTAATAAACTAGCTGCTAAGCAATAATAGGTAAGAAAGGTTGGGAGATCCTTGGACAACCAACAGTTACAAGAGGCGAACTTAGAAGGCTATTCTTGGCTGATGCAAGCAACTGCTGAGAATCCATGGTATGGCCTACTAGCCTATTTAGCCATCGTTATTTTGGCTATATTGGTTTTTAATCTTGGCTTTGCAAGAGAGCTACCGATCTTAAAGAGGGTAGTTGTCTACATTATGTTAATTATCGGTTGCTTTGTTTTATGGCTGATGGAATTTGCCTTTGGTGCGCCGATTATTGTTATTCTTCTCATTTCAGCACTTGTGCTAGGTATATATCGTTATCGGTTATACCGACACCGTGAAGAGAAAAAAGAAGCATAAGACAGCAGGAAAGCGAGTGGTTTATAACCACTCGCTTTCTTTTTCGGTCTTATACGTTAAAGTGAAATTGCCGCTAGCTTGTCTCTCTAACGTCCGTTCCCTAATTCGCTCATCACATTCATTGCACATATACGTATGGATGGGTCGATTGCGTAATCGTTTCGCTAATGGGAGTTGGTCGTCTATTTTGTCAATTTTATCACAGAGTACACATTTCACTCTCATGACTCTACCACTCCGTTTCTATCAATCCTATAATAATCATTCTTATTTCATTGTAAAGGGAGCTGTGAAAAAAAGAAAGTTTTAAAAATGGTTTAATGTAGGTATAGTATACTAATAAGGTATAATTGAACTAATGGGGGGATGAAGATGGCCAATCAAGTAGAACATGAATTAACGACTGAACTATTACCTCTTTTGCAAAAAGAAAGATACGTAACGCTTGCGACGGTTGATTTTGAAAAGAAATCACCTAATGTTAATGCAATCTCTTGGGTATATGCCCCTTCGACTAAAGCGATTCGGTTTGCAATCGATAAACGGTCTCGTATCATTACAAATATTAAAGAAGAGCCTGGTGTTGTTTTGACGATTATTGCGAATGGATCCACTTATTCAGTGTCAGGTAAAGCTACTATTGCAGCAGAGAAGATAGAATCTGTTCCGTTGAAATTGTCATTAATTGAAGTAGAGGTAGAAGAGGTCCGTGATGTGATGTTTTATGGGGCAAAAATTGTTCAAAATCCAGAGTATGATAAAACATATGATGCCGATGCTGCTACAAAGCTTGATCGTCAAGTAATGGAGGCCCTAAAAGCATTTGAATCTTAAAGGAAAACGACTTACGCATTAGCGTGAGTCGTTTTTTGTTTAATTGATGAATTGCATTCTCTTAAAACTTTATTCACTTCTAGATTCCTCGTCTAACTTTTGGGACTAAGACATATAGTGATAATGAGAAAGAGTAAAACAAATTGAGTACATTATCATGGTAATGAGCATAAATTAGTAACAAGCAGCGCAACGATACTTGAGTCAGGAGGCGGAATGTTGAATAAAATCTACGTTTTAGATACAAACGTACTACTACAGGACCCTCACTCCATTTTCTCCTTTAAAGAAAATGAAGTGGTAATTCCAGCCGTTGTTTTAGAAGAAGTTGATTCCAAAAAAAGATACATGGATGAAGTGGGTAGGAATGCACGTCATTTCTCGAAACTTATAGATAAGTTGAGAACAAAAGGGAAATTGCATGAGGGGGTGCCACTAGATGAAGGAGGGAAATTGCGTGTTGAGTTGAATCATCGCTCTTTTCAACGGTTAAAAGATTCCTTTGCAGAAATGTCGAACGACAACCGTATCATTGCTGTAGCGCTTAACTTAATGCTTGAAGAACACGAACGGGAAAATGGAAAACAAGTCATTATGGTAAGCAAAGATGCTCTTGTTCGGGTGAAAGCTGATGCACTCGGGTTACCAGCGGAGGATTTTTTAAGTGATCGAGTAATTGAATTCGATTCAGTGTACCCTGGGTATGTGGAAATATATGTCGATCAAGATGTAATGAAGCGTTTTTATTCACAAGGGGAGCTAGCGATCTCAGAATTGACCAAGCATCCTTTTTACCCTCATCAATTTATCATCATGAAAGATGCACTTGGTAGCTCAAGTTCGGCTATTGGTAAAGTAGAACCTGATGGAAAAAAGGTAAAGCCATTTGTAAGTGATCCTGATCAAGTATGGGGGATTAAGCCTCGGAATGTTCAACAAAAAATGGCGTTTGAACTTCTTTTAAGAGATGATATAAGCCTTATTACGATGGTTGGGAAAGCGGGGACTGGTAAAACGTTACTCTCTCTTGCAGCTGGCTTAATGCAAACTGAGGATATGGGTAAATTTAAAAAACTAGTCGTTGCTAGACCCGTGGTACCTCTTGGAAAGGACTTAGGTTATTTACCTGGAGAAAAAGAAGAGAAGTTAAGACCATGGATGCAGCCGATCTATGACAATTTAGAATTTCTATTCAACACGAAAAAGCCGGGTGAGATTGATCAAATCTTAGCAGGGATGGGATCGATTCAAGTTGAGGCATTAACGTACATTAGAGGAAGAAGTATACCAGATCAATTTATTATTATTGATGAAGCGCAAAATTTAACAAAGCATGAAGTGAAAACGATCTTAACGCGAGTTGGAGAACGAAGTAAAATTGTGTTAATGGGTGACCCACAACAAATTGATCATCCATATTTAGATGAGTATAATAATGGATTGACCTATGTTGTTGAAAAGTTCAAGGAGCAAACAGTAAGTGGGCATGTGAAGCTTGTTAAAGGGGAAAGATCTGGTTTGGCTCAGTTAGCAGCCGACCTTTTATAAAGAAAAAGAATTGACCTCGTTTATCCTCTTAGATAAGCGAGGTCATCGTTCCTTATTTTAACGTTAATTTTTTTACGTGAGTAATGGGAGAAGCTTGATTTGAGCCGTCACCAAAATACAAGTGAATAGGTCCAGTTTCTTTTAAGGGTCTGCCTTCTTGCGAGAATCCTACAATCATTTCCACTGCTTCTTCATATGTAATTGTCAATTCTTCACCATTTAATTGTTCAATAATAACCTCACTTACTTCTTCTTTCGGTTTTACATTTTTTATAAACGGAGCCAGGGGCATCCCAAAGGACCCGGTTGTTAACTCTTTTTTATTGTAGTTAATTTTATTATCATTTGAATCCGGTCTTGGAGGTGTTGAACCTTCAATAATTTCTTTGTCCCACTGTTCAGATATCGCCTTAGTATAAGCTTCATCTTGATCTTCAAACGTTCTTTCTTCGCTAAAATATGTAGTTAGATCAACTTTACGTTCATCAAAAATCCATACGCTTGGATCAATCGTTAAAGGGTGATCAACCTTCCCCTCAATAAAAAACACAAATTCCTCCATCTCTTACATCCTCCATTCTTTTTCTGATCATCTTCTCAAGTATAAAGCGTTACCATGTTTTTGTCACATTTGGTTATAATAATAGAAAATAACCTATTGGAGGGTGTTCTGTGGTCTGTCAATATGGTGAACAATTAGAAAAGCTTGTAAAAGAAGTACAACCATTCACAGCAAATGGGAAAGTGGCAGATTATATTCCTGCATTAGCGAAGGCCAATCAAGATACTTTAGCTGTTTCGATTTATGATGGAAATTCAACTTGTTTCTCTGCAGGACATTCTTCTGAAATGTTCACCCTACAAAGCATCTCAAAAGTCTTAACATTGGCTTTAGCATTAATGGATCATGGAGAAGAAATCGTATTTGATAAGGTGGGTATGGAGCCAACAGGGGACCCTTATAATTCAATTGCAAAGCTAGAATCACTTGTCGCTAAACCACTTAACCCGATGATTAATGCTGGAGCATTGGCAGTTAGTCATCTAATTGAAGGGGAGTCGACGGACGAAAGGTTAGAGAGGCTTCTTCAACTGATCAGAGATATGTGTGGCAGGCCTAGTGTTACTTATAATCGCGAGGTTGCTCAATCCGAATTTAATACTGCTCACTTAAATCGTTCACTTGCTTTTTTTATGAAGCAGTACAGAATTATTAATGAAGATGTTGATCAACTACTTGATTTTTATACTAAACAGTGTGCAATCGAAGTAAACTGCGATGATCTAGCAAGGATTGGTTATGTGCTTGCAAATAAAGGGAGAAATGAAGAAGGGGTCGAGATTGTTCCCTTTGAAATTGCGAGACTTGTTAAGACATTTATGGTGACATGTGGAATGTATAATTCTTCTGGTGAATTTGCCATTCGGGTAGGGATCCCTGCTAAAAGTGGAGTTTCTGGAGGGATTGTTGGAGCAGTACCTAATGAGATAGGGATAGGTATTTATGGTCCAGCTCTTGATGAAAAAGGCAATAGTGTGGCAGGAATGAAGTTGCTCGAAGCGATATCTAGTTATTATGATTTAAGTATTTTCTAGTGATAGTGAAAATCATTTGCACTTAAATTGTTAATTGAGATTTAAAATCATTGCATTTTCTTGGTTTAAAAGATACTATTAATGCAAGGATATTAATATGTAAGGAGGGGACAGCGTGTCTCAAGACATGGTGAGTGAACATAAAGAAAGAGCGTATGCCCTTCTAAAATCCGATGCGGAAAAAATCCAACAGCTTATTGAAGTGCAAATGGAAAATTTAACGATGCCACAGTGTCCTCTTTATGAAGAGGTTTTAGATACACAGATGTTTGGTTTGTCTAGAGAAATTGACTTTGCCATTCGCCTTGAGCTTGTTCGGGAAGATGAAGGAAAGCAACTACTTAATGAACTTGAAAGAAAGCTAGCTGCTCTTCATGAAGCATCATTACGTAAATAAGAAAAGGTCAAGCTATCCAAAAGGGGCTTGGCTTTTTTTATTTTTATACGAAGAAATGCTAAACATACATAAAGTTGAGAGCGTTTTATTGCGCAATAAATCGAAACTGTCTAAAAACTATTTGCAAAATAGATAAAGCTTTTACTATACTAGAAGACAAGCAAAACGAAATATAAAAAAGATAAAGAAGTAGAGTGGAGGAGGAAGTATATGAACGGATTGACCAATATCAAAAAAGTACTAGTTGCTAATCGTGGTGAAATTGCCATACGAATCTTTCGTGCGTGCACTGAATTACATATTCGTACAGTGGCCATTTATTCTAAAGAAGACGCGGGTGCTTACCATAGATATAAAGCAGATGAAGCGTATTTGGTAGGCGAAGATAAAAAGCCTATTGATGCATACTTAGATATAGAGAACATTATTGAAGTAGCTAAGTTACATGATGTTGATGCAATCCATCCAGGTTATGGTTTTTTATCGGAAAATATTGATTTCGCAACTCGCTGTAAAGGGGAAGGGATCATTTTCATTGGTCCAGAGCTAGAACACCTAATTATGTTTGGTGATAAAGTCCAAGCTAGAACGCAAGCTATTAAAGCAAATTTACCAGTCATTCCTGGTAGCGATGGACCGGTTTCTAGTTTGGAAGAGGTTGCGAAATTTGGTGAAGAAAATGGATATCCTTTTATTATTAAAGCCTCTTTAGGTGGAGGCGGTCGAGGGATGAGAATTGTCCGTTCAGAGGCTGAAATGAAAGAGTCCTATGAGCGAGCAAAGTCTGAAGCGAAATCGGCTTTTGGTAATGATGAAGTGTATGTAGAGAAGTTCATCGAAAACCCTAAACATATTGAAGTTCAAATTTTATCTGATAAGCATGGACAAACGGTTCATTTATACGACCGTGATTGCTCTGTCCAACGTCGTCATCAAAAGGTAGTTGAGATTGCGCCAAGTGTGTCTCTTGATCTTGAGCTAAGAGAGCGAATTTGTGAAGCGGCCGTCCAGTTGATGGAAAAAGTTAATTATGTGAACGCAGGAACGGTGGAATTCCTAGTTACAGATAATGGAGAATTTTACTTTATCGAAGTAAATCCACGAGTTCAAGTGGAGCATACGATTACTGAAATGGTTACAGGAATTGACATTGTTCAATCACAACTCTTTATCGCAGATGGTGAAAAGCTACATGGAGATAAATTAGGCATTCCTGAACAAGAGAAAATTGTCTGTAATGGATATGCGATTCAGTCTCGAGTTACGACGGAAGATCCGAGTAATGGTTTTATGCCTGATACGGGAAGAATCAATGCGTATCGTACAGGCGGAGGCTTTGGTGTACGACTTGATGCAGGGAATGGATTCCAAGGTGCGGTCATTACTCCATATTATGATTCGTTATTGGTTAAAGTTTCAACGTGGGCATTATCATTTGAAAGTGCAGCTGCTAAGATGTTACGAAACTTAAGAGAATTCCGTATCCGTGGAATTAAAACGAATATCGCCTTCTTAGAAAATGTTGTTCAACATCCGCGTTTCTTAAATGGTGAATACAATACATCGTTTATCGATACAACACCAGAGTTATTTGTATTTCCAAAGCGCAAAGACCGTGGTACAAAAATGCTTTCATTTATCGGTGAGACCATTGTTAATGGGTATCCAGGACTTGAAAAAACGAAAAAACCAATTCTAGAAAAACCACATGTTCCTAAACTTAAATTAACGGAGCCTATTCCGGATGGAACGAAGCAGATCTTAGATAGAGAAGGCCCAGAAGCATTAGCGAAATGGGTAAAAGATCAACAAAATGTGTTGCTCACTGATACGACTTTCCGTGATGCACATCAATCTCTATTAGCAACACGTGTACGTACTCATGACTTAAAACAAATCACTGAGCCTACTGCACGTATGCTTCCTAATTTATTTTCGATGGAAATGTGGGGCGGGGCAACGTTTGATGTTGCAATGCGCTTCCTACATGAAGATCCATGGGAACGATTATTAACACTGCGTAAACAAGCTCCAAATGTTTTATTCCAAATGTTGCTACGAGCTTCAAATGCGGTTGGATACAAAAATTACCCTGATAACGTAATCGAGGAATTTGTTGCTAAGTCTAGCAGCGCAGGTATTGATGTGTTCCGTATCTTTGATAGTTTAAACTGGGTTCCAGGTATGAGACTTGCCATTGATTCTGTTCGCAACAATAATAAGATTGCAGAGGCAGCGATCTGTTACACAGGAGATATTTTAGATCCAGCAAGATCTAAATATGATCTTGGCTATTATAAGAACCTTGCTAAAGAGCTTGAGCAAGCAGGTGCACATATTCTAGGAATTAAAGATATGGCAGGGCTGTTAAAACCAGAAGCAGCTTATCAATTAATATCTACTTTAAAAGATTCAGTAGATATTCCGATTCACCTCCATACTCATGATACGAGTGGGAATGGATTGTTGATGTATGCTAAAGCTATTGAAGCTGGTGTGGACATTGTAGATGTGGCTGTAGGTTCAATGGCAGGCCTAACGTCTCAACCAAGCGCAAACAGCTTATATTATGCATTGAGCCATTCTGAACGAAAGCCTGATATTGATATCCATGCCCTTGAACAACTTGGTGAGTTCTGGGAAGGAACGAGAAAATATTATTCTGGATTTGAAAGTGGTATGAATGCTCCACATACGGAAGTATATGAGCACGAAATGCCAGGTGGGCAATACAGCAACCTGCAACAACAAGCAAAAGCAGTTGGTTTGGAAGCTCGTTGGAATGAAGTGAAAAAGATGTACCGAACAGTCAATGATATGTTTGGCGATGTTGTAAAAGTCACACCATCATCTAAGGTGGTTGGTGACATGGCATTATACATGGTTCAAAATGAGTTAACAGAAGAAGATGTGTATAATCGTGGTGAATCATTAGACTTCCCAGATTCCGTTGTGGAGTTATTTGAAGGACAGTTAGGTCAACCTTACCAAGGGTTCCCTGAAAAACTTCAGAAGATTATCCTAAAAGGGCGCCCACCTATTGAAGGTAGACCGAGCGAGCATATGGAACCAGTTGATTTCCAGGAGATTAAAGAAAAGCTATTTAAACAACTTGAGCGTCAGGTGACTAGTCATGATATGCTTTCCTATGCTTTATATCCGAAAGTTTACTCGGAGTTCGAAGCCTTTAGAAATCAATTCGGAGATGTATCAGTACTTGATACGCTTACCTTCTTTTATGGAATGCGCTTAGGTGAAGAGATCGAAGTGGAAATTGAAAAAGGAAAAACATTGATTGTGAAATTTATTTCCTTATCAAAGCCACAAGACGACGGAACAAGAATTGTTTACTTCGAGCTAAATGGCCAGCCTCGTGAAGTTATTATAAAAGATATGAATGTAGCCTCAACTGCAGTATCTAGACCTAAAGTAGACAAGGATAATCCTAATCAAATTGGAGCATCAATGCCAGGGACTGTCGTAAAGACCTTGGTACAAAAAGGTGATAAAGTCAAAAAAGGTGATCATTTGATGATTACGGAAGCAATGAAGATGGAAACGACCGTTCAGGCATCCTTTGACGGAGAAGTAAAAGAGGTCTATGTTAATGATGGAGACCCTATTCTAACGGGTGATTTATTAATTGAATTAGCCTAACTATAAAAAGACACAGCCTACTCAATTAATGAGGGGATGTGTCTTATTTCTTGTATAACATTCACACTTGTTATAACATTTTTGTATAAGTTTTGTTGTTTATTTGTTGAATGTAGAGGTGGTTATAATGGATAAAAAAGTAGCGGTATGGTTTAGAAGGGATTTCAGGTTGCACGATCATACAGCATTAGTACATGCTATTGAAATGGCTGAGGAGATAAATGGTAAGATTATTGCTTTTTTTTATTTAGACCCTGAAACTGCAACGACTGAACCTACTCATCATGATTATTTTTTTCAAACGGTTTTACATTTTAAAAATCGCCTTAAAAGGATGGGGGGAGACCTCTACATTCTGACTGGAACAATCGAGGATGCTCTTGAATCAATGATACAAGCACATCCACAACTTGAAGCACTGTTTGTCAATAATGATCGAGTCGGAAGAGGGGCAATTCGTGATCAAATTGCTACGGAGTATCTGCTAGCAAAGAGCATTCCTATGTATCATTTTGAAGACTTCTACTTAACAGAGCCTGATCAAGTCTTAAAGAAAGATGGTAGCCCCTATAAAGTTTTTACACCGTATTATAAAGCGTGGGTTAGTGAGAATAAAAGAGTACCAAAACGAATAGAAGAAGACATGCTACGGTCATACTTTCTAAAAAGTAAGCCAATAGATGAAAAGGCAGAAAAAAAGTTCATCGACCTAGTTAAAACATGTCCACGAAAGTGGTCGGCGATTGGAGAAGATCAGGCTATTTTACGATTACAAACTTTTATAGAAGAAAGGTTAAGTACGTATAATAGTCATAGGGATTATCCTACTATGACTGGTACAAGTCGGCTATCACCCTACTTAAAAACAGGGGTACTATCCGTTCGTTCGATCTACAATCAAGTATTAGAAGCAGAAGCAGATGAACATGAACATAGTGCCGAAACGTATATTAAAGAGTTAGCGTGGAGAGATTTTTATAGAATGGTTCACTTTTATGAGCCGAATTGTAAGGAAGAAGAAATCTTGTCGGATTATCGCAAAATACCATGGAGTCAAGATGAAGTAAGGTTGAATGCTTGGAAAGAAGGTAAGACCGGCTATCCCATTGTCGATGCAGGTATGAGGCAATTAAAAGTGGAAGGTTGGATGCACAATCGTCTCCGAATGATTACAGCGTCTTTTCTCGTTAAAGATTATTTACTTGATTGGCGTTTGGGGGAACGTTATTTTGAAGAAATGCTTATTGACTATGATCCTTCTTCTAATATAGGTGGGTGGCAATGGGCTGCATCCGTTGGAACGGATGCAGTACCTTATTTTCGAGTATTTAATCCTGTCACTCAATCAAAGAGATTTGATAAAAGCGGGAGTTATATTCGTAAATATATTCCGGAATTAAAAGGTGTCCCTGAGCATTTTATACATGAACCTTGGAAAATGAGTAATGAAGAACAACAACAGTCCAAGTGCGTGATTGGGGAGCATTATCCAGAGCCTACAATTGATCATAGTGTACAAAGAAAAAAAGCGATAGCTCTATTTAAAGAGAGCAAAGATGTATAAAAGCGAAATTAAAAGGTAAGAAATTAAAAAATGACAGCAATTTATGCTGTCATTTTCTTTGTTCATTTAGAAGGTCTTGTAAGAATCATCGTCATATAGCAAAGCGTTGAAAACAATATAGAAATAATTAACGCATGAATAAGTCCGACAGATAAAGCATTTTGAGTAAATACTACTGAAATACCACTAACAAACTGACCAACTACCAATAAAAAGGCTAAAACGCTTGTCCACACGAGTATACGGTGATGACGATAGCGTGATAACGTCCAAATCATAAGAATAAGCAATGTAATAAGAAGAAGCGTTCCTACCACTCTATGGAAATAATGTGCTCCTATCGGGCCTGATAACCCGGGGAATAATTGACCATTACATAAAGGGAAACCAGCGCAAGCTAATGTCGCTTCTGAATGTTTTACATAGGCGCCTGAATAGATGACGGCATAACAATAAGTAATGACGAAAAATACATAGTATTTAAATCCTTTGCTAACTTTAGGAGCTATTTGGTTTTGACGTCCGTCTTCAAAAGCAATAATGGTTAAAAGTACCACAGATGCCAGCGACATAGCAGAAATACCAAAATGTAGCGCTAAGATGGCTTTTGATTGACCAAAGACAACTGCACCAGCTCCAAGTAATCCCTGAAAGATAATAAGAACGACCGCTGCAATGGAAAGAGTTTTCGCCTCTCTCATGTGTTTAAGCTGTTTCCATGCCCAGATGGCAAGGATAATGACCATGGCACCTACTAAACCAGAGACAATGCGGTGACTATATTCTATGATCGTTTCAATTGCAGGGCTGGTTGGAATAACTTCACCAAAACACAAGGGCCAAGTTGCTCCGCATCCTTCACCAGACCCGGTTTTTGTAACGAGTGCACCTTGTAGGAGAACAATTAGTATCCCAATAGAAGTAATCACACTGTATAATTTCAAACGTTTGTGCACTAAATTCACCTTTCCTTCTATAAAATTATCTGATTTTATGCTAGAGTAAGCAAGAGTAAAAAACATTTGTCTCATCTGATCTTAAAAATAAAGCAAATAAAAGTCAATTTCCTCACCGTGAATATTTTATGTCGAATTTCAAATGTGAAGAAAATGTGAAACTCGTGATTTTGCTGAAACAAATAAGATTTTGAGATATAATGTGATTGTGACAGATATTAGGTGTGATAATGACGCCTAATTTATTTTTGTAGAAATGTCTGTACGAATGGTTCATTCTACAAAGGGGGTGAAGAATTGATGAATAAGTCAAATACAGCCATCGATGCAACAGATGTAATCGAAGCTGGTCCTGATTCATCAGTTGCTGACGTTCAGCAAAAATCATGGAAAGATTATCTTGTGTTAGCAAAGCAGGGGATAGTTACTTCTAATTTAATTACAACCTTTGCCGGAATTTACTTGGCAATTGTTTATACAGGTGCAGTCTTTACCACGCATCTTGGAACAATGATTTTTGCGCTTCTAGGGGCTGCTTTAGTTATGGCAGGTGGATGTACACTAAACAACTACATTGACCGTGACATTGATCACCTCATGGAGCGAACAAAAGAAAGGCCAACTGTAACAGGTCGCTTTACTGCTAAACATGTATTACTTGTTGGACTTGGGCAGGCTGCTTTAGGAATAATCTTTTTAGCGCTTACAACTCCAACAGCAGCAGTAATTGGTTTAATTGGTTTGTTTATTTATGTAGTGCTCTACACTATGTGGACCAAGAGAACAACTACATTAAATACAATTGTAGGAAGCTTTTCTGGAGCTGTACCGCCATTAATTGGGTGGGCTGCAATTGATGGAAGTCTTCATATGTATGCTTGGTTGCTATTCTTTATTATGTTTTTCTGGCAACCCCCACACTTCTTAGCACTAGCAATGAAGCGTGTGGAAGAGTACCGAGCAGCTGGAATTCCGATGCTGCCAGTTGTGGCAGGGTTTGAGATGACGAAAAGACAAATGGTTGTGTATGTTGCTGCCTTATTGCCAGTTTCGTTAATGCTCTATCCATTTGGGATTGTCTACACTGTCGTTGCAGCTGTACTTGGGGTAGGTTGGCTTGCCCTTGGGATTGCTGGATTTAAGATGAAAGACGATATTAAGTGGGCAAGACTAATGTTTGTTTATTCGTTAAATTACTTAACGATTCTTTTTGTTCTTATGGTCATTGTTCATTTCTAGTAATTAGAGGTGAATTTTTGATGATAAATATTTTTATGTAGTCATAACTACTTGACGAAAGTGAGGTTGGATTGTCAGATGAAACTTTGGAAAACAGCATCGCGTTTTCTACCTCTTTCATTTTTAACCCTATTGTTGACAGGGTGTCTGGGGGAGGAAAACCTAACGGCTCTTGATCCTAAGGGTCCTCAGTCACAATGGATTTATGATAATATGATTCTTTCAATAATTGTCATGGCCCTTGTGAGTATTGTCGTATTTGCAATCTTTTTCATCATTCTTGCAAAATATCGTCGCAAGCCTGGTGACGACGAGATTCCTAAACAGGTTCACGGGAATACGGCACTTGAAATTACGTGGACAGTTATTCCTATTATTCTGCTTATCATCTTAGCGGTACCAACAATTACTGGTACGTTTATGTTTGCAGATAATGAACCAGACCCAGAAGTGGGCGAGGATACTGTTTACATTAAGGTAACAGGTCATCAATTCTGGTGGCAATTTGACTATGAAGAAGAAGGCTTTACTGCTGGGCAAGAAGTATATATTCCAGTGGGAGAGAAAGTAATCTTCGAACTTCATGCACAAGATGTATTGCACTCATTTTGGGTACCTGCTTTAGGTGGTAAGATTGATACCGTTCCTGGTATTACTAATCATATGTGGTTAGAAGCAGATGAGCCTGGTGTCTACAAAGGTAAATGTGCTGAGCTTTGTGGTCCTTCACATGCTTTGATGGACTTTAAACTGATCGCTCTTGAGCGTGATGAATACGATGCTTGGGTTGAAGGTATGACAGCTGAGGTTGAAGAACCAACTGAAACGCTTGCAAACCAAGGTCGCGCAGTGTTTGAAGAAAATTCTTGTATCGGCTGTCACGCAGTAGGTGGAGCTGGAACTGCAGCAGGTCCTACTTTTACCAACTTTGGTGAGCGTGAAGTAATTGCTGGATACCTTGAGAATACAGACGAGAATCTAGAAGCTTGGATTCGTGATCCTGAATCTCTTAAACAAGGTAATGAAATGCCTGCATTCCCTGATATGAGTGATGAAGATATGGAAGCTCTTATTGCATATCTGCGTTCTTTAAATGTAATGGAATAAGACTAGCGAACTTGATTTAGAAGGAGGTAAACCCATTGGCTACACAGAAACAAGAAAAAAGTGTCATCTGGGATTGGTTAACAACCGTTGACCATAAAAAGATTGCGATTATGTATTTGATCGCAGGGACACTTTTCTTTGTCAAAGCTGGTGTAATGGCGCTATTTATGCGTATTCAGCTGATGTATCCTGAAATGAACTTCTTAAGTGGTCAAACATTTAATGAGTTTATTACGATGCACGGTACGATTATGCTATTCTTAGCAGCCACACCATTATTGTTTGCATTTATGAACTACGTTATTCCACTACAAATCGGTGCTCGTGACGTTGCATTCCCGTTTGTCAACGCGCTCGGTTTCTGGATCTTCTTTTCTGGTGGACTTTTACTAAGTTTGAGTTGGTTCTTTGGTGGCGGACCAGATGCTGGTTGGACAGCTTATGTACCACTTTCAAGCCGTGATTACGGTGGACTTGGACTTGACTTCTATGTATTAGGTTTACAAGTCTCAGGTATTGGTACACTTATTTCGGCGATTAACTTCTTAGTTACAATCGTTAATATGCGTGCACCAGGTATGACGATGATGCGCCTGCCATTATTCGTTTGGACATCATTTATTTCGTCTACATTAATTCTTTTCGCATTCACACCACTTGCTGCAGGTCTTGCATTATTAATGCTAGATCGTTTGTTTGAGGCTCAATACTTCATTCCAAGCATGGGTGGTAACGCTGTTTTATGGCAACATATTTTCTGGATTTTTGGTCACCCTGAGGTATATATCTTAGTGTTACCAGCTTTCGGTATTATTTCTGAGGTTATTCCTGCATTCTCAAGAAAGCGTCTATTTGGTTATACAGCGATGGTATTCGCGACTATGATTATTGCTTTCTTAGGATTCATGGTTTGGGCTCACCATATGTTTACAGTTGGTATGGGTCCTGTTGCAAACTCAATCTTTGCTGTAGCAACGATGACCATTGCCGTTCCGACGGGTATTAAAATCTTTAACTGGCTATTTACGATGTGGGGCGGGAAGATTACATTTAACACAGCGATGTTATTTGCTTCTTCATTCGTTCCGACTTTCGTACTTGGTGGGGTAACTGGGGTAATGCTTGCGATGGCTCCTGTGGACTACTTATACCATGATACGTACTTCGTAGTAGCTCACTTCCACTACATTATTGTAGGTGGTATCGTACTTTCGTTATTTGCGGGTCTATTCTATTGGTATCCGAAAATGTTTGGACATATGTTGAATGAAACGTTAGGTAAATTATTCTTCTGGATTTTCTACATTGGTTTCCATTTAACATTCTTCGTTCAACATTTATTAGGATTAATGGGTATGCCACGTCGTGTTTACACATACCTTGGCGACCAAGGACTTGATGCGTTTAACTTTATTAGTACGATCGGTACATTCTTCATGTCTGCTGGTGTTATTTTACTTGTCATTAACGTGATTTACTCTGCATACAAGGGTGAGCGTGTGACTGTTGCAGATCCATGGGATGCTCGTACTCTTGAGTGGGCAACTCCTACTCCGGTTCCTGAGTATAACTTTGCACAAACTCCGCAAGTTCGTTCTCTTGATCCATTGTTCTATGAAAAAATTCACGGTGATGGCACGATGAAGCCAGCTGAGCCTGTTACAGACATTCACATGCCTAACGGTTCAATCTTACCTCTCATCATGTCAATTGGCTTGTTCTTTGCAGGGTTTGGTTTAATCATGCTTAACATGGATAACCCACTGATCAACCCTTGGATTGTAGCTATTGGTGGTCTAGTTATTACATTCGGTTGTATGTTCGTACGTTCAGTAAAAGAAGACCATGGTTACCACATTCCTGCTGAACAAGTAAAAGCTGACTTAGCGGAATTAAAGAAAGGAGGGAACTAAGAAATGGCAGGTGCAGTTGATACGTCAAAAGGTCTTCCTTCTCATCCAGAGAGGGCTACACTTGAAGGGAAAAATAAATTTCTCGGTTTCTGGTTCTTCCTTGGTGGTGAAACCATCCTTTTCGCAACATTCTTTGGTACATTTTTAGGACTTCGTGGAGGTACAGCTGATGGTCCTACTTCAGCTGATCTCGTTGCACTAGACCTAGTGTTTATCATGACAATGTTACTTTTAACAAGTAGTTTAACAAGTGTATTGGCAATGTTTGCGATGAAGAAAAATAACTTCAAAGCAATGATGATTTGGATGTGGATCACAGTTGTATTAGGTCTTGCATTCTTAGGATTTGAGATTTATGAATTCCATCACTATGTTACTGATTATGAATTTGGGTTCTCTACAAGTGCATTTGCCTCGGCATTCTATTCACTTGTTGGTTTGCATGGTGCCCACGTTGCCTTCGGTTTAAGTTGGATCATGGTTCTTCTTATTCGTTACAGAAAGAGTGGTATCACGTTAACTAATGCTCCTAAGTTCTATGTTGCTGGTTTATACTGGCATTTTATCGACGTTGTGTGGGTATTCATCTTCACAGTTGTCTATCTTATGGGAGTAGGAGGTTGATCACATGGCAGATAATTTGAGTCAATCATTTGATAAGAGTGCGATGACAGACGAAGAGAGACGTCAGATTAAAAAGGAAATTCGTAAGCAAATCGTAGTATTTGCCTTAATGATTTTCTTAACATTGATGTCATTTATGGCTGTTGCATCGGATATAATTCCACGTTCATTTGCAGTTCCATTTATCTTCCTTCTAGCCGTGATTCAATTTTCTCTTCAATTATTATTCTTTATGCACATGAAGGATAAAGACCATGGTTGGGCAAATGCGTTTATGATCTCTGGTATTTTCATTACGGTTCCGACAATTGCAGCATTAATGCTATTGTTAGGGGTAACTAAATACTAAGTTGTCAAAAGTCCTCATTCTTATGAATGAGGGCTTTTTTGTTCAAGAGATTGTGACAAACCGATTCGATAAAAGTTAGGGACAATCATGTATAATAGAGAAGAAAAGATTGATTGAAGGAAAGGAGTTTTCCGAGGTGAATGAGCAACAAGCAGTAGACAATCCTACGTTCAAGAAAAGAAATTATAAACCCTTTATTATTATCGTAACAATTGTTATTAATGGGTTAGTCATATTATTATCTGGCTTACCTGGATATGATAATTTTAATGCTTTTGATGTAAAGATCCTTCCAATGATGAATGCGATTTTTAACAGCTTTACCTTCTTATTTTTAGTAGGGGCCTTAATTGCGATATTAAAGAAAAACGTTAAAGTTCATCGCCGTTTTATCTACGCTGCGTTTATTACGACTACTCTATTTTTGGTCACATATGTAGGGCACCACTTTCTATCGGCTTCAACGCCTTATGGTGGGTCAGGAATAATGGCTGGAATTTATTACTTTATTTTAATTACCCACATCGTATTAGCAGCAATTATTGTTCCGCTTGCGCTTACATCTGTGGCTCGTGCTTGGAATATGGAAAATGAGCGTCATCGTAAAATAGCACGTTGGACTATGCCTATTTGGTTATATGTTAGCTTAACCGGAGTTATCGTTTATTTAATGATTTCACCGTATTATTAAAAAAGCATCATGCCTGATGGCATGATGCTTTTTACTATAACTTGAAATTGAATTTAATAATTCCGGCTTCTTTAGCAGAAGTAAAGGCAATGACAAGAAGCGGTCCAATAATAAAACCAATGACTCCAAAGAGCATTAAGCCTAAATACATAGCTATTAATGTTGCTAGTGGAGATAGACCAATATGTTGCCCCATTACTTTAGGTTCCACTGTACGTCTTATAATCAGTAGCACAGCGGCTAAAATAAGAAGCTTAGAACCTGTGTTAACATCTCCAACTATTAATTGAAAAATCGCCCAAGGTGCCAAGATCACAATAGAGCCTATAATAGGTACAAAATCAATTAACCAAATAATAAAGGCCATTAACAGAGCTACTTCTGGCGCGATAAATAATAGACCAACTAACGTTACAAAAAAGATAATAATACTTACTAAAAACTGTGCTTTAAAAAATCCCCATACAACGTATGAAAGCCTAGACGTCATAAAGTTAACTTTTTCTTTTGTTCTCTCAGAGAAATAACCATAAATCTTTTCTCGTAACCTAGGAAGCTCAAGCATGAATAAAAACAATGCAATTAAATAAACAAGAAAGGTCACAAGATAACCTGGAATACTCGAGACCAACGAAGTAATGTCTTGAATTAAGTTGCGATCACTTATATTTGAGCGAAGGTCACTTAAAGTATTTGTAACTGTGATATTAATTTCTTGGACCAACTCAGGAGGAAGGTTTTCATATTTCTCTTCTAAATTACGTTGGAAGTTTAACCAAGCTCGGTTGATATCACTAATGTATTGTGGCGAATTCTCCACAATTTGTGTACCTTGAGTAATAACTTTGGTTACAAGGTAGTATCCGGTTAATCCGATGAAAACGACGAAAACAGTGAAGACAAGCATAACTGCAACATTTCGTTTAATATTGGTCTTCCGTTGTAATGCATTAACAGCTGGTGTAAGGATGAGTGCTGTTAAAAGAGCGGCAACCAAAGGAAGGGATACTGGTAAAATAAAATATGCAGCAACTAAAAGAATAAGTATTGAAACGATAATCCAAGTCGTGCGTCTAGTGAAGAAAGCTGCCAATTTGAAACCCCTCTCTACTACGTAAAAGCTTATCTTTATTATAGTATGAACATGAAAACATGAACAAGTATATGCAATTAATTCTTTTACTTTGTTCACAAATCCTTCTGACCAATGGAAATTCAACGGATTTTCATGTGATATAATGGGTGAGATAATGAATAATATGATTTTAAGACAAAGGTGAGGTTTAGATGAACAAACAGTGGGGACTGCCATTAAGTTGGCTTATAATGATCCTTGTATTAATAGGGTGTGGTTCTAATGATGCTGACCTTACACGTATTACGGATGATCGTGCAGAAGAGGCAGAGCATTTTGTAGGAGAGTATAAAGAAAAAATGGTAGAGGCATATCAGACGGGGAATTTTAATGGGTTAGAACCCTATCTCATCACGAACAATAGTTTCTATCATTCATTAAGGCGTTATGTTACCGATTCACATAGTGAAGGCAATGAAAAAGAGCTGCTTCTTTTTGAAGTGCAAGCTGTCTATGAAGATGAAGAGGGTGAATTGTATGTCGATGCGGTCGAAAAAGTGGAAATTACTGAACAGGGTAATACGCATGAAGTAGAACGTGATGTACGTTTTGAATTAACGAAGAGTGGAAATAATTCCTTGCGAATTGTAACCATTAGACAGATGAATAAGTGAAAACAAAAAGCCAAGTGGGAATTCCCCACCTGGCTTTAAGATTATTTTACATCTAAATTAGTTTGAAGTAATTCAAGTTTCTTAGTACACTTATCAATAATTGTTTTAGGGAATGTTTCCCCATCATACTCAACACCGTGTGGGTAGTAATGCTTCCCTAAGATCGGTGTCATTAGTTTAACAATGGCGTCATCGTGTGGAATGTCACCTTTAATTGCATAAGCAGGAACTCGAAGATAGTATGTATCTCCTTGATTAACAATTTTGTAATCAAAGGTTACGCGTTCATAGTCCCATTGTCCAGCATGTACCAATCCGACCGATTCTGCTGCATGTCTTAATGTTTCAAATTTCACTTCTTTATCTGCGATGTTTAGTTGTTCAAATTTCACCAAGAACCCTCCTTATTTCAACTACGTCTTTACTGTACCCTCCTAATAATAGTATGAAAAGACTTTTGTTGCAACGGATATTGGTGAATGTTTTATGGACAAAGGCTTAAGGTATAGAGAAAAAGATACATATAGAGTTTATTTCACAATGACATAAGCAAGACAAATCATAACTTTACATATTTAGTAGGAGGAAACGAGAGAAAGGTTAAGAATTAGTAGAATTAAGGGGATGGAGGAGACAAGCTAAATGCTAAAAAAACTTCTTATTGCAATGGTAATAGCTTTATTTTTATGTGTTGCTCTATTTGAATTTATGTTTCAAGATCGTGTTCAAAACTGGTTTTCGGATGAAGAAGATCAAATTGTTTTTAATGAAATTGATATAACTGAACTTGCTGAAGATTTGATTTTATCTCCGGAAGAAGAGACAGATGAGAGGGTAGAAGAAGAGAAAGAAGAAGTGGACGAACCAGCTGCCGAAGAAGAAACGATTGAACCTTCATTAGACGACTCTCTAATTGGAATGCAAACTTCTGATATCGTTCAGGAGTATGGAGAGCCGACAAGAAAGGATCCATCCTCGTTTGGGTATGAATGGTGGGCATATGAAAATTCACAGTATTACACCCTTATTGGTGTAGAAGATGATGAGGTAGTCACAACTTTTCTAACATGGTCCAGTCTTGATAATCGAGAAACCATACTAGGTGAGTCTTATGAAGCGCTGAATGAACAATATGATTTCAGTCGACAAGTAGAGTTACAGATTGATAGTAATCAATATCAATTCCAATTAACGGAGCAAGATGTACGAATGCGGCCACTGGTTAAAGTAGATGATGTATGGATTCAGCTTTATTTTGATGTCCATACAAACGAGCTTTCAAGCATACGATATTTAACAGATGAATTATTAGTTAAACAACGGCCTTATTCCATTTCCTATCGAGGATCTCTTTTAGAAGTAGAAGAATATACTGAAGAAGAGTGGAGAGAGATTGAAGAAGGACAAGAAAGACAAATCTTCTTTTTTACAAATGTATTAAGGGATCGACATGAACTAGAGCCCCTTGAGTGGAGTGAAGAAGTATCTGATGTGGCCTATTTGCATAGCCTTGATATGGAAACCTCACAGTATTTTTCACATACATCCCCCAATTATGGAGAATTATCAGATCGCTTTGATCGGGGAGAAGTAAAATATCGATTAGCGGGTGAAAATATTGCTGCTAAGTATGTGGATGGCCTAGCTGCTACAGAAGGTTGGCTAAATAGTGAAGGTCACCGAGTAAATGTACTACACACTGAATTTACGGAGTTGGGAGTCGGGGTATACAAAGACTTTTATACACAAAATTTTATGACACCATTTGGATGAAAAAAGATCGGGCCAGCGCCCGGTCTTTTTATTGTGACTGAGGTCTATTAATAATGGCAAATGTACCTGTAGCCATAGCGATTAATTTCTGGTTATCATCATATACCTTCGCTTCGGCTACACATAAGCTATTACCTCGATGAGATAGATGGGCAACACAACGTAATATTTCTCCAATGCCGGGCTTAATATAGTGCACATTCATTTCAGCTGTAACCGCTGCTTTTTCTTCCGGCAACACTCGATTTATTAATGAGCCCATTGCTGTATCAAGAAGAGTAGCAGTAATGCCTCCATGTACCATCTTTAAGGGGTTATTGATGAGAGGTTGGATGGGGAGTAATACTTCATAATCACCATTTTCTAAAAAACGGGTTTTAATTTGCGTTAAAGCCGATAAGTAGGTTGCATACTTATTGTTTTTCTTGTCATCATAAGCTTTTAGTAGTGAAGATAATACTTGTAATTCTTCTTCGTTAGAGGAGTTAAGCAATTCTTGAAAGTGATCGTTTAGTTGGTTCTTTAAAATTTTGGTCATCAGTTGCCTCCAGTTTTAAATAATAGCGTAAGGATATTGTAGCAAAAAGAAAAACATTCTCGCAATGAAAAAAGATGCACATTGGACTGGGCAAGTGGATAGGATGATAGTGAAGGGTAGAGAGTGTTAATAGAATAAGCAAAAAGAAAAGGAGGAGGATGGGAATGACACAACAACAAAGCATACATCCTTCCGTCGAACAGTTTAAACAATTCGTCCGTCAGCACCCAAAAATGGTAGAGGAGATTAAATCAAATAAGAAAACGTTGCAACAGTTCTTTGAAGAGTGGTCTGTTTTAGGACCTGAGCATGAGCAATGGAGAGCGTATCAAATAGATGGTGCTAACGACACTAATGCTGCTACAGATAATCATACAGCTGAAGGGGCTAATACAGCACAAAATGCAGATTCTACAGCTACAGATACACTCGGACAAGTGATGAACATGATGAGACGCTTTAATGTGCAAGACTTACAAAATCATTTAGCGCAATTTAGTTCTGTTTTATCTAATGTTCAAAATGTAATGCAAACGTTCCAACAGCCTAATAGTCCTCAAACCAGGTCAAATCAAGATCATCCATTTTCATTCAGACGTGATTAATAGGAGGGGAATCGAGAGTGAGAATGGAGATACAGCAACTCCTAAATGAAAGGCCAGAGTTAAGGCAGTTTATCAGGCAGAACCCTATCTGGTATAGAAAGCTGGGGAGAGATCCAGGTCTTATACCAGAACTTGAAAAAGAAGCAAATTTCTTTTATGGGAAAACGATTCCACAAAGGGTAGAAAAAATGCAAAATCATTTGGGACTTGCGATGATGATGATTGAAATGTTAAAGATGGGTCAGCAAACCGTTGCGCAAGCACAAGGGCCGCTTCAGTAATCAAAGCCGTCTTTGTGCTTTTTTAGGTTTGAAAAGAGTAGAGTACATATTTTGGCAACGATTGTGACAATCTGTAGGAGAGAGAGTTTGTAGATGGGGGATAGTGACGTGATAAAGATTTTTTATAATGTCGTTTTCATTATAAATATGAGTATGTTGATCAACTTCATAGCAATCGTACCTAATGCTTTTGCAGAAGAGGAGATTAGAGTGAAGTCACTTTATCGTACCACGATTATTCAAGTTGTAGCGGCTAAAGACGAACCAGATATCTCAATGACGTATGCTATTAAAGGACAAGATGTGTTCATGGATTGCCTAATTCAACAGGTTGTTCTAAATGAAGAAAAAGTCGGAGCAACTCACCAAGAAGGTGAAGGTCACTACCGACTTTATATTGACGACGTTCATATTGAAACATTATTCACTAAAAGCTTTGTCATTGAAGGTCTCGATAGTGGTGAACATACCGTCCGCGCAGAATTGGTAAAAAATGATAAAACGAGGTACGGCGTTGAGGATTCAGTAACCATTATGATCCCATAAATTTTGATTGTAAGTAGGTATGAATTTTTTGTTCAATCGAAATACCAAGCTGATGAAATCCTTGATTACCAAAGAGTGTATTGAATTCAAGGAAATACATCTTACCATTTGCAAAAACAAGATCAAATCCAGCATGATCAATTCCTAACGAGCGGGCTGTTTTACTAACAAGTTCAACAGCTTCTTCTGGAATGTCTTCAAATGAAATTTTTCCACCTTGAGCCACATTGTTGTGGAAACTATTGTTTTCATTTATTCGCCAATAACTTGCAATCACTTCATCTCCTACAAAGCACACGCGCAAATCACGATCGATCTCCAAGTATTCTTGTACATATAAAGTAGGGTTATTTTCAGCATAGTCCCTGAATTCAACTTCATTGTGAATCAAAAAAACACCTTTTCCCATTGAATTTCGAATTTCTTTTGCTACAAAGGGAAATGTAAAGTCTCGTAATACTTTTTGAATACTTTCTTCACTCCGCCCAAGTATTTGTGTAAATGGAACATGTTCAGGACATACACTCCATAGGGCACGGGTCACTTCTATTTTATTAAATCCAAGTTGAATCGATTGGATGCTTGGAAAAATATTTTTTTTCATTCCATAAACAAGCGCATTCACTTGCCAGTTCTCAGGAAAAAGACAGACGTCTGCTTCATTTATTTTTTCGCGTTCATCAAATAGATGTTCAGGCTTAACATATTTTATTCCTGGAATTCCGATTGTACGGAAAGGATTAAATGTGACGAAGTTCAATGAAATCCACCTTTTCTTTATAAGGACGTAGTAGTAGTCGAAAAAATTATAGACGGAAGGGAGGGGGTTGTCAATGCTCCAATCACACCACCCCTTAAAAGTCAGGTTTGGCTATGTCGCAATGAGTCAACAGCTTCAGCATGCATCGCCATCTCAAACAATGACGGTGAAACAATTTACAGAGCTCGCTGACCGAGAGGCAGCGATTAGAAAACTCGAAAGAATTGCCATTTCAAATGTGGAAAACTGTATGAGACTGATTAAACATAATAAGGCTGAAGGCATTCATTTCTTTCGATTGTCTTCACGGCTTGTACCCCTTGTTAACCATCCTCTGACAGATGGCTGGAAGTATGAACGAGCGTTAGCTCCATACTTAGAAGAGCTAGGGAATCTAATAACAAAAAATAAGATGAGAGTCGATTTTCACCCAGATCACTTTGTGGTTTTAAACTCGTCATCAAAAGAAGTGTTTCAGCACGCACTTAAACAATTGCTTTATCACTATAAGTTGTTAAAAGGGTTAAATATAGATCCGAAACATCGTTGCGTTCTTCATATAGGAGGAAAAAAGCAAGGGGTTGAAGGGGGACTTGAACAATTCGTCAGCAATTTTGCAGATATTCCAATTGCTCTTCAAGAAATGCTTATTTTAGAAAATGATGATAAAAATTATGCGATTGAGGACGCTCTTTATTTGGGAGAGAAATTGGGGATACCGGTCGTTTTTGATTTGCACCATTTTGATGTACATCATAAAGAAAAAGATCTACAAACATTATGGACAAGAGTGGTTGAGACCTGGAAACATAGTCCCCTACCTGTAAAGATGCATATTTCAAGTCCGAAAGATGGACCAAGTGATCGAGCACATGCAGATTATATTGACGCCAATCGTTTTGAAAGGTTTGTTCAAGTGATTCAAGGATCTGTAAGAAAGATGGATGTGATGATTGAGGCTAAACAAAAAGACCTTGCCTTAATAAAATTAATGGGCGATCTAAAAGAATTTTCGTTAGTTAAGGAAGTGTCTCAGGCAGAAATGGAGTTTCATTATGAAGATACACTAGCGCGGAATTGATGTGTTTCCTCGAAAGTCATGATATACTATCAGGTAGGAGGTGTCATTATGCTTCTTACAATGACTACCATTGAATTAATGGATCAATCAGAAGAACTTGCAAAATCTATCACACATTCCGATGTGTTTATTCATTATATTGGTGCAAAGAAAAGTTTAGAGAGAGATTCTGTTGCCCAAGATCTTATTAGACGCTTTTCTGCAATGAAAGAAAAGCATGAAGAGGTTCAACGTTTCGGGCGGTATCACCCTGATTATGATACGGTTTCAACTGAGATCCGTAAAGTGAAGCGTGAACTAGACTTAAATGAATCTGTAGCTGCTTTTAAAAAAGCAGAAAAAGAGCTGGAAATGCTCTTAAATGAAGTTAGTGAAGTCATTGCTCACTCTATTTCAAAAACGATCAAAGTTCCTACTGGAAATCCTTATTTTGATCAAATGTCTTGCAGCGGAGGCTGCGGATCTGGTGGAGGTTGCAGTTGTGGTTAAAAAAAGTGAGCGGCAATATGCGCGCTCACTTTTTTTTATTTTGTGCGAAATCGAATACAATCTCTGCAACCTCTTCCGCAGCAAACTAACTTTTCATTCGGTACATAAAAACGCATTCGATATACAAATACACCGTCTTGTTTTCTAACAAACAAAATATCTGCCTGGAGACGTTTCCCTTTCATCACTTTGGCTGCGGATAAAAATAAAATGTCATCTAGTTTTTCTTGTTCTATGAAAGTGGAAATATAGAGAAAAGGGAAGCCACTATAAACTTTTCTTTCTATTTCTAGAATATAAGAATCCTCTTCAAGGATCGAAATGAATTTTCCCCAAATAATAGTAAGGTCCATAATTGTTCCACCTTTTTATGTATCGAAATTGTCTACGTACCCGTCTTTATCCTTTTGATTAGTTTATCTCATTTTTGATGATTCTTCCAACTGTCACTCATTATATAAGAGGTACAAAAGAATGAATGATTAATTAACAAAAAGTTCCGGTATGAAGTTGCTCTAATTACTGGGGGCATGCTAGACTTAGGGTACAAGATAAAAAAGGAGAACGACATTATGGAGAATGGAAACCGTCAAGGAATAGCTGTGTGGCTAACTTCTTTGAAGTTTGCAAGGCAACTGAGACGTTTTGGAAATGTACAATATGTCTCTAAAAAAATGAAATATGTCATTTTCTATTGTGACCAAGAAAAGGTCGAAGAGATTACGAAGAAATTGAATGGATTTCACTATGTGCGAGATGTACAACCATCAATGCGTCCATTTATAAAAACAGAATATCAAAATGCAAAACCAGATAAAGCAAAAGAATATGATTATAAAATGGGAATCTAACCAGGTGCAAGCCTGGTTTTTTTACGTTTTGGGAAGAAAAACTGAAATGTGGAGAAAAGAGGAGTGTATTGGAGTTTTAAATAGGGTTGGTATCCTTTTGTATGCTAAAGGGCCAGTTCATCCTGGTTGAATTCTTCGTAAGTCGAAATATATAATAAAGGTACTAGAAGAGGAAGTGATATGTATGGACGGTTGGAAACGCAATTTGCGTATTTTAGTGGTCTGTCAATTTATAGTCATGAGTGCAATGACGATGATTATCCCCTTTCTTCCCTTATATCTAAAAGAATTAGGAGTGACAAACCCAGAGACGCTAAGTCTGTGGGCTGGAATTATTTTTGGGGCTAATTTTTTGACTGCCTTTTTATTTTCACCTTTTTGGGGAAGGATGGCAGATCGTCATGGTCGGAAAATGATGATCTTACGTTCGGGATTTGGGATGGCTATAGTTATTAGTTTAACTGGCTTTGCAGTAGGGCCGATTTCCTTACTAATCCTTAGATTATTAAATGGTGTGATTTCTGGTTTTATACCGGCTTCAATTGGTCTAATTTCGACGAATACACCAAAAGAAAAGGTAGGGTATGCATTAGGAGTCCTCCAATCAGGAACAGTTGCTGGAGCGATTTGTGGGCCTTTGATTGGAGGGTTGTTAGCACAAGCATTCAGTTATCAAATGGTCTTTTTTATGACTGGATTATGTATATTAATTGCAGCATTTGGGGTGTTATTTTTTGTTGATGAGAAATTCACTCCAGATAAACAACAAGTGAAAACGAGCACAAGAGAGGACTTTGCTGTTGTAACTAAACAACGACCAGTCTTATCTCTCTACGTTGTTATTTTTCTGATTCAGTTAGCGATCATGGGGGTTAACCCATTACTATCATTATTTGTAACGGAATTGACCCCTGCAGAGAATGTGGCTTTTTTCGCAGGTTTGGCTATCTCGGTGATGGGGTTTGCAAATATGATCACAGCTCCTATCCTTGGTAAATTAAGTGACAAAAAAGGAGCCCATCATGTTTTAATTTATTCGATGCTTGGTGTCGCCATGTTTTCAATCCCTCAAGCTTTTGTAGTAGACATATGGCAATTAATTGCCCTACGTTTTATGGTCGGTTTATGTCTAGGAGGTTTATTACCTGCAGCTAATACGCTTATTCGTCTTCACGCTCCAAAAGGAATGGAAAGTCGTACGTATGGTTTTTCAAATAGTGCCATGTACCTTGGAACCATGATTGGACCTATTATAGGTGGATGGATTATTGCAAATTTAGGGGTGCGCGGGTTATTTCTAGTCTGTGCTGCCGTACTTTTGATCAACGTTGCGATTGTAAAATTAAAAGTATTACCACCTGCTGAGCGATTATTTGTAAGAGAGTTTAGACAACGTAAAAAAGCTGCTCCTCATTAAAAGGGAGCAGCTTTTTTGATTAACCTAACTTACTGTAGGTGGGGAATATACCGATTCATACGCAAGATCCCAATTAAATATTGATAATATAGATCCTTTTCCTCAAATTGACTGGAATCCTTCACGGATAAACTATGAATGGCTAATTCGAGCTCTTCTGCCACGGTGTGAAACAAATCGTAGCGTTGATTTGGAGTTATATCAGGGTTGGTAATGCCTTCTCGACAAATATAAATAGGCATTAGCTTTCCTAGTGTAGCAGGCTCAAAGACAACAGCAAGTGAGGTTTTCTCTATTGTGTTAATCGTTGTGTCAAATCGTATTAAGCGATGGATCCGATGTTTATTGACTCGGATGAGTTCTGTTAACTCATAAATATCTGAATAGCCTTCACCAAGTTCGATAAATCGTTGAATCATTCCATTCTCTCCTTTAAATATCTCTTAAAAAAATGTAGCATGAGCTTAAGCATCTGTCGAGATAAAAAAAAGCCTCGTAAGAAATTCTTACGAGGTGCCAGGTAGCATACAAAGTATGCACTAGGCTATGGGAGAGGAGAAACCGGAGGAAGTACTTATGGGGAAACGTAAGCCTTCTCCGCGGTTGTCGCAACATTGAATCAATGCCGCTAATTGTCATTATGAACAAATCAATTGAGCATTATACCTAATACTTAAAAAAGAATAAGAAGAATCTAAGGTGCTTGAAAAAGGTGATTGTGGTAGGATGATGAAGAATGGTTATGAAGAAAGTTAGGTGGAATCATATATGAGAATCATATCAGGTGAAAAAAAGGGCTTACCGTTAAAAGCGGTACCAGGTTCATCAACTAGACCAACGACTGATAAGGTAAAAGAGTCCATATTTAATATAATTGGTCCATATTTTGATGGTGGAATAGCCCTAGATTTATATGCTGGAAGTGGGGGACTTGGAATTGAGGCATTAAGTCGCGGTGTCGATAAAGTGATCTTTGTTGATCAGGATCGTAAGGCTGTAAGTACGGTGAAAGCTAATTTAAGTCAATGCGATTTAAGCGATCAAGCTGAAGTCTATCGAAATGATGCTGACCGAGCTATTAAAGCGTTATTAAAAAGAGACATTTCATTTTCACTCATTTTTTTAGATCCTCCTTACGCTAAACAAAAGATAGCAGCGGAAATTAGCATATTGACAGATCATAACCTATTAGAAGGCGATGGGGTGATTGTGACAGAGCATGATGCAAGTGTCCGGCTGCCGGAGGAAATTAATGAATTAACAAAAGTGCGTTCAGAAACCTATGGAGATACGACGATTTCAATTTTTAAAAAAGCACAGATTGATTAATTAGGAGGGTTTTGTATGACAAGTATTGCAGTGTGTCCAGGGAGTTTTGACCCTGTTACATATGGTCACTTAGATATTATTACACGTGGTGCTAAAGTGTTTGATCAAGTTATTGTCGCAGTTCTACATAATCGTAACAAGCAACCGATGTTCTCTGTAGAAGAGCGAGTAAATTTATTAAAAGAAGTAACGGCTCATCTTGATAATGTTGTCATTGATTCTTTTAACGGCTTGCTAATTAACTATATGAATGACAAGAAAGCTAATACAATTATTCGTGGCTTACGAGCTGTGTCGGATTTTGAGTATGAAATGCAAGCAGCTTCTATAAATAAAAAATTAGGTCCAGAGATCGAAACATTTTTTATGATGACTAATAATCATTATTCTTACTTAAGCTCGAGCATTGTAAAAGAAGTGGCAAAATATGAAGCTGATGTTTCAGATATCGTTCCTGATATTGTCGCCGAAGCGTTAAAAAAGAAATTTAACGAAAAATAAGAGCCAAAGACCTGATGGATGTTAACCACAGGTCTTTGGCTCTTATATATTATTTGAGAGCTTGATTTGTTCTTAAGAGAATATACATCACTAGCATGACTAACGTAAAAATAGAACCGTACTGGACAATTAATTCCCATATAGGATGAAAGGCTGCTGTTTTTTCCGATAAGAAGACGGGAATAACGCCCCAATCCTCTTGGCTACTCTGTTGGTTTACATAAAGTGGTTCCCATAACAGTAATGCAATGAATGCAGCGAAGAATCCATGAATAATCCGCGCAACAAAAAACGGTTTAAAACGAATATCAGTCTCTGCTAAAATACTAGCCACCTGTGCTTGGATAGAGAAGCCACTAAATGCTAGAAAAAAGCTCGTAATAATGATTTGATCTAAAAGAGCAGTTTCGGTACTCTCGCTCGTCTTTTTTGCCCCTAATGTAATTTCAAAAATACCTGAAATAAAAGGAATACTCAAATCACTTGGTAACTTGAAAAAAGTTAGTATAATGGAAATAAAGACGGCAAGAATGGAAGTAATTCCAATTAAGATAAGTAATTGATTTAAGACAGAAAATAAAATAATAAAGCCACCAATCATTAACAATGTTTTGACAGACGATTGCACAGCATCTCCAAGGAGTTGTCCGATGGGTCTTCCATCTTTAAGGCGTTCTTTGTGGAGAAGGCGAAGAGCTTCTTTAACCGATAATTTATTGCTTTTATTTGTCTTTTCGCTCGCCTCTTCCTGGCGACCGTGAAAACGAAAAAGAAGTCCTACACAAATATTACCTAAATAATGGGCTAAAGCTAGCACGATTCCTAAAGCTGGATTATGGAAGAATCCAACTGCAATTGCACCGAATATAAAAAGGGGATTAGATGAATTGGTAAAGGAGACAAGACGTTCTGCTTCAATTTGAGACACTTTTCCTTCCTGTCTTAGCCTAGCTGTAAGTTTCGCCCCTGCAGGATTTCCTGATGCAAGTCCCATTGCCCAAACAAAGCCACCCACACCTGGTACACGAAACAAGGGACGCATTAATGGTTCTAAGATCGCACCAATAAACGTAACAACACCAAAACCAATTAACAGTTCAGAAACGATAAAAAAAGGAAGCAGAGATGGAAATACGATATCCCACCACATTGTCATTCCACGTATAGAGGCTTCAAGAGATTCTTTTGGAAACACCATGAGTGAGCCTGCTAAAAAAATTGCTGCGGTTGCTAGCAGGACCGTTTTAATTTTTGCAGAATACATCGAGGGAGCAGCCTCCTTTTAATTATCCACATAAGGGCTTACTATAAGTGAGATTATGATTCAACAGGGATCATATGAAATCTTGTCCATAATTAAATATACGTATAGAGGCTTGGTTTAGACCATATGATTGAAATTGAACAGGGGAAGCCGTAAGATAGGAGAGGATTATATATGGAAGAGTCACGTCCTAAAATCGGTCTTGCACTTGGTTCAGGAGGAGCAAGAGGTTTTGCTCATATTGGCGTCATAAAGGCATTGGAAAAAGAGAAGATTCCAATTGATTTATTAGCAGGAAGTAGTATGGGCTCACTTGTTGCAAGCCTTTATGGAATTGGTCAATCAACTGAATCAATGGAGAGGTTAGCAACAATGTTTAGGCGTAAATACTATATGGACTTTACGGTACCTAAACTAGGGTTCGTAAATGGTAATCGTATAAAAGAATTAATTCGATTGCTAGCTAAATCGAAAAACCTTGAAGATACACAGGTTCCTGTGTCCGTAATTGCCACAGATTTGAAAAAAGGGGAACGCGTAATCATGACGGAGGGCCCAATAGCAGAAGCGGTCAGAGCGAGTATTGGCATTCCTGGTATATTTGTTCCGGAAAAACGAGATGGTAAGGTGCTGGTTGATGGCGGTGTCATCGATCGCGTACCGGTTTCAGTGGTGAAAGGGATGGGCTCAGATATCACAATTGCAGTAGACGTTTCCTACTTTAGGCAGGAGCTTGATTTTAATTCCGTATATGATGTCATTATGCAAAGTATGGACATTATGGCACGAGAGATGATGAAGCCAGTGGAGTTGGATTGTTCAGTCATCATTAGACCGATTGTCAAACATACTAGTTCGCTTGACTTCTCAAATGTAGAGCGCTTAATTGAAAGAGGGGAAGAAGCAACGTATGAACAAATGCCCAAAATCAAGCAGATAATCAACGATTGGAAGGGGCAAGATGATGAATCAAAAAAGCCAGAGTAGATGGGTTAAATGGAGATGGCCAATATTATTAATTGTGATCCTCGGCCTTTATCTTTTTCAATTACCTTATTACTATTCACAACCTGGAGATGCTCTAGTATTAGATGATGTCATTACAGTAGAAGGTGCAGATGAAGAGACTGACGGTTCTTTTATGTTAACGACCATTCGAATGGGGAAGGCGAATCTATTTTTTTATGCGTGGGCCCAGTTTAGCCCATACCGAATTCTACACCCAGAGAGTCAGCTTAGGTTTGAAAATGAAACAGATGAGGATTATCAACATCGCCAATTGATGATGATGACTGATTCTCAAGAAGTAGCTAAAATTGTTGCTTATGAGCAAGCCGATAAACAAGTAAGTTATCAGTACTTTGGTGTGTTAGTAACCACATTAATTGAAGGAATGCCTGCTAATGAAGTGTTAGAGGTAGGAGATAGGATAAAAGCTGTAAATGGAGTATCGATTAACACCGCAGAAGAGTTAATCGATTTGTTAGCAGGATATTCTAAAGGAGAGACCGTTAAACTTGAGATCGAAAGAAACGAAGAAACAACAATCGTCACGGTAGGTTTTTCATCATTTCCAGAAGAAATGAATGCTCCTAGTGACCGAGTGGGCATTGGGATTCAGGCACCTGTTACCGATCGTGAAGTAACGTTTGACCCAGATGTACATATTGATACAAGTCAAATTGGAGGTCCTTCAGCAGGACTAATGTTTTCTTTAGAAATCTATGACCAATTGACGGAGGGTAATTTAACAAAAGGTAACTTAGTAGCAGGTACAGGAACGATACGTGAAGATGGAACAGTTGGTCGTATCGGTGGCGCAGGACAAAAGGTAGTCGCTGCAGACCGTGCAGGAGCAGCTTATTTCCTTGCACCATTTGAGGAGGGCGCCGCTAACTCTAATTATGAGGAGGCCATGTTAGCGGCCGAAGATATTGGAACTGAAATGGAGATTATCCCGATTAACAATTTTGAAGAAGCGATTGCTTTTTTAGATTCACTTTAACAATCAACAAAGAGGGCTCCACTTTATAAGCGGGAGTCCTCTTTGTTGTTATTTTTTTTCATGATAGGAGACATAGTATAGTCTCTTTTAAGTACAGAATGTTGGTTGTTTTTTACAAGTGGAATCGAGTATATCTTAGCAATTCGATCATCCATTTTAGCCATTGTGCCTTCTGCTTTTGCAAGTCGGCTAATTAGAGGACAAGGTAAGTCTTTTTTTACTCGATTTAAATACTGTTGGCCTGTTTCATTCATTCCTAGGAGACGAATGTAAGCCAAGTCATTTGAAGTTACTTCACTCATTTCTTTTTTTGTTGTGTTGGTTAAAATATGTGTGGCAAGTCTTTGAAGTCTTGTCCACGTATAGCGCTTCGTTTTGAGCAAAGTCATCCATTCTTGAAAGGTGGAGGCTTGCATGATGGTTTCGATCAAACGGAATTCTAAACCCTCTTCACACTCATAGATCGACCTTAATTGAGCTGGAGTACTTCTTAAAATCTCATACTGTAAATAAGGGAAATACAATTCCCACGTATGATACGTACCAAAATCATTAACGTATTCTTCTAATATCTGATAGCTAGTCTTGGGTACGACATGATGAATAGATTGTAGACCCTCATGCTGAGAGAGATTTTTTCGAATGCTAGTTGCGCTAGCAATAGATTGAGTCGTCACTGAAATATCATGGTACTGAGCCACTGTTCGCTTGGTTGTTGAGGCATCCATTGGTACATTTAGATCAGATATGGCTTTTACATAATGATACCCAAGAATATTGTTAGGTTGACTTAATGATAAAGTCGATTCATGTTGATTAAGCTGTTTAAAGGCTTCCATTGCAGCTCTTGGATAACTAACTCCAGTATCCATTTCTGCTTTAATCTGATCATCCCATGATGATTTATTCATTTTCATAAAGCTAACTAAGTCATAAAATGGATCGATTACACCCATTTCGCTTCCAAAGTTGATATTATCTACACCTAAAGCAGAAAGGACTTTAATGGCTCCTTCTGCAAATACTTCAGCTTTTTGAGTGGAATAAGCATATGGTAGTTCAACGACTACATCAACTCCTGCTAATAGAGCCATCTTTGCTCGTTCCCATTTTGATAAGAGAGCTGGTTCTCCTCTTTGTAAGAAGCAACCACTCATCACAGCTATCACAACATCTGCTTCAGTTATTTTCCTTGCTTCTTGTAAGTGATAAGCATGACCATTATGCAAAGGGTTGTACTCAACCACAACTCCAACTGACCTCATTTTATCCCTCTTTTCAAAGTGTTTATCCCTTCCTTTACTCTAGTATCACAACATGCTACAATTAGTTTTATGCCAAGAGATTAAACGGTAAAGGAAATCGTTTAGTCTTTTTGTATGTATTATAGGTTTATTGCCTATATTATAGACAAATCTGTGTAAAGAAAAAAGGTTGACAAACAAATAGCGTAAGTCTATAATTACTTTTGTTGCCCAAGAGGTGATTGATCATGAAATGGACATTGCAACAACTACAAATTGCTAAGCATAAACCTTTTATTTTTGATGAAACGATTGATCTATCAGATTTAAAAGAACAAAATGCAGAAGTGAGAAATGTTTCTCCGATCCGAGTTCAAGGTGAACTAACTTACTCAGGACAACTTTTAACGTTTCATATGCATATTACAGGTGAGTTAACATTGCCATGTTCTCGAACATTAGTCGATGTGTTATTCCCTATTGATTTGCAAGTGACTGAGCAGTTCCGCCCTGAAAATGCCTATCATATCTCGCAAGAAGAGAAAGAAGAGGCCATTGTGATTGAAGGAGATACAGTAGATTTAACTCCGGCGATTAAAGAATATATTTTGCTTGAGATTCCTCTTCAAGTATATGCGGAAGATCAAGTAAATCCTGAAGCGCCGCCGTCTGGTAATGGATGGGAAATTATTACCGAAGAAGATCAAGAAAAACGAATAGATCCAAGACTTGCGGATCTAGCAAAGTTTTTTGATGACAAGAAATAAGAAAATCGAAGCACCGGCATTTGTTCGGACCTTCATTTCATACAAGCTAGCTTTCGTTTAAATATGAACTGAACTAGTAATCATTTAAATCCTATAAGGAGGTGGGAATGATGGCAGTACCTTTTAGAAGAACTTCTAAAACTCGCAAGAATAAGCGTCGTACTCACTACAAACTAGCAGTACCTGGCATGACTAAATGCCCTGAGTGTGGAGAACTAAAACTTGCTCACCGTGTATGTAAAGAGTGTGGCTCATACAAAGGCCAAGACGTAATCAGCAAGTAATATTGACGTGTGATAACATCGTATAAGCAAGGAGCCCTAAGCTCCTTGCTTATTTTTTTATTTGAAGGGATTTAGAGGGTTTTGTCGAATGACTTGAATTGAAGGGAGAGTTTAAATTGAAAAAAGTTAAGCTTATAGAAGAAAAAGACCTCACATGGATTGTATTGAATCGAGAAAAATTAAGAAATGCAATAGATGTAGATGTAATGGATCAACTTTTAGAAGCACTTCATCTTGCAAAAATAAACACTAGTAAAGCTGTAGTTTTAATTGGAGAAGGAAACGCTGCTTTTTGCTCAGGAGGAGATCTTTCTGTTTTTCATGAGTTAAAAACAGAACAACAAGCGCTAGGAATGCTAAGTAAAATGCAAAACGTTTTAGAAGAGATCTTTTATTTTCCAAAGCTTACGGTTTCTGCTCTAAATGGAACGGCTGTAGGAGGAGGATGCGAATTAGCGACTTCTTGTGATTTACGTATCGCAGCTCCACATGTCAAAGTTGGCTTTATTCAAGGGTCCCTTGGAATTACTACGGGATGGGGAGGAGCTTCGATGCTATATGAAAGACTACCTCAACCAGTAGCCATGGAAATGTTGATGACGAGTAGAGTCTATAAAGCAGATGAGGCAAGAGCACTCGGATTTTTGCAAGGGATCATACTAAAAGAACCTTTCATAGAAGGTGTGAGAGAATGGTTGGCTCCTTATTTGAAAGTAGAGAATGGAGTTATAGCAGCGTATAAACACCGTTTTGTCGATAAGGTTTCTCGTGATGATCTATCCACACGAATGAAGGAAGAAGTAGCACTATGTGCAAAGCTATGGGAAACAGATGAGCACCACCAAGCAGTAGACGCTTTTTTAAATCGTACATAATAAATAAGCATTCAATGAATAGAGTTTAAGTAAGAAGGAAATAATCTCTTACTAGAACAAAGTCTATCTCCTCTAGTAGCCGCATACGTATTAACAAATGGAAGTGAAGGAGGGTTTTTGATGACAACTATTCGTCAGGATGCGTGGAGTACCGATGAAGATTTAATTTTGGCTGAAGTTGTGCTTCGTCATATAAGAGAAGGAAGTACCCAACTAGCTGCTTTTGAAGAGGTAGGGGACCGCCTTTCGCGTACTAGTGCAGCGTGTGGATTTCGTTGGAATTCAGCAATTCGAAAAAAATATGAATCTGCTATTGGTTTAGCAAAAAAACAGCGTGCCAAAGGGAGAGCATTGACAGGGGATTTCATTCCAAAAGAAGTCAAAAAAGAAAAAAGCGAAGAAAATATTCTTGCACCTGTAGTTGATGACGTTAAAGGTGAAATTGCTCATGCAGCAGAGTTAAATTCAAATGATAGTTTGACAATGGATAAGGTCATTGAGTTTCTTTCAGGCTATCCGAAGGTAGATAAGAGTCAAGAGTATACGAACCAAATTAAACGGTTAGAAGAAGAGAATGAGATGTTAGTAAAAAGAGTAGAAAAACTAGAGAATGAAAAGAAGATTATTGCTGAAGATTATAAGGCGTTAATTGGTATCATGGACCGGGCGCGTCAATTCTCTGTTTACGATCATTCGACTAAAAGTGTTGCTCAATCTACAAAATAAAAGAAGCGATCAGATGATCGCTTCTTTTTTTGCTTACATTTGTTGTGGCGTTTCGATTGTTGGTAATCCAGGAGAAGGGCTTGCTTGCTCTTGAACCCCAAGTGGATACCATACAAATGGACTTTCACCACGATCTCGACTAGGCTGGTACGTAGATGATTCAAACCCCATTCTTTCCCAGAAGTCACTAGAACCTTGTCGTGCATTAGTCTTAATTGGAAGTCTGAAACTTTTAGCGAAATCAACAAGTGCAGATCCATATCCTTTTCCACGGTATGGCTCTAATACTTCAAGTTTCCATAATTCAAGATAATCTTGCTGAGGCTCGAAGTAACGATCGAATTTCCCTTCAATTCTGTATAGGCTCATTCTAGCTACTAGTTTCTTTCCGAAATAAATACCATAGAAAGGGGATTCGCTATCATTCTCGATAATATTTGCTTCTAAGTCACCTTTCATGGACAACTCAGCTGCTCCGAATTCCCGAAAGTTTTTAAATTCCTCGAGTGTTTTATAATTAACAAGTAAGCGCTTAACCTCAAAGTTTGTCATAATACATTTCCTCCTTATGAAAAGCTTCATTGATGTTCTTCTTTTATTTTACTACAAAATGTAATGTAAGCGTTATAAAAACTAAAAATTCTGCCCTTTAATTAAAAAGAAAAAGTATTCTGAAAAATAAAAGCTTGTCTGCATTATGGGGCAATATGGTACAATTTGAGAAGAAATGTGAAAGAGGAGATTTTAATGAGTGTACATATCATTGGAGCGGGTGCAATTGGACTACTCCTTTCCTATTATTTGCATAGAGCAGGTCAGGATGTAACTTTAATTTCCAGAACTCGAGAGCAGGCCAAAGAAATCAATAAAAAAGGGATTGTATTTAAACGAGATCTATTTAAAGACCAGTTCAATATTAAAGCAATTTCTTTTGATGAATGTCATCAGGAATCAATAGACTGCTTGGTTATAACGGTGAAGTCTTATCAAATAGAAGGAATTTTGCAAAGGGTTGGAGCAAAGGGGATGAATTTTAATTCCATTCTTTTTTTGTCTAATGGAATGAGTCATGTGTCTGTAATGGATTCAATACCCCCTTCAATCAAAGTAGCTGTAGGTGTAGTTGAGCATGGTGCAATGAAGGAAACGAGTACTGTAGTGAAGCATACTGGTGTAGGAAGAATCAGATGGGCCTCCGTAAACGATCGAACATACGATTTAGATTTCTTCACAAAGCTTAATGACCCCTTATTTTTTCCAATAGTAAAAGAAGATAACTGGATGAAAATGTTGGAAGAAAAATTAATTGTAAATGTTTGTATTAATCCTCTTACCTCCTTACTTCAAGTTCAAAATGGTGACCTTATACATAATCGTTATTACAATCATTTGATGGGTGCTGTCTTTAATGAAGCTATGACTATATTACGTCGCAATGACAAAGAAAAGATGTGGAAGTTAGTAACTGAAGTTTGTGAAAAAACAGCTCAGAACTACTCTTCTATGTGTATAGACTTAAAGACGGGCGTTAGGACTGAGGTTGAGAGTATAAGCGGCTATTTAATAGAAAAAGCATTAATTGAAACTATTCCTCACCCAACGATTTCATTTATACATCATGCTATTAAAGGACGTGAATTTCAGACGAGAGGAGGGGGAGCATGAGTACAGCTTTAGCTTGGATTGTTGCGACAGTGGTGACATTGCCATTGCTTGGTTGGTATGTTGTTTACATTGTTACCGTCAAAATAACGAAAAAAAAATCGAAAGCGATTCGTTTGGCGTCGGATGTGTCTGTGTTATTTTTCGTTGCAGCTGTCTATTACATCATTCTAGAGATTTGGTCAAAATCTTTCTTTTGGCTCTTGTTAACACTTTTCTTCTTAGTTGCGCTTCTGTTTACAATCCTTCATTGGAAGGTGGCAAAAGATATTCACGTTCGAAAATTATTCAGAGGGATCTGGCGTTTTAATTTTCTAATGTTTTTCTTTCTCTATCTTATTCTAAGTGGGTATGGTATTGTCACGAGATTATTCGTCAGCCTCTAAGTAAGAAGACGTATGATTTGGTGGATGAGCCGGACTTTGCTATTATTAAGGTTGATTACATAGAGGAAGGGATGTCTTTTCAATGGAAGTCAAGGAAATGGACATTGCAGCGAAGTCAAGATTTCTATCTGATTATTTAGATGGGCATCCTCATTTACATGCCTGTTTTGATTACTCTGCAACTGATAAAGAACGATTTAAAAAACGAAAACAAGAGCTTCGGAAGCGATCGTTTCCACGAGAAGCGTTAGTAGAGCATCTACAAATCACCCACAAGGATCTTCCATATAAAAATCCGGTTGAGTCAAATATTGAGAAGCTAAAAGATCCTACCTCTGTCGTCGTAGTAGGAGGACAGCAAGCTGGCTTACTTACAGGACCCTTGTATACCGTATATAAGGCAATGAGTGTCATCTTCCTTGCTAAATCACAAGAAAGTGAACTTCAAGTACCCGTCGTTCCTGTTTTTTGGATTGCGGGGGAGGACCATGACCTTGAAGAAGTGAGGTTTGTATATACCCAAAAGGATGAGACGTGGAAAAAGATAGGAATTGATATGACTGATACGTATCAATCCTTATCTTCTACTCCCTTACCTAAAGACAAGTTACATACATGGCTCAATCAAGTATTTAAGACTTTACCAGAAACGAATCACACGGAACATCTTATTGCGACAATCAAGAATTTTGCTAAACGATCGAGCACTTTTGTAAATTTCTTCTCACTTGTAATGAATTGGCTTTTTAAAGAAGAAGGGCTTATTTTACTTGATTCTGATCACCCCGGTTTGAGAGCGATTGAAACCGATTATTTTATGATGTTGGTGAATCGAGTGGAGGATCTTCAATCAGCTCAGCAAAAAGGTGAACAGACCTTTAGTGAGTTAGGATATGGCGAACCCATTTCAACTGATCAGGAAAACGCACACTTATTCTACACATATAACGATGAACGAAAGAGGCTTGACTACAAAGATGGTGCTTTTTATATAAAAAATAGTGAGATACGTTTTACGAAACGGGAGCTAGTAGATCTCGTCTCAGAGTATCCAGAACGTTTTAGTAATAATGTAGTGACAAGGCCATTGATGCAGGAATTTATCTTACCAGTCCTTTCATTTGTTGCAGGACCAGGTGAACTTGCTTATTGGGGAACATTAAAGCCGGTATTTCATGCATTTCATACATCGATGCCCCCTTTAACACCAAGGCTGCAAATGACGTTTGTTCCTCGTTCCATGCAAAAGTGGGTTGAAGAAAATCATTATACGTATGATCAATTGTTATCAGGTGAGGTGAGGGACTTAAAGAAGAAATGGCTAAAGGAAGTAGAAAACCATCCTATTGATGAAGTTGTAGCAGATGTTACGACTTCATTCAAAGAGGCTCATCTCTCTGTACAGCAACTTTCCAAGAAGATCGATGAGACACTTTATCGGTTATCAAAGAAGAATGAAGAGATCATTTTAGAGCAACTAAATTTTATGAAGAAAAAAATGGTTCATTCTATTGAAGGAAAACACCAATTGGCGCTATCAAAATTTGACGAAGCAGAAAATTGGTTAACCCCCTTAAATCGACCGCAAGAACGCGTGATTCATCCCATAGTTTTACTAAACCTAGCAGGTTGTGATGCTATTGACCGAATCATGGAACAAAAAATGTCACTAAACACCCATCATAAACTCATTTTGTTGTAAAAAACTGTTCGAAGACACCGTCGAAAGAATGAGAACGAAAAATCCTGTCTATAGGCAGGATTTTTTTTGTTTATAGGAAATTTAATTTATAGTGGTACAAAGTGGAGGGTTGTGGTAACTTAAGGGTAGTAAGTGGGGGGAGATGGATGCACGATGTTCATGGGGGAGTATCGCCACAACGTCGATGAAAAAGGAAGAATGATTGTGCCTGCAAAATTTCGAGAGTCACTAGGTACGTCCTTTGTTGTAACCCGTGGACTAGATCGGTGTCTATTTGTGTACCCACTAGATGAATGGAAACGACTTGAAGAACAATTAAAAACCCTCCCTTTTACAAAAAAAGATGCTAGAGCTTTTACTCGTTTTTTCTTTTCTGGAGCTGCTGAATGTGAACTAGACAAGCAGGGAAGAGTAAATATTGCACAAACGTTACGCGAGTATGCAGAACTCGAAAAAGAGTGTGTGATCATTGGGGTTTCTAATCGAGTAGAAGTATGGAGTAAGGCGAAGTGGGAAGAGTACTTTGAGGAATCAGAAGACTCATTTGGTGAAATTGCTGAGAATTTAATTGACTTTGATCTATAGACACTACATCACGATATGGATAGGAAAGAGATGGTGATAACATGTTCACCCACATCACGGTATTAAAAGAAGAGTCCGTAAAAGGTTTGGCGATTAAGCCAAATGGCATCTATGTGGACTGCACTCTAGGAGGAGCTGGGCATTCGTCACTCATACTAGAACAATTAAGTGACGAGGGTCATTTATATGCATTTGATCAAGATGATACAGCTCTCGCTCATGCAAAAGAGGTCTTATCTAAATACGAAGGGAAGTTCACCTTAATTCGAAGTAATTTTCGTTTTCTGCGAGAAGAGCTTGCTAAACACGGCATCTCTAAAGTAGATGGTGTATTGTTTGACCTAGGTGTAAGCTCCCCTCAGCTAGATGAAGCGGAAAGAGGCTTTAGTTATCATCAAGATGCGGCTCTTGATATGAGAATGGACCAAACAGCATCCTTGACAGCTCATCAAGTGGTAAATGAATGGGAATTTAATCGACTCGTTTCTATTATTTCTAGGTATGGGGAAGAGAAATTTGCAAAGCAAATTGCTAGAAAAATTGAAGCGGCAAGGGAAAAGAAATCGATCGATACAACAAGTGAGCTGGTAGAAATCATTAAAGATGCGATTCCAGCTCCGGCAAGAAGAACTGGTGGACACCCCGCAAAGAGAACCTTCCAAGCGATACGTATCGCCGTTAATGACGAACTTGGTGCTTTTGAGGAAGCGTTAGAAGATGCCATCACCATTACGAACCAAAACGGTCGAATTTGTGTGATTACCTTTCATTCATTAGAAGATCGTCTATGTAAAGAAATATTTAGAGAAAAAAGTAAAGGGCCTGACCTGCCTCCGGGCTTACCAGTCATACCTGAAGGGTACGAACCTGATTTAAAATTGATTACGAGAAAACCCATTATAGCCGGAGATGTAGAATTAACTGCGAATAACCGAGCCCGTTCAGCTAAATTACGAATTGCTGAAAAACAATAATAAGGAGGTTTTTAAAATGAGTATGGTTGCCCGTCAAATTCAACACCAACAACAAACGGAAGTGAAAACAAAAAAGGTTGTTAGGCGTCATAGATCAAGAATTACCTTAGGGGAAAAGATTATCGGTCTTACTATGACGGTTGTTGCATTTGCGATGATTGGACTAATGCTACATAATTATGCATCGATTTATACCTTAAATAAGGATGTACATCAGCTTCAAGGAACAATTTCACAACAATCGCAAGTAAATGAAGGGCTCTCCCTTCAAGTTGTAGAACTGAGTGCACCTGATCGAATTCTAGATATTGCTACTGGTGAACTTGGAATGTCATTAGATGATAATAAAGTGAAAGTCGTTCAAAACTAGTTCATTCTTTGAACTAGTTTTTTTTCACAACTGTACCTAGATGTACAATCTATAAGTCTATTTTTATTTAAGAGGAAGTGAGAAACGTGGAGATTAAACGTGCTGCAACGAATGTCCGTGCCGTCGTCATCTTAGCGAGCTTTCTCGTCCTTTTTGCGATCTTGATGGGACGATTTACTTACATTCAAGTGACAAAAGAAGTGAAAGGACAAGAGCTTGCAACAATGGGAGAAGAACGCTGGTCAAAAGAACAAGTGATTGAAGGCAAGCGAGGAACAATTTTTGATCGGCGAGGTAGCGCGCTTGCAGAAGAATTAAATTCTTATAATGTGTTTGCCATTTTAAGTGCTGATTACCCTAATCATGTGGTTGACCCTAAAGAAACTGCAAATAAGTTGGCTCCACATATTTCTATGGAACAAGCGGATTTAGAACGAATCCTCTCAACCGAAGATCGGTTCCAAGTAGAGTTAGGTGCCGGAGCAAGAAATCTCACACACGCTGAGATGGAAGAAATAAAAGCACTAGACTTGGAAGGAATTATGTTTAGCGAAGAGCCAAGGCGTTATTATCCGAAGCAAACGTATGCCTCACATGTGATTGGTTACACAGAAAGTAATATGGAAACAGCTAGAATGGGTTTAGAAAGAAGCTTAGATGAGTATTTAAGAGCTGAAGATGGGTTAGTACAATATCAAAGTGACCGCCGAGGGGTGCCACTTCCAAACGCAACAAGACATGTAACCGCACCTAAAAACGGGCATGATGTGTATTTAACGTTAGATTCAAATATCCAAACAGCACTAGAGCAAGTCATGACTCAAGTAGATGAGCAGTATGAACCTGAGAAAATGATCGCGATTGTGGCAGATCCAAAAACAGGTGAAATCTTAGCGATGAGTAATCGACCGAGTTTTAACCCGAACCGTTACCAAGACATTTCTAATTATATGAACTATGCTGTATCGAATCATTACGAGCCAGGCTCGACGATGAAGATTTTCACGATGGCAGCTGCGATAGAAGAGGGCGTTTATAACGGAGAAGATACATTTATGTCTGGTCAATTGAATGTAGGGCCAAACACGGTAAGTGATCACAATGGTGGTCGGGGATGGGGGACCATTTCTTTTAACGAGGGAATGTTAAGGTCCTCAAACGTTGCCTTCACCAAAATTGCCCTTGATCAATTAGGTCCTGAAAAGCTTTATGAATACCTCAATCGTTTTGGCTTTGATCAGCCGACTGGGATTGATCTACCGAATGAAGCAACAAGTCTAATAGCAAATCAATACCAATATGATGCTGCAGCAACCGCATTTGGGCAAGGTACAGCGGTTACTCCAATTCAACAGATTCAAGCGGCAACAGCCATCGCTAATGATGGAGAAATGATGAAACCGTATGTGATTGATCGTATCGTTGATTCAGAAACGAATGAAACAGTCGAGCAAAAAGAACCAGAAGTAGTAGGGAATCCAATCTCTAGTGACACTTCAAAGCAGATGCTTGATATTATGGGAGAAGTGGTAACCTCGTCGGTTGGTACAGGGAAACCGTATTATATTGAAGGGTTTGATGTAGCTGGAAAAACGGGGACGGCTCAAATCCCAAATCCAAATGCTCCGGGATACATTCGTGGTCATGGCGAAAATATATTCTCGTTCATAGGTATGGCTCCAAAGGATGATCCTAAGTTAGTTGTATATGTAGCAGTCGAGCGTCCTAACTTACAATCATTTGAATCAGGTTCAGAGCCTTCTGCAAAAATATTCAATACAATTATGAAACAAAGTTTGCAATACTTAAATATTACGCCAACTCTTGAAGAAATTACTGAAGAAGCTGAGGATGGCTATGTGACAAGAGAATTTAAGGGTGAAAAGACAAATGATGTTAAGGAAGAGTTAGAATCCGAAGGCTTGGAAGTGTATGTATTAGGGAATGGCTCTAAAATTACAAAGCAAGCTCCAGAGGGTGATCAAGCTCTTATGGAAGGGGAGAAAGTCTTCTTATTCACAGAAGGTGAGACCTTTGAAATGCCGGATGTGACGGGTTGGTCAAATAGAGATGTATTGAAGCTAGCTAGAGTAACAGATATTACACCTAATATTTTTGGAAGTGGATTTGTTATCAGTCAGAGTATAGAACCTGGTAAGGAAATTTCAATTGGTGAAAATATTGTGTTTGAATTAGCTAATTTAGAGGAAATACATGAAATGGATGATGTTGAAGAAGGTGAAGAAGCCCTTGAAGAAACAGATGAGGAACTAGAGGGTGAAGAGGAAGAAGAAGTTCAAGTTGGAGAATAAGCCTTAACAATAAATAGTATAAATAACGGAGCTCGCACCAATGTTCTAATCATCTCTCACCTAGCATACGTTAGAACAAGCCTACGTCACTTGATTGACGTACTTGATCTAATTGGAGGCGGGAGGTATATATGGTGCGAGTTTCTAATGTTACTGTGAGAAAACGGCTTGTTTTGGTTTTGTTTTTAGGACTGGCTGTTTTTTGTGTGATTGCCTTAAGGCTAGGGTATGTTCAGTTTGCCTTAGGAGATTGGTTAACAGACCGAGCAGAAGATTCATGGAGTCGTGATGTGCCTTTTGAAGCAAAACGTGGTGAAATTAAAGACCGCAATGATGTGGTTCTTGCAACGAATGTTAGTGCCCCTTCTATTTTAGTTGTGCCTAGACAAGTGAAAGATCCTTCTGATACGGCAGAAAAATTAGCTTCAGTTTTAGAAATGGATGTCCAAAAAGCTTATCAACTTGTAACAAAATCAGAATCGATTGTTCGCTTAAATCCTGAAGGGAGAAAAGTGAACAAAGAAAAAGCTAGTGAAGTAAGAGCATTAAGACTCCCCGGCGTCTATATTGCAGAAGATAGTAAACGTCATTATCCCTTTGGGAGTTATTTATCCCATGTGTTAGGATTTGCAGGAATTGATAATCAAGGATTAACGGGTCTTGAGCAATATTATGATGAAGAGTTAAAAGGGGAAAAAGGACATGTTTCTTTCTTCTCGACTGCAAAAGGAAACAGAATGCCTAATCTAGCCGATGAATACACGGCTCCGAATAACGGGTTTGATCTTCGGTTAACGATAGATAGCAAGGTGCAAACCATCATGGAAAACCACTTAGATATTGCAGAAGCTACATACAATCCAGATGGAGCAATTGCTATTGCAATGAATCCAAATACTGGTGAAATACTTGGTATGAGTAGCCGTCCACATTATGATCCTGAAAATTTCAGAGAGGTTCCTCCTGAAATTTATAATCAAAACAAGCCAGTGTGGATGCAATATGAGCCAGGATCAACTTTCAAGATCATCACGCTTGCTGCTGCTCTGGAAGAAGGAGAAGTGGACCTTGAGAAAGATACATTTCATGATCCAGGATTTATTGAAGTGTCCGGACACAGATTACGTTGTTGGAAAAAGGGAGGACATGGGTCCCAGACATTTCTAGAAGTGGTACAAAACTCTTGTAACCCGGGATTTGTCGTTCTTGGTGAACGTTTAGGGAAGGATCGCTTATTCAACTATATCGATGATTTTGGCTTTGGTCAAAAGACGGGTATTGATTTACAAGGTGAAGCAAAAGGGATCTTATTTAACCGGGATAATGTTGGTCCTCTTGAGCTTGCAACTACTGCTTTTGGTCAAGGTGTCGCAGTTACCCCTCTTCAACAAGTAACGGCTGTATCGGCTGCCATTAATGGAGGGTATTTATACCAACCTTATTTAGCTAAAGAATGGGTAGATCCTTTGACAAATGAAGTAGTAGATAGCCAAACACCCATTATGAAAAGACAAGTGATTTCTAAAGAAACATCTGAAAAAGTTCGCCATGCACTCGAAAGTGTAGTTGCCCAAGGTACTGGTAAAGGCGCATTTGTAGATGGTTACCGAGTTGGTGGAAAAACTGGAACAGCTCAAAAAGCTAAAGATGGAAGATACCTTGAAAATAATCATATAGTCTCGTTTATTGGTTTTGCTCCAGCTGATGATCCGCAAATAGTGGTTTATGTTGCAGTAGATAATCCAAAAGACACCATGCAATTTGGTGGGATTGTTGCTGCTCCAATTGTTGGAAATATTATTGGAGATAGTTTACGAGCTATGGGAGTAGAAGCAAGAGAAGATCAAATAGAGAAGGAATTAGCCTGGAATGATGAACCTTTGATTGAAGTGCCCGATCTAGTGGGCAGGACGAAGCGTGAAATTCATGAAGCTTATTACGAATTGAAGGTAGATGCAACGGGGGAAGGTGAGCACGTTCTTGCCCAATCACCTTCTGCAGGTGTGAAAGTAACAACGGGATCAACAATCCGTCTTTATATGGGTGACAAATAAATAGGTTACGACTAAAATAGAGTTTATGTGCCTTAGGAAGCAAATGAGAAGCCTCTATTCATAAATAGTGAAAAAGAGGCTTCTTTTAAGACTTGAAAGTGAAAATAAACACGGTATACTAGTACTTTGGTTGATTAAAAAGTGAGAATATGAGCAACGATGATAGAAAATGGTTACATGAATGAGAGGGTTTTAAAATGAAACTTCAACAACTAACAGATGTATTAAGAACGTATGAAATCAAAAATGAAGGAAATCCAGACATTCTTCAGATTGAAATGGATTCTAGAGAGGTTCAAGAAGGGACGTTATTTTTCTGCATTCCAGGATACACAGTAGATGGTCATGATTATGCCCACCAAGCGGTTAAAAGTGGAGCTGTTGCAGTAGTGGCTGAGAGAGTGCTACCTCAATTAGATGTACCGACAATTATTGTGCGTGATATAAAGCGAGCAATGGCTCGTATGGCGAATCTTTTTTACCAAGATCCTACATCTAGTCTTCACCTCATTGGTGTAACAGGAACAAATGGTAAAACGACTGTGACTCATATACTTGAACAAATGATGAGAGATGCCAAAAAGAAAACTGGTCTGATTGGTACGATGTATACGAAGATTGGCGACCAACAATTAAATACTCAAAACACAACGCCAGAATCGATCACCTTACAAAAGCGTTTCAAAGAAATGGTTGATGCAGGGGTTGATACGGCATTAATGGAAGTGTCTTCTCATGCGCTGCATCTTGGTCGAGTAAGAGGTTGTGACTTTAACGTCGCGGTATTTACTAATTTAACCCCTGATCATTTAAACTATCATGAAACAATGGAAGCTTACATGTATGCCAAAGGGCTGTTGTTTGCTCAATTAGGTAATCGTTATAGTAATGATAAAGTGGCAATCTTCAATTGTGATGATCAAGCAACAAATGAATTGTTAAATATGACAACTGTTGATGCAATTACATATGGAATAAAGAATCATGCAGATGTCATGGCGAAGGATATCCAAATTTCTTCTAAGGGGACGACATTTATGTTATCTGCTTTTCAAGAGGAAATTGAAATTAACATGAAGTTAATCGGAATGTTTAGTGTGTACAATGCATTAGCAGCAGCAAGTGCCGCACTTGTATCTGGTATTCCACTTGAAACAGTTAAAGAAAGTTTGGAAAGTGTACAAGGTGTAGCTGGACGCTTTGAACCGGTTGATGCAGGCCAAGATTACACAGTAATTGTAGATTATGCTCACACTTCTGATAGCTTAGAAAATGTATTAACCACAGTTAAAGAGTTTGCCAAAGGGAATATTTCAGTCGTGGTAGGATGTGGGGGAGATCGTGATCGTACTAAACGCCCTGTGATGGCGGAAATTGCCACAAAGTATGCAGACCATGCCATTTTCACATCAGATAATCCACGTTCAGAAGATCCGAAGCAAATTTTAGATGATATGGTAACAGGTTTGGCAGCTCGGAATTTCTCTGTTTGTCTTGATCGAAAGGATGCTATCTACCAAGCTGTCAATCAAGCGCAGAAAAATGACATTTTGGTAATTGCTGGTAAGGGGCACGAAACGTATCAAATCATCGGATCTAAAACGATCCATTTTGATGATCGAGAAGTAGCGAAACAAGCCATTGAAGAAAGGGTGTAACAATGCTCACATCATCCTTATTAAAACCAATTACATTAAAAACACGATTAGTAACAGAAGAAATGAGCTTTACTGCCGTCTCCACTGATACAAGAACGATTACAGCTGGTGCTTTATTTGTACCTTTAATTGGGGAACGATTTAACGGTCATGATTATGTGTTGACGGCCATTCAAAATGGAGCCGTCGCTGCTTTATGGGAAGAGGGACAACCTCTCCCGAAAGAGCTACCGAGTGAATTTCAATTGTTTATGGTTAAGGATACTCTTTATGCTCTACAAGAAATGGCTAGTGCTTATCGGAAGAAAGTTAACCCTAAAGTTATTGGAATTACAGGTAGTAACGGAAAAACAACGACGAAAGATATCCTTGCTTCGATTCTTTCTGTAAAAGGCGAAACGTATAAAACACAAGGAAATTTCAATAATCATATCGGGCTGCCATTAACTATCTTAGGAATGCCAAGTACATGTGAGTATTTAATTTTAGAAATGGGTATGAGCGGATTTGGAGAAATTGAAAGACTTAGCATGATTGCCGAGCCTGATATGGCACTTGTCACAAACATAGGTGAATCTCATATGGAGCAATTAGGTAGTAGAGCGGGAATTGCTAAAGCAAAGATGGAAATTAAAGAAGGCCTCTTAGCAAAAGGTTCTCTTTTTGTGGATAGTGATGAGCCTTTACTTCGAACATGGAATGACCCTTGTATCGTTAAAGTAGGGTTTAAGGAAGCCGATCTTTTAATTGATCATGTCACTGCCACTGAAACTGGCTATGAATTTGCAATTGGAAACGAAAGCTATTCTTTATCAATGTTAGGCAAACATAATGTCAAAAATGCAGCATATTGTATAGCTGTTGCTAAAAATTTTGGCCTATCGGTAGAACAAATTAAAAAAGGCTTAGCAAGTCTTTCCCTTACTTCTATGCGATTAGAACGCCTTACTGGTAATCATGGAGAATTAATTGTCAATGATGCCTATAATGCAAGTCCGACATCGATGATAGCTGCAATTGAGGCTATAAAAATGATTCCCAATTACCAAAAACGTGTTCTCGTCCTAGGTGATATGTTTGAGCTTGGGAGCAATGAAGAAGCCCTCCATAAATCTGTAGCTAATGTGATTACTGAACCTATTACCCACATTATGACACTCGGTGATCGAGCAAAGTGGATCTATGAAGCTATTCTTGAGCGAAAACATGAATCTTTTCAGAAAGTAACTCATATCGAGACGAAGCAAGAAGCCGCTAATCACTTAAAAGAACTAGTGGATAATGAAACGGTTGTTTTATTTAAAGCTTCAAGAGGAATGAAACTTGAGGAAGTTATAACGATTTACCAAGACACCAAAGAAAGGGGGAATGATTAGCAATGTTAGAAAGAGTATTACTGATTGCATTACTTGTCTCATTTGGAGTTGCTGTCATTTTATCACCATTATTTATTCCTTTTTTAAGAAAATTGAAATTTGGTCAAAGTATTAGAGATGAAGGTCCCGAATCTCATCAGAAAAAGAGTGGGACGCCAACAATGGGCGGGATTGTCATTGTTTTATCGATTATAGCAACAACTATATTTATTTCCTTGCAATATTTATCGTTTAGCTTAGAAATTTTACTTTTATTACTAGTAACTGTAGGGTTTGGTCTGGTTGGCTTTTTAGATGATTATATTAAGGTTGTTAAAAAGCGAAACCTTGGATTAACCTCTAAACAGAAACTTGTCGGTCAATTAATTATTGCAGGACTGTTTTACTGGGGATTATTACAATTAGGCATCTCCACAGTAATTACAATTCCAGCAACGACCATTTCACTCGATATAGGGTGGCTATATTTACCGCTCGTAATTGTTATGCTAGTTGGGGCGTCAAATGCAGTTAATCTAACGGATGGTTTGGATGGTTTGTTAGCTGGAACAGGAGCTATTGCATTTGGTGCTTTTGCTATTCTTGCTTGGTATGCAGATCTGATCGATGTAGCGATATTTAGTGCAGCGATTGTTGGGGCTGTTTTGGGTTTCCTTGTTTTTAATGCACACCCTGCTAAAGTGTTTATGGGAGATACCGGATCGCTCGCTCTAGGTGGAGCCATTGCGGCAATTGCCATTATGACAAAACAAGAGTTACTACTTGTATTAATTGGAGGGGTATTTGTTATTGAAACCCTGTCCGTTATTATTCAGGTTATTTCATTTAAAACAAGAGGCAAGCGTGTGTTTAAAATGAGTCCTCTTCACCATCACTATGAACTATCCGGTTGGTCTGAATGGCGTGTTGTTGTAACGTTTTGGATGGTCGGTATGATCTTAGCTGTGCTTGGAATCTACTTAGAGGTGTGGATGTAAATGATAAATAAAGAATTGTATAGAGGTAAAAATATACTCGTTTTAGGTTTAGCTAAAAGTGGTGAGGCTGCTGCACTACTGCTTCACGAGCTTGGTGCGAATGTAGTAGTAAATGATGCCTTGCCGTATGAAGAAAATGCACAAGCAAGAGCGCTTGAAGCAAAAGGATTAAAAGTGGTGTGTGGGGATCATCCGCTCTCTCTTTTAGATGATGGAGTAGAACTTGTCGTAAAAAACCCAGGTATCCCATATCACAATGACCTAGTTAAAGAGGCTATGGCTCGTTCTATTTCAGTTGTAACAGAGGTTGAGTTAACTTCGCATTTAAGTGAAGCGGAGATCATCGCTATTACTGGCTCGAATGGGAAGACAACAACTACTACGTTAGTATTTGAAATGCTTAAAAATAGCCCGAAAACGCCCCTTATTGCTGGGAATATTGGAACAGTCTCTTGTGAAGTCGTTAAAGAAGCGACAAATGAAGATGTGATGGTACTTGAAGCTTCTAGCTTTCAATTACTAGGTACAGAAGCGTTTCACCCTAAAGTAAGTGTATTGTTAAACCTTTTTGACGCTCATTTAGATTATCATGGTACAAAAGAGGAATACATTCGCGCGAAAGCCAAAATAACAGCTAATCAAACAGAGCAAGATCAATTTATTTACAATGCTGATGATGAGCTTGTTTCAAAGGTTGCTTCAACGACTAAAGCTAAAACGATTCCTTTTTCAACGAAACAAGTATTACTTGAAGGTGTGTATGTAAAAGATAACAAGATTTATTTCGGTAAGGAAGAAATTGTAGAATTAGCGGATGTTGTCCTGCCTGGAGCTCATAATGTGGAAAATATTCTTGCGGCTGTTGGTGCAGCTATGTCTATGGGAGCTTCAAAACAGCAGATTAAAGAAGTCCTACATACCTTTAGCGGAGTGGAACATCGCTTGCAATTTGTAACAAAAATTAAAGATCGTTTATTCTACAATGACTCGAAAGCAACCAATATTCTTGCTGCAAAAAAAGCACTTGAAGCTTTCGATCAACCTGTTATTCTTTTAGCTGGTGGACTAGATCGCGGGAATGAATTCGATGAATTAGCCTCTTCTCTATCTAATGTGAAAGCTTTAGTAGCCTTCGGTGAAACAAAAGAAAAGTTAGCCGCGACTGCTAAACAATCAAATGTTAGGGAAGTTCAATTTGCAAATCGTGTTGAAGATGCGGTTGAGCTAGCTTATCAACTTTCAAATGAGGGTGATGTTGTTTTATTATCACCTGCCTGTGCAAGTTGGGATCAATATAAAACATTTGAAGAGCGCGGGAATGAATTTGTCACTGCTGTAAGGGCGCTTCAACTCTAAACGATAGCTACTATTCCAGCTTTGGAATAGTAGCTTTTTTTAGGCATGTCTATTGATAAGGACATGTTTTTCTTTGTTCGTGCATAGGGTGTAAAGAGAGAATATCGTAAGGAAAATTGTTTTGAATGAGGTGTCCCTATTGCAAAACCAAAGACATGCACCAGATTATGTTTTGTTATTAGCAACCATAGCACTACTTGCCATAGGCTTGATAATGGTTTACAGTGCCTCAGAAGCATGGGCCTCATATAGGTTCGATGACTCCTTTTTCTTTGCAAAACGGCAACTCTTTTTTGCTAGTATCGGTGTTGTAGCGATGTTATTTATTATGAATGTGGATTATTGGACATGGAGAACATGGGCTAAGCTATTGTTGATCATCTGTTTTATCCTATTGATCATTGTTTTGATACCTGGTGTTGGTCTAGTACGAGGTGGGGCGAGAAGTTGGCTTGGAGTCGGAGCTTTTTCCATTCAACCTTCCGAGTTTATGAAAATGGCGATGATTGCTTTTCTTGCAAAGTACTTATCGGAAAATCAAAAGAAAATTGTCTCCTTTAAAAAAGGGCTTGTCCCCTCCTTATCACTTGTGATGCTTGCGTTTGGAATGATTATGTTACAGCCAGACTTAGGCACGGGAGCAGTCATGGTTGGGACATGTGTAGCGATGATTTTTGTTGCAGGAGCTAAAATTAGTCACTTTATTGGCTTGGCTATGATTGGGTTAGTAGGATTTGTTGGATTGATTGCCTCAGCACCTTACCGAATCAAAAGGATCACTTCTTTTCTGGATCCATGGTCTGATCCTCTGGGTAGTGGATTTCAAATTATTCAATCACTCTATGCAATAGGACCTGGTGGGTTAATGGGCATGGGGTTAGGTGAAAGTCGGCAAAAATATTTCTATTTACCAGAACCCCAAACAGACTTTATCTTTGCTATATTAGCAGAAGAATTAGGGTTTATTGGAGGACTATTTGTTATTTTCCTATTCGGGATTATGCTTTGGAGAGGAATTAAAATTGCATTAGGAGCGCCGGATTTATTTGGTAGCTTTTTAGCAGTCGGTATTATGGGAATGATCGCGATTCAAGTCATGATTAATATTGGGGTTGTCACAGGTTTAATGCCGGTAACTGGTATTACTTTACCATTCTTAAGTTATGGTGGCTCCTCTTTGACTTTAATGCTTGTAGCGATCGGGGTGTTATTAAATATTAGCAGGCATGCTAGGATGTGACTCTTCTTGTAAGAAGGGTCCATTTTTTTGTGAAAACCTTATGTCTGAGGCGATTCCTACAAAAAATCACACAGAATTGCGGTATAATCCAAGCATTGTTCGTGATAAAATGAACAATATGAAACAATTGTTGGAGGTACATTATGAGAGTAGTAGTGAGCGGTGGGGGAACAGGTGGTCATATTTATCCAGCCTTGTCCTTAATTAAAGAAATAAAAAAACAAAATCCGGATGCAGAGATTTTATACATCGGTACAAAAAAAGGCTTAGAAAATGAACTAGTAACAAGAGAGGGTATTCCGTTTAAAACGATACATATTACTGGTTTCAGACGGAAAATTTCTGTGGAGAATGTAAAAACCGTTCTACGCTTTTTAAAAGGTACGAGAGAAAGCAAAAAGATGCTAAAGGATTTCAAACCTGATGTAGTGGTTGGAACAGGCGGGTATGTATGTGGGCCCGTTGTTTATGCTGCAGCAAAAATGGGTATTCCTGCTGTTATTCATGAACAAAATAGTGTACCAGGTTTGACAAATAAATTTCTAAGCAAATATGTCAACAAGGTAGCTATTTGTTTTGATGCTGCTGCTCCTTATTTTCCGAAAGGTAAAGTTGTCTTTACAGGTAATCCGCGTGCCACTGAAGTAATGAATGTGGATGCAAAAGCTGGGGCGGCATCTCTTGGTTTAGATTCAACAAAGAAAACGGTTTTAATAGTAGGTGGGAGTCGAGGAGCTAAACCTATTAATGACGCTTTCTTAAGTGTGCTTGATCAAGTGGCAAATCGTGCGTATCAAGTCATTTATGTGACCGGATCAGTGCATTATGAGGCTGTTTCAAAGAAAGTAGAAGAAGTAGGGAACCCAAGTAATGTCATCGTCAAACCATTTATCCATAATATGCCTGATGTATTAGGTGCTGTTGACTTAGTTGTTGCACGTGCTGGTGCAACAACATTAGCAGAAATAACGGCTCTTGGCTTACCAAGTATTTTAATACCAAGCCCTTATGTAACGAATAATCATCAAGAGAAAAATGCTCGTTCACTTGAAGAAGGCGGAGCTGCTATCGTTCGACTTGAAAGTGAAATGAATGGGGAGCAATTAATAAAAGATATCGATTCTGTGTTTAGTGAAAAAGAATCGTGGGAAAAGATGCATGATGCAGCATTGAAATTGGGTGTACCTACTGCGGCAAGTGATGTATATCAATTGCTAAAGGATGTTTCACGCTAATTAGGTCATCACATAAGATGAAATAAATAAATAATGATTGTTGGAATGGATAAGAGAGGGATGTAGGTATGGAACAGGTGATTCAGAAGTTAAAAGATGCAGAGGTCGGTACGGTGAAAATTGGGGAACCTCTAAGTCAACATACTACTTGGAAGATTGGCGGGCCAGCTGATGTTTTAATTGAGCCAGGTAGTGTAGAAGGCTTAATAAAAGCTATGGCTATTATAAATGAGGAACAAGTACCTTTTAGAGCGATTGGTCGCGGGTCAAATCTCCTTGTATCTGATGAGGGAATTGAAGGGGTAGTCATTAAATTAGGTCGTGGTCTGGACCATTTAGAAATTAATGATGATGAGATTACGGTTGGAGGCGGCTATCCACTGATTAAGTTAGTTACCGTAATTAGTCGTCAAGGATTATCTGGACTGGAATTCGCAGGTGGAATTCCTGGTTCAGTCGGTGGGGCGGTCTTTATGAATGCAGGGGCACATGGCGCAGATATCTCAAAGATTCTAAAGAAGACGCGCGTCTTGTATCCAGACGGTCGTCTAGAATGGATCGACGCTGATGATATGGAATTTGCTTATCGTACCTCACGACTACAACGTGAAGAAGGCATATGTGTAGAGGCAGTATTCAAATTGCAAAAAGGTGAAAAGGAAGACATCGTTAAACATATGCAAAAAAATAAAGACTATCGTCGTGAAACACAACCATGGAGTCATCCAACATGTGGGAGTGTGTTTCGCAACCCGCTGCCTAACCATGCTGGAGCCCTTATTGAAGAAGCAGGCTTAAAGGGTTACCAGATCGGTGGTGCTCAAATATCTGAGATGCATGCTAATTTCATCGTCAACATTGAGGATGCGAAAGCAGAAGATGTGCTTAATTTAATCAAGCATGCGAAAGAGACGATTAAAAAGTTAAAAGGCATTGATATGGAAACAGAAGTAGAAATGATTGGAAGAAAGCTGAAAACCCCTTAAACAGCAGTGAATCTCTCTGATGACTATGGTATAATTAAACAAATGTAATCATTACTTCCTCTTTTTCTTCTGAAAAACTCAGGGGGAGAAGAGGATTATTATACTATCGTATCGGAGACGATAATCGGGGGATCAGCGATGAGCAATGAAAAAGTGGTTACGATAAATGAGCGGATACCTACTTTAAAAGAACAACGTAAGAGAAGAGCAAATCGTCGGTTGCTGTTTTTTTTATCACTTTTCTTTTTGTTATTGTTGCTAATGGTTTATTTTCAGTCTCCTTTAAGTCATATACGATCTATCGAAGTAGAGGGTAATTTTTTAGTAGAAGATGAACAAGTTATTGAAGCTTCTCAATTATCTACGGGGACAAGCATGTGGAATCTTGAAGAAGAAGCCATTCGTAATCAACTTCTCCTACTTTCGGAGGTTGCGGATGTATCGCTAAGTAGAAAGTTCCCAACAACAGTGGTTCTAACTATTAAAGAGCATTCTAGAATTGGTTATTTATATGTTGATGGTAAATATTATCCACTATTAGAAAGCGGGACATTTCTAAGTGAATTACCAAGACATCAATTCCCATCGGATGCACCTATACTAATTGATTGGGAGCAAGGAGAAGCATTAACAGAGTTTTCAAGAGAGTTAATGAGCACTCCTGAGCAATTAATTGAGCGGATGTCAGAAATCTTTTATGCTCCTACTGAAACGGAGTCAGACGAAGTGATCATACATATGAATGATGGATTGGAAGTTCATTCTACTATTAAAGATTTTTCAGAACGAATGAGACCTTACCCATCCATTGTCCGTGAACTTGATCCGATCCGTAGAGGAATTCTTCATATGAAAATGAGCCCATACTTTGAGGATTTTGATCTTGAGGAGGAAGAAGATATTGAAGTTGAAGGTGAAGGGTAAACATGCAATCTTATCCTTCGTTCTGCTCGTAACTGGCTTTATTCTAGCACTGAGCTATGAGATAACAAATGAGAGACAGGCTGAATTAACACCTGGTTATGAAAGGCAGTGGAGGCATGAGGATGAGCTTCGTAACCAAATATTAACGATTCAACAAAGAAACCAAGTATTGCAAGATGAATTACGAGAGTACCAAAGTGAGGTTCGGTTATTAGAAGAGCAATTAGCTTCAGAAAGTGCTGAACAAGAATTGCGTACAACGAATTTACTAGAGGATTTGGACCGTCTACGTAAAGTGGTAGGAAATGTACCGGTAAAAGGACCTGGTTTAGAGGTTTCTTTAGAAGATGCTTCTTATGTGCCAGAAGGTTCGAACCCTAATGACTATATTGTCCACGAAATCCATGTTCAAAAAGTCGTGCATGAATTATTTGTGGCAGGCGCTGAAGCCATTGCTATTAATGGTCATCGCCTATCTCACCAGTCCTATATTCAATGTGCAGGGCCTGTAATTATTATTGATGGCCATACATCCTATGCACCTTTTGTCGTAACGGCCATCGGTGATGGTGAAAAATTTGAACAAGCCATTTCATTAATTGGTGGTGTTAAAGACCAGTTATTAAATGATGGTATAAGTGTGCGCATTCAGCAACAAGGGTTAATAGAACTTGACCCTTATTTAACAGAGGGTGGGTGACAAAAGAATGAATCGAAAGTGGATATTTACTTTTGTTGCCTTTGTGATTGGATTTATGCTAGCTATTCAATTTAAAACAACCCAGGAGCCTGTGGTTAGGGATACTCGGGATATTAGAGAGTTACGTAATGAGGTTGAGCAAGAAAGAGAGAGGGAGCAACAACTAGCTTCTGAGATCAAAAAAGCGCAAGACTTACTTGCGCAGTATGGTCATACACTTGATGAGGATCATGAAAATATAGATGTTGTCCTAGATCAACAAATTGCTGACCTCCGCACTGAGGCAGGACTTACCGAAGTCAGAGGTGCGGGAGTGGTCATGACGATTGAACCTTTTTACGATGAACTCTCGCCAAACCATATGAGACGTACCCCTACACCAGAACGATTTCGTTATTTAATTAATGAGTTAAATGTGAATGGAGCGGACAGTATTGCTGTAGCTGATGAAAGATTAATTTCTACCTCAGCATTTCGAGATGTAAATGGCATTACGCATCTAAATTATCGCAGGCTACCTCCCCTTCCTCTTGAGGTTAAAGTGTTAACTGATGATCCAGAGCGGTTGCACAATCGTATGGTTGTATCAGAGTCTGTAGAGTATTTTGAGATTGATGGCTTTCTTTTAACGGTAGAGCAAGTAGATGACTTGATCTTACCTGGATACGACCAAACACCTCGTGTAAGGTATATGGAAGAAGTGAAGGAGGGGTAACGATCTATGTGGCTTCCAATAATAGGGTTACTTCTTGGAATTATATTAGGTATAATGACCGAATTTAGAGTACCTGCTGAGTATTCAAGTTACTTATCTATTGCCGTTTTGGCTGCACTAGATACTTTATTTGGCGGGATTCGTGCGCACCTGCAGGAGACCTTTGACTCAAATGTATTTGTCACTGGCTTTTTCTTTAATATTTTACTTGCTGCAGGTTTGGCTTTTCTAGGGGTTCATCTTGGTGTAGACTTATACTTAGCAGCAATCTTTGCTTTTGGTGTTCGTCTTTTTAATAATATCGCTGTCATTCGCCGTATGTTATTATCAAAGTGGCAAGCTAAAAGAAGCGAAGGACAAGCTTCATAATCAAAAGAAGTTCAAAATGACTGAAAAAAAAAGAAAATGAGCGTTTTTAAAAGGAAAACAGCGCTTGATGTTGAATACTTCTTTATATTCAACTTTTCGCGAACGGTTACTTTAAAGTAGTAAGTTATGAAACATTGAAACGGTATTAGTTTATAAGGAGGTGCCACAGATTGAACAACAATGAAATCTATGTAAGTCTTGACATCGGTACATCCAATGTCCGAGTAATCATAGGAGAAGTGGCCAACGGTACGATTAATATTATTGGAGTAGGTAATTCTCCGTCTGAAGGTATTAGAAAAGGAGCCATTGTCGATATTGATGAAACTGTTCGTTCGATTAAGAGAGCAGTTGAACAAGCGGAGAGGATGGTTGGACTCTCGATTAAACAAGTTGTAGTTGGGGTCAATGGGAACCATGTTCAACTTCAACCTTGTCACGGTGTGGTAGCTGTTTCAAGCCCTGATAGAGAAATTGGTGATGAAGATATTGCTCGAGTAATTGATGCGGCCCAAGTCGTCTCTATCCCACCAGAGCGTGAGATTATTGATGTGATCCCTAGACAATTTGTTGTGGATGGCCTAGATGAAATCAATGACCCACGAGGCATGATTGGTGTTAGGCTTGAAATGGAAGGAACCATTATTACAGGATCAAAAACCATCTTACATAACTTATTACGATGTGTAGAGCGCGCTGGATTACAAATCGCTGATATTTGTCTTCAACCACTTGCATCTGGTTCAGTTGCTATTTCTAAAGATGAGAAAAATCTTGGGGTTTGCTTAATTGATATTGGTGGAGGTTCAACGACTGTATCTGTATTTGAGCAAGGTACACTTCAATCAACGTCGGTTTTACCAATTGGTGGAGACCATATTACGAATGATATTGCCATTGGTCTTAGGGTCTCTACTGAAGAAGCAGAGCGTATTAAAGTGAAATATGGTCACTCTTTTATTGATGAAGCTTCTAATGAAGAGCGCTTTAGCGTCTCAGCGATCGGAAGTGGAGAGAAGGATGAATTTAGCCAATATGATCTGGCACATGTTATCGAACCACGTATGGAAGAAGTCTTTGAATTAATTTACAAAGAAATTATGCGACTAGGCTTTCGCGATTTCCCAAGTGGATATGTGTTAACAGGTGGAACAGTTATGATCCCTGGTGTGCTCGAATTGGCCAAGGAATTACTGCAAGGCAATGTCCGAGTGGCAATACCGGATTATATCGGTGTACGTGAACCACAATACACGACAAGTGTTGGACTTATCCAATTTGCGTACAAAAATGTAAAGATTCAAGGGAAAGAAATTGCAGCTTCTGTAGCTGATTATCAGGCACCTGAGCAACCGCAACAAGATAAGCGCAGTAAGAAAGCTGAAAAAGAACAAACAAGAACAGAAGATAAACCAAAGACAAAATCAAAAGTGAAGAATTGGTTTAAAGTGTTCTTTGAATAATAGTGAACGAGTCTGATTAGGGGGACCTTAAATGTTGGAATTTGAAATGGATATGGATCAATTAGCACAAATAAAAGTCATCGGAGTAGGTGGCGGAGGTAGTAACGCCGTTAACCGAATGATTGAAAATGGACTACAAGGTGTAGAGTTTATTGCTGTAAACACAGATGCTCAAGCACTACATTTATCAAAAGCGGAAACGAAACTTCAGCTTGGTGGAAAGTTAACACGAGGACTTGGAGCAGGTGCTAATCCTGAAATCGGGAAAAAGGCTGCTGAAGAAAGTCGTGAACAATTAGAAGAAGTGCTTCAAGGAGCAGACATGGTCTTCATCACTGCTGGAATGGGTGGAGGAACTGGTACAGGTGCTGCGCCAGTTATTGCAGAAGTAGCAAAAGAAATTGGCGCATTAACAGTGGGTGTTGTCACTCGTCCTTTTACATTTGAAGGACGTAAGCGTCAAAATCAAGCTGCTACTGGAATTGGGGCATTAAAAGAAAAAGTAGATACACTAATTGTCATTCCAAACGACCGTCTACTTGAGATCGTCGATAAAAACACACCAATGCTTGAAGCATTTCGTGAGGCGGACAATGTATTACGTCAAGGTGTACAAGGTATTTCCGATTTAATCGCAGTACCTGGTTTAATTAACTTAGACTTTGCTGATGTGAAGACTATCATGACTGATAAAGGATCAGCCTTAATGGGTATTGGTATTGCAACAGGTGAAAACCGTGCTTCAGAGGCTGCAAAAAAAGCCATTTCAAGTCCATTGCTAGAAACTTCTGTAGATGGAGCACAAGGCGTATTAATGAATATTACTGGCGGATCGAACTTAAGCCTTTATGAAGTTCACGAGGCAGCTGAGATTGTTTCTGCAGCTTCTGATGCTGAAGTTAATATGATCTTTGGTTCTGTAATCAATGAGAATCTAAAAGATGAGATTGTGGTAACTGTTATTGCTACTGGATTTGATGACACTGAAAACAAACCTCAGCGTCAAACTCCACAAAACCAAATGAAACAACAGCAACAACAGCAAAGCAAGCCACAACAAGAAGAGCCACAGAAAGAATCTAGGTTCAGCCAACCAACGCAACAACCACAAGAGGATACACTTGATATCCCAACCTTCTTACGTAATCGTCGTAATCGTTCAAGATAATAATGTAGAGCCTCAGCACAATTTGTGCTGAGGCTTTTATTATTCGACTTTTAAAAAACCCCTTCTCTTTTTAATAGACATTTTCTGTGAAAATCTCTTAAAATTACATAGGTTTTCTCGTCATGAACTGACAGACTAATTAATAGACTTTACTATATACTTATTTCAAAACCTTGGTAAGAAGGGATGCGATGACTCTTTATCTGGACGTAATATGGTTTTTGAATCTGTGTATAGATTATTTGTTAATCACACTGACGGCTATTGCCTTAAAAAGAAGGTTTACTCAGTTACGCTTTATTCTTAGCGCTCTATTTGCTTCAATGATTGTCTTTTTAATGTTTACTCCCCTCGGTGGATGGTTCTATCAACCTTGGATGAAAGCAATCTATTCTATTTTTATTGTATTAATCGCATTCGGTTTTAAAAGATGGAGTTATTTTTTTCAAAGTCTGCTTATGTTTTATTTTGTGACGTTTATGACTGGTGGTGGACTGTTTGCCCTCCACTATTTCTGGAAAACAGAAGTTGATTTTCTCGAAGCTGTTTCTTCTCCTGCTGCAGCTGGTTTTGGAAGTGGGATCAGTTGGGTTTTCGTTGTCATTGGTTTCCCGCTTGTTTGGTTCTTTTCTAAACATCGCATTGAGACAATGGAAATCAAAAAAATTGATTATCATCAGCTAGCAACAGTCACGATCTATTTAAATGGTCAAATCATCAAAGTGAGTGGACTTATTGATAGTGGTAATAAACTTCATGACCCGATTTCGCGTGCCCCAGTCATGATTATTGAAGCTTCTACTTTATATGAGTTTTTTGGAGAAGAGACCATCTCTAAGATCCTCACTTTAGACGTTTACGGGGATAACGAAAGTGATATTCAAGATGAATGGCTTAAGCGCACAAAAATCATTCCTTACAAAGTAATTGGACAATCTACACCTTTTCTGACAGCGATCAAGCCAGAGTCCGTGATGGTGGAACATGATGGACAAGTGTATGAAACAAAGCATGTTTTAATAGGCCTTCAAGATCGTGCCTTATCTCCTGACGATTCTTATCGGAGTATCATACACCCTATACTAGTATTACGTCCGCCAGGTACCCCCATTGCTAACTAACCACATCTAAAAGGAGGAGATTGTAAATGTTGAAATTAAAACTAAGACTTATATGGTATCGCATTATGCACAAGCTTGGAATGAAGGCTGATGAAATTTATTATATTGGGGGAAGTGAAGCTCTACCTCCTCCTTTATCTAAAGAAGAGGAAGCCGTCTTGCTTAAGAAGCTCCCATCTGGGGATAAGGCTGTACGTTCGATGTTAATCGAGAGAAACTTACGCCTAGTCGTTTATATAGCAAGGAAGTTTGAAAATACAGGCATCAATATAGAAGATTTAATTAGTATCGGGACAATCGGGTTAATTAAAGCAGTCAATACGTTTAACCCTGAAAAGAAAATAAAGCTTGCCACATATGCTTCTCGCTGTATTGAAAATGAGATTCTCATGTATTTGCGACGTAATAATAAAACGCGTTCAGAAGTTTCGTTTGATGAACCTTTAAATATTGATTGGGATGGGAATGAATTATTGCTCTCCGATGTATTAGGCACAGAGGAAGATATTATTACAAGAGGAATTGAAGAAAAAGTCGATCGGAAATTACTAGTGAAAGCTCTTCACACATTGAATGAACGAGAGAAGCAAATCATGGAGTTGCGTTTTGGACTTGCAGGTGAGGAAGAAAAAACGCAAAAAGATGTTGCTGATATGCTAGGGATCTCCCAATCCTATATTTCTAGATTAGAAAAGAGAATAATTAAACGATTGCAAAAAGAATTTAATAAAATGGTTTAAAAAAATATTTTTAAAGGAGCGTTCGTTACGTATCAAGGACTGAACAATATAGTCAAAAAAGACTGATTTTAGCTTGTGCATATTTTTCCCTTCAAAGGAGATACTTTACTTGACATCATCTCCCGCGTTAGGAGGGAAAGAATTGACACGAAATAAAGTTGAAATCTGTGGTGTAGATACATCAAAGCTTCCAGTATTAAAAAACACCGAAATGCGCGAACTTTTTACTCAGTTACAAAGTGGTGATGACAGTGCAAGAGAAGTGTTAGTAAATGGGAATTTGCGTTTAGTATTAAGCGTCATTCAACGTTTCAACAATCGCGGGGAATACGTCGATGACTTATTTCAAGTTGGATGTATTGGTTTAATGAAATCAATTGATAACTTTGATTTAGGTCAGAATGTTAAATTTTCAACTTACGCTGTACCCATGATCATCGGAGAAATAAGACGTTACTTGAGGGATAATAACCCAATTAGAGTTTCAAGGTCCTTGCGAGATATTGCTTATAAAGCTTTGCAAGTCCGAGATCAATTAATGGCTGAAAAGAAGAGAGAAAATGAACCAACTGTACAAGAAATTGCAAAAGTATTAGATGTGCCAAAGGAAGATGTTGTTTTTGCTCTTGATGCTATTCAAGATCCAGTGTCTCTGTTTGAACCTATTTATAATGATGGGGGAGATCCGATCTTTGTTATGGATCAGATTAGTGATGAGCGTAATAAAGATGTCAACTGGGTTGAAGAAATCGCTTTAAAAGAAGCAATGATCAGATTAAATGATCGAGAGAAAATGATATTAAATATGAGGTTCTTCCAAGGGAAAACACAAATGGAAGTAGCTGATGAAATTGGCATCTCACAAGCACAAGTTTCTCGGTTAGAAAAGGCTGCTATCCAGCAAATGAATAAACATGCTCAAAGCTAGAGAAAAAAGGTTCCGACGCATAATTGCGTTGGGATCTTTTTTTATTGTAAATACGTGTTCATAAATAAATGAAGTCAAGACATATAATGGGTAATAGCACGCAAACGAGATAAAGAGGTGAAAAATGATGATGAAAATATCAGACTTGCAAGCTAAAGATATTGTGAACATGGAGAATGGCAAGAGGTTAGGTCACTTAACAGACTTAGATATTAATTTAACAACAGGAGCAATAGAATCCATGGTAATTAATGGAACGGGGAAGATGATGGGTTTATTTGGAAAAGAAGAACAAGAAGTAATTATTCCGTGGAAAAACATTATTCGAATTGGTTCAGATGTTATTTTGGTGGAGGTGCCGGAGAGTCTTAGACCACCTATGCCAAATTATAGTCAACAAACGACAACGAGAAGGCGATGAAAAAGAATAAAGTCGTTTCTTGTAAGCGGTGAATTATGGTAAACTAGAATCAAACTATGTTGTTAGCAACAAGTATAGAGGAGGACCATAATGGGAGAACCATTTATCCAACAAAAATCTACTTTTTTAGCAATTGATTGTTGGCAAAAAGAAAACTCTAGCCTTGTTGCCGGATTTACAACAAGAGAGGGCGGAGTAAGTCAGCCGCCTTTTGATTCACTTAATGTGGGTTTTCATGTAAATGACCTTGATGAAGATGTCCAAAAAAATCGTGAGCTTATAGCGGAAGCTCTTTCTTTCCCATTAAATCAATGGGTGGGCTCAGAACAAGTACACAAAGCAACCATTAAAAAGGTGACAAAAGAGCATCAAGGGTTAGGATCTCGTTCCTTACAAGATGCGATAAGTGCTACAGATGGCCTCTATACAAAAGAAAGTGGAATTTTACTTACGAGCTTGTATGCTGATTGTGTGCCTCTCATCTTTTATGCAAAGAACCAAGGAATTATTGGTGTAGCCCATGCCGGGTGGAAGGGAACAGTACAATTAATTGGCCCGAAAATGATTTCTTTATGGCAAGACCGTGAAGGAGTTCCATTGGAGGACATACAAGTTGCCATTGCTCCTTGTATTAGTGGAAATGCATACGAAGTTGATGACCTTCCAATTGAGTCCGTCTTAAAGGTTTTTCCAGAAGCTGTAGAAAAGAAGATCTACACAGAAAATGAGCGTGGTCGCTATCAACTCGACTTACGATTGTTAAATGCGGAGTTACTCATTTCAGCAGGTTTAAAACGAGAACAACTACTCATTTCTTCAATTTGCACAGCCAATGATCCTAGAATGTATTCGTACCGTGCAGATGGTGGTAAAACCGGGCGGATGATGAGTTTTATCGGATTGATGTAGTTCGATTTACAGCTGAAGAAGGTAAGGTGGATAAGTGTGACAGTTAAAGATAATTTTGATCAAATACAAGCAGAAATTGCCTCCATATGTGAGCGTGTAGGACGAGACTCTCAATCCGTTCATATAGTAGCTGTAACCAAATATGTGAGTACAGAGCGAGCACAAGAGGCAATTGATGCTGGCGTTAATCACCTCGGTGAAAATCGAGTAGAAGGAATAGAAGAAAAACGAGAATCTCTTGGTGATGTCGTTTCCTGGCACTTTATAGGGTCACTACAGTCTAAAAAAGTGAAGAAAGTGATCGATCATATCACGTATTTACATTCACTTGATCGTCTATCCCTTGCAAAAGAAGTGGACAAGCGATTAGAAGGTAAACAAACATTAGATTGCTTTGTTCAAGTTAATGTATCTGGAGAAGAATCAAAATCTGGACTTCATCCACAAGAGGTATTGCCATTTATCGAAGAGTTATCGAACTATCCCTCTATAAACGTAATCGGGTTAATGACAATGGCTCCATTTGTAGAAGACAATGAACAAACGAGACCGATATTTAAAAAGTTAAAGCAACTTCAGTTGAGTATTGCTGAAAAAGGATATAAACATGCACCTTGTACCGAGTTGTCGATGGGCATGTCTAATGATTATCATATTGCGATTGAAGAAGGCGCTACGTTCGTTCGAATTGGTACAGCATTAGTGGGCAATGAGAAGTAAAAAAAGGAGGGGCGGTTGATGGGGATGAAAAAAAAGTTTAAACGTTTTTTTGAATTAGAAGATGACGTGCAAGAATATGAAGAGGTTGTTCATGAGGGTGTGGATGAGGAAATCGAACCAACACATCGATCAAAAAAAGGGAATGACAAACAAGCAAATCAAGCCAATGTTGTAAGTTTGCAAAGTGTTCAAAAAGGTGCAAAAGTAATCTTAGTTGAGCCTCGTACATATGATGAAGCTCAAGAGATTGCTGATCATTTAAAAAACCGTAAAGCGGTCATCATTAATTTGCAGCGAGTTTCTCATGATCAAGCAAAGCGAGTAGTCGATTTTTTGAGTGGAACAGTGTATGCTATTGGAGGAGACATTCAAAAACTTGGTCAAAATATCTTTTTGTGTACACCAGATAACGTAGATGTTTCAGGAACGATTACAGAAATGATGCAAGAACAGTTTGATCGTTAAGGTATAAGTAAAGGTGGTGAAAGATTCGTGCAAACAATAGGTGCATTGCTATATAACGCAATGTATATATACTCATTTTTAATTATTGGTTACATTCTCTTATCGTGGTTCCCGAATGCACGTGAATCCTCGTTTGGACAATTTTTAGGTAGCATTGTAGAGCCATATTTAGAACCTTTTAGAAAATTCATTCCACCACTTGGGATGATTGATTTGTCGCCAATTGTAGCAATAATTGTACTGCGTTTAGCGAGTACAGGCGTACTTGCTATCTTTAGTTAAGGAGTTTTTACATGTCGATCTTTCAACATTTTAGGGATGAAGAGAAACCTTTTGTTGAACAAGTGTTGTCATGGAAAGAAGAAGTCGGTTTGATGCATCAAGAACGCCGAACAGATTTTCTTGATCCAAGAGAGCAAGATATTTTAAAAATAGTGATTGGACATGATGAGGATGTAGCCTATCAGTTCTTTGGTGGTTCTCCTACATCAGAAAGAAAGCGTGCCTACTTATGCCCGCCATACTTAGAAATCGCACCTTCTAAATTTGAACTTACCTTATTTTCAATTGAATACCCGGCAAAATTCATTACGCTTACTCATTCTGATGTATTAGGTTCTCTAATGAATGTAGGGTTAAAAAGGGAAAAGTTCGGTGATATTGTTGTTGGGGATGATTTTGTACAAATAGTAGTAGCTAGTGAAATTGCTGACTTTGTTGAACTGAATGTAATGAAGATAGGGAAGGCGAGTGTTCAATTAAAGCCTATCTCTTTTAGTAATCTAAAGAAGTCTCTTGATCATTGGACAGATGAGACTGCTACAGTCTCATCACTTCGCCTTGATGTCATTATCTCAGAAATATATCATCTATCTCGTGCTAAAGTGAAGCCATACATTGAAAGAGGCCTAGTGAAAGTAAATTGGCGGGTAACCGATCAAGTGTCTTTCCTGGTAAATGACGGAGATTACATATCAGTCCGTGGACACGGACGAAGTAAAATAGTTTCGCTTGAAGGTCGAACAAAAAAAGACAAAATCAGGCTGCGTTATGGCCGGTTAATGTAAAGGGAAAAGTTCAGAATGAACGATATTTACTAATATTTCCCTAAAGGAATTAAAAGGTTTTCCTCTTTATTTGTCGAAATAAAAGAGAAATGATCTAGCTGAGAGACAATGATCACATCGATCGAAATTAGCTAAGTTTAAAATCGGGGGTGGCAGTTGTGCCTTTAACACCATTAGATATTCACAACAAAGAATTTACACGTGGCTTTCGTGGCTATGACGAGGATGAGGTTAATGAATTCCTTGATCAAGTCATAAAAGATTATGAAGCAATTTTGCGTGAAAAAAAGGAACTATTTGAACGTGTTACAGATCTAGATGAGAAATTGGAGCATTTTAAAAACATTGAAGAAACGTTAAACAAATCAATTCTTATTGCGCAGGAAACGGCTGAAGAAGTGAGAAGAAACGCTCAAAAAGAAGCACAGCTTATCGTCAAGGAAGCAGAAAAAAATGCAGATCGCATTATAAATGATGCCCTTTCTAAATCACGTAAGATTATGATTGAAATGGAAGAACTTAAAAAGCAAGCTTCTGTCTATAAAATGCGTTTCAAAATGCTAATTGAAGCCCAATTAGAAATGTTAAATACAGATGATTGGGATGAGTTTGTCGAACGTGAAGAGGATGAATTGGAACAAAACCAATCATAAATGAAAGACTACCTTGCACGTTCTGTTAGAACTAGCATATAATAAGGATTACTTATATAGCATATGACCATGATAAGGGATAGTAGGTACTGGTTCTTAGTTAAGCGATTCAGGGATGGTGTGAGCCTGAACACGAGTCCACTGCTGAACATCACCCTTTAGTTTTGCACCGAACGACTATCTAGTAGGCTGCAACGACTCACTCACGTTACGAGTGCTGAAGTGGAAAGAGAATCACTGATTTTCTTTTCATTAGGGTGGTACCACGGGTTAATCTTCTCGTCCCTACTTAGGGATGAGGGGATTTTTTTGTTTATGCTATACACTTACTTAAATGATGACATTCTGGTAAGAAAGAATGAAGGAGGAAGAATGATGGATTATAAAGAAACATTATTGATGCCAAAAACAGAATTTCCAATGCGCGGAAATTTACCAAACAATGAACCGAAGCGTCAAGAAAAATGGAGCGATCAAGATATTTATGCAGAGGTTCAAAAACGAACAGAAGGCCGTCCTCTATTTGTATTACATGATGGGCCGCCATACGCTAATGGCGATATCCATATGGGGCATGCACTAAATAAGGTTCTTAAAGACTTTATTGTCCGCTATAAATCGATGAATGGTTTTCATGCCCCTTATGTTCCTGGCTGGGATACACATGGTTTGCCGATTGAAACTGCTCTTACAAAGAATGGGAAAATCAAGCGTAAAGAGATGAGTGTAGCAGCATTCCGCGAGTTATGTGAGAAATATGCACGTGAGCAAGTTAGCCGCCAGCGTGAACAATTCATGCGTCTTGGTGTTCGTGGTGATTGGTGGAATCCTTATGTAACATTAGATAAAGAATATGAAGCACAACAAATTAAAGTGTTTGGTGATATGGCGAAAAAAGGCTATATTTACAAAGGGAAGAAGCCAGTTTACTGGTCGCCTTCTTCTGAATCAGCTTTAGCGGAAGCTGAAATTGAATACCATGATAAACGTTCACCTTCTATTTATGTAGCTTTTGGTGTGAAAGATGGTAAAAATGTTCTTGCAGGCGATGAGAAGATCATTATTTGGACAACAACTCCATGGACAATTCCAGCAAACCTTGGGATTGCTGTGCATCCTGAGCTTGATTACAATGTAGTTGCAGCAAATGGTCATAAGTACGTGGTTGCTGCTGGCCTGCTTGAAACCCTTCAAGCTGAATTTGAGTGGGAGCAAGTTGAGGTTCTAAAAACCGTTAAAGGAGCACAACTTGAACATGTGGTTGCAGAGCACCCTATTTATGGACGTGACTCGCTCGTCATGTGCGGCGATCATGTTACATTAGATGCAGGTACAGGATGTGTCCATACTGCTCCAGGACATGGGGAAGAAGATTATATTGTAGGACAGAAGTATGGTCTAGATGTTCTTTGCCCAGTTGATGATAAAGGAAACATGACTGAGGAAGCGCCTGGATTTGAAGGAATGTTTTATGATCAAGCGAATAAACCGATCACAGAAAAACTGGATGAAGTCGGAGCTTTGATGAAATTAACTTTCATTACACATTCTTATGCGCATGATTGGAGAACGAAAAAACCAGTTATTTATCGTGCGACTGCTCAGTGGTTTGCTTCTATTGCTAATTTCAGAAATGAATTATTACAAGCAATCAAAGATGTAGAGTGGATTCCTACTTGGGGAGAAACACGTCTGTACAATATGGTTCGTGATCGTGGCGATTGGTGTATTTCTAGACAACGTGCATGGGGTGTGCCGATTCCTGTATTTTATGAGGAAAATGGAGATCCAATTATTACAGATGAAACAATTAATTATGTATCTGCATTGTTCCGTGAACATGGTTCAAACATTTGGTTCGAGTGGGATACAAAAGACTTATTGCCTGAAGGATTTACATCTGAACATAGCCCTAATGGAGAATTCACTCGTGAGATGGATATTATGGATGTGTGGTTTGACTCAGGTTCCTCGCACCAGGCAGTATTAGAAGAACGATCTGATTTAGCACGTCCAGCTGATCTGTATCTTGAAGGATCGGATCAATATCGTGGTTGGTTCAACTCTTCGTTATCAACAAGTGTCGCTGTAACAGGTAAAGCTCCTTATAAAGGGGTGTTAAGTCACGGTTTTGCTTTAGATGGTCAAGGCCGTAAGATGAGTAAATCTGTAGGGAATGTAGTCGTGCCAAACGATGTAATGAAGCAATTAGGTGCAGATATTCTTCGACTTTGGGTTGCGTCAGTTGATTACCAATCAGATGTACGTGTGTCTGATAAGATTTTAAAACAAGTTTCTGAATCATACCGTAAAATTCGGAACACATTCCGTTTCTTATTAGGAAACTTGCATGATTTTGATCCAGCTGTTAATCGTGTAAATAAAGAAGATCTTGGCGATGTTCATTTATTTATGCTTGTAAAATTAAATGAAGTGATTGAGAAAGTGAAAGAAGCTTATGATAACTATCAGTTCTCAAATGTGTATCATACGATTCATAACTTCTGCACAATTGAATTAAGTTCATTCTATATGGATCTTGCTAAAGATACATTGTATATCGAACATGCAGACCATGCAGATCGCCGTGCGATTCAAACCGTTATGTATGAATGTGTACTCGCTCTAACAAAGCTTGTGTCACCAATTCTTTCTCATACGGCCGACGAAGTATGGGAGCAGATTCCTGCAGTGAAAGAAACAAGCGTTCAATTAACAGATATGCCAGAAGTTGAATCATTTGGTGATGTTGAGAATTTAAAAGCGAAATGGCAACATTTTATGTCTGTTCGTGATGATGTCTTAAAGGCATTAGAACAAGCACGTAATGACAAAAAAATTGGTAAATCATTAACCGCAGCTATTACATTGTATGCAACGGGAGATGTTAAACAACTTTTAGAGACGACACCTAATCTTGAGAAGTTATTTATCGTTTCAGCTGTATCAGTGAAAGGTGAAGTAAGTGAAGCGCCTGAGGAAGCAATGAACTTTGATGATCTTCGGATTATTGTAGAAAAAGCTGAAGGTGAAACATGTGAACGTTGTTGGGTTGTTTCAACAACGGTTGGTTCAAATCATACTCATCCAGGACTTTGTACATCTTGTGCAGATACGGTTGAAACATATTACCAGTCTTAATTTTGAGGAGATCACCACTTTAACTAGTGGTGATTTTCTTTTTTGTTTATCAAATTTCCCATAAGCTGTATTCGTTCTTTGGTGCTTACTTGGTTAAGCTAATAAGGAGCTCAAATGGAACTTTGTAGCTCAAAAAGGGGGAGAAAACTGATGAATAAATGGAGCAAACAAAAGAGACAATTAGAGGACATGAAAGCAAAATTAGAAGCTAGAATAAACTCGGATGCCCATGAAGAAACCAAGCATGCCTTGTCAGCTTCTACAGGAGAATTATCGAATTATGATAACCACCCTGCTGATACAGCGACTGATTTATACGAACGGGAAAAAGATACAGCCATTTATGCTCATATTGAAAAGGAATTGGCAGATGTCAATCTGGCATTAAATAAAATAAACAGTGGAACATATGGCATTTGTGAAAAGACAGGCCAAACCATCCCTACTGAGCGTTTAAGCGCTAACCCTACGGCAAGAATGATTGTTGCCGAAGCTAGAAGCCATATTGCCGATGATCGACCGGTTGAAGAAGAGGTTCTTGATTCATTTGGCCGCTACAATTATGATAATGACGATAGTGAAACGGAATTTGACGCAGAAGATGCATACCAATCGGTTGCACGTTTTAACGAGAACTCGATGGTATATGAGGATGCCTCCTTAGATGAGGGGGAGGAGCTCATCGGGTATGTTGAAGAGTTAGAAGGTTTTTTATCAACGGGAATAGAAGGTTATACAGGTACTGATCAGGTCCAGTTTCAGCGTAACGTGCATTATGATCACTATATGGACGAATTGTAGGGGGGACATCCCCCTTTTTTTGTGCTACAATGCATAAGTATGGAAACAAGTGAACAAGAGCGGAGGAACGAGATTGTTTTACTATATCATTGCCCTCATAGTGATTTTAATTGACCAACTAACAAAATGGATCGTTGATACTTCAATGGAAATTGGAGAACGCATTCCAGTGATTGAGAATGTATTTTATATCACGTCTCATCGTAACCAAGGAGCAGCGTTTGGTATTCTCCAAGGACAGATGTGGTTCTTTTATATTATTACGACGGTAGTCATTATTGGTATTATTTACTACATGGAGAAAGAAGCTAAGCATGATTGGCTTTTTGGCAGCTCTTTGGCGTTGATTTTAGGTGGGGCCATCGGTAACTTTATCGACCGTATATTTCGCGGGGAAGTTGTTGACTTTGTAGATACATTTATTTTCGGTTATAATTTCGCGATTTTTAATGTAGCAGATGCTGCACTTTGTGTAGGTGTAGGGTTACTATTTATTAAAATGATTCAAGATGAGCGAAAACAGAAGGAGACAGCTTAATGGAACAAATGCAGTGGACAGTTAGTGAAGAAGTGAAAAATGATCGTATTGATAAATTTTTAACAAGTCAAGACGATGAGTGGTCAAGATCTCAAGTTCAACAATGGATTAAAGATGGCCAAGTACTCGTAAACGATAAATCAAGTAAATCAAACTATAAAGTGCAAGTGAATGATGTGATTACTTTAACGATTCCTGAACCAGAAGAACTAGATGTAGTGGCAGAGGATATTCCACTAGATGTTGTATTTGAAGATGCTGATGTGATCGTGATCAACAAGCCTCGCGGTATGGTGGTTCACCCAGCTCCAGGTCATTATACAGGCACCCTTGTAAATGCTCTTTTACATCATTGTAAAGACTTATCTGGAATTAATGGTGTTGTTAGACCTGGTATTGTTCATCGAATTGATAAAGATACTTCAGGCCTTATTATGGTCGCAAAAAATGATCATGCACATGAATCATTGGTCAATCAATTAAAAGCAAAAACCACAAAACGTCGCTATAAAGCCATTGTGCACGGCATTATTCCTCATCAACATGGGACAATTGAGGCTCCGATTGGTCGCGATAAAAAAGATCGTCAAAGTATGACGGTTACAGAAGAGAATAGTCGCGATGCAGTGACTCATTTCACAGTCCTTGAATGCTTTAAAGATTTTACGTATGTGCAATGTGAATTAGAGACTGGTCGTACACATCAAATTCGTGTACATATGAAATACATCGGTTATCCTCTAGCTGGAGATCCAAAGTATGGTCCGAAAAAGAAAACATTAGATATTGAAGGTCAAGCATTGCATGCAGCAATGTTAGGGTTCACTCATCCTAAAACAGGTGAGGAACTTGAGTTTGAAGCACCATTACCAGAAGATATGGAAGAATTACTTCATTACTTACGAAAGAAGTAATTGACATAGCTCGTATGGTCTGCGATAATAAAGTCAATCAAATAGTCCTTTAACTTAAGTCCCGTGAGGCTTAGAAGGAAACGGAAGTGCTTTAGGATCAGTGTATCCACTTATGCTAAAGCGTGCATTATACGTTTACCTCTAGCCGAATTGGTTAGAGGTTTTCTATATTTACACGGGTAATAATTGAACAGCAAGAAGGTGAAATGATGAGTCGAGTGATATTGGACGAACAAGCTGTACGCCGTGCAACTACACGAATTGCACATGAAATTATTGAACGAAATAAAGGTGTCGATCGTTGTGTATTAGTTGGAATCAAAACACGAGGCATCTACTTAGCCGAAAGACTTGCTGAGAGAATTGAGCAAATTGAAGGCGTCAAGGTGGAGGTAGGCGAAGTAGACATTACGCTTTACCGAGATGATTTATCTCACAAATCTTCCACTGACGAACCAATCTTACAAGGAACCGATATTCCCATTGATATTACGAATCGTAAAGTTATCTTGGTGGACGATGTTCTTTATACAGGCAGAACGGTAAGAGCGGCACTAGATGCATTAATTGATCTAGGGCGACCTGAACAGATACAATTAGCTGTATTAATTGATCGAGGCCATCGTGAATTGCCGATACGACCGGATTATGTTGGTAAAAATGTTCCAACCTCAAAAAGTGAAAAAATCGTTGCGAAGCTCAGTGAAGTGGATGCAACTGATGAAGTCACGATTGAACAAAGAATTGAAACAAATGAAAGAACAGATTGAATCCAAAAAACCTCATATGTATACCTCTTTAACCCAGTCCTGCGAGGCTGACAAGAGGGTCGCTCCTTACTAGTAGTCTGATCTTTTTATCAGACCAGTTAGGTGAAACCTCTTTGTCATACGCAAAGAGGTTTTTTGTTTAGAGAACTAAGGAGGAATTATGATGAATAAACAAACAGCAGAAGTTGGCATTAAAGAAATCCCACGATTTGATAAATGGTTCGTACTAAGTTTACAGCATTTATGTGCAATGTTCGGAGCGACGATCCTTGTACCATTCTTGGTGGGGTTATCTCCATCAGTTGCGCTCCTTTCAAGTGGGTTAGGGACGCTTGCATATTTACTCATTACAAAAGGCCAAGTGCCCGCTTATCTCGGTTCATCCTTTGCCTTCATTGCTCCTATTCTAGCAGCAACCTCTCTTGGAGGGCCTGAAGGAGCGATGCTTGGTAGCTTCTTAGCCGGACTTGTCTATGGAGCAGTTGCCCTTTTAATTAAAACAAGTGGTGTAAATTGGATTATGAAATTACTTCCGCCAATCGTTGTAGGACCTGTTATTATCGTCATCGGTCTTGGTCTTGCTGGAGTTGCGATCGATATGGCGATGTACATTCCAGGGATGGAAGAGCAAGTATATAGTACAACGCATTTCACTGTAGCATTAGTCACATTAGGAATTACCATTATCGTATCGATGTTTTTAAAAGGGTTTTTCGGACTTGTCCCGATTATGTTTGGAATCATCGGCGGTTATTTGTTCGCCTTCACACAAGGTCTAGTCGATTTCACACCAGTAAGAGAAGCAGCTTGGATTGCGGCACCTGAACTTCTTGTACCCTTTATTAACTACACACCGCAATGGTCTTGGGCAATAGCAGCAATCATGATGCCAATAGCAGTAGTAACGATTGCTGAGCATATCGGTGATCAAATGGTACTAAGTAAAGTGGTCGGAAAGAATTTTATTAAAAAACCAGGTTTACACCGTTCGATATTAGGGGATGGGGTTGCAACAATGATCGCTTCATTCATTGGAGGACCGCCAAATACAACTTACGGTGAAAATATTGGGGTGCTAGCAATCACGCGAGTATTTAGTGTATTCGTTATCGGTGGTGCAGCAACACTAGCAATTGGATTTGCTTTCATCGGAAAAATTTCTGCACTAATCTCCACGATTCCAACAGCAGTCATGGGTGGTGTATCAATCCTCTTGTTCGGGGTTATTGCATCATCTGGTCTTAGAATGTTAATCGATAACAATATTAACCTTGGCAGTAAGCGAAACTTAATCATATCTTCCGTCATCTTAGTGATCGGGATTGGTGGAGCATTCATTCAAGTATCAGAAGACATTCAGCTTGCGGGAATGGCATTAGCAACAATCATTGGGATTGTTCTTCACCAAGTCCTCCCAAATAAAGAAGAAAGCTATAGCAAAAAGAACTTATTCTCTGATGAAGAGAAAGAAGAACAAGTAGCTTAATAAATAGACCCTTTAAAGAAGTACAGAGAGACTTCAAAGGAATAGTGTAATGGAGAGATATCAAGTATGGTATGGTGTCTCCTCTAATTCCCTATACCCTGAGATGTCTCATCTCAGGGTTTTTCTCTCTGAAAAAAGGCTTATTATACCAAGGAGGCGTAGGGGGATGCAGATGAGTATCGAAAAATTGGTAAGTAAAGGGCTTCATACAATGTCGGAACTATCACTTAATGAAATTGATTGGATCTTGCATGAAGCAGAAGCTTTCTCAAAAGGAACGAGCTGGAGGCCAGCTGACCAAACATTTGTAGCTAACTTGTTTTTTGAACCGAGTACTCGTACAAAGATGAGTTTTGAAGTAGCTGAACGAAAACTTGGGTTAGAGGTGCTTGCTTTTGATGGTGAAACATCTAGTGTCCAAAAAGGTGAGACCTTGTATGATACAGCAAAAACACTTGAATCAATCGGTGCCAAAGCACTAGTGATCCGTCATCCGAAAAGTAAATATTATGAGGAATTAGAAGATCGATTAACCATTCCTATCATCAATGCAGGTGATGGATGTGGCCAGCATCCGAGCCAATCTCTACTTGATTTGTTAACAATCAAACAAGAGTTTGGAACGTTTAAAGGTGTTCGAGTCGTCATTTGTGGCGACCTCAGACATAGTCGAGTAGCACGATCAAATGCCGAAATCTTAACTCGCTTAGGTGCGAAGGTGCTGATCTCTGGGCCGATGGAATGGATGGAAGGGTTTTCTGATATGTATCCTTACGTTTCAATGGACACCGCAGTCGAGCGTGCTGATGTCATCATGCTACTTAGAATACAAAATGAACGACATGAGGGTGGTCCGATGTCATCCGGCGAGTTGTATCACTTGCAACATGGTTTGACGATTGCAAGAGAAGCTAACATGCAGAGGCATTCCATCATCATGCATCCTGCACCCGTGAACCGAGGGGTAGAAATCGCGAGTGAATTAGTTGAATGCAGACGATCACGGATTTTTAAACAAATGGAAAACGGAGTCTTTATCCGCATGGCAATCTTAAAGCGCGCACTACAAAATCTATAATTGGGGGAATCATTCATGATTACAACATTAAAAAATGGCTACATCCTATCAGATAAAGGTGAGTTAGTAAAAAAGGACATTTCATTTGAAAATGGAAAGCAGATCAATGAACGATCTGAAAACCCTAGCAACATTGAAATAGATGTGACAGATAAATTAATTACACCAGGATTTGTGGATGTGCATGTTCATCTACGTGAGCCGGGTGGAGAGAAAAAAGAAACGATTGAAACAGGAACAAAAGCTGCAGCAAGAGGTGGATTTACAACAATAGCGGCTATGCCAAATACACGACCGACACCTGATACGAAGGAACAGCTTAATTGGATGCAAGAAAGAATCGAAGAAACAGCTCATGTGAACGTTCTTCCTTATGCAGCAATTACTACTCGATTACTCGGACGTGAATTAACTAATTTTGAAGAATTAAAAGCAGCAGGAGCATTTGCTTTCACTGATGATGGAGTAGGAATTCAGTCGGCTGCGATGATGCTAGAAGCGATGAGAAAAGCAGCAGCATTAGACATGGCGATTGTTGCCCATTGTGAAGAAAATACATTGATTCAAAATGGATCGGTACATGAAGGGCGCTTTTCAAAAGAAAAAGGATTGAATGGAATTCCTTCAGTATGTGAATCTGTACATATCGCCAGAGACGTATTGCTCGCTGAGGCAGCTGGTGTTCATTATCATGTCTGCCATATAAGCACGAAGGAATCCGTACGTGTCGTTCGTGATGCAAAGCGTGCAGGCATTAGGGTTACAGCAGAAGTTACCCCACATCACTTGCTCTTATGTGAAGAGGATATAGAAGGGCTCGATGCAAACTTTAAAATGAATCCTCCTCTCCGTAGTAAAGAAGATCAAGAAGCTTTAATCGAAGGGTTACTTGATGGTACGATTGATTTTATTGCAACCGATCATGCACCACATACAGCTGAAGAAAAAGCACAAGGGATCGAGCTTGCTCCTTTTGGGATTGTCGGCCTAGAGACTGCCTTTACATTGCTGCACACCCATCTCGTGCAAAAAAACATCATCACGCTTAAGCAACTTATTGATTGGTTAACAGTAAAGCCAGCAACTACATTCAACCTTAAAACAGGTGAATTAAAAGAAGGAAACGAAGCCGATTTATGTGTGATTGATTTAAATCTAGTTGAATCGATTGATCCTACAGCCTTTGCATCAAAAGGTAAAAATACACCATTTAAAGGTTGGGAAACAACTGGATGGCCGGTCATGACATTTGTAGGTGGAAAACTTGTGTGGGAAAAGGAGCGTGTTGGACAATGAAAAGACAGTTAATCTTAGAAGATGGAACTGTATTTGTAGGAAAAGGCTTTGGGGCAGACACCGAACTTAAAGGGGAAGTCGTATTTAACACAGGAATGACGGGCTATCAAGAAATTTTATCCGATCCATCTTATTGTGGTCAAATTGTTACCCTTACGTATCCTTTAATCGGAAATTACGGAATGAATCGAGACGACTTTGAATCGATTACACCCGCCATTCATGGACTAATTGTCAAAGAAATCGAACTTGAACCGAGTCATTGGAAAAATGAAGAATCACTTCATACATTCTTAGAAGCAAGAGGAATACCGGGACTGCATGGCATTGATACGAGAAAGTTAACAAGACTCATACGTGAGCATGGTACATTAAGAGGTCGCATTTGTTCGATGGAAGTAGACCCGATTGAAATGGCAGCTGAGCTGAAAAATAGTGGATGGCAACATGATCAAGTTGAAACTGTTTCAGTGAGAGATGCTTACCATGCACCTGGAAAAGGTGAACGAATTGTCCTAGTCGATTTCGGGATGAAACATGGTATTTTGCAATCTTTAATTGAGAGACAATGTGATGTTGTCGTTGTTCCATATGATACAAGTGCAGAAGAAATCCTCAGACTTAGACCAGATGGAATTCTGTTAAGTAATGGCCCTGGAAATCCAGAAGATGTTCCCCAAGCCATTCAGATGATACAAGATTTACTTGGTAAGGTGCCAATTTTCGGAATTTGTTTAGGGCATCAATTATTAGCCTTAGCATCAGGAGCTACGACGAGTAAGTTGCGTTTTGGTCACCGTGGGTCCAACCATCCGGTTAGAGAAATTGCGACAGGTAAGATTGATATTACAGCTCAAAACCACGGATTTACAGTAGATAAAGATAGCTTACCAAACACTAGACTTGTGATGACACATGAGGCAGTCAACGACGGAACAGTGGAGGGGTTAAAGCATTTAGACTATCCTGCATTTAGCGTGCAATATCATCCAGAGGCATCACCAGGACCACAAGATGCCAGTTACTTATTTGATGCATTTTTGCAGATGGTCGCAACAGAAAAACAACCTGTATAACAACGTAAACGAAAGATAACTAAGGGAAATGCCGGGAGGAGAGAGTAATATGGGTAAACGTACGGATATCAATAAAATTCTAGTGATTGGGTCAGGCCCAATTGTCATCGGTCAAGCTGCAGAATTTGATTATGCAGGAACGCAAGCATGTCAGGCTCTTAAAGAAGAAGGGTATGAGGTCATTCTCATTAATTCAAATCCAGCAACGATAATGACGGATACGACAATGGCAGATCGCGTGTATATTGAACCAATTACACTTGAGTTTGTCAGTCGAATTATTCGCCAAGAACGTCCTTGCGGAATTGTTGCAACACTTGGGGGTCAAACAGGTTTGAATATGGCGATGGAGCTTGATGAATCTGGCATTCTAGACACGTACAACATCGAATTACTCGGAACCAAATTAAAAGCGATCAAACAGGCTGAGGATCGTGAGCAATTCCGCGCATTAATGAGGGAGTTGAATGAGCCTGTTCCTGATAGTGAGATTGTTCATACGCTTAAAGAAGCCCAACATTTTGTTGATGAGATAGGTTATCCAGTGATCGTTCGTCCAGCTTATACATTAGGTGGAACTGGGGGCGGAATTGTCCACAATGACGAAGAATTAGAAGAAATTGTAACGAGTGGTTTAAAGTACAGTCCCGTTACACAATGCTTGATTGAAAAAAGCATTGCTGGGTTCAAAGAAGTTGAATATGAAGTCATGCGTGATAAGTCCGACCAAGCAATTGTCGTGTGTAATATGGAAAACTTTGATCCGGTAGGTGTTCATACAGGCGACTCGATCGTTGTTGCACCTAGTCAAACATTAACGGATCGTGATTATCAAATGCTACGTAATTCATCATTGAAAATCATTCGTGCCTTAGGAATTGAAGGTGGATGTAATGTCCAGTTTGCCCTTGATGCAGATAGTGACCAATACTATATTATCGAGGTGAATCCTCGTGTCAGCCGTTCATCAGCATTAGCGTCAAAAGCAACAGGCTACCCAATTGCGAAGATGGCTGCCAAAATTGCTGTTGGTTATGCTCTAGATGAGATCCAAAATCCAGTCACCAAAACAACCTATGCTAGCTTTGAACCTGCCCTAGATTATGTAGTGTCAAAAATTCCTCGTTGGCCTTTTGATAAATTTGAAGCAGCTAATCGAAAGCTAGGCACTCAAATGAAAGCAACAGGAGAGGTAATGGCGATTGGTCGTAATCTAGAAGAATCATTACTTAAAGCTGTTCGCTCTCTAGAAGCTGGATATGATCATTTAAATGATGGAGATGTGAATGAATTAGATACAGATGCATTAAAGGTGAAAATTACGAAACCAGATGACCAACGAATTTTTGCTTTAACAGAGCTGTTAAGAAGAGGCGTTGGGATTGACGAGTTGCATGAGTTAACTGATATTGACCGATTCTTCCTTCAAAAGCTTAACCGCATCGTCGCAATCGAGCGTAACCTTAGTGAACATACTAACAACCTAGAAGTATTAACTGAAGCAAAAGAGAGAGGTTTTTCTGATTCTCAAATAGCAAAGCTATGGGAGACAACTGAAAGAGAAATCTATGAAACTCGTATGAATGAAAGCATCATACCAGTCTATAAAATGGTAGACACATGTGCTGCAGAATTTGAATCAGCTACGCCGTATTATTATGGAACGTATGAAGAGGAAATGGAGTCAGTACGAACAGCTAAAAAGAGCATATTAGTGCTAGGTTCTGGTCCAATTCGAATTGGGCAAGGAATTGAGTTTGATTATGCAACTGTTCATACTGTTTGGGCGATTAAAGAGTCAGGCTATGAGGCAATCATCATGAACAATAACCCTGAAACGGTTTCAACTGATTTTAGCACATCGGATAAATTATACTTTGAACCGCTAACGGTAGAGGATGTTATGCATGTTGTCAATCACGAACAACCAGAAGGTGTGATTGTACAATTTGGTGGTCAGACAGCAATCAATCTAGCAGATGAATTATCAGCTCGTGGAGTGAAGATCATTGGAACGTCTCTTGAAGATATGGACCGAGCAGAAGATCGTGATAAATTTGAACAAACACTTCTTGCATTAGATATTCCACAACCTTTAGGGAAAACTGCGACATCAGTGGATGAAGCAGTAAAGATAGCGAACTCTATTGGCTACCCAGTATTAGTTAGACCTTCTTATGTTCTAGGGGGACGGGCTATGGAGATCGTATATAAGGAAGAAGAGTTATTACATTATATGACGCATGCAGTCAAAATTAATCCGAAGCACCCAGTCTTGATTGATCGCTATTTAACAGGAAAAGAGCTTGAAGTAGATGCCATTTCTGATGGCGAAAATGTCTACATTCCAGGAATGATGGAACATATTGAGAGAGCAGGAGTTCATTCAGGTGACTCGATTGCAGTGTATCCTCCTCAAACCGTACCAGAGCATTTAAAGGAAAAGATCATTGATCGTACGATTGCGATTGCAAGAGGATTGAAGATTGTTGGTCTACTAAACATTCAATATGTATGGCATAAAGATGAGGTGTATGTACTTGAAGTTAACCCGCGCTCAAGTCGTACCGTTCCATTTCTGAGTAAAATTACCGGAGTATCGATGGCTAACTTAGCAACGAAAGTAATGTTAGGAAAAACTCTTCCAGAACTAGGTTATGCAACAGGCTATCACCCAGAGTCAACGGTTGTATCGGTTAAAGTTCCGGTCTTCTCCTTTGCTAAATTGCGTCGTGTAGACATTACATTAGGACCTGAAATGAAATCAACAGGGGAAGTAATGGGACGTGATGTTACGCTTGAGAAAGCTCTATACAAAGGATTAATTGCATCTGGTATGAAAATCCCGACGCATGGTTCGGTTTTGTTTACAATTGCGGATAAGGATAAAGATGAAGCTTTAAGTTTAGTCGAGCGTTTTCACCGCATCGGTTATGACATTCTTGCTACAGCTGGAACTGCAGCGGAAATTAAAGAGCTCGGGATCCCTGTAACAACTGTGAATAAAATTGGTGAAGAAAAGCCTCACTTACTTGATGTGATCAGACAAGGACAAGCTCAGTTTGTTATCAATACATTAACTAGAGGAAAGCAACCTGCACGTGATGGGTTTAGAATTCGTCGTGAGTCTGTTGAGAATGGCGTTGTTTGCTTAACGTCAATCGATACAGCGGATGCATTGTTAAGTGTATTAGAATCAATCACATTCACATCAGAGAGTATGCCACAAATGGAAGCACCTAAAGGGGGAGTAATGAATGCAGAAACAAGCAATCTTCAAAATCACAAGTCAACAGTTAGTAGCGGATCGCATCTATGAACTAACCTGTGAAGGAGAGCAAGTCTTGCAAATGACAAACCCTGGTCAGTTTGTGCATATAAAAGTAGGGAATTTTGATGACATTCTGTTAAGAAGACCACTTAGTATCGGTGATGTGAACCTGAATTCAAAAACATTCAAGATGATTTACCGAGTAGAAGGTCAAGGCACGACTCGTCTTTCTAAAAAGGTAGCAGGAGAGGAAATCGACGTGCTTGGTCCGCTTGGAGTGGGATTTCCGGTCGAGGAAGCCCGACAAGGAGAAACCGCTCTCCTTGTCGGAGGTGGTATCGGAGTTCCGCCATTATATTATTTATCAAAGCAGCTTGTTGAACGTGGAGTAAATGTGATTCATGTACTTGGCTTCCAGTCTAAAAAAGATGTATTTTACGAAGAAGAATTTTCAAAGCTTGGACCAACATATGTGACGACTGTTGATGGAACTTATGGGACAAAAGGGTTTGTTACTAATGCAATCGAGTCCTATAAGCTAGAGTGTGATCTCCTATACAGCTGTGGTCCTTCTCCTATGTTACGTGTCTTAAATGAGAAGTACAAAGGTCAACGAGCCTATTTATCACTTGAAGAACGAATGGGTTGTGGAATCGGAGCTTGTTTTGCTTGCGTTTGTCACACATCTGATGACCCAGAGGGCACAAGCTACCGTAAAGTATGCACTGATGGTCCGGTATTTAAGGTAGGGGAGGTTGTCATATGAGTCGATTATCCATTGAATTACCAGGTCTTTCATTGAAAAATCCTATTATGCCAGCTTCAGGTTGCTTTGGTTTTGGAAAAGAATACGCTGAATTTTATGATTTAGACCGACTCGGAGCGATTATGATAAAGGCGACTACTTCAGAAGCACGATTTGGTAATCCAACTCCTCGTGTCGCTGAAACGACAGCTGGCATGTTAAATGCGATCGGCTTACAAAATCCTGGCTTAAGCGGAGTGCTTGAGCAAGAATTACCTAGACTAGGTCAATTTGATGTTCCTATTATTGCAAACGTAGCTGGGGCCAAAATGGAGGATTACATCGAAGTTGCCAAAAAGCTTTCTCGTAGTCCATATGTAGCTGCTCTTGAGTTAAATATCTCTTGTCCTAACGTTAAGCAAGGAGGAATTGCCTTTGGTACCATTCCTGAAGTGGCAGCTGAATTAACAGCTGCTGTGAAACAGGTTTCAACAAAGCCTGTATATGTAAAACTCTCACCAAATGTTTCTGATATTGTCGCAATGGCAAAGGCAGTCGAGGCTGCTGGTGCTGATGGTTTATCGATGATTAACACATTGCTCGGAATGCGAATTGACTTAAAAACGCGCAAACCAATCTTAGCAAACGGAGCAGGGGGGTTATCCGGTCCTGCGATAAAGCCTGTAGCTATCCGAATGATTCATCAAGTGAGCCAAGTTGTTTCCATCCCCATCATTGGAATGGGTGGGGTGCAAACCGTTGAAGATGTTATTGAAATGATGTTAGCCGGAGCTAGCGCAGTAGCCATTGGGACTGCCAACTTTGTAGACCCTTATATCTGCCCAAGGTTAATTGAAGAGTTACCAGCTAAACTAGATGAACTTGGTATTAATGATGTGAGAGAGCTTATTGGAGGGAGTTGGAGAGAACCATGCAGCGTCCGTTAATCATTGCTCTAGATGTCCATCAAAAAGAGGCGAGAGAAAGATTACTAGAGCCGTTCAAAAAGGATTCAATATTCGTGAAAGTGGGAATGGAGCTTTATTATCAAGAAGGTCCGAGAATTATTGAGCAAATAAAACAAGATGGCCATCAAATCTTTCTTGATTTGAAGCTTCATGATATCCCTAATACTGTAGGGAAGGCCATGACGGTCCTAAGTCGTTTAGAAGTCGATCTAGTTAATGTTCATGCTGCAGGTGGTCAGAAGATGATGGAATCGGCACGTGAAGGACTTGAGAAAGGTACGCCAGCAGGTGGGTCACGTCCTAAGTTGCTGGCAGTGACTCAATTGACGAGTACAGATCAGCAAATGATGACTGAAGAGCTATTAATTGAAAAAAACTTAACTCATGTTGTTACCCAATATGCTTCCTTAGCAAAAAGAAGCGGGCTTGATGGTGTAGTAAGTTCTGCTCTTGAAGTCCCTATTATTAATGAGGTTTGTGGTCCTGAATTTTTAACCGTTACTCCCGGCATTCGTCAGACGAGTGATGCGGTAGAAGATCAAAAGAGAGTCGTAACACCGAAACAAGCCAGAGAGCTTGGTAGTTGGGGGATTGTTGTTGGACGGAGTATTACTGGGGCAAGTGATCCCTACAAGATGTATCAACAAATGAAAAAGGATTGGGAGGAAGGAAAATGAATAAACAAATCGCAGCATCCTTACTAGATATTGAGGCCGTTACACTTTCACCAAATGACCCTTTTACATGGAGTTCAGGTATTAAATCACCAATTTATTGTGATAACCGCATGACATTATCCTATCCGAACGTTCGTCGTTTAATTGCAGGTGAATTTGAAGTATTAATTAATAAGAAGTACCCGGATGTTGAAGTCATTGCTGGAACGGCTACAGCAGGGATTCCTCATGCAGCTTGGGTAAGTGAATTATTAGACCTGCCAATGGTGTATGTAAGAGGAAGCGCAAAAGGTCACGGAAAACAAAACCAAATTGAAGGGAAAATAGTTCCGGGACAAAAAGTGGTCATTATAGAAGATTTGATTTCCACAGGTGGAAGTGCTATTAAAGCAGCCGAAGCATTAAAAGAAGCAGGTGCGGATGTAATCGGGGTTGCTGCTATATTCACCTATGAATTAAAGAAAGCAGAAGACCATTTTAAAGAAATCGATATAGAGGCATCTGTTTTAACATCTTATTCAACTTTACTTGAAGTAGCTAAAGGCCGTGGTACAATCAGTGAAGAAGAGTTAAAGAAGCTAGTTGCATGGAGCAATGATCCTTCTTCGACTAGTTGGTTAACCCAAAACGACTGATTAAAAAAAGGTGGAGTATGATGAGGAAGATGGATGGTGCAGAATTTGATTCACTCGTTTCTTTTTTTGATGGCATGGCACGTACGCAGTGGTTAAGTCAAGTTCACGATCAATTAAAAGAGATGAGTACATCTTGGTTCGAAAAGGACGTTTTAGATGTAGGATGTGGCACAGGTAGGTTGTTAACTAGGGGATTGAATGAAGCTAATCGTTTAGTAGGAGTCGATTTATCACCTGAAATGATCTCAGCTGCAAAAGATTTATTTGAAGGTATGGAAGCAACAAATAAAACCCTTTTCAAAGTAGGGGATGCATATGAGTTACCATTTCAAAACGGGGAATTTGATTGTGTCTTATCTACTTGTGTGATGTTTTTATTACCTGAACCGGAAAAAGGAATCAAGGAAATGCTTCGTGTGACAAAGGATACAGGGCATATTGTGATGTTGAATCCAAGTGAAACAATGAATATGGAACGAGCATCAGCATATGCAGACCTACATAATATAACAGGGTTTGAAAAAGAGACTTTGGTTAAATGGTCTAATATTTCAACCAGGCGCCACCGCTATTCTGAAGAGACTTTAACAGACTTACTCCTGAAATTAGGAGCTAAAAAAGTTAGGCATCAGTCTGTATTAAATGGCCTGGCGATGATTACATTAGCAGCAAAATAACGATAAAAAGCTCCCTCGTCTTTTATAAAGAGAAGGGAGCTTTTTAATTTTAATCTTTTTTAGCTAGCTCAATAAAAGCATTAATAGCCTCTACACCTTGAAATGTAAAAATTCCAAGTGCAGAGAACGATAGTAGACCAACTAATAAAAAACGAATCCACATCATGTTCATTCCTCCTTTTAGTCAACGTAATAGTGACAATAGTTGAAAGAAGAAATGAGATAATTAGACCTGAAATAACGGGTTTTAAGAAAAAGAAACCTTTTCATCATATACCATACAGGTTGTTGACGAAAATATAAAAGTACGTGAATAAGACCATAGATTAAGAGAATGCTCGCCTGAAAAGAATGAAAGCTAAGCTTTGTATCACTTTGAAAAAGAGGCTCTTTCTCGTATTCAAATAAACTATCATTGGGCATACCTAGATATGAAGAATGATGAGAATCAACACCATAAATTGAGACGGTGAGTAGTGCAACAATCATGAATAAGGAGATTTTAAATAAATGCTTCATTAGAACCTCCTCCAACTTGTTTTTCTTATTTATCATAGCGTAAAAAGGCTCACTTGCCTAGAATGTCTTTTGAACGAAGTTAAATGCAAATTAGTATGAGGATTCACATATAACAAACGAATAATAGATTGCTAGCAAGAATAAAAAGCGGAGGAATCATATGATTCCCCGCTTTTCTTTAGGTTGTTTCTTTAGATCTTAAACGTAAAATCGTATCTTCATCTGGTGTGACAAACACGGTTGTTTGCTGATCATAGGTGACAAAACCAGGTTTTGAGCCATTAGGTTTTTTGACATGGCGGATTTTCGTGTAATCAACAGGAACAGAACTTGATTGACGGGCCTTACTGAAAAATGCTGCAACGGTGGCTGCTTCGATAATGGTTGTTTCATCTGGCTCGGTACTGCGAATCACCACATGAGAGCCTGGTATATCTTTTGTGTGAAGCCAAATTTCATCTTGTCTAGCAAATCGATTCGTTAAGTAATCATTTTGTTTATTGTTTTTCCCTACATAAAAGGATAATCCAGTTGATGAAGTATAGATCTCAAGCTGAGGTTTCTCATCCTTGCGCTTCTTTTTGGATTGCTTTTGCCTGCGACGTAAGTATCCTTCTTCGATCAACTCTTCACGAATCTCTTCAATATCCCTAGGTGAAGCACTTTCTGTTTGTTGAATGACTTGGTCTAAATAATGAATATCTTCTTTTGTGCGTTCAATTTGTTCACGTACAACAGCTACTGATTTCTTAGCTTTATTGTATTTTTTAAAGTAGGCTTGAGCATTATCTGATGGAGACTTTAAAGGATCAAGGGAGATTTCAAGGGTTGGTTGTGATTCATCGTAATAATCGATCACCTCTACTTTTGGATCTCCACGTTTTACAAGATGAAGGTTAGCTGTTAGAAGCTCCCCTTTTTTTTGATACTCTTTCGCCTTATCAGCATCCGTTAGTGTGCGTTCAAGCTTAATGATTTTCTTTTTGCTCTTTTGATACTCATTTCGGAGCAGTTTCTCTAAATCAAACGCTTGTTGTTTAACTCGATCGCGCTCTGCTTTTCCGTAAAAGAATCGATCAAGCATCTCACTTACGGTAGGGAAGCTACGTACTTCACCTTTTAAATGAGTCAAGTTCACGACACTAAAATACTCTCGCCCATCTGCTTCAATCATTTGAGGGTAATATTGCTGATTACGTACATCCGAGAGAATACTTAAAAACGCATCTGGGAGTGATTGTCGATTAGACATGCCTGATCGGTGAATGACTTCTTTTGCTATCAGCGGAGAGAGTCCACTAAAGCGGTTTACAAGCTGACGATCTAACTTACCTTGATTAAAATCAATTTCACGTAAGATGCCTGCTTCATCTGCTTCGATCGGATTTTGCTTTTCTTGCTCGGGAGGTCTTTTATATGACTGTCCTGGTAGAACCGTTCTGTAACTACTTTGAGCAATACTAACATGTTTAATGCTATCTAAAATGACCATAGTTTTCGCATCAACGATCATCATATTGCTATGACGTCCCATGATTTCAACAATTAGTTTTTTTGTCTGAATATCTCCTAATTCATCCTTGTTACGAATCGTAATCTCGATAATACGCTCCATATCAACTTGTTCAATAGACTCAATAATGCCTCCTTCGAGATGTTTGCGAAGAAGCATACAAAACATTGGAGGTTGAGTAGGATTTGGGTGTTTTTCATTCGTTAGATGAATTCTTGCAAAATTTGCATTAGCTGATAAGAGTAATTGGTGGTTTTTTCCATTTGACCGGATAGTAAAGACTAGTTCTGTTTTAAATGGTTGATATATTTTTGAAATTCGACCTGAGTGTAGGGTATGAGAAAGCTCGTGTGTAATGGCACGAGTCATGATGCCGTCAAATGACATGTACGTTCACCTCTTCTAAGAACAATGTTCCCTCTTTTTGAGTGATTAAGGTAGGGTTGTTCAATTTGCTTTCGTTAGTATAGCATGTTTTTCCTCTTCACTGAATAAGATGGCTTGTATAAATACCTATTAGGAATTGTTGTTTTTCTTAGTAGGGAGATGAGAGGACAAATTGTGGGGTGGCGGCATGCAGTGGTTAAAGATGAATACAGAAGAAGTCGAAAGGTCAGTTCAGACAAAGATTGAGACAGGCTTATCTGAAAAAGAAGTACAAAAGAGGTTGCGCGTTTATGGGGCAAATAAGCTCGATGATGGCAAAAAAACACCTGCTTTTTTTGTGTTTTTAAACCAGTTCAAAGACTTTATGGTTCTTGTGTTACTAGCAGCAACACTTATTTCTGGACTTTTAGGCGAGTACATCGATGCAGTGACCATTATGTTTATTATTTTACTAAACGGAATTTTAGGTTTTGTTCAGGAGCGTAAAGCTGAAAAGTCACTTGATGCCCTAAAAGAACTTTCTTCTCCACAAATGATGGTAAACAGAAATGGTGTATGGCAAAAAGTTCTTTCTACTCATGTCGTACCAGGTGACGTTGTTAAACTGAGTAGCGGGGATCGAATCGGAGCAGACATTCGTTTAACTTCAGCAAATGGATTGCGTGTAGAGGAATCATCCCTTACTGGAGAATCGGTTCCCGTCCAAAAGCATGCATCTCCTCTTGATACGAAGGATGCAACTTTAGGAGATCAAGAGAACATGGCATTTATGGGCACGATGGTCACACAAGGGAATGCGATTGGGGTTGTGGTAAGCACAGGGATGAAAACTGAGATGGGGAAAATTGCTCATCTGCTCCAATCAACCGAAACATTGGTGACACCTCTTCAGCATAAACTTGAACAGTTAGGAAAAATTTTAATAGCGGTCGCGTTATTATTAACAGCACTGGTTGTTGTGATTGGCGTGTGGCAAGGACATGATGTATATACAATGTTCTTATCAGGAGTCTCTCTTGCTGTAGCTGCGATTCCAGAAGGGCTTCCTGCTATTGTGACTGTAGCATTAGCTCTAGGTGTTCAAAGAATGATCAAACGAAAAGCGATTGTACGCAAGTTACCAGCTGTTGAAACATTAGGTTGTGCATCTGTCATTTGTTCAGATAAAACAGGCACCCTTACCCAAAATAAAATGACTGTAACGAAACTTTGGTCTGGTGGGAAATCATGGAGTGTGAGTGGTCTTGGGTATGAGCCAAGTGGGTCGTTCCATCTAAATGGAGTAGAGATAAGTCCAGCACGTGAACGAGCTTTGCAGCAATTGTTAAGTTACGGAGCCTTATGTAACAATGCAACGCTAATGGAGCGTTCGATTAAACAAGGGATGCTCCGAAAAGAAAGAAGAGAGTTTGTTTTAGATGGTGATCCGACTGAAGGAGCTTTAGTCGTTGCAGCAATGAAAGCAGGCTACAGCACAATTGGTCTAAAAGAACAATATACTAGGTTACTTGAATTTCCATTCGACTCAGCTAGAAAAATGATGAGCGTTATTGTAAGGGATAAACAAGGCCGTTCTTTTATCATCACAAAAGGAGCACCAGATGTCATATTATCTCAATGTACTACCATTGCCTATAACAATCAGACTGAGGCATTGACATCACAACGAAAAGATGAAGTGGAGAAAGTGATTGCTACCTTATCTAGTCAAGCTTTAAGAACCATTGCGGTTGCCTATCGACCTCTTAAAACGAATGAAATATGCCAGCAGTCATTCGAAGCAGAGAGACAATTAACCTTTTTAGGGTTAGAAGGGATGATTGACCCCCCAAGACCTGAAGTGAAAGATTCGATTCTAGAATGTAGGCAGGCAGGAATTAAGACCATTATGATTACAGGAGATCATCGTCTAACAGCCTCGGCTATAGCAGGGCAACTAGGGATTTTACGAGAGGGCGGTCAAGTACTTGAAGGAAAAACCCTTAAGCAAATGAGTGTTGCAGACCTAGAAGGTTGTGTAGATGATGTGGATGTCTATGCACGTGTATCACCTGAAGATAAGTTAAAAATAGTCAAAGCTCTTCAAGCAAGAGGCCACATTGTGGCTATGACAGGGGATGGGGTTAATGATGCCCCGGCTATAAAAGCAGCAAATATCGGGATTGCGATGGGGATTACCGGGACGGATGTAGCGAAAGAAGCCTCCTCGCTCATCTTAAGTGATGACAACTTCGCTACGATAAAATCGGCGATTAAAGAAGGTCGAAACATATACGAAAACATTCGTAAGTTCATTCGCTATATGATGGCTTCAAATGTTGGAGAAATTCTCGTAATGTTATTTGCGATGATTCTAGGTATGCCTTTACCTCTTGTTGCCATCCAAATCTTATGGATTAATTTGGTGACAGATGGTCTTCCAGCTATGGCTCTTGGAATGGACCAAGCAGAAGGGGATGTGATGAAGAGGGCTCCGAGAAATCCAAAGGAAGGTGTGTTTGCAAGGGGACTGACTTGGAAGATTATTAGCCGTGGATTTATGATAGGGATTGTTACTTTAGCAGCCTTTTGGCTCACACTTCAAGCTCACCCAGCTGAATTGATCAGGGCGCAAACAGTAGCCTTTGTTACGTTAGTTATGGCTCAACTCATTCATGTATTCGATTGCCGAAGTGAATATTCTGTTTACCACCGAAATCCATTTGAAAATCGATACTTAGTAGGTGCGGTATTGATCTCGATCTTACTAATGATTGCGGTTGTGTATTATCCACCATTACAGCCAGTTTTCCATACGGTCGCCTTAGATATTAGAGAGTGGCTATTAGTCCTTGGGATGGCCTCTATTCCAACAGTCGCGTTAGGTGGCTTTCAATTGATTAAAAAGAAATGATTCATTAGGCAGACGAGTTCACGTATTCGTGAACTCGTTTCATTTTTCTAAACAACATGAAAATCAGTGATCTAAAGAGATTCTACTTGTTGCCACGAATAAAGTCCGTTAGAATAGAGCCATGGATGTGATATTATGCGAAGTATGACGGGCTACGGACGTTGCAACTTTAAACAAAATCATTTTTCAATAAATGTAGAAGCAAAAGCGGTTAATCATCGCTTTTTTGAATGCAACCCTCGCATACCACAAATGTTTCTTTCTCTTGAAGAAGACATACAATCATGTTTACATAGTAAGGTTAAGCGGGGTAAAATCGACCTTTTCATTCATATAGAAAAAGGTGAACTAGTTAAACAGAGATTAGTGATTGATTATGACCTATTAAGTGAGTATACGAGAATTGCTGAAGAACTTAAGTCCACGTCTCAAGAAATTGATGGGGTATTGGACATCAATACACTTATCTTGCAAGATCAACTTGTGAAAAGAGTTGAAGTAGAACGTGAGGATCTTGAAGAAGCAAAGAAAATGATCGTGTCAGCCGTGGAAGCTTGTGTGGATTCATTAATAGAGATGAAAAGCAGGGAAGGAAAACAATTAAAACTTGATTTGTTCAATCAATTGAATCAGATGAAAAAAATCATCTTAGAGATTGAAACAAAAGCTCCTGAATTAAACCGTCTGCTTCAACAAAAAATGCAAGATAGAATCGCTCAAAGCTTAGCGGACTTGAATGAGTCGATTATGGACCGAATCATAACAGAGGCATGCATTTATGCTGAAAAAGCAGATATTAATGAAGAGCTTGTACGCCTACAATCTCACATTGCTCATTTTACCGACATTTGCGACCAGGAAGATTACCCAATTGGGAGAAAGTTGGATTTTCTTGTTCAGGAGATGAACCGTGAAGTGAACACAATTGGGTCTAAAATAAATGATGCTACAATAAGACAACTTGTGGTTTCATTGAAAAGTTACATAGAAAAGATTAAAGAACAAGTACAAAATGTTGAATAGAGCGTAGAAATCGAACGCCTTTTCGTATATAGTTAGGTTAGTTTGGATAAAAATGATGAGAGTGGTAGTCGGCTCTCCTAACAGATGGGGGAACATGCATGAATATTAAACTCATTAACATTGGATTTGGAAATATCGTATCAGCTAATCGAATTATTTCCATTGTTAGTCCAGAATCAGCACCAATCAAGCGAATTATTCAAGATGCCCGCGATCGTAATATGCTAATTGATGCAACTTACGGACGCCGCACAAGAGCCGTAATTATTGCAGATAGTGACCATGTCATCTTAAGCGCGGTTCAGCCTGAGACTGTTGCTCAACGATTGACAAGTAAGGAAGAAGGTTCGGAAGAGGCATAACACATGTTGTGAATGCCTTATTTTTAATCAGGTACATTTTAATTGAAAGTTGCAGCCACAAAGTGTGCAATCTATGTGGTGTAGGAGGTTTCCATGAAGAAAGAAAAAGGTTTATTAATTGTATTATCAGGTCCAGCAGGTGTGGGGAAAGGGACTGTCTGTGGAGCATTACGTAAAGAAGATACAGATATTCAATATTCTGTTTCTGCTACAACGAGACAGCCTCGCGCAGGTGAAGTAGACGGCATTAACTACTTCTTCAAAACTCGCGATGATTTTGAAGAGATGATTAAACATGATCAACTGCTAGAGTGGGCAGAGTATGTAGGCAATTACTATGGTACACCTATTGACTATGTGAGAGAAACACTTGATAATGGACAAGATATAATTTTAGAGATTGAAGTGCAAGGTGCGCTGAAAGTTCGTGAGAAGTTCCCTGAGGGTGTATTTATCTTCCTTATGCCGCCAAGTCTTGCTGAACTTAGAGCGCGAATTGTAGGGCGTGGTACGGAAACAGAAGACGTCATTAATAAGCGCATGACGGTAGCGAGAGAAGAAATCGACATGATGAAAAAATATGATTATGTTGTTGAGAATGATCAGGTTGAGCTTGCTGTTGAGCGAATTAAATCCATCGTTGTCGCAGAACATTGCAAAAGAGAACGATTAATTGAAAAATACAAAGAGTTAGTGGAGGTAGACTAATGTTATACCCATCGATTGATTCATTAATGGATAAGTTAGATTCAAAATACACGCTTGTTACCGTTTCGGCAAAACGTGCAAGAGAAATTCGTGACGATGCGAAGCGTGGACCACTTGTAACGCGTCCAAAAGCATACAAGCCTGTTGGGATGGCTCTAGAAGAGATTTTAGAAGAGCACTTACGCTTTGAGCGTGTCAACCCAATTGAAAAAGACTAGTTTATAAATCAGGGGAAAGAGTCTGACTCTCAACAAACCAAAGGTTGATCTCACAGAATTTCTGTAAGAAGGATCAATTTTTGTTTTTAGGGGGCAGGCTCTTTGTTTACGTTAAGACAAGCAGGTATGATACATACAAGATGAATGATTAAAAGTACGAAACGGACGCTTGGAAAAATATAATCGACAAATGTGAAGGGTGAGGAGTTACGATGCTAAAAGGAAAAAAAGTACTATTAGCTGTATCAGGTGGGATTGCAGCTTATAAAGCTTGCACATTAACAAGCAAATTAGTCCAAGTAGGTGTTGAAGTAAAGGTGATGATGTCTGAATCTGCAAAAGAATTTGTCACGCCATTAACCTTTCAAGCCCTGTCAAGAAACCCTGTGTATGATTGGACATTTCACGAACCAGACCCAACAAAAATTGCACACATTGATCTGGCAGATTGGGCTGATTTAGTCATGGTTGCCCCAGCTACGGCAAATGTGATTGGGAAATTAGCTAACGGAATTGCAGACGATATGGTTACGACTACACTACTAGCGACGAAAGCAGATATTTACCTTGCACCGGCGATGAATGTGAATATGTATCAACACCCAGCTGTACAAAAAAACATAGCAACCCTTAAGGACTATGGCTATTCGTTTGTAGAAGGTGAGTCTGGGTATCTGGCCTGCGGATGGACGGGTAAAGGGCGAATGGCGGAGCCTGAATCTTTATTTGAGGTTATTGAGCATGCTCTTTTAGAAGATGTAACTGGTTCAAAGCAACCATTAAAAGGAAAAAAGGTCGTCATTACAGCTGGACCGACCCAAGAGAAAATTGATCCGGTCCGGTATTTTACAAATCATTCGACTGGGAAGATGGGATACGCTGTAGCTCGTGCTGCTAAGCAAGCGGGTGCTGCAGTTACGTTAATTTCAGGACCTACACAACTACCTGAACCAACCGGAGTAGATGTTGTTCATGTCACAACGGCTGAAGAAATGTTTAACGCTGTGATGTCGGTCTATCCTAATGCTGATATCGTGATTAAATCAGCAGCTGTGGCTGACTACAGACCTAAAGAAACATTTGATCAGAAGCGTAAAAAACAGCCAGGCCAGTGGGGTGTGGAAATGGAGCGTACAAAAGATATTTTACATACTCTTGGAGAGAGAAAGGCATCTCAAATTCTTGTCGGATTTGCAGCTGAATCAGAACATGTAGAAGATTATGCAATGCAAAAACTTGAAAAGAAGAATTTAGACCTCATTGTTGCCAACAATATTACAACTCCAGGTGCAGGCTTTAAGGGAGATACGAATATTGTAACCATTCTCTCTAAAGATGGGCTGACAAAGCGTTATGATCAGCAATCAAAAGATGAAGTCGCTTCACGCATTATCGATGAAATTGTTTCTTATACAGAAAGGAATACCCCTTAATGATTGCAAAAGTGGTTGTTGATGTACCTTCACAACAAACGGATCGTCTCTTCGATTATCGGGTACCTACAGATTGGGAAGATGTGGTCAAACCAGGAATGCGGGTCGTTGTTCCGTTTGGTCCAAGAACGATACAGGGTTTTGTGATTGAACTGACAGAGACCTCAACTCATCAAAAGTTAAAGAAGGTTATAGATATACTAGATGTGATACCTGTTTTAACACCAGAGTTACTCAATCTTGGAGATTGGCTAACGGATGAAACCCTTAGTTTTAAAGTGTCTGCTTATCACGTAATGTTACCGGCTGCGCTTCGTGCAAAAGTAAAAAAAGAGGTTGTCATATCTGGAGATCGTGGAAAACTTGGCATGGCTCTTCAAGCCCTTTTTGGAAAATCGGATCGTATAAGTTGGGACGTTTTGACCAAAGAGCATCCAAGCCTTGTGAGGTCTGTTCAAAAATTAATTCAACATGAAGAGCTAGATCTTCACTATATAGTAAAAGATAAGGGCAATAAAAAAACAGAAAGAGTACTTTCGCTTGTTCCTACAGATCAGACCCTTGACGAAATCCTTGCACATGTATCACCACGTGCAAAAAAACAACAAGATGTCCTCCGTTCTTTATTTGATCAATCGGAACCAGTCAAAACAATGGAGCTATTAAGCAAGCTTAATACAACACGTGCTACCCTAACGCCATTATTTAAAAGCGGCTTAGTTATTGAAGGCGAACAAGAAGTGTATCGTGACCCGACTGGGGGGAAAGATTTTAAGCAAACAAAGCCACTGCCATTAACGGATAAGCAAGCAATGGTGATTGCACCTATTCTCCAAACGCTTGAGGACAACAAGCATGAAGCCTTTTTAGTTCATGGGGTCACAGGGAGTGGGAAAACGGAAATTTACTTACAGTCCATAGCCAAAACGTTGGATAATGGTGGAGAAGCAATTGTTCTGGTTCCAGAAATAGCCCTTACCCCTCAGATGGTGGATCGATTTAAGGGACGTTTTGGATCGAAGGTAGCTGTTCTTCATTCAGGTTTATCAATGGGAGAAAAATATGATGAATGGCGTAAGATTCATAGGGGTGAAGTAAAGGTAGTTGTTGGAGCTAGATCGGCTATCTTTGCTCCTTTTACAAACCTCGGTCTCATCATTATTGATGAAGAGCATGAAGCAAGCTATAAGCAAGAAGAAAACCCTCGTTATCATGCGCGAGATGTTGCGATGTATAGAGGACGTTATCATAAGTGTCCGGTCATATTAGGAAGTGCAACACCTGCGTTAGAGTCATTTGCACGGGCCAAAAAAGGTGTGTACACACTCTTACCTTTATCAGAGCGTGTCAATAATCGTCCGATGCCTAGTGTGAATGTCATCGATATGCGAGAAGAGTTGCGCTTAGGAAATAGGTCAATGTTCTCTACGGTTTTACTAGAGGGTATGCAAGAGAGATTAGAGCGAGGCGAACAGACTGTTCTATTTTTAAATCGAAGAGGGTATTCAACTTTCGTGATGTGCCGTGACTGTGGGTATGTTGCTACATGTGAACACTGTGATATTTCCTTAACCTACCACAGAAGTCATAACCAATTAAAATGTCATTATTGCGGTCATGAAGAAGCGATGCCACAGACGTGTGAATCATGTGGTAGCGAGCATATTAGGTTTTTTGGAACGGGTACACAAAAAGTCGAAGAAGAGTTAGCTCGTGTTCTACCTGAGGCAAGAGTGATCAGAATGGATGTAGATACAACGCGAAAAAAAGGAGCACATGAGAAGCTTCTCACTTCTTTTGGAAATGGCCAAGCAGACATCCTTCTTGGAACTCAGATGATTGCTAAAGGATTGGACTTCCCAAAAATCACTCTAGTAGGTGTATTAGCAGCAGATTCAATGTTACATATCCCTGACTTTAGATCGAGTGAGAGAACGTTTCAACTCATGGAACAAGTTAGTGGAAGAGCAGGGCGTCATGAGTTGCTTGGTGAGGTGATTATCCAAACGTATTCACCCGAGCATTACAGCATTGAATTAGTAAAATCACATGATTATGAAGCCTATTTTGAGATGGAGATGCGCCAGCGCAAGCAAGGGGGCTATCCTCCTTACTATTATTTAACGTTACTAAATGTTTCCCATCCTGAAATAACCAAAGTCATTGGGGTGACTGAAAAAATCACTCAATTTCTTAAAAGAGAGCTGGCTGAGGATACGGTTATATTAGGTCCAGTTGCCTCTCCTATTGCTCGTATTAAAGATAGATATCGCTATCAATGCATGATAAAATACAAAAATGAACCTAAGCTCGTTAGCACGTTGCGGGAAATTCAGCAACATTATTTAAAAGAAATGAATCAAGGCCAATTGCAAATCTCGATCGATTTGCAGCCTTATTTATTTATGTAATCAAACATTGAGATACAGATGAACGGATCAGAGAAAGGCAGGAGCAGTAAATGAAAATTGTATTTATGGGAACACCGGACTTTTCCGTACCGGTTTTACGTCAATTAGTAACAGAAGGATATGAAGTAGTGGCATGTGTGACCCAACCTGATCGCCCTGTTGGAAGAAAGCGCATCATGACACCTCCTCCTATAAAAGTAGAGGCAGAAAGCCATGGAATTCCAGTTTTACAACCAGAGCGCATTCGAAACAAAGAAGAAGTAGAGCGTGTCCTTAGCTATCAACCAGACTTAGTCGTCACAGCTGCATATGGTCAAATTCTACCGAATGATATTTTAGAAAAGCCAAAACATGGTTGTATTAATGTTCATGCCTCCTTACTTCCTAAGTATCGAGGAGGAGCTCCTATTCATCAGTCTATTATTGATGGGGAGTCTGAAACCGGTATTACGATTATGTATATGGTAGAAAAGTTAGATGCGGGAGATATTTTGACACAAGTGAAGGTTCCTATTTTAGAAGACGATCATGTAGGCTCCGTGCATGATAAATTAAGTGTAGCTGGTGCTAAGCTATTAAGTGAAACGATCCCTCCGTTAATCGAAGGAAAGTTAACACCAGTTGTACAAGATGAGTCGGGTGTAACATTTGCTAAAAATATTAGTCGTGAGATGGAAAAAATGGACTGGTCCAAGAGCGGTGAAGAACTGTACAACCAAGTTCGTGGCTTGCATCCGTGGCCTGTTGCTTTTACAACTCTTGATAATAAACCTTTAAAAATCTGGTGGGCTAATAAAGTAGCAGTTTCGACTCGAAATGAGCCGGGTACCATTCTAGCATTTGAAAGTGATGCATTCGTCGTTTCAACTGGAAATCAAACGGCTTTAACGATTACCGATTTACAACCATCTGGAAAAAAACGAATGACGGCAGAACAGTTTTTACGTGGTGCTGGTAGTCATTTAGAAGTAGGTATGAAACTTGGAGAAGAACATGAGTAAAAATGTCCGTGAAGTGGCAGTAGATGTCTTAATGCAAATTGAAAAAAATCAAGCGTATAGTAACCTTTTGCTCAATCAAACGATCAAGCAATCAAAATTAGATCGTCGTGATATCGGCCTATTAACTGAGCTCGTATACGGCACCATTCAACGTCGTGATACACTCGATTACTTTTTGCATCCTTTTGTAAAAAAAGGGTTGCATAAATTAGATGCCTGGGTGAAAGTGTTGCTACGAATTTCGGTTTATCAACTAGTGTACCTTGACCGTATTCCAGATCGTGCCATTGTGCATGAAGCGGTGACCATTGCAAAAAAACGTGGTCATCAAGGGATCAGTGGGATGGTAAATGGTGTGCTACGAAGCATTCAAAGAGAAGGTGTACCTGATATTAAGGATCTGAAGGATCCAGTCAAACGTATTGCTCTTGAAACGAGTCATCCGGAATGGCTTGTGAAACGTTGGGTTGACCAATTTGGTGAAGAGGATACTCGCTTAATGTGTGAAGAAAACCTAGTCTCCCCTGCTGTAACCGTTCGAGTAAATCAAACAAGAGCAACTAGAGCCCAAGTGATCTCGATGCTCCAAAAAGAAGAGGTTGAGGCAAAAGAAGGAGATCTTTCTGAAGATGCCATAATCATTGTCAGTGGTCAGCTTTTTGAAACAAACGTATTTAAGGAAGGCTATGTTACGGCTCAGGATGAAAGTTCTATGTTAGTAGGACGAGCTCTTGGTTCAGTACCTGGTGAACGAGTGGCGGATGTTTGTGCCGCTCCTGGTGGTAAGACGACTCACCTAGCAGAACAAATGAATAATGAAGGTACGATCTACGCATTTGATTTACATGAACATAAGGTGAAATTAATTCGGGGACAAGCAAATCGTCTTGGACTCTCTATTATTGAAGCAACTGCACAAGATGCAAGAAAACTTCAAGAAGAGTATGAATCTGAAAGCTTTGATCGTATTCTTGTGGACGCTCCTTGCTCAGGCTTTGGAGTGATTAAACGTAAGCCGGATATTAAATGGGCAAAGAAAGAAGAAGATATAGCTGCGATTCAAAAAGTTCAACTAGCTATTTTGGATGCTATAGCCCCTCTATTAAAAAAAGGTGGTACATTAGTATACAGTACGTGTACTGTGGATAAAGATGAGAATGAACAGACTGTAGATTTATTTTTAAGCAACCAGCCAACGTTTAAAATGGATGGTCAGCTAAAAGAAAGATTACCACTTCAAGTTCAACAGTCAAAACGATTTAAAGAGGGTATGGTAACCATTCTTCCTCAAGACTTTAAAACGGATGGGTTCTTTATTTCTAGTATGGTCAAACAGTAATTTACATTGCTTATAAAGGATTTTTCTTACATCTAGCGAAACAAAAGGGTATGTGTTTCGCTAGATGTATCAGTACTTTAAGCGTATGAAAGTACTGGGCAAATCGTGTTAGGCTTTAAAGGGAGATGAGGTGATGGAGAAGATGCACTATACGTTCCAGACAAATGTAGGGAAAGTTCGTACCCACAATGAAGATAGTGGAGGCGTTTTTTCAAATGAATATGGAATCCTAGCAATCGTAGCTGATGGTATGGGTGGTCATTTAGCTGGTGATGTTGCAAGCAGTATGTCTGTTTCATTTCTTGAAAAAGAATGGGCGAAGGTACAAGCTGTTATGACAGCTAAAGAAGCAGAAAAATGGTTAACAGAACAATGTACAAGATTAAATGAATACCTCTATGATCACGCGATGAATCATAAAGAGTGTCAAGGGATGGGTACAACGATTGTAGCTGCTCTATGTACGGAGGAATTTGTGTCACTTGCTCATGTGGGTGATAGCAGAGTGTACATCGGAAATGAATTTGGATTTAAATTAAAAACCTCCGATCATTCCTTGGTACAGGAATTAGTGAACACTGGACAAATTACTGAAGAGGAAGCAGAACATCATCCGCGTAAAAATGTTTTGCTTAGAGCTTTAGGCACCGAACGAGCTATCAAAGTGGACGTGCAAACTCTTCAAGTAGAAGAGCAGCAGATCATCATGCTTTGTTCTGATGGTCTATCAAATAAAATGGAAACAGATGAGATGGAAGCTATTCTACAGGCGGATGAACCAATTGAGACAAGAGCAGAAACGTTTATTACTAAGGCGAACGAACGTGGCGGAGAAGATAACATTTCAATTGCGATAGTTGAATATCCTAATGCTGTTGATGCGGATAAGGCTAGGTGAGGGAAATGATAGGTAATCGAATTGCGGGTCGTTATCAGATTCTTGAAACGATCGGTGGCGGAGGAATGGCAAATGTTTATAAAGCATTAGATGTCATTTTAGATCGCCATGTTGCAGTCAAAGTTCTCCAACCACAATTTTCAGAAGATGAACAATTTATTAAACGTTTTCGTAGAGAAGCTCAAGCTGCTACAAGTCTTAACCATCCAAACGTAGTTAATATTTTTGACGTGGGTGAAGAAGGAAATACTTACTATATTGTGATGGAATATGTTGAAGGTTTAACATTAAAAGAGTTAATCCAACAACAAAGTACCCTTCAGGTTGATCAAGTACTTGATCTATTAAAGCAAATGATGGCAGCGATTGCTCACGCCCATGCCAATCAAATCATTCATCGTGATATTAAACCACACAACATTTTAGTCAGTCGTGATGGTGTAGCCAAGGTGACTGATTTCGGAATTGCTAGAGCTATTTCTTCCGCAACGATCACCCACACGAATTCCGTCATGGGCTCTGTTCACTATTTATCACCAGAGCAAGCTCGCGGGGGACATATCACGTATCGCTCTGATATTTATTCGTTAGGGATTGTGCTGTTTGAAATGGTTACAGGCACTTTACCGTTTAAAGGTGATACTGCAGTCTCCATTGCTATTAAACATTTACAAAATGAAGTGCCATCTGCTAAGGCGCTTGTTCCAGACTTACCTCAAAGTATTGAGAATGTTATTCGGAAGGCTACAATAAAGGATCCTCAAAAGCGTTATCCTTCTATTCATGAAATGGAAGAAGACGTCGAAACGGTGCTCGATCCTGCTCGTATAAATGAGCCTGTATTTTATGCTAATGATGTTGAAGAGGATATGACAAAGGCGATTCCTATTATCAAGGATGATCAAGTGAATGAAGATGATGTTGATAAAACAATTGAAGTAAGATCTGAAGAGCGAACAATCCCACCAGCTCCAATTGTCCCTACAAATGGAGAGTCTGTTTCATCTCAAGGTGAAGCGATAAAAGAGGAGACTCCCTCTAAGAAGAAAAAGAAGAAGTGGTGGATCATTGGTTTAATCGTCTTGTTCTTACTTTTAGGTTCTTCTGTTGCAGCTTTGGTGCTCTTCCCAAATCTTTTTTATGTAGCTGAAGTGGAAGTACCTGACGTAGTAGAGATGGTTTACGAAGAAGCAGAAGAAGAATTACTCAGTTTAAATTTAGTTGTTGAGCGAGAAGATATAGAAGCTGAGGGCATAGAGCCTGGTCATGTCGCACGTCAAAGCCAGCGACCTGGTTCAAAAGTGAAAGAACAATCTAGGGTTATTTTATATGTGAGTGAAGGGGAAGAAAGTTTTGAGCTTGATGATGTAACGGGTTTGCCAATTGACCGTGCTGAACGTTTGCTTGATGAACAAGGGTTAACAGTCGAGCGGATAGAACGAGTTGACTCGACTCAATCTCCAGGAATCGTCACTGAGCAACGTCCTAATGCAGGTGAAAGTGTGGTAGCGGGTGAGACGACGGTGTACCTTACATACTCCGTTCAATCTGAGATTAGACTTCGAAATTTAGAGGGCGAGCGTGAAGAAGCTGCCAGAGAATATCTAAATGAAGTAGAATTAAATGGCCGTTTCCAAAATGAACATTCTGACACGGTGGCTGAAGGTCTAGTTATTCGTCAATCACCGGGACCGTTTACAATGGTACAACCTGGTGATGACGTCCAAATTATTATATCTAGTGGACCTAGAGAAGAGGAACCAACTGAACCAGAACCAGAACCAGAGCCTGAACCAGACACAGAGCCTGAACCAACACCGGAAGAACCAGATTCAGAGCCGCAAGACGATTCGCCTGTAACAAAGCAATATGAAGTGAATCAGCCTGTTGATGTTTCAGCTGAGGATCAAGAAGCTGGGAACAGTTACGACATTCGAATCGTTTATCGAGATGCTACTACTGAGGGAAGTGATCAAGTCTTTATTGAAGAGTCCATCTCAGAGCCAAAAACGTATTCAATCCCACTTGAAGTAAGTGAACAATACCCAGGTTCGTTTGATGTTTATGTGAATGGAAATCAAGCTCATAGTTCAAAACAATATACAATTGATTAATAGAGGGGGCTTAGTAGTAAGCTAAGCCCTTTTGCTCTGCACATCTAAGGAGGTTTTGCATGGCTTTTGGAATGATTGTAAAAGCTTTAAGTGGTTTTTATTATGTACAAAATGAAGATGGACTGTTTCAATGTAGAGGGCGGGGCAATTTCAGGAAAAGGAAAATTAAGCCGCTTGTAGGAGACAAGGTGGAGTTTGAAGCGGAAAATCGCACAGACGGATACATTCTTGATGTACTTGAAAGAAAGAATGAGTTGATCCGTCCTCCGATTGCTAATGTCGATCAAGCGCTACTTGTATTTTCAGCGAAAGAACCTGAATTTAGTACGTTCTTACTTGATAAATTCCTTGTTCATATCGAAGCGAATGAGATTGAACCAATCATTGTAATTTCAAAGTCCGACTTATTAACCGATGATGAGTTAGCATCAATGAAAGTGTATCAAAAGCAATATGAAGCAATTGGGTATACGGTTTTACTCACAACCGTTGATGATGAAGCGAAAGTGAATGAGATTCTTTCTTATACTGCAAAACACATAACGGTGGTTGCAGGACAATCTGGAGTTGGGAAGTCTTCATTATTAAATGTATTAAAACCAGAACTTGCGATTGAAACAAACCAAATCTCAAGCCATTTAGGTCGAGGAAAGCATACGACTCGACATGTTGAACTAATACCGATTGGGAATGGACTCATTGCGGATACACCTGGCTTTAGCTCGCTAGACTTTGTCGATATGGAAGTAGAAGATTTATCGCTGTATTTCCCTGAAATGTCTAGTCGTCATTCAAATTGTAAATTTAGAGGTTGCACACATACTTCAGAACCAAAATGTGCGATTAGAGAAGCTCTCACGCAAGGTGAAATTTATAAGCATCGCTATCAGAATTACCTACAATTCTTAGATGAAATTAAAAATCAAAAGCGGAGGTATTAACGAATGATTAAAATTGCACCGTCTATTCTTTCAGCTAATTTTGCTACACTTGGAGCGGATATTAAAGAAGTAGAAGAAGGGGGAGCTGATTATATACATGTTGATGTAATGGATGGACATTTTGTTCCTAATATTACGATTGGCCCTCTAGTAGTAGATGCTATTCGCCCTATAACAACTTTGCCATTAGATGTTCACTTAATGATTGAAAATCCTGATCAATATATACCAGCGTTTGCTAAAGCTGGGGCTGATATTATTACGGTTCATGTAGAAGCGTGTCCACACTTGCACCGTACGATTCATTTAATTAAAGAGCAAGGTGTTAAAGCGGGTGTTGTCCTTAATCCTCATACTCCGTTTGATGCGATCAAACCGATTGTACAGGACTTAGATATGATTTTATTTATGACGGTAAATCCAGGATTTGGCGGTCAATCCTTTATTCACTCTGTGCTTCCTAAGATAGAGGAGGCATCTTCTTATGTGAAGCAGCATGGGTTTGATATTGAAATTGAAGTAGATGGTGGCGTTAACCCAGAAACAGCCGAGCTTTGTATTGATGCTGGAGCAAATGTGTTAGTTGCTGGTTCGGCGATTTACAACAAAGAAGATCGTGCGAAAGCCATTGCCGAAATCCGAGGCTTATAATATAGAGGAACGTTAGTCAACCGACTAACGTTTTTATTTGTTTTGACAAGTATTGTACGAACAATTATCCAGAAGGAAGCATATAAGTATATTGTGCATTGTGGCTAGTTAGTTAGAGTAAGCTGACAAACAGACATATCTAGTAAATAAGTGCATATTATAAGGGTAGAAAGACAAGGTTTTAGAAAGGTGGACTGGACTTATCTTATTTCATCCAAGAAAAAATAGGAATAGTTCGTTGCTTGTGAATATACTAGTAGAAAAGAGTATTGTTTTTATCCTTTCTCTATTATCCTGCAAGTCTTGTAATGGAAGGGTGAAGGCAACTTTGCTACACGCCCGATAGGTCGTTGGCTAAGTTTCTTTATCATTATCTCATGGGTTTTCACGTTGAGGAGGAGGAGCTATGAAATTCTACACGATCAAACTGCCCAAATTTTTAGGTGGATTTGTAAGGGCCATGCTGAACTCATTCAAAAAGGGGTAAAGACAAAAAAGCACCGTAGCTACGGTGCTCTTTTGTTATCAAATAAGTAAATTATACGCGTTCAACTTTACCAGATTTAAGTGCGCGAGTAGAAACGTATACACGCTTTGGCTTACCATCTACTAAAATACGAACCTTTTGTACGTTTACACCCCAACGGCGTTTTGTTTTATTCAATGCGTGTGAACGCTTGTTGCCGCTTTTTGCTTGTTTTCCAGTAATTGCACATTTACGAGCCATGACCTGCACCTCCTTATAACAATAGCGATGACCACAGAAATCATACTTGACTATAGTAGCACAGCCCCTATATGAATGCAATAGTTACAACGAAAGTTTATCAAGTATTCTTGCTTGACACCCCAAGTGAGCCCCAGATTTTAAAACAACTTTAAAAAACCCTTTGAGTATAGTAAAATGACGATAATGGCCGAAGTCTTGAATTCGAGAAGGAGGAATCATTCATGTCAATTGAAATGAAAACCCAACTAGGTGTTGTAGATGTTTCTAAAGATGTAGTAGCAACGATTGCTGGTGGAGCAGCTGTTGATTGTTACGGGATTGTAGGAATGGCATCACAAAAACAAATTAAAGATGGAATAACAGATTTGTTAGGAAAAGAAAATTTTCGTCGTGGAGTGGTCATTCGTGAGATTGATGAAGACATCCACATTGATATGTACATCATTGTAAGCTATGGTACGAAGATCTCTGAAGTTGCTTATAATGTCCAAACAAAAGTAAAGTATCAGCTAGAACAAATGTTAGGGTTAGATGTTGACTCCGTGAATATTTTTGTTCAAGGCGTCCGCGTTACGAATCCGTAAGGTGTAGTTAGGAGGAGCTTGTTGTGTCAGTAAATTTGATTGAAGGAAAAAAACTTGCCCACATGTTTGTCGAAGGGGCAGCTAATTTATCAAAGCATGTTAAAGTGGTTGATTCACTAAATGTATTCCCAGTTCCAGATGGTGATACGGGAACGAATATGAATTTATCGATTACCTCTGGTGTAAAGGAAGTTAAAACTCAAGTTAGTGATGATGCAGGTAAGGTCGCTGCCTCTTTTGCAAAAGGTCTCCTTATGGGAGCACGTGGGAACTCAGGGGTGATATTGTCTCAGTTGTTCCGTGGCTTTTCAAAGGACGTAGAAGGAAAAGAATCGATTAACGCACTTGATTTAGCAAAAGCATTTGAACATGGTGTGGAAACAGCTTATAAAGCGGTTATGAAGCCTGTTGAGGGTACGATTTTAACCGTAGCAAAAGATGCTGCCAAACATGCTGTTAAAGTGGCTAAACATGAAAAAGACGTTATAGCGTTAATGGATGAAGTACTAAAAGAGGCAAAACAATCCTTAAAGAGAACACCAGACCTACTTCCTGTTTTAAAAGAAGTAGGGGTGGTTGATTCAGGTGGACAAGGCTTAGTGTATATTTATGAAGGCTTCCTAGCAGTCTTAAAAGGAGAGGAGCTATCTGATTCTCTTCCAGAAGAACCGTTAATGGAGGACCTTGTGAAGATTGAGCACCATAATGCACAAAGTCTCATGTCTACTGAAGATATCGAATTTGGATATTGTACAGAAGTAATGGTTCGATTTGAAGACGAGAAGTTGTCTGATAACCCATTTGATGAAACAGCGTTCCGTCATGAATTAAGTGAGCACGGAGATTCCCTTTTAGTTGTTTCGGATGAAGATTTACTAAAAGTGCATATTCATGCTGAAGAACCAGGGACGATCCTAACCAAAGCACAACGCTTCGGGAACTTAATTAATATTAAGATTGAAAATATGCGTGAACAGCACACACATCTATTAGATGAAACGAAAGCTGTTTATGGATCTGAACAAGCTACTGCTACTAAACCTAAAGAAAAAAGTGAATACGGGATTGTAACGGTTTCTATGGGTGATGGGATAGCTCAATTATTTAAAGGATTAGGTGCAAGTGCTGTTATTCAAGGTGGCCAAACGATGAATCCAAGTACAGAGGATATCGTAAAGGCGATTGAAGAAGTAAATGCTGAAAAGGTTATTATCCTACCTAATAATGGGAATATCATTATGGCAGCAGAGCAAGCAGCGCAAGTTGTTGATGCGGATGCAGTTGTTGTCCCTTCAAAGACAGTTCCACAAGGTCTGGCAGCTCTTCTATCATTTAACCCAGCACAAGCTCTAGAAGATAATGCTGAAGGTATGAAAGACGCCATGTCACTGGTTAAAACAGGACAAGTCACATATGCAGTTCGTGATACAAATATCGATGGAATTGACATTAAAAAAGATGATTTCATGGGAATTGCTGAGAAAAAGATCGTTAGCTCAGGTTCCGAAATGGTCGAGGTTACAAAAGAGCTACTTCAAACCTTGATTGAAGAGGATAGTGAAATTATTACCATCCTCCAAGGTGAAGATGCAACAAACGAACAGACGGATGAGCTTGTTGCGTATATTGAAAGTGAGTACCCTGAAGTTGAAGTGGATATCCATTTAGGGAATCAACCACTTTATTCGTATATTTTCTCAGTTGAATAACGTGTGACATGCAGGGAGTGGATAATATGGCGAAAGTAGTAGTCGTAACTGATAGTACCGCTGATATACCAGCTGAATTAGTCGAAGAATTAAACATAACGGTTATCCCATTAAATGTAATCTTTGCAGAAGATGAGGTATACCAGGATGGTGTGACTTTAACATCGAAAGAATTCTATGAAAAAATCACAAAGGAAGATCGTATCCCTTCAACTTCACAGCCGACGCCTTATCAATTTGAAGAGTTGTATCGTGAGATCTTAACAGAGGAAGATACAACGATTATTTCCATCCACTTATCCTCAAAAATGAGTGGAACCTATCAGGCAGCAATGATTGCAAAACAGTCATTTGATCAAGCAGAACAATTACATGTGATTGATTCTAAGCGTGCATCGTACGCGATTGGAATTATTGTTGTGGAAATTGCTAAAATGGCTCAAGAAGGTAAGTCAACTGCAGAATGTCTTGCTCGTCTTGAATCATTATTAAATGATACCACTGTGTATTTCTTAGTGGATACCCTTGAATTTTTACAGAAAAACGGGCGCATTGGAAAGGCCTCAGCGATGCTTGGCTCTCTTCTTAAAATTAAGCCAATCCTTAGTTTAACGAAAGAAGGGGAAGTCTACCCTTTTGAAAAGGTCCGTGGTCAAAAGAAAGCATTAAGTCGTATTATTGAAACTCTAAAGGATCAATACGGACAATACCTTGTTCATATCGGTGTGTCTCATGCCGTGAATGAAGATCTTGCCAAAGAAATTCTGACGCGAATGAGTGAAGAATTCAATGTAGCATCAGAAGTGATCACCGATATTGGTGCAGTTATTGGGGCGCATGTCGGTCCAGGGACGGTTGCCCTATCCGTCACCAAAGCCGAATAACATATAAGGATATTCCTACCTACTCCATAGCTAGGTAGGGATATTTTTCTTTTTAACGAGTAGAACATGTCGAGTGCTACTGATGAAAAAAGATGACTTTAGGAGGAATAGCTATGAAGTATCGTACTGTTTTTGATATCATCGGGCCAATTATGATTGGACCTTCTAGTTCGCACACCGCTGGTGCAGCGAGAATTGGAAGAGTTGCGAGAACGTTATTTGCAGAAGTGCCAGACCGTGCAGATATTTATTTTTATGGATCATTTGCTAAAACCTATCGAGGACACGGTACGGATGTGGCCATTGTTGGTGGAATTCTAGATTTTGATACATTCGACTCTCGGATTACGAATGCGCTTACAATAGCGAAGGAAACAGGCATCGATATTCACTTTCATGAAGAAGAAGCACTAACAGATCACCCAAACACTGCAAAGGTTGTCCTAACAAAAGAAGATAGTAAAATCGAGTTAGTGGGTATATCTATTGGTGGGGGTAAAATTGAAATCATCGAGTTAAACGGGTTTGAACTTAGGTTATCAGGGAATCATCCTGCTATATTAGTTGTACATAATGATCGTTACGGGGTGATTGCTGGCGTCTCGAACGTTTTAGCTAAGCACGAAATTAATATTGGCCATATGGAAGTCTCCAGAAAAGAAAAAGGGAAAGAAGCTCTCATGGTGATTGAAGTAGATCAAAATGTTGAGGACCCTATTCTAAAGGAGCTTGAAGCATTACCGAATATCGAAAAAGTAACGAAAATTCACGATTAAGGTGTCTATATAAGGAGGAATTAAGATGTTTCGTAATGTAGCGGAGCTTGTCGAGTTAGCAGAATCGCAAGGGATTCCATTATCCGAAGTGATGGTTAGACAAGAGGTTGAAGTGAGTGGCAAGTCAAAAGAAGTGGTCATCAATCAAATGAAAGAAAATCTTAAGGTGATGGAAGCAGCTGTGGAAAGAGGAATCTCTGAAAATGTTCGATCGGTTTCTGGATTAACAGGTGGAGATGCTGTTAAGTTACAAGACTACATTAAAAAGGGAAACTACCTCTCGAGTGATGTCCTTCTTGATGCAGTAAGTAAAGCGGTGGCTACTAATGAAGTCAATGCTGCGATGGGTACGATCTGTGCTACACCGACAGCCGGTGCAGCTGGAGTGGTACCTGGTGTGTTATTTGGTTTGAAAAATAAGTTGAACCCTACAGAAGATGAGATGATTGGTTATTTATTTGTAGCAGGTGCTTTTGGGTTTGTTGTTGCTAATAATGCATCGATTTCAGGAGCGGCGGGTGGGTGCCAAGCGGAAGTTGGTTCTGCAACAGGAATGGCTGCAGCAGCTTTAGTGGAACTTGCGGGAGGCACACCGAGTCAATCAGCAGAAGCTATGGCGATTGCGCTGAAAAATATGCTCGGTCTTGTATGTGATCCTGTAGCAGGATTAGTAGAAGTGCCCTGTGTGAAGCGTAATGCAATGGGGGCATCTAATGCGATTGTTGCAGCAGACATGGCCTTAGCAGGTATTACAAGTCGTATTCCTTGTGACGAAGTGATTGATGCCATGTATAAAATTGGCCAAACAATGCCAGAGGCTCTACGCGAAACAGCACAAGGAGGTTTAGCGGCGACACCTACAGGACGTGAGTTAGAAGCAAAAATATTTGGTGTGTCGCTTGATAAAAAATGAACCAAGCAATGAATTTGCCAGTGACTGAAGTGAAGGGAATTGGTGATGAAACAGCCAAACAAATGGAAGGGATGCGCATTTTTACGGTTGGAGACTTAATTGAGCATTTTCCTTTCCGTTATGAAGATTATCAATTAAAGGATCTTCAAGATGTTGCGCATGATGAAAGAGTGACCATCGTTGGAATCGTTCAAAGTGAACCATCTATACGCTATTATGGGAAAAAGAAAAATCGCCTGTCAGTTCGACTTCTTGTCAATCAAATTTTGATTACGGTAACTTTCTTTAATCGTGCCTTTTTAAAGAAATATTTTCAAATAGGTCAAGAGGTGACGGTGACTGGGAAGTGGGATCAACATCGGATGACGATAGCCGGAAGTGAATGTCATCCTGGACGAGTAGAAAAAGAGCAAACAGTTGTGCCGATCTATTCTGTTTCTGGGAAATTAACGTCAAAATCATTGAAGAAATATATTTACCAGGCGATGCAACAATTTGCCGATGACATTCCTGAACCGCTTCCGCCATCATTTTTAGAAAAGTACAAGCTACCTTCAAAAAAAGAGGCTATCTATCGCCTTCATTATCCATCTAAAGACGAGGCGACAAAGCATGCAAGAAGAAGAATGGTGTATGAGGAGTTTTTATTCTTTCAACTTAAAATGCAAGCCTATCGAAAAATAAATCGTGAGCAAACGGTTGGAGAGGCATTAAAGCTTGATCGTGTCAAAGTGTCGCAATTTGTAAAGAGGTTGCCATTCCCACTTACAGGTGCACAAGAGCGTGTAATCGGTGATATTTTAAAGGACATTGAATCTGATTATCGAATGAATCGTCTCCTTCAGGGGGATGTTGGTTCTGGGAAAACAGTAGTAGCAGCCGTTTCAATGTATGGCGTGGTGAATGCAGGCAAACAAGCAGCTCTTATGGTTCCAACAGAAATATTAGCCGAACAACATGTCTCTTCCCTTAAACCGTTGCTTGAACCATTCGATATTCAAGTTGAGTTGCTCTCTGGTTCCGTTAAAGGAAAGAAGAGAAGAGAAAGATTAGAAAGACTGCAAGCTGGTGAGCTCCATATTGTTGTAGGTACGCATGCTTTAATACAAGATGATGTCATTTTTAACGATTTAGGGTTAGTGATCACAGATGAACAGCACCGATTTGGGGTAGAGCAGCGTAGAGTTCTCCGTGATAAAGGAGAGCATCCGGATGTTTTATTTATGACAGCGACTCCTATCCCTAGAACGTTAGCCATCTCTGTATTTGGTGATATGGATGTATCTATCATTGATGAGATGCCAGCTGGTCGAAAAGTGATTGAGACCTACTGGGCAAAGCATGATATGTTGGAAAGGGTGCTCACTTTTATTGAAAAAGAATTAAAAGCAGGAAGACAAGCTTATGTGATCTGCCCATTAATTGAGGAATCTGAAAAGCTTGATGTACAAAATGCAATTGATGTACACATGATTCTGCAACAGCATTTTCAAGGCAAGTTTGCCGTTGGGCTGATGCATGGTAGGCTTCATTCAAGTGAAAAAGATGAAGTGATGGAAGCGTTCAGTCAAAATCAATCGCAAGTATTGGTTTCAACAACAGTCGTTGAGGTCGGTGTAAATGTTCCAAATGCGACTGTCATGGTCATCTATGATGCCGAGAGGTTTGGACTTGCTCAACTTCACCAATTAAGAGGTCGAGTTGGGCGTGGGGAGGCCCAATCCTACTGTATTTTGTTGGCTGACCCTAAATCAGAAGTTGGGAAAGAGCGGATGAGAATTATGACGGAAACAAATGATGGTTTCGTCTTATCTGAAAGAGATCTCGAACTCCGTGGACCTGGTGATTTCTTTGGCGCCAAACAAAGTGGACTCCCTGATTTTAAAGTAGCAGATGTCGTTCATGATTACCGAGCACTTGAAGTGGCGAGAGGAGATGCAGCCCAAATCGTTAATCAACCTAACTTTTGGGACGAGCCTTCCTTCTACTACTTCCGAAAATATTTAGACCAATCGGGCGTCTTTGATGGTCAAAAGCTTGATTAACTATTGAAATTGCAAAGCGTCAATTATATACTACTCTTAGTACCTAGTCATATAAATGATCAGATTAGTAACCAATGAGGTTGCGAACGTCACATCGTTCTCTTTTTTGAAAGTAGAATCAAAAGTGGTGGTTGCAGCTAGGTAAAGGGTGGTAGTGCTTTTTATGAAACGACGTAAAAAAGAACGCCAATCAATTTTACAAGAAACGCTAGCGAGTAATCCTTTTATGACCGATGAAGAGCTTGCCAAGCGTTTCTCTGTAAGTATCCAAACGATTAGGCTTGATCGGATGGAACTTGCAATCCCTGAACTTCGAGAAAGAATTAAAGATGTTGCTAAGCAGCAACTAGATGATGTGAGGGCATTACAACCTGATGAAGTGATAGGGGAGATTGTTGACTTACAACTAGATGAGCGAGCGATCTCTATATTAGATATCCAATCAGAACATGTCTTTACTCGTTCAGGCATTGCAAGAGGCCATCATTTATTTGCACAAGCGAATTCGCTTGCTGTTGCCATTATTGACGATCCATTAGCATTAACCCAAAGTGCAACCATACGGTTTACAAGACAAGTAAAAGCAGAAGAAAGAGTGATAGCCAAAGCTCGAGTCATTGCAAATGAACTGGATCGCACACATGTGGAGGTCGACAGTTTTGTTGAACAAGAGCTCGTCTTCTCGGGTGAATTTGTGATGTATCGCAATAATGATGTTCCAGTAACGAAGTAAAAAGGAGAATGCAGAATGAAAATTGCGATTGATGCCATGGGTGGAGACAATGCCCCTAAAGCACAAGTATTGGCAGCGCAGCAAGCAGTTAAAGCTTTCTCAGATGTAGAGATAACTCTCGTAGGGGATGAAGCTAAAATTGTTCCTTATCTTAAAAACGATACGAACATTACCGTTTTACATACAACTGAAAAGATTGAAGACACGGACCAACCTACTACAGCTGTTAGACGAAAAAAAGAGGCATCGATGGTTTTGGCGGTGCGTGAAGTAAGAGAAAGTCGTGCAGATGCAAGTATTTCTGCTGGAAATACTGGAGCGTTAATGACAGCTGGACTTTTACATGTCGGTCGTATTAAAGGTATCGATCGTCCTGCCCTATCACCAATGCTACCTACTCTTGATGGAAATGGCTTTTTGTTACTTGATGTCGGAGCGAATATGGATGCCAAGCCTGAACAATTGCTTCAGTATGCAATTATAGGTAATACATATATGGAAAAAGTTCAAAAGGTTACAAAGCCTCGAATTGGATTATTAAATGTCGGCACTGAGGCCGGAAAAGGAAATGAGTTGACGAAAGAAGCTTTTCCGATGCTCGAATCGGCCGGTTTTAATTTTATAGGTAATGTTGAAGCTCGTGATTTAATGAACGGTGTAGCAGATGTTGTCGTATGTGACGGGTTTGCTGGGAATCTTGTCTTAAAAACGATTGAAGGAACAGCAGGAACTTTATTTTCTTTGTTGAAACAAGAATTAACGAAATCTGTTAAGAATAAACTTGCAGCTGGTATGCTTAAATCAAGCTTTAAAGATATTAAGAGCCAATTAAGTTATTCTGAATATGGTGGTGCAGGCCTATATGGCTTAAAAGCGCCCGTTATTAAAGCGCATGGTTCATCTGATGAAGTCGCTATCTTTCATGCGATTAGACAAGCGCGTGAAATGGTCGAGCATCGAGTAACAGTGATTATTGAAAGAGAAGTGTCAAAGTTAAAATCAGAGTAGACGTTCACTCGTAATAAGTAGAAGCAGGAGGAAGCTAATGGGAAAAATTGCTTTTTTATTTCCAGGTCAAGGTTCACAAGCGGTAGGAATGGGAGTAGACTTAGTAGAAACAGAGGCTGCATGTAAAGAGATTTTTACACGTGCAGATAAGAGATTAGGGTATTCACTATCAGAAATCATGGCTAATGGCCCTGAAGAGAAACTTCGTCGTACTGAGCATACTCAACCAGCTCTTGTTACGATGAGTGTCGCCGTTTTAGAGTTATTAAAAGAAGCAAACATCTCACCTGATTATGTCGCAGGACATAGTTTAGGCGAATATAGCGCACTGGTTGCTGCTCGCGCTCTTTCTTTTGAGGATGCAGTTTATGCAGTTCGTAATCGTGGGTTGTTCATGGAAGAAGCTGTCCCATTTGGAGAAGGAGCAATGGCTGCGGTACTTGGCATGACCGTAGAAGCATTAGAGGAAGTGTGCAAGGAGGTTCAATCACAAGGACATGTTGCAGAACTTGCAAACTTGAATTGTCCGGGGCAAATTGTTATCTCAGGTTCAAGTGAGGGGGTATCACTTGCTAGTGAGCTTGCTAAAGAAAAGGGAGCTAAACGTGTTATTCCTCTTCAAGTAAGTGGACCGTTTCATTCCTCTTTAATGAAACCAGCTGCGGATAAATTAGCTGCGATCCTTGATGAGCTTACGATCTCAGATGCATCTATTCCAGTCATTTCCAATGTGGCGGCAAAAGAACAAACCAATGCCGATGAGATTAAAGCTAAATTAGTAGAACAAGTCTATTCTCCAGTGAGATGGGAAGAGACAATTCGTACATTATTAGATCAAGGTGTCGATACATTTATCGAAGTTGGTTCAGGAAATGTGCTTACTGGACTAGTGAAAAAAGTAAATCGCCGCTCACAAGCATTTGCGGTAAATGATCGTGAAAGCTTGCATAAGGTGATTGAAAAACTAGAAGGAGTGACAGAATGATGCTACAAGGAAAAGTTGCCGTTGTAACCGGTGCTTCAAGAGGAATTGGAAAGGCTATCGCGCTTGAGCTTGCTCGTAACGGCGCTCATGTTGTTGTCAATTATGCAGGTAGTGTCGAACGTGCAGAGGGAGTTGTGGCCTCTTGTAAGGAACTTGGGGTAGATGCTCTAGCAATTCAAGCAGATGTTGCCAATTCAGAAAGTGTACAAGCTATGATCAAAGAGACGGTTGAGGCTTTTGGTCGTGTTGATATTTTAGTGAATAACGCTGGAATCACACGTGATAACTTATTGATGAGAATGAAGGAAGAAGACTGGGATGCAGTCATTAATACGAACCTTAAAGGTGTATTTAATTGTTCTAAAGCTGTAACGCGTCAGATGATGAAGCAACGTTATGGTCGTATTATCAATGTGGCATCTGTTGTAGGGATTCTTGGGAATGCAGGCCAAGCAAATTACGTTGCTGCTAAAGCGGGTGTCATTGGTTTGACGAAAACGATGGCACGTGAGCTTGCTAACCGTAACATTTTAGTAAACGCAGTCGCTCCGGGCTTTATCACAACAGATATGACAGATGAATTAACGGATGAAATGAAAGCTCAGATGCTGGGACAAATCCCACTTGGTTCACTAGGTAAACCAGAACATATTGCATCAGTTGTTCGTTTCTTAGCGACTGACGATGCCGCGTATATGACTGGTCAAACATTAAATGTCGATGGTGGAATGGTCATGCAGTAAAGGGAGAACGATTTTTCGGTATTGACATATCCACATGTTACCGTTAAAATTCATCTAGCTTTTAACAACTACTTGAGAGGGGGTGAACGTACATGGCAGATACATTATCACGTGTAACCGCGATCGTTGTTGATCGTTTAGGTGTGGAGGAAGCAGACGTAAAACCTGCAGCTTCTTTCAAAGATGATTTAGGGGCAGATTCATTAGATGTTGTTGAGCTTGTAATGGAGCTTGAAGATGAGTTTGATCTAGAAATTTCTGATGAAGAAGCAGAGAAAATTTCGACTGTTGCTGATGTCGTTGATTACATAAACAGCCGTCAGTAAGTGGTGAGGAGGGGCTGGGACATATTTAAGAGGTTTAACTCAGGATACGAACGAAGCTCTAAATGAGCGGATGAAATATACGTAGACCTCCTGCGGGATGAAAAGCAGAGGTGAGACCCAACAGTGCGTAGCACGAGGAGGCTCACCAGCTTCCCGCGGAAAGCGAAGTATATTTCAGGAGCGGTCTACATAGACCGCATCAGTAATGTTCGATTTTCCATAAGTTAAAATACTTTTGTCCCAGCCTCTTGCTTTACAAAAGCAGGGGGAGTCCTGTATAAATAGCAAATTTTCAAAGTGTTGGAGGTCAACATGCCGCAATCTTCTAAGAACCATCGTAAACCGAGATCAAATTATTATGACCGTAGGCGCCATAATCGTCGCCTCACATTGACCGAAGAACAAAAAAAACAATTTGATGAATTACTCGAAACAATTGATTTGACTTTTGAAAACCGTAAGTTATTAATCCAAGCATTTACTCATTCATCCTATGTGAATGAGCACCGTATCTACTCGTTTCAGGATAACGAGCGACTTGAATTTTTAGGAGACGCAGTTCTTGAACTGGCTGTTTCCCAATTTCTGTATAAAAAGTTTAGTTCCATGAGTGAAGGAGAAATGACGAAACTCCGTGCTTCAATCGTTTGTGAACCATCACTCGCTCGCTTTGCAGAAGACCTTGATTTTGGCAAATTGGTCTTGCTAGGCAAGGGTGAAGAGATGACAGGTGGTCGTGCACGACCTGCACTTCTAGCGGACGTATTTGAATCATTTATTGGAGCTCTTTATCTAGATCAAGGAATTGAAGCTGTTTATAAATTTTTGAGTCAAACGATGTATCCTAAAATTAACGATGGTGCTTTTTCTCATATGATGGATTTTAAAAGTCAATTGCAAGAATTTATTCAACGGGATAATCTTGGTCAAATCCAATATGTGATTGTTCAAGAAATAGGTCCTGCTCATAATCGTGAATTCGTTTCAGAAGTCCAGCTGAATGAACAGACATTAGGTGTGGGCTCTGGTCGGTCTAAAAAAGAAGCGGAGCAACATGCCGCGCAACAAGCATTGGTTAAATTAAGTAAGAAGTCTGATGTGTAAACAAAAAACGTACCAACTCCTAAGTGGGTTGGTACGTTTTTTTGTATTTTATCGCTTTCTCATTTTACCAAGTTCTGAAACAATCGCATCAAGTTCACTTACAGAGAAGGAATCTTTTTTGATGATCATTTCATAAATATCTCGCAAGTCTTCGTATTGATCTGTATCAAAACTTTTTGCATTCAGGGCCCCTGCGTTTACTATTTGTAATTTACGCTTAATTTCTTCAATCATAAATTCAATATTATCACGGCTAGTCGTTGATAAGTCCATGCATACACCTCATCTGAAATAGTAGTCAATTTATATCGTATCACATGACTGAACATTTGTCCCACCACGTTTGATCGTTTGTCTGCAGGGTTAAGGCTGTAGAAGAAACGACGGATGTATTCGTGTAGCTATTATGTTAAAATAGGAAAGTTGTTAAACTAGGTTAGGGGGAAGGATTATGTTCCTCAAACGACTAGAGGTCGTAGGATTTAAATCATTTGCAGAACAGATGAATATTGAATTTGTCCCAGGGGTTACAGCTGTTGTTGGCCCAAATGGGAGTGGGAAAAGTAACATTTCAGATGCGGTTCGATGGGTCTTAGGTGAACAATCTGCAAAATCGTTACGTGGGTCAAAAATGGAGGACATCATATTTGCCGGAAGTGATTCACGTAAGCGTCTTAATTATGCAGAAGTATCGCTAATTCTAGACAATGAAGACCAGCATCTTTCGATTGATTATAGTGAAGTAAGTGTGACAAGACGAGTGTACCGTTCAGGTGAGAGTGAGTACTTAATTAATAAACAATCATGCAGACTAAAAGACATCATCGATCTATTTTTAGATTCCGGACTTGGTCGTGAAGCCTATTCCATTATCGGTCAAGGAAAAGTAGAGGAAATTTTAAGTAGTAAGGCAGAAGATCGTCGTGTGATCTTTGAAGAGGCTGCAGGGGTACTTAAATATAAGACGCGAAAAGTTAAAGCTGAAAAAAGGTTGAACGAGACACAGGAGAATTTAATTCGGGTAGAAGATATTTTGCATGAGTTAAAAGCTCAAGTAGAGCCTCTTCAAATTCAAGCCTCCATTGCAAGGGATTACTTAGAGAAAAAAGAAGAACTAAAAGAAGTTGAAATTGCATTAATGGTTCATGAAATTGAAGAGCTTAACCAAGAATGGAATGAAGAAAAAGACAAATTACAAGGTCTTCATAAAGAACATGAAAAAAGACATCATAAACTCATTGAAATGGAAAATGAGTTGCAGACGTTACGCACACGTTCAAAGCAATTAGACGAAGAATTGAACAAAGCTCAAGGAGAATTACTTGAGGTTAGTGAAGAGCTTGAGAAGAATGAAGGAAAAAGAGAAGTATTAAAAGAACGTAAGAAAAATGCTTCTCAAAATAAAGAGCAATTAGAAAAGTCGATTCAACGAGCTCGCGGGCAAAAAGAAACACTTGAATTAGAATTGCAAGAAAAGCAAGTGAAAGTAAAGCAAGCTAAAGCAGGCGTTCAGGCTTTAAACGAACAAATTAAAACGAATGAAAAAAAGTTAAAACTGACTGAAGTCAATGTTGAAGAAGAGCTTGACCGTCTAAAGTCCGATTACATTGAAGTATTAAATGAACAAGCATCCATTCGAAATGAACGCAATTACCTACTAGAACAAAAGCGTCAACAATCGGTTAAGCAAACAAGACTAGTCGAAGAAAATGAAGATCTACTAACAAGTAGAGAACAAATGGCTAAAAAGCAAGAAGAAGCTCACAAAATCTTTTTAGAGAAAGAAGCAGAGCTTGAGAAAAATGTAGGACAATTTCGTAATTCTCAAACGAAATTAGAACAACTAAAAGCACGCTATCAAAAAAGAGAAGCAAAATTATATGAAGCCTATCAGCTTTTACAAAAAATGCAATCTCGGGCAGAAGTGCTAGAAGAAATGCAAGCAGATTTCTCCGGATTCTTTCATGGTGTAAAGGAAATCTTGAAAGCTAGAGATCATAAGCTTGAAGGAATCGTCGGTGCTGTTGCAGAATTAACGGTGGTGCCAAAGCAATATGAAACGGCTTTAGAAATCGCGCTTGGTGCAGCTTCTCAACATATTGTCGTTCAAAGTGAGCAACATGCAAGAGGAGCCATTGCCTTTTTGAAGCAGAACCGATTAGGGCGAGCAACATTTATGCCTTTGCCTGTTATGAAGGAAAGGCAAATACCTGATCATTTGCTTCACTCCTTATCACAACAATCAAGCTTTATAGGTGTGGCCTCAGATCTTCTTTCCTATGATTCACAATATGAGCGACTCTTCTCCCAACTCCTTGGACAAGTGATTATCGCACGCGATCTTGAAGGAGCTAACGCTTTAGCACGTTTAGCTAATCACAGATACCGTGTCGTTACACTTGAAGGGGATGTCGTCAACCCTGGTGGTTCGATGACCGGAGGGAGCATAAAGCAGAAGCAAACGCCGCTCTTAGGTCGTAAGCGAGAGCTAGAAGAGTTAACCGAGAATCTTACTAAGCTGAAAGAAACAGCCTATTCTCTTGAAAAAGAAGTGAAGAATACGAAGGTTGAGTTGACAAACGTAGAAGAAGAGATGGAGCAGTTTCGGGCATCCGGGGAAGAGGCGAGGTTGGCTTATCAAAATGCGAAGAGCTTCTTAAGAGAACTTGAGCTTGAAGCAAATAGCATGGAAGATCGATTTAACCGCTATGACCGTGAACAATCTAGTTTCACTTCTGAGGTTGAGAAGATGGATGAACGCCTTCGTGAACTCTCTGATAATGAAGCGTTAATGAAAAAGAAAGTTGTGGAGCTCGAAAATCAAGTGAAAGAGCTTGAACAAAGGCAAAAAGAACAGCAGCTTTCAAAAGAGACGATTGCAATCGAGTTAAATCAAGCGAAAATTGAGTATGCAGCCGTAAATGAACGTTATCTTGCCCAAAAAGTTCAAACTGAACAAGTGGAACATCGGTTTAAAGAGCTAGATATTGAAATCGTTGATTTAGAAGATCAATTGAACCTTCTACTGATTGAAGCGACTGACCGTACGGATGGAGAAGATACAATATCAAGTCGAATTGATCACAACAAACAGCGCAAAGAAATCATCGCGTCTAAGCTGACTCATTTGAAAAAAGAGCGGGTGGAAATAGACGATGCTTATATCGAACTTGAATCGACCATTAAAATGCAGCAAGGTGAACATCGATTAATTGCTGATGAATGTCGTCAACTTGAAGTGCGAGTAAACCGCTTAGATGTAGAATTAGATAGTCGATTGAACCACTTGAGAAATGAATATGAACTATCGTTTGAAGCAGCTCGTGCATCCTTTACCTTAACAATCGAATCCAAACAAGCGCGTACGAAAGTCAAGTTGATTAAACTAGCGATTGAAGAGCTTGGGTCGGTGAACATTGGTGCCATTGATGAATATGAGCGTGTTCGAGAGCGCTATGACTTTTTGATGGAGCAACAATCTGATCTTACAGAAGCTAAAGCAACGTTACATGAAGTCATTACTGAAATGGACGTTGAGATGACTAAGCGTTTCGAAGAGACTTATCTTATGATTCAAAAAGAGTTTAAAGGTGTCTTTAAAGAGTTATTTGGAGGCGGAGAAGCGGATCTTGTGTTGACGCATGCAGATGACCTCCTGCAGACTGGAGTCGAAATCATGGTCCGACCACCTGGGAAGAAGTTACAACACTTAGGTCTTCTCTCGGGAGGGGAACGTGCTTTAACGGCGATTGCTTTGTTATTTGCGATCCTTAAAGTTCGTCCTGTGCCGTTCTGTGTGTTAGATGAAGTGGAAGCGGCGCTTGATGAAGCAAATGTGAGTCGCTTTGCCAACTATTTAAAAGATTTTAGTGACTCCACCCAATTTATTGTGATTACTCATCGAAAAGGTACAATGGAAGAAGCCGATGTGTTATATGGTGTTACAATGCAAGAATCTGGAGTATCTAGACTTGTTTCAGTAAGACTAGAAGAAACGAAACAATTAATGGAAACCTAGGAGGTAGGCTATGAGCTTTTTTAAGAAACTAAAAGAAAAGTTAACGACCCAAACAACAGATGTAACTGATAAGTTTAAAACAGGTCTTGAGAAAACACGTGATTCATTTGCGACAAAAATGAATGAACTTGTCTATCGTTACCGCAAAGTGGATGAGGAATTTTTCGAAGAACTTGAAGATATATTAATTGGAGCAGATGTTGGCGTAAACACAGTTATGACGCTTATTGATGACTTGAAAGATGAGGTTAGACTCCGTAACATCAAAGATACAAAGGATATTCAACCTGTTATCTCTGAGAAATTAGCAGAACTTCTTCAAAAAGAAGAGGATGATGCGACGCTTAATATTCAAGTAGATGGCTTAACGGTTATTTTAGTAGTAGGTGTGAACGGGGTAGGGAAAACGACGACAATCGGAAAATTAGCCAATCACTTAAAACAAGATGGTAAGTCCGTTATGCTAGCTGCAGGAGACACATTCCGTGCTGGGGCCATTCAACAGCTTGAAGTATGGGGCGAACGTGTTGGGGTTGATGTGATTAAGCAGCAAGAAGGTTCGGATCCTGCTGCTGTTATGTACGATGCCCTCAAAGCCGCTAAGTCAAGACAGGTTGACGTATTAATTTGCGATACTGCAGGCCGCTTACAAAATAAAGTGAATCTTATGAACGAACTTGAGAAAGTGAAGCGTGTAATCGAGAGAGAAGTACCCTCAGCTCCTCATGAAGTCCTACTCGTGCTAGACGCTACAACGGGTCAAAATGCAATGAGCCAAGCTAAAACGTTTGGAAAAAGCACAGATGTTTCAGGGATTGTCTTAACAAAGCTTGATGGCACAGCAAAAGGGGGAATCGTACTTGCGATCCGTCACGAGCTAGATATACCGGTGAAGTTTGTTGGTCTTGGAGAGAAAGTAGATGACCTTCAACCTTTCCAAGCAGATCAATTTGTCTATGGTCTGTTTAAGGATATTCTTGAAGAACAAGAAGATCAGATTGAATCATAAATGATGAGTAATGTTACTCGCTTCAATGTGTGAATGGATAGTGATTTAACTTTGTTAAGAAAAAAACTTGACACGTAAATGCCTATCCTGTAAGATGTTATCTTGTAAAGGGAAATCACTTAACAAGGAGTTGAACGGTGTGCTAGACAAAACACTTCGAATGAATTATCTATTCGACTTTTATCAGTCACTATTGACACCTAAACAACGAAAATACATGTCATTGTATTACCTTGATGATTTTTCTTTAGGTGAAATTGCCGAAGAGTTTGAAGTTAGTCGCCAAGCTGTTTATGATAATATTAAGCGCACGGAAGCGATGCTAGAGGAGTATGAAGTAAAGTTGTCTTTACTCGTGAAGTTTGAACAACGTCAAGAGATATTAAACAACTTGAGAGCAGGAATCCAAAGCGACGCAACTCCTGAAGAGATCATAGACCACATTCAATCTCTTGAGAAATTGGACTAGGAGGCGACAACATGGCATTTGAAAGTTTAGCTGAACGACTGCAAGATACATTAACAAAGATTCGCGGAAAAGGAAAGGTAAGTGAACAAGACGTTAAAGAAATGATGCGTGAAGTTCGTTTGGCCCTCTTAGAAGCGGATGTTAACTTTAAAGTTGTTAAGCAATTTATCGCCAGTGTGAAAGAAAAAGCACTTGGTCAAGAAGTAATGAAAAGTCTTACCCCAGGTCAACAGGTCATTAAAGTAGTTAACGAAGAATTAACAGCTTTAATGGGTGGAGAGCAAAGCAAAATTGCTGTTGCCAATAAGCCACCAACTGTCGTGATGATGGTCGGTTTGCAAGGTGCTGGTAAAACAACAACTACTGCAAAGCTTGCCAATCACTTGCGCAAAAAGCACAATCGAAAGCCGATGCTTGTAGCAGCCGATATATATAGACCAGCCGCCATTCAACAACTAGAAACATTAGGAAAGCAATTGAACATGCCTGTTTTTTCACTCGGTGACCAAGTAAGTCCCGTTGAAATTGCCAAACAAGCAATCGCTAAGGCAAAAGAAGATCATCATGATTATGTGTTGATTGATACAGCCGGACGTCTTCATATTGATGAAGAATTGATGGGTGAGCTTAGAGATGTAAAAGAAATGGCAAAACCTGATGAGATTTTACTTGTTGTTGATGCTATGACGGGTCAAGATGCTGTAAATGTGGCTGAGAGCTTTAATGAGCAATTAGATGTAACCGGTGTTGTGTTAACGAAGTTAGATGGTGACACACGTGGTGGTGCAGCTATATCAGTTAAAGCTGTTACCAATACCCCGATTAAATTTGCGGGTATGGGTGAGAAGATTGATCAGCTTGAACCGTTCTATCCTGATCGTATGGCTGGAAGAATCCTTGGAATGGGTGATATGTTAACCCTTATTGAAAAGGCTCAGTCAAATGTTGATGAAGAGAAAGCGCGTGAGCTTGAGAAGAAAATGCGAACAATGGACTTTACGTTCGATGACTTCCTTGAACAGCTTGATCAAGTGAAAAGCATGGGTCCACTTGATGAAATTCTCAACATGATGCCGGGTATGAACAAAGCTAAAGGACTAAAGGATCTTAAAGTTGATGATAAACAACTTGTCAGAGTTGAAGCGATTGTTCGCTCTATGACGAAGGCAGAAAAGAAAGATCCAAGTCTTATGAATGCAAGTCGTCGCCGTCGTATTGCAAAAGGCAGTGGCACGACCATTCAAGATGTCAATCGTTTGCTGAAACAGTTTGAAGATATGAAGAAAATGATGAAGCAAATGACGAACATGACATCAGGTAAAGGTAAGAAAAAAGGCAAAGGCCTTGGAGGCTTAAAGCTTCCGTTCTAAAGAGGAAATCGTTTTTTTTAGACTGTAAAGGAAATTCCCTTGAAATCTAAGAAAATTGATGATATTATATACCATTGTGTTAACTATTTTTGGAGGTGTCTAACGAATGGCAGTAAAAATTCGTTTAAAACGTATGGGTTCAAAGAAAAGCCCATTTTATCGTGTAGTAGTAGCAGATTCTCGCGCACCGCGTGATGGTCGTTTCATCGAAGAGATTGGAACGTACAACCCATTAACTCAACCAGCTAAAGTTGATCTTAAAGAAGATAAGGCTGTTGACTGGATGTTAAAAGGTGCTAAACCTTCTGACACAGTTCGTAACCTATTCTCTAAAGCTGGGTTAATGGAAAAGCTTCACAACGCTAAGAATCAAAAATAATTCTTCTAGAAAAAGGAGAATGTGATGAAGTCTTTAGTTGAACACATTGCAAAAGCACTTGTTGATGAGCCCGAAGAAGTTCGTGTAACAGAGCAGCAAGATGGAGATACGATTTGCTTGAAACTATCCGTTCATCCTAGTGATGTTGGGAAAGTTATCGGTAAGCAAGGTCGGACAGCAAAAGCAATGCGCTCGCTTGTCTACGCAGCGGCTGTGCCAATGCAAAAGCGAGTAAGATTAGACATCGTCGATTAAACATCATGAAACAAAAAGGGTGAGGGCAACCTCTCCTTTTTTGTTTATCTATCACTTTTTAGGTAGGTGAAGGATGAACTCTTCAAGTAAGGGAGCAGGAATTCATGCTAAAATTACTACGCAACGCTCAAGTGAAGCACATCTTAACTAAATCCAAGCGTCTAGAAATAAGAGAGCAGTTAGAATCCGACTTACACCAATCAAAACGTGAATTAGCACAATTGACCTTCCATATGCAAAAAACATTAAAAGATTCCAAACTAAAACATAACGAACAGACGATTCGTGAACGATATAAGAAAGAATGTAAGCAAAAGCAAGATCAGATTCATACCCTTACCTTTAAACTCGAGCAACTTGGCCTTCTTACAGAGGGAATTGAAGTGGATGGGGAAACGGTAGAGACTATTGTTGAATTGACGGTAGGAGATAAATGGGTCGATGTCAATCGACCGATTGAGATTATACTTAAAGACGGAATCATTCAAGATATTCGAGAAAGTAGGAATGAAAAATGACGGAATTATTAAAAGTCGGAAAGATTGTTAATACTCATGGCGTGCGTGGGGAAATCCGTGTAATCTCTACAACTGATTTTGCTGAAGAGCGCTATGCCAAAGGTACGGAACTATGGATTGAGCACCCCGATACAAAAAAGAACACACCTGTTGTAGTAGCAAGTCATAGAGTTCATAAAAACTTTGATCTATTGACCTTTGAGGGCTACCATTCCATTAATGAAGTTGAACCATTTAAAGGAAGTACTTTATTAGTGACAAAAGATCAATTAAGTGAATTAGAAGAAAATGAATTCTACTACCACGAGATTATCGGATGTACCGTTTACACAGATCAGGATGAAGAATTAGGTAAAGTGAAAGAAATTATTGAGACTGGTGCAAATGATGTGTGGGTCATTCGCCGTTCATCTGGTGGAAAAGATATATTAATTCCATATATTAAAGACGTTGTAAAAGAAATTGATATAGAGGCTCGTACGATCTACATACAGTTGATGGAAGGCTTAGTGGAATGAAGATCGATGTTTTAACGCTTTTCCCTGAAATGTTTGAAGGGGTCTTTGGTTCATCAATCTTAAAAAAAGCCGCTGAAGAAGGACATGTTGAATTTCAAGCGATAGATTTTCGTCAGTACGCAACGAATAAACATAAAAAGGTCGATGACTACCCTTATGGTGGCGGGGCGGGTATGGTTCTGAGCCCACAACCGATTTTTGATGCGGTTCTTGCACGTGTGGAGAAAAGTAACTCAAAGCAGCCGCGCGTCATTATGCTTTGTCCTCAAGGGGAGAGGTATACGCAAACAAAAGCAGAAGAGCTTGCTCGTGAGGAGCACCTTATTCTATTATGTGGTCATTATGAAGGGTATGATGAGCGTGTGCGAGAACATCTAGTTACAGATGAGGTTTCGCTAGGTGATTACGTATTGACAGGTGGGGAGCTTGGAGCAATGGTTATTGCTGATAGTGTAACGCGTCTATTGCCTAATGTGTTAGGAAATGCGGAATCAGCTGTTACGGATTCGTTTTCAACAGGCTTATTAGAGCATCCACAATATACAAGGCCTGCTGATTTTAGAGGAATGCTTGTACCAGACGTTCTACTATCTGGTCACCATGCTAATATTGATGCTTGGCGTAAAAAAGAATCGCTAAGAAGAACCCTTCAGCGAAGGCCTGATTTGCTAGAATTACGTGAACTGACAAGAGAAGAAGAGGCTTGGTTAGCTAAATTAAAAAAAGAGTAGTAATGTAGGTTAAAAAAATGTATGATTCTATGCATTTATACTTGTGTCTTACTATCCTTTATGGTATTATATTCTTTGTGGCTTAGGCCAGTTACTACGATGTTCCGCTGCAGGAAATTCTGATAAGAGCATCTGTATGGAAGGAGTGGAATTATACGATGAACAACATTATTCGTGAAATTACAAATGAGCAATTACGTACAGATCTTCCTGCTTTCCGTCCTGGTGACACTTTAGTTATCGACGTTAAAGTTGTTGAGGGTACTCGTGAGCGTATTCAAAAATTCGAAGGTGTCGTGATCAAGCGTCGCGGTACTGGAGTTAGTGAAACTTTCACTGTTCGTAAAGTGTCTTATGGTGTAGGTGTTGAGCGTACATTCCCATTACATTCACCGAAAATCGCTAAGATTGACGTGAAGCGTCGCGGTAAAGTACGTCGTGCGAAACTTTACTATCTACGTGCATTACGTGGTAAAGCGGCTCGTATTAAAGAAATCCGATAAGAAATGTGAGAAGGAGCTTAGTTCGCTAAGCTCCTTCTTTTAAATTTAAAAAGTATTCACCGTATTCAATCCTATGCTAAAATAGAGAAATGATACATATATTGGGGGCAGAAAGATGGAAAGCAGTAAGTCGAATTCATTTGAGTGGATGAAAGCTGTCGTTATAGCAATCGTTGTAGCATTTACAATCCGTTATTTTTTATTTGCTCCCATAGTGGTTGATGGTCAATCAATGATGCCTACACTAGAACATAGCGATCGAATGATTGTCAATAAAATTGGTTATGTCATCTCAGAACCGAAGCGATTTGATATTATTGTTTTTCACGCTCCAGGTGGGAAAGACTATATTAAACGAATCATTGGGCTCCCAGGTGATCATATCGAATATCGTGATGATGAATTGCTTGTAAATGGTGAAGTTGTAGAAGAGCCGTATCTTGATGAATTAAAAGAAGCGTATGGTGGAGAGTTTGTAACAAGGAATTTTGAACTGTCCGAAGCAATAGGAGGACAAATTGTTCCAGATGATCATTTATTTGTGTTAGGGGATAATAGACATAACAGTCTAGATTCACGAGATATAGGTGCGATTCATAAAGACGAAGTAATTGGCAAGGCAAATCTCGTGTTCTGGCCATTTGAAAATATAGGATTTGTAGAGTAGGTGATGGCAGTGGCAATACAATGGTTTCCTGGTCATATGGCCAAGGCAAGAAGAGAAGTAACGGAAAAACTAAAATTGATTGATGTCGTGATCGAATTAGTGGATGCAAGACTTCCACTTTCATCAAGAAATCCAATGATGGATGAGATTGTTGGACAAAAGCCTCGGCTTGTATTATTAAATAAGGCTGATTTAGCTGATCCTAATGCAACGAAAGAGTGGGCGAAGTATTTTGAAGCGAACGGAGCGACTGTTCTTGCAATTAATGCCCAAACGGGAAAAGGGACAGAGAAGATTTCTGGTGCAGCTCGTAAGTTAGCTGTTTCTCTCTTTGAAAAGTGGAAAGCCAAAGGGATGAAGCCAAGGGCGATTCGAGGGATGATTCTTGGTATACCGAACGTCGGTAAATCAACATTAATCAATCGATTAGCTTCAAAGAAAATTGCTAAAGTGGGCGATCGTCCTGGTGTCACGAAAAAACAACAATGGATTAAAGTTGGAAATGATGAGCTTGAACTTTTAGACACCCCAGGGATCTTGTGGCCAAAATTTGAAGACCAAATTATTGGCTACCGTCTTGCTGCGACTGGTGCTATAAAAGATGAGCTACTAGATTTTCAAGACATCGCCTTATTTGTATTGAATTATTTAAAGGAGCATTACCCAGAGCGTGTGAGTGAGAGATATAAGCTTGAAGAGGTACCAGAGGATGGACTTGCTCTATTTGATGCGATTGGCAAGAAGCGAGGATGCCTTCTTCCAGGCGGTTATATTGATTATGATAAGGCCGCAGAAATCATTTTAAGAGAATTACGTTCAGGTACACTTGGACAGATCACACTCGAACGACCACCTAACGCTTAATAAGCCGTGGAGACTTGAACAAGTCTTCTGCGGCTTTTCTTGTGACTATTCCCCTATTTCAATCGTAAAAAAGTTAAAATGAATGGAAATGAAGTCGATATAACAAAGGATAGGAGCAACTTGAATGAAACGTTTAGCTATAAAAGAAATTGAAACAAAACTATTTAGTCAAACAGACGTGAATGAAGAATGGTTAACTGAATTGCAAGAGGATGACCGTAAAGGGGTAGAACGTCTTCTGTTGAAATTCCGTAAACAACAAGAGATGCAAGAAAAGCTTACAATGATGCACGAAGAAATGCTTACATATGAGCGCGAGGGTTGGGGAAAAGGCTACACACATATAGCAGGTCTTGATGAAGTAGGTAGAGGACCACTTGCAGGGCCAGTAGTTTCAGCGGCAGTCATTTTACCGCAATCTGTTAACCTACCTGGATTAACAGATTCAAAAAAATTATCTAAAGAAAAGCGTGAGTACTTTTTTGAGGAAATTAAGAGCCAAGCGATTGCTCATGAAATTATGTTTGTTCCAGCTGATGAGATCGATAAGGTGAATATATACGAAGCTACAAAGCTTGCGATGCAACGAGCGATTGATCAATTGGACATTAAACCAGATTATTTACTTCTTGATGCAATGAAACTAGAAAATCAGCTCCCGCAAGTTTCCTTAATAAAGGGAGATCAGAAGAGTTTAACGATTGCAGCTAGCTCAGTACTTGCTAAAGTTGCTAGAGATCGTTATATGGAAGCATTAGAAGGGGAATTCCCAGGCTACGGCTTTGATCGCCATGTAGGGTACGGAACGCCTGTACATCTAGATGCGATGAAGCGATTAGGGATAACGAAGGAACACCGTAAATCATTTAAGCCAGTAGCAGACTGTATAAAATAAAAAGCAGGGAGGGTGAGGGGATGAACATAAAGGCGACCAGTCAGCTAATAACGAACCAATTGAGTCAGACATCGCGTTCACCACTCACATTTTTACCAGGGCATATTTTTCAAGGGAAAATTACAAAGCTTTTCCCCAATCATTTGGCTTCACTTTCCATTAATGGAATGCATCTGACGGCAAGACTTGAAGCGTCTTTAACGGTTGGTGGGCGATATTGGTTTGAAGTTCAAGAGGGGAGTGGGGTTCCTCGGTTAAAAGTCATTGAAAACTCAGGGAAACAATCGACTGAGTTGAGTACAGGTGTCAATCAACAAATGATACGAGAGTTAGGTCTACCTCAATCAAAAGCGATGGAAGCCCTTTTGCTACATTTATCAACTAATCAAATGACGCTGCCAAAAGCTGTATTAAAGGATGCCGCCCAACTATTAACCTCTCTTAATCGATACGACCGAGAGGCGATTGAAGTTGTACAGACTATGATACAAAAGAAATTACCCTTAACAAAAGATACAGCAAATGCCCTTCTATCCTTCCAAAAGGAACCGATGCTCCATCAACAATTGCAGCAATTAATGCATGCAACAGAGCAATCTGCACAGCGGCTAGAGCCTACCGTTCAACAACTTCAATCTGCTCTTAAATCATTTTTTAATCAAAGTCAATGGCAAGAATCACGTTCGCCGGTTCAACATCTTTTAAGTCAACTCATTCCATCTTCTTCAACAGAAGGGGAGAGACAAGCTGCTACATCTTTGCTTGTTAAAATGGGCGTGATGAATCCGAATGAAGACGTGCAATCGTTTTTAGCTAGGGTCCATCAAGCGGCTACTGCACCAGAAAACCAACCAGTAGTTAAGCAGCTTCTCCCACAAGCTACTATCCATTCCCTCACTCAATTGGAGCCTCAAGTAGCCCTTGAGAGAATGATGAACGCTTTAGCCATTCCTGCAGGAAAAGATGGCAGTATCCAATTGAATCAATTGCTGCAATTAGTTCAACCATCGCTTAAAGCAGCTGATCTAGAGGGTGTACTTTTAAAGATTTCTTCACAACAACTAACCAATGATGAACGAATTCAACTACAAACAACGCTAAATCAAACAGTACAGCCTAAGCAAATAGAAGGAATGCGCTCTCCTTTGTCTTCGTTGCAGCAAATCATATCACTATTAGGATATGACCATGAGAGTGAGATGTTCAAGCATCTACAAAATCCCAATCGTTCAGACTTCATACATACCGACCGGCTTAAGGGGATCTTGATGCAACTGCAAAATGAGCTACCTGAAGGCTTAAAAGAAAAAGTTGGAGAAGCTGTCCAGAGAATCACAGGAAGTCAGCTAATGGCAGTAGAACAACAAGGCCCCCTCCATCAAGTGTTGTTACAACTGCCCCTTGCACTAGGTAGTTTTCAGACGGATTTAACGGTGCAATGGGAAGGTAGACGTCAATCAAATGGACAACTTGACCCAAATCATTGCCGTATTCTTTTTTATTTAGAGCTTGAGAATCTGAATGAAATGATTGTAGATATGCAAATACAAAATCGAGTCATTTCTATAAATGTTTTTAATGAGTATGATAAGCCAACGAGTTTAATTTCGTTACTATTGCCGAGCTTGAAAGCAACGCTTGAGCAAAAGGATTATAAGCTTAATGCTTTTGGATGGAAAAAAATCACCGATTATGAGCAACCTAGCCATAAACCGTCCAATGAACAGGTATATAATAAGCGAGTGGACTACCGGGGAGTTGATATTCGCATATGAATCATGAAGCAAAAAAACAAGCAGTAGCCCTTCGATATGATTCAAATAAACAGCATTCGCCAGAAATCATTGCCAAAGGAAAGGGATTTATAGCGGAGGAATTAATTGAAAAAGCGACGAGTCACAATATACCTATTCAAGAAGATGCATCACTTGTAGAGTTGTTGGGGCAGCTTAACATTCATCAATCGATCCCACCAGAATTATATGAAGTTGTTGCCGAAGTATTTGCTTTCCTTTATCGCTTAGACAAAAATCAAACCTGATAGATCGTCTGTTAATCGGGCATACTACATCCCACACACCTTATTTAAAAGGTGAAAATCTTGTGGGAGGTTAGCTCATATGAAACAAAATAAATTAGCAGTACCTGAAGTTGATTCATTTATGAATGAGTTTAAAGAGGAGTACGCGCAAGAGTTTGGTGTTCATCATTCGATTCAAGAGCAAGACGCGAAAGCGAAAGATATGACAAAGTCGATGCTGAAAAATGCAAATAAACAAGCTAAATCTGAGGAATGATACCGAAAGCTAGCAATTCGATCTCGAATTGCTAGCTTTTTTATAAATTGTTTTTACTCGCGGAAATAGTAAATGAATAAAGCGAAAGCGTATGCTACCGTTGAGTTTTGACGATTTTTTCCTATTAAAATGAAGAGACGATATAGTGAGAATAAAAAGAAATTTGAAAGAGGTTTCACTTTTTACTCCCAAAATATTTTAAAAAATGCTAAAATGAAAGAGGAATTTGTCGTTCATCCATGAAAAATAAGAACGACGTGTAAATTACATGCAATTGATAGGAGGCTGGAGAGAGAATGAATATTCATGAGTATCAAGGAAAAGAACTCCTTCGTCAATACGGAGTTGCGGTCCCTAATGGGAAAGTCGCATTCTCAGTAGAAGAAGCAGTTGAGGCTGCAAAAGAATTAGGCACAGACGTTTGTGTTGTTAAAGCTCAAATCCATGCAGGAGGCCGTGGTAAAGCTGGCGGTGTTAAAGTTGCAAAGAACATGGATGAAGTTCGTACATATGCGGATGAGATTTTAGGTAAGACACTTATTACTCACCAAACAGGTCCTGAAGGTAAAGAAGTTAAGCGCTTACTTGTCGAAGAAGGATGCGATATAAAAAACGAATACTATGTAGGTCTAGTACTTGATCGTGCTACAAATCGCGTAGTATTAATGGCTTCAGAAGAAGGCGGAACTGAAATCGAGGAAGTTGCAGAAGAAACTCCTGAGAAAATCTTCAAAGAAGTAATTGACCCAGCTGTTGGCCTTCAAGGCTTCCAAGCGCGCCGTATTGCGTTCAACATTAATATTCCTAAAGAACTTGTCGGACAAACTGTTAAGTTCATGATGGGACTATATAAAGCATTCTCTGAGAAGGATTGCTCGATTGCTGAGATCAATCCACTTGTTACTACAGGAGACGGGAAAGTAATGGCGCTTGATGCAAAGTTAAACTTTGATTCAAATGCTCTATATCGTCAAAAAGACGTACTTGCTTACCGTGATCTTGAAGAAGAAGATGAGAAAGAAATCGAAGCTTCTAAATATGACCTAAGCTACATCTCGTTAGATGGTAACATCGGTTGTATGGTTAATGGTGCAGGACTTGCTATGGCAACAATGGACATCATTAAGCATTACAGTGGTGATCCAGCTAACTTCCTTGATGTTGGTGGTGGTGCGACTGCTGAGAAAGTTACTGAAGCATTCAAAATCATCTTATCAGATGAAAATGTTAAAGGAATTTTCGTTAACATCTTTGGTGGTATCATGAAATGTGACATCATTGCAGAAGGTGTTGTAGCAGCTACTAAAGAAGTAGGGCTTGAAATTCCACTAGTTGTACGTCTTGAAGGTACAAACGTAGACCTAGGTAAGAAGATTCTTAACGAATCTGGCCTGAACATCACAGCTGCGGACTCTATGGCTGATGGTGCACAAAAAATCGTTTCTTTAGTAAAATAAATTCAAAACGGAATATATGGCTAATATGTTCTACAATAAAGTTCTACAAAATGTTTGTTCAAAAAGAAAGGCGGGACAAAAAGAATGAGTATCCTTATTAACAAAGATACAAAAGTAATCGTACAAGGGATTACAGGCGCTACTGGCCTATTCCACACTAAGCAAGCGATTGAATACGGTACACAAATCGTTGGTGGTGTAACACCTGGTAAAGGCGGAACAGAAGTTGAGGGCGTACCTGTATTTGATACAGTTGAAGATGCTGTAAAAGCAACAGGAGCTAATGCATCCGTCATTTATGTACCACCAGCTTTCGCTGCAGATGCGATCATGGAAGCGGTAGACGCTGAATTAGATCTAGCAATTTGTATTACTGAGGGCATTCCTGTAATGGATATGGTAAGTGTTAGACGTTACATGGAAGGTAAGAAAACTCGTTTAATCGGACCTAACTGCCCAGGTGTGATTACGCCTGAAGAGTGTAAAATTGGTATCATGCCTGGTTACATTCACAACAAAGGTCACGTTGGAGTCGTTTCTCGTTCTGGTACATTAACATATGAAGCCGTTCATCAGCTTTCAACAGCTGGTATTGGTCAATCTTCTGCTGTAGGTATTGGTGGAGACCCTGTTAATGGAACAAACTTCATCGATGTTTTAGAATTATTCAATGAAGATCCTGAAACATATGCAGTAATCATGATTGGTGAGATCGGCGGAACAGCTGAAGAAGAAGCTGCTGAGTGGATTAAAGCTAACATGAAAAAGCCTGTTGTAGGCTTCATTGGTGGACAAACTGCGCCTCCAGGAAAGCGTATGGGACATGCTGGCGCCATCATCTCAGGTGGTAAAGGAACAGCTGCAGAAAAAATCAAAACTCTTGAAAGCTGCGGAGTAAGTGTTGCTGAAACTCCATCTGTTATGGGTGAAACATTAATTAAAGCTCTTAAAGAAAATGACCTACTTGAGAAGTGTACAACTCACGAAGTAGCAAAATAATGACAGAAGGCTCCTCTTCTTTGGGGAGCCTTTTTTTATACCCATTCTTCTTATCTTCTAATTATCCCTCGTTCAAAAACTCCATATAGAGGATGTGTAAATTCATTGAGTACATTCCGCCAACGATTGATTCATCTTCATAGCAGTACCTATTTATCTTGGAAGCAATTACGTGATATTCAACAAGAAGACCCTACACTTCTGAAAATCTATGAAACCTCTTCTAATCATCTAATGAAGCAAATAACTATAAAAAAAGAGAAAGCTGAGAAACTACGATTCTACTTAGATGATAGTGATCCGGTTGAATATGAGAAACAGCTTCAATCTAATAAAGTAATGGTGATGACGAAGTTCGATGAGTCCTATCCAAAACAACTGTTAGAGCTTTATGATCCGCCTTGGGTGATTTATTATCGTGGCAATCTAGAATTACTAAAGAGTTCGAAGCAACTCGCAATTGTTGGCACTAGAACACCTACTAATAGAGGGGTTAGAGCAGTTGCTTGTATGGTTGAGGAGCTTGTAAGAGCTCAATTCACGATCATAAGTGGTCTAGCAGTAGGTATAGATGCTTGTGCCCACCAGCAAGCTATTTCAAACAAAGGACAAACGATCGCCGTTCTCGGTTCTGGGTTTGATTTTCCCTATCCTTCCTCTAATAAAGGTCTCTACTCCTACATGTGTCGCCATCAGCTTGTATTGAGTGAATATCCTCCTCATCACCCTCCAAAAAAATGGACGTTTCCAGCTAGAAATCGTATTATTAGTGGCTTGGCAAGAGGGGTTCTGGTCATTGAAGCAAAGACAAGAAGCGGTTCACTCATTACTGCAGATCAAGCTCTAGACCAAAACCGTGATATTTTTGCTGTACCAGGTCCTTTTGATTGTGAATGGTCTAAAGGCACGAATTTGTTAATTCAACAAGGAGCAAAACTAACTATATCAGCTCAAGATATACTTGAGGAATGGACATAAAATCGTCATTATTTTTCCGAGTTTCTTCTATATAATAGGGGCGTTTTTTGTCATTTTAAGCTTAAATCGCCACCGTCTTTTAAAACTCTTGTTTGACAAATGGTAAAAGTCTGTTTAATAATAGGGAAGATTTTAAATTAACTTCGAGAGAGGGAGCTGCTTGTTATGGCCGATTATTTAGTAATCGTTGAATCTCCCGCCAAAGCAAAGACCATTGGTAAATATTTAGGCAAAAAATACATTGTAAAGGCTTCAATGGGACATGTCAGAGACTTACCAAAAAGTCAAATGGGAGTAGATGTTGAGGAAGATTTTCAACCAAAGTATATTACAATCCGCGGGAAAGGTCCCGTGTTAAAAGAATTAAAGACCGCTGCAAAAAAAGTGAAACGAATTTATCTCGCAGCTGACCCCGATCGTGAAGGAGAGGCCATTGCGTGGCACTTAGCGCATAGCCTGAATATCGATGAGACGTCAGACTGTCGGGTTGTATTTAATGAAATTACAAAGCAAGCAATAAAAGATGCTTTTAAAACACCTCGTAAAATCAATATGGATTTAGTAGATGCCCAACAAGCAAGACGAATCCTTGATCGTTTAGTAGGTTATAACATTAGCCCTCTATTATGGAAAAAAGTAAAAAAGGGCTTAAGCGCAGGACGAGTTCAATCTGTCGCTGTAAAGATGATTATTGAACGTGAAAAAGAAATTCAAGCATTTGTTCCAGAAGAATATTGGACGATCCAAGGACAGTTCTCGCTTGGAGATGAACAGTTTGATGCGAAGTTTTATGGCGTTGATGGAAAAAAACAGGAATTGAAGTCAGAAGAAGAAGTAAAAGCCATTTTAGCGAAGTTAAAAGGGAGATCTTTTGATGTTAATTCAGTTAAGAAGAAAGAACGTAAACGAAATCCGGTAACACCTTTTACGACTTCTTCTCTTCAACAAGAGGCTGCTAGAAAACTTAACTTTAGAGCTAAGAAAACGATGATGATTGCTCAACAATTGTATGAAGGAATCGATTTGGGTAAAGAAGGTACAGTCGGTTTAATCACCTACATGCGTACAGACTCAACTCGCATTTCAGAAACCGCCCAAACAGAAACAAGAAAATATATTGAAGAGCAATTTGGTAAAGATTATATTAGAGTCGGGCAACGTACCGTAAAAAAAGATAAAAAATCACAAGATGCGCATGAAGCGATCCGCCCAACTGCTGTATTTAAAGACCCTAAAAGCTTAAAGAGTTACCTATCTCGTGACCAACTTCGACTCTATCGTTTGATTTGGGAACGTCTTGTCGCAAGTGAAATGGCCCCAGCCATAATGGACACGATGTCAGTAGACTTAGAGAACGCAGGGGTAGTGTTTAGAGCAACTGGTTCTAAAGTGAAGTTCCCTGGTTTTATGAAGGTATATATTGAAGGTAATGATGATGGAAAAAAAGAAGAAGATCGCCTCCTTCCAAACCTTGAAGAAGGACAAACGGTAAAAAAGGAAAACATCGATCCGAATCAACATTTTACGCAACCACCTCCAAGATACACAGAGGCAAGGCTCGTAAAAACGATGGAAGAGCTTGGAATAGGAAGACCATCTACTTATGCACCTACACTTGATACGATCCAAAAACGTGGATATGTTGCTCTAGAAGAAAAGCGCTTTGTTCCAACAGAACTTGGTGAGATTGTGTTAGAGCTAATTGTAGAATTCTTCCCTGAGATCTTAGATGTAGAATTTACAGCGAAAATGGAAACGGATTTAGACTCAATTGAAGAAGGAAACCATCAATGGGTACATATCATTGATGATTTCTATCAAGGATTTGAAAAACGTCTCAAAGTAGCAGAAGAAGAAATGAAAGAAGTCGAAATAAAAGACGAACCAGCTGGAGAAGATTGTGAAAAATGTGGACATGAAATGGTCTATAAAATGGGGCGTTATGGAAAGTTCATGGCCTGCTCAAACTTCCCAGAATGCCGAAATACAAAAGCAATTGTAAAAGATATTGGTGTTAAATGTCCGACTTGTAATGAAGGAAACATCGTCGAACGTAAAAGCAAGAAGCGCCGTACGTTCTTCGGATGTGATCGCTATCCTGAATGCGAGTTTATTTCATGGGATAAACCCATTGCACGTCCTTGTCCAAAATGCTCAAGTATGCTTGTTGAGAAGAAGACGAAAAAGGGTGTCAATGTACAATGTTCTTCTTGTGATTACAAAGAAGAAACAAATTAACAGATTAAATTGTTGAATCTTGACGAAAAAAGTATTATGATGTATTAGGATTCAAGCGAATAAGTGGTGATCGATCACCACTGAAAAGATGGTTAGTTGAGACAATCTAGTGTGTATAATGATTGAACGAGAGAAAACCAAGGGTCTGAACCGCTAATGTGCAAGAAAACAACAAGATGATCTCCGTATGATGATCTTGTTCTTGCCATAGTCACCGTTCAGACCTTTTTGAATGATTTTAATTGAGTGGAGGCGTTTAGTATGGAACAACAGCATGTAAATGTTATTGGTGCTGGATTAGCCGGAAGCGAAGCTGCATGGCAACTAGCAAAACGTGATATAAAGGTTCATTTATATGAGATGAGACCGGTTAGACAAACACCTGCTCATCATACAGATAAATTTGCAGAACTCGTTTGTAGTAATTCGCTTCGTTCAAATGGATTAACAAATGCAGTTGGTGTGCTTAAAGAGGAAATGAGAAAGCTTGATTCGGTTATTATTGGTTCTGCCGATGATTCATCCGTGCCTGCAGGAGGCGCGCTTGCCGTAGACCGCCATGAGTTTGCTCAACATGTAACAGATCGAGTGAAAAACCACCCTAATGTGACTGTTTTCAATGAAGAAATTTCGGAAATTCCAGAAGGCCCAACGATTATTGCGACAGGTCCATTAACTTCTGAAGGATTATCAAAAGAACTTCAATCTTTAACTGGTGAGGAATATTTATATTTCTATGATGCAGCAGCACCAATCATTGAAACGGATTCAATTGATCGTGACAAAGTTTACTTGAAATCTCGTTATGATAAAGGTGAAGCGGCTTACTTAAATTGCCCAATGACTGAAGAGGAATTTGATCGTTTTTACGAGGCGTTAATTACTGCTGAAACAGTACCTTTAAAAGAATTTGAAAAGGAAGTTTTCTTTGAAGGGTGTATGCCAATTGAAGTAATGGCTAAGCGTGGAAAGAAGACGATGTTGTTTGGACCGATGAAGCCAGTAGGACTAGAACATCCTGAAACTGGCAAGCGTCCATATGCAGTTGTCCAACTTCGTCAAGATAATCAATCCGGTACTCTCTATAACATTGTTGGTTTCCAAACTCATTTAAAGTGGGGCCCTCAAAAGGAAGTATTAAAGTTAATCCCTGGTTTAGAGAATGCAGAAATTGTTCGTTATGGTGTTATGCATCGTAACACATTCATCAATTCTCCAAACTTACTTAAGCCAACCTATCAGTATAAAGACCGCGATGATCTCTTTTTTGCTGGTCAAATCACGGGGGTTGAAGGATATGTTGAATCTGCAGCAGCTGGTTTAATTGCAGGAATTAATGCAGCCAAGCTTGTGAAAAATGAAGAGTTAATCACTTTCCCAGAGGAAACGATTCTCGGTAGCATGGCTAATTACATTACGACTGCGAATCCAAAAAACTTCCAACCGATGAATGCGAACTTTGGTTTACTACCACCATTAGAAGTGCGAATCAAAAACAAAAAGGAACGTTATGAACAACTAGCTTCACGAGCTTTAGGGTCAATTCAGAATTTTGTGAAAAAAATGTAAATATTATTGCGGGAGCTACTAAATCGTGTTAGAATTTAGTAGCTCTGTGAGGTGATTCAGGTGAATCAGTCAAAAGATGAACAATGGATCAAAGAATTTATTCGTTTTTTACAGGTTGAGAAAAATTATTCTGTACATACCGTTAAAAGTTATCAACGTGATATAGATGATTTCTGTCATTTCATGAAGAAGCACGAATGCTTTTCATTGACTGAGGTGACATATCTTTTTGTGCGCTCATATTTAACTTATTTACATGAGTTAGCGTATGCGAGGAATTCGGTTTCTAGAAAAATTTCGTCCATGCGTAGTCTTTTTCACTATCTAATGAGAGAAGAAATCTTAACGACTAATGTGTTTGCAGAGACGTATCTTCCTAAAAAAGCGGGAAGGTTACCTACTTTTCTGTATGAAGAAGAAATGCTTCAATTATTTGATGCGTTTCAAGGTGAGAAGCCTCTAGATAAACGGGACCGTGCCCTACTAGAACTCCTTTATGCCACAGGAATGCGTGTTAGTGAATGTAGTCATCTAGAAGTAGAAGACATCGATTTTCATATTGGCACCGTGTTTGTAACAGGTAAGGGAAGAAAAGAACGTTATATTCCTATCGGTTCGTTTGCTGTAGATGCATTAAAAGAATATATTGATGATGCGCGAGTAAATATACTGAAAAAGGGGAATGGTGAGACTAAACGGCTTTTTCTGAATTATCGTGGAGGTCCTTTATCGGAGAGAAGTATACGCACCATTTTATCGAAACGAGTGAAAGAAGCTTCTCTTCATCAACATGTACGTCCGCATGATCTAAGACATTCATTTGCGACACATCTTTTAAATAATGGTGCTGATCTACGTGTAGTTCAGGAATTACTTGGACATGAAAATCTATCAACGACACAAATTTACACGCATGTAACGAAAGAGAGATTGCGTGATGTATATAAAAATCATCACCCCCGTGCTTAACAATCGTGATGAGGAGGTCTATTAATGGATGCGAATACAACTTTTCATGCAACAACGATATTTGCTGTACAACATAATGGTCAATGTGCGATGGCAGGAGATGGGCAAGTTACGTTTGGAAATGCGGTAGTAATGAAACATACAGCTAAGAAAGTACGTAGAATTTATCAAGGGAAAGTTTTAGCAGGGTTTGCTGGGTCAGTTGCAGATGCATTTACTCTCTTTGAAAAGTTTGAAAGTAAGCTAGAGGAGTACAACGGCAATTTACAACGAGCGGCAGTAGAGCTTGCTAAAGAGTGGCGGAGTGATAAAGTATTACGACGCTTAGAAGCCATGCTTATCGTGATGAATCGCGATCATGTTCTTTTAGTTTCAGGTACTGGTGAAGTGATTGAACCAGATGATGGCATTTTAGCGATTGGTTCTGGTGGGAATTACGCCTTATCTGCCGGACGTGCATTGAAAAAGCATGCGCCTACCTTGTCTGCCAAAGAGATTGCAACAGCAGCTCTAGAAACAGCTGGTGAAATTTGTGTGTATACAAATTTAAATCTAGTCGTCGAAGAACTTCTCTAAAGACTTGATAGAAACGATAAATGGAGAGTGATTGCGTTGAAAAATAAAGCCAACCTAACACCAAAAGAGATCGTTGGACGCCTAAATCAATATATTGTTGGTCAAGAGGGAGCGAAAAAATCAGTTGCGATCGCTCTTCGGAATCGGTATCGCCGTAGCTTACTTGAAGACAAGTTAAAAGATGAAGTAACACCTAAAAACATCCTAATGATTGGACCAACTGGCGTCGGTAAGACGGAAATCGCTCGTCGTCTTGCTAAGCTTGTAGGTGCCCCTTTTATAAAAGTTGAAGCGACAAAGTTTACAGAAGTTGGATATGTTGGACGTGATGTTGAATCGATGGTACGTGATTTGGTTGAATCGAGTGTACGGATCGTCAAGGAAGAGAAAATGGAAGGTGTAAGGGAACAAGCACTTGAACAAGCGAATGAACGTTTAGTGGAATTGTTAGCTCCTTCTAAAAAGAAACAAAGCTCATCCTATAAGAATCCTTTCGAAATGATTTTTGGAAATCAGCCTGGAAGTCAGCAGCCTACAGATGATTCAACTACTGAAGAAGAGGGTATCAAGGAACAAAGAAGAAGAGTTGCTCATCAACTTGCTTTAGGTGAATTAGAAGATCGTATGGTCACCATTGAAGTGGAAGAACAAACTCAAAATTTCATGGATATGTTTCAAGGTGCGGGTATGGAACAAATGGGCATGAACATGCAAGATATGCTTGGAGGTATGATCCCTAAAAAGCGTAAGAAGCGTAAAATGGCTGTAAGTGATGCAAGAGGTACTCTAGCTGAAGAAGAAGCTCAAAAGCTCATCGACATGGATGAGGTGACACAACTTGCAGTAGAGCGTGCTGAACAATTAGGTATTATCTTTATTGATGAGATTGATAAAGTAGCAGGTAAATCTTCAGGACAATCTGCTGATGTTTCAAGAGAAGGCGTTCAAAGAGATATTTTACCGATTGTGGAAGGCTCAACCATTGTAACAAAATATGGAGCGGTTAAAACAGACCATATCCTTTTCATAGGTGCAGGTGCCTTTCATATTGCAAAGCCATCTGATTTAATCCCAGAATTACAAGGACGTTTTCCGATTCGTGTAGAGCTTAAGAACTTAACAGTAGATGATTTTGTGAGGATCTTAGTAGAGCCTGATAATGCGTTATTAAAACAATATTCAGCTCTTTTACAAACAGAAGGTATAAAAGTTACATTTACTGACGATGCTGTTCGTAAGATTGCGACAATTGCTACCGAGGTCAATCAAGATACTGAAAACATTGGTGCAAGAAGACTTCATACCATGCTTGAGAAACTGTTAGAAGATCTATCATATGAAGCAGCGGATATTACGCTAGAAGAAATAGTGATTACACCTGAATACGTTGAAGAAAAATTAGCAACAATTGCGAAAAATCGCGACTTAAGCCAGTATATTTTATAGGATTCCTAGGAGGAGATTTGATATGAATTTATTATCAAGAACAAGAAAAATCAATGAAATGTTACAAAAATCTGGAGGACAACACGTAAACTTTAAGGATATGGCTGAAACATTACGTGATGCAATCAGTGCAAATATATTCGTAGTAAGCCGTCGAGGTAAGCTACTAGGATTTGCTATTAAACAAGAGATTGAAAATGAGCGTATGAAAAAAATGTTAGAAGATCGCCAGTTCCCTGAAGAGTATACAGGTGGTTTATCGAAAGTAGAAGATACGTCTCCAAACTTAGATATTAATAGTGAGTACACAGCATTTCCTGTAGAGAACAAAGATTTGTTCCAACATGGATTAACGACGATTGTGCCGATATTAGGTGGAGGCCAACGCTTAGGTACATTAGTACTTGCTCGTTTAAATGATTCATTTAGCGATGATGATCTGATTTTAGCTGAATACGGTGCAACTGTAGTAGGAATGGAAATCCTACATGAAAAAACACAAGAAATTGAAGAAGAGGCACGTAGTAAAGCGGTTGTTCAAATGGCGATTAGTTCACTATCATACAGTGAATTAGAAGCAGTTGAGCATATCTTCCAAGAACTTGATGGCAAAGAAGGATTACTTGTAGCTAGTAAAATTGCCGACCGTGTAGGAATTACTCGTTCAGTCATTGTAAATGCACTTCGTAAATTAGAAAGTGCAGGGGTAATCGAGTCTCGTTCTCTTGGTATGAAAGGTACGTATATCAAAGTCTTAAACGATAAATTCTTAATGGAACTTGAGAAGATCAAAACAAAGTAATAAATTAATGTATAGTCTAAAAAAGACCACTTTTAAGTGGTCTTTTTTTTGTGAGTATATGTACCTATAAGAGGAAACTCTCATTTATATGGTAAAATATTGTAAAATAATTAGGTTGAAAAAATTATTAATGAATTTATAATAAGATATACTCCGGTGTATTTGTGACTAAAGTATGTTAAAAATGGTAGTTCTTTATTATCTAATCTAAAATCCTCACAATCTTCATTAGACTTTTTGGGACATATTGATTACAATTTTCGTAGTGAGTTTTGTGTGAAAATATGTATAAAATTGTTTGTATAGAAAGAATTTAATTGAAATACAAGGAATTATGTCGAAAGGTGGGACGAGATTGAATTTATTTTCTAACTCAACCTTTAACGTTTTAGAAAGAGGTTTGGATGGTTCCAAAATGCGTCAGCATGCGATTTCTCAAAATGTAGCAAATGCTGGAACACCTAATTACCAAGCTAAAACGGTTAGTTTTAAACATACATTAAATGAAGTTATTGGAAATCAGTTACAGGCAACGAAAACAAATAGTAAACACGTCGACTTTAGTTCTAATAGACCAGGACCTGCTGTACAAGTGAATCAAAACACTACATATAACCATAATGGGAACAATGTCGATATTGACTTAGAAATGGCCGAATTAGCAAAAAATCAAATTTATTACAATGCATTAATTGATCGGATGAATGGAAGATTTCAAAGTTTACAAACGGTTATTAGAGGAGGTAACTAATTTTGACGATTTTTGGTGGTTTTAATACGAGTTCCTCTGCATTAACAACGCAACGTCTCCGAATGGACGTGATTTCATCTAATATGGCAAATGCTGAAACAACTCGTGCCCAGCAAGTCAATGGAGAGTGGGTACCTTATAGAAGAAAAATGGTCGTTGTTGAACCAAATCAGAAAACACCTTTCTCTTCCTATTTACATACAGCTATGGGGCAAAAAGGAGAGATTGGATCTGGCGTGAAGGCATCAGCAATTGTAGAGGATCAAAATCCTTTCAAGCTTGTCTACGATCCTAGTCATCCAGATGCAAACGTAGAAGGATATGTGGAATTACCAAATGTAGACCCTTTACGTGAAATGGTTGACTTGACGACTGCGACAAGATCGTATGAGGCAAATGTCACGACTTTAAACGCTACGAAGAATATGCTGATGAAAGCACTTGAAATAGGAAGATAGGTGGGGATATTAGATGGATATTAACAGGGTGTCATCTCCTTTTATGCTACAAAATCAACTAGGGCTAGTCAGTCAAATGAACCATACCCCTGCACAAGCTGGAGCAACATTTAAAAAAGCTTTAACAGAAGCTGTTCATAATGTAAATGAACTTCAAAACGTTTCTGCTTTAAAAACAGAGCAATTAGCGCGAGGGGAAATTACTAATTTACATGATGTAATGATTACGGGGCAAAAAGCGTCTGTAGCATTACAAGCTACGGTGGAAGTTCGAAATAAAGTGATTGAATCTTATCAAGAAATTATGAGAATGCAAGTCTAATTGTTTTAAGAACATAATTGTGCATGAAGTAATTGGCTTTGTAGGTTGTAGGAGGGCGCATGAACGAGAAATTTGTACTTTATAAGCAGAAAGTAACAGAATATTGGAGTGGTCGTACGAGCAAGCAGAAGAATATCATCTTAATCTCGCTAGTCGCCGCTGCTCTATTACTTGTTTTTATCTTATTTTTAGGGAATAGAACGAATAACGTCCCTCTTTACAGTAATTTAACCCTACAAGAAACTGGGCAAATTAAAGAAACGTTAGATGCTAGAGGGATTCCTGCTGAAATTTCAGACAACGGAACGACTATTTTAGTTCCTGAAGCTCAAGTAGATAGTCTTAAAGTAGACTTAGCAGCAGAAGGTATACCTAGAAGTGGAAGTATTGATTATAGTTTCTTCCAAGATCAAATGGGCTTTGGCATGACGGATAATGAATTTTCTGTTATGGAAAGAGGTTTGATGCAAACCGAACTAGCGGATTTGATCCGTAATATCAATGGTGTAAATCATGCTAATGTCATGATTACCTTACCAGAGGAAAGTGTGTGGCTAAATACAACTCAAGAGGCTGCAACTGCCTCTGTTATTGTTGATTTAGCGCCTGGATACCAACTAGATCAAAACCAAGTGAAGGCACTTTATCACTTAGTATCAAAAAGTGTTCCAAACCTTCCTATTGAAAATATCGTCATAATGAACCAAATGTTTGAGGATTATTTTTACGATAATGATGGGAATCAAACAACGACGCTATCAGCATTTGAACAGCAAAGGTCGATCCAACGTGAAATTGAGAGAGATCTAACAAGAAATTTACAAAGAATGCTAGGTACCGTCGTTGGTCAAGATAAGGTGTTAGTGTCAGTTACGACTGATATTGATTTCACTCAAGAAAATCGACAAGAAACATTGGTAGAGCCTGTTGATACTGAAAACATTGAAGGTATTGCAGTTAGTATTGAACGAATCACCGAAACGTACACCGGTGAAGGCACACCTCCAGGCGGGGTAGAAGGTACTGGCGAAGGCATTCCTAACTTCCCTGGTGCTGTCGGTCAAGGTGATTCAGAATATGAACGAACAGAAGATCGAATTAACAACGAAGTAAATCGAATTAATCGAGACATCGTAGAAAGCCCATATAAAATCAGAGACTTAGGAATTCAGGTAATGGTAGAACCTCCAGAAGGAATGGACGTCTTACCACAAGAGAAATTAGATGATATCCAACAAATTCTAGGAACGGTTGTACGTACGAGTATTTCAGGTATATATGCGGATGAGCTAACAGAAGCAGGAATTAATGAAAAGATTTTTGTCTCGTCCCAACCATTTGAAGGAAAAGCCGAAATCGGTGAGCAAACACAAACGATCATACCTGTATGGATGTACGTTGCTGCAGGAATTTTAGTCGTTATCATTCTATTATTACTCGTTTTATTAGCTAAGAAGCGAAAACGTGAAGCAGAGGAAGAAGAGTACGTGATCGAACAAACAGCGGCCGTCGTACCAGACCTTCCTAATGAGGATATGAGCGAGAAGGCAACAAAACGCAAACAATTAGAGAAAATGGCAAAAGAAAAACCAGATGAATTTTCAAAACTTCTTCGTACATGGTTATCTGAGGATTAGGAGGGAAGACTTTTGGCACAGTCAACTAAAAAAGGGTTAACAGGTAAGCAAAAAGCAGCAATCCTCCTGATCTCACTTGGGCCAGATGTATCTGCACAAGTGTATAAGCATTTGTCTGAGGAGGAAATTGAACAATTAACGCTTGAAATTGCGAATGTTCGTAAAGTGGATAGCGAAATGAAAGAAGATATATTAGAGCAATTTCATTCATTAGTTTTAGCTCAAGATTATATTGCTCAGGGTGGAATTGGATATGCGAAAAGTATTTTAGAAAAAGCACTTGGAGAAGCAAATGCGATGGATATCATTAATCGTTTGACTTCTACCTTGCAAGTACGTCCATTTGATTTTGCTAGAAAATCAGATCCATCTCAAATTTTAAATTTTATTCAAAATGAACATCCTCAGACGATTGCCTTAATTTTAAGTTATTTAGATTCTGTTCAGGCAGGACAAATCCTCTCAGAGCTACCACAAGAAGTGCAAGCTGATGTAGCAAAAAGAATTGCTTTAATGGATAGTACCTCGCCTGAGATAATAAATGAAGTAGAATCGATCTTAGAGCAAAAGCTATCATCTACTATGACACAAGATTACACCGAAGCAGGCGGAATTGAGGCAGTGGTAGATGTCTTAAACAGCGTAGATCGCTCAACGGAGCGAACGATCCTAGACGCCCTTGAGATTCAAGACCCTGAATTAGCAGAAGAGATTAAAAAGAGAATGTTTGTATTTGAGGATATCGTGACATTAGATAATCGTTCGATTCAAAGAGTCATCCGCGATGTTGAAAATGAAGACCTGCAATTATCTCTTAAAGTGGCGAGTGATGAGGTCAAAGAGATTGTATTTGGAAATATGTCTCAACGAATGGCTGAAGCATTTAAAGATGAGATGGAATTTATGGGGCCTGTTCGATTACGTGATGTGGAAGAAGCTCAAACGAGAATCGTGGCTGTCATAAGGCGCCTAGAGGAAGCAGGGGAGATCGTCATTGCACGTGGCGGAGGAGATGATGTCATTGTCTAGAGTCATCAAATCAAGTCATTTCCCTTCTTCTGATAAAGAAGCTAAAAAAATCACGATTAAAAAGTTGTTTCAACATGAAACGTTTCAACCTTTAATAGGAAATGAAGTTCGTGGGGAAGAACAGCAAGTTATCCCAATGAATCAATCGGATACAGAAGAAGCGATCGCTCAACGTCTAAAAGAAAGTGAAGAACAAGCAAACCAACTTATAAGTGAAGCGAAAGCCGCAATTAAGAAGATGTATGATCAACTAGAGCTCGATCAAGTAGAGGCGCATAATCAGCAACAACTAGCTTATCAAGAAATGCAAGAGCAAGGATACCAAGAAGGTTTAGTAAATGGTAAAAGTGATGGATTCAAAGAGTACGCTTCCGTTATTGAAGAAGCAAATAGTGTGATTATGAGTGCGAAAGATGAATACTACAAAATCATTGAGCGAGCTGAACCAGTCATCGTTGAGTTAGCTGTAGAATTATGCCATCGAATGATCGGCACCCAATTAAAGGAAGAAGCGACTACATGGAATCGATTAGTTCAACAAGTGATCAAACAAGTTCAAGAGCATGAAGAAGTGAAAATTTACGTTCATCCTTCCTGGTATGAGAGAACTAGACAGCAAAAAGAAGAGTTAAAGAGTTTAGTTACTCATACAGAAGAGCTGTACATTTATGCAGATCACGGGCTTTCGGAAAATGGCTGTATAATTGAAACGAAATTTGGACGAATCGATGCAACAATTGACCATCAGCTTAATGAACTAAAACAACAACTGCTCTTAAGAATTGAGGAGGTAGGACATGAAAGCCAAGTCACTGATTAAATCAGTCCACACTATTTCTCCTTATAAATGGTATGGAAAAGTAGTCCGTGTTGTTGGCTTGATGATTGAATCGGTTGGTCCGATTGCATCAATTGGTGATCTTTGTTATATCCTCGTTGGGAAGAACCAAAAAACAAAAGTACGGGCAGAGGTTGTTGGCTTTAGAGATGAGCATGTTTTGTTAATGCCCCTAAATGGTGTAGCTGAAATTTCTCCTGGAAGTTTAGTGGAAGCAACCGGGAAGCCTCTTCAGATTAAAGTAGGAACCGGTTTGATAGGAAAAGTAGTGGATGGTTGCGGTCAACTCTTAGATGAGAGCGCCTTACCACGAGGGTTGACCTCCTTTCCAACGGACAACCAACCTCCTAATCCATTAAAAAGACCTCGTATTGAAGAGAAGATGAATCTAGGAGTCAGAGCAATCGATAGTTTGTTTACAGTCGGAAAAGGTCAGCGTGTTGGTATTTTCGCAGGGAGTGGGGTAGGGAAGAGTACCTTACTTGCAATGCTTGCGAAACATTCCTCTGCAGATATAAATGTCATAGCCTTAATTGGTGAGCGTGGACGTGAAGTGAAAGATTTTATTGAAAGAGATTTAGGAGAAGAGGGCTTAAAGCGCACCATTTTAGTAGTAGCAACCTCTGATCAACCAGCTTTAATGAGAATTAAAGGTGCGATGACTGCTACAGCCATCGCGGAGTATTTTAGGAATCAAGGATTTGATGTCAATTTAATGATGGATTCGGTGACTCGTTTTGCGATGGCGCAGCGGGAGGTAGGGCTGGCTATTGGAGAACCTCCTACTACAAAAGGGTATACACCATCTGTATTTGCGATGTTACCAAAGCTCTTAGAACGCTCTGGTACGGATGCTAAAGGAAGTGTAACGGCTTTTTATACCGTGTTAGTTGATGGGGACGATATGAATGAACCAATTGCTGATGCGGTGCGAGGGATACTTGATGGTCACTTAGTGCTTGATCGCCGTCTCGCTAATAAAGGACAATTCCCTGCTATTAATGTATTGAAAAGTGTAAGTCGGCTTATGCCTGATTTAGCTGATGATAAACATAGACAAGCAGCTGATCGAGTAAGGAAGTTATTAGTTACATATGAAGAAGCAGAAGACTTAATAAACATTGGTGCTTATAAGCGAGGATCTTCTAAAGAAATTGATGAAGCAATAGCAGCTTACCCTATGATTATCTCCTTTCTTACTCAAGCGACAAATGAAATGATGACAATCGATGAATCTACAAATTTGTTAATGAAACAATTCGGGTGAGGTGTGTATAGATGTCTTTTGATTTTACCCTACAAAAAGTGATGAATCTAAAGGAACAGGAACGTCAAACAAGCCAAAATCAATACACAGAAGCAATGGATCAATTTGAACGTGTCGCTACAGAGCTTTATGACTTACTGAAAAAGAAGGAAAATCTTGAAGAAGCAGGTAGGCAAAAAGTAGCGAAAGGCATTTCGATTTATGAGCTTCAATCAAGCCAATCCCAATTACTTCGTATGCAGCAAGCGATTCATGAACAGCAACGAACGACACAGCGAGCAAGAGAACGGATGACTATAAAGCAACAAGATATGGTGAAGCATTCAATCGAATTCAAAAAATATGAAAAATTAAAGCAAGTTAAATTTGAACAGTACAAACAAGAGCAAACTCGTCTTGAAAACGAACAAATGGATGACATTGCCATTCAACTTTTTCAAAAGCGTTGAAATTAGGTGAAAGAACATGAGCAAAAAAGAAAAAACGACAAGTGCATTTCAAATGTTTGTTCTTGTCATCTTTATACCAGTCATTTTTGGGATCATTTTTTTTAGTGTCATCCTAAATATCATTGGGTTTGATGTATGGGGACAGGCCAAACAAGTAAGCTCATCTATACCTTATGTATCTAGTTTATTTAAAGAACAAGAAGAAGAATTAGAAGTAGAGTTGGTTACAAACCAGATTGAAGCGAGTGAAGAGCAGCAAAATGAAATTTCCTCGCTAGAGCAACAGTTGGCTGAACGTAATGAACGAGTAAGAGAGCTTGAGACAGAGAAATTAGAGTTAGAGCAAAAGCTGCTTGTTGAGCAAGAAATGTCTAATAGAGCTACCAAGGAGCTAACAGAGATAGCCAAAACATATGAGGCTATGTCAGCTAAAAATGCAGCAGCTATCTTATCTGAGTTACAAACCGAAGAAGCTCTTCTTCATCTCTCACAACTATCGACTGATTCAAGAGCTGCAATCTTAGCGAAAATGGAAGCTTCGAGGGCAGCAGAATTGATGAGTCGTTTGACGAATCAATAAGAGTGAAAGGAGGTTAAGAAGTGAACACAGTAATGGCTATGCTTACCCCTCCATCAACCGCGGCATCCCATTCATCAATGAAGGTCGGAGCAGGGCTACCGGACTCAGGGCAGTTCGCACAACTATTAGGAAGTCAGTTTGCACCAGATGCGATGCTGATGACCGAACCTGAAACCCCGTCATTCGATGTAATGAATTGGCTTCAGTCACTAGTAGAGCAAGACATTGAAATCGATCAAGATGAATTGCTACGGGATGAAACGATACAGACATTACTTTCGTTTCTGCCAGAGAGTTGGCAAGAAGAACTTGCTGAATGGTTGAACCTTAATGAATCTTTAGAAATGGCGGTTCATATTAATGAAACGCTGATTGAGGATATGCCAGGTTGGTCGGATGAACAATTAATTGTGGCTGGTCTCATCATTAGTCAAATAATCGAGAATGAAGCAGTTCTACGATCATCTCCCATCCTTTCAAAAGAAGTAAACAACGTATTGGTTCAACTTTTCCCAATGCTTAGAATTGATCAGCAAATGGATAGAATGGATCTAAAGATTGAAAGGATCGTTGGGCAATTACAACGATTAGTAGAGGAAATGACGCAAATTTCCAAAGGGACTTTGCGTGGTATGAATCTGCCTGTAAAACAAGATTCAACTAACGAACCATTATTTATAAATGCTCTACAAAAGCTAATGAATGAAAAAGAGGACACCACCTCTTCTTTCATACGGTCAGGAGTAAACAAGCAACCAAATCAAGGGTTGATGTTGCCACAATTTGGGCTTGATGCAGGGCAAATGATGACAAGAACTCAGCAAGCAGTCATTCATATTGGAGAACAGCTCCCAAGAGAAGTGCAACAAGAACAACTGTTAAAGCAATTTCAACAATTAATGCAACGAGGAGTATTTAAAGCCAATGAAGCGGGAATGAATCATTTTTCTGTGAAGCTCTTCCCTGCCCATTTAGGAAGGCTTGATATCCAGTTAACGCAAATTGAAGGAGTGTTAGTGGCAAGACTATTAACAAGTTCAGCAACTGCAAAAGAACTCGTGGAGTCTCAGCTGCAACATCTCCGTCAAGCATTTATCAATCAACAATTAAATGTTGAAAGGGTTGAAGTTGTTAATCAGCACCAAACAAGTGTCAAGGACGATCAACAATCCAATAAAGATCAAACAAGAGACGACCGAGAAAAAAATGAAACCGAATCAGAAGATGAGAACGATTCTTTTCAAGTATTTTTGGAAGAATTAACGATTAACGAAAAAGTGTAGGTGATGAGTATGACTACGATTAACGAAAGTTACTTTCTTCAAAATAAGCCGAAACCAACGTCTACAACTGGTCAAAGTGGACTTGGTAAAGATGATTTCCTGAAACTATTAATCACTCAACTTCAAAACCAAGATCCATCTAATCCTATGGATGATCGTGAATTTATTGCACAAATGGCCCAATTCTCATCCCTTGAGCAAATGACGAATATGAACACGACGATTCAAAAATTTGTCGATACTCAAACAAGTCAAAGCCTTGTTCAATTTAGTGAATTAATTGGAAAAGAAGTGAAATGGGTTCAGGAAGTCGATGTGGATGATTATCGAACAGAGCTTCAATACAGCGATAATAAAGTTCAATCAGTCAAAGTAGAATTTGACGGGACGATCCGAATTTTACTAGACAATAATCGTTGGATTCACCATGAACAGCTTACTCAAGTAAGTGGCGTTCAAACGAACGGTACGAATAAACCAAGTGAAGAGGAAAGTGAAACTAGTAAGTAAAGGGTGTGTGTAAATGAATAGAGGGTTTCAAATTCAACCTATCCATTCCCTTCCGAAACCTTTTCCCAATAAAGAAATACCAAAAAGGCAAGCAACTGAAACATCTTTCCAAACGGTATTGAATAATCAATTACATCTACCAAACTCTTTAAAAGTAAGTAAACATGCCACAGAGAGAATGGATAAAAGAGGAATTGAAATTGATTCGACAAAGTGGAAGGCGATTTCAGAAAAAGTAGCAGAAGCAAAACAAAAAGGGATCACGGATTCTTTAGTCATAACAGATAACGCGACACTCGTCGTAAGTGCTAAAAACAATACGGTTATAACCGTATTGGATCGTAATGAAGCAAAGGCTCAGATATTCACAAATATTAACGGAACGATTTTGATGGACTAAAAGGCTGGACCCTACTGGGAGGCTGTCGCTGCCGAATGATAGAAGCAGCATACACTAAAAGGAGTGACATACATGTTACGTTCAATGTACTCAGGAATTTCAGGAATGAGAAACTTTCAAACAAAGTTAGATGTGATCGGGAACAACATTTCAAACGTAAACACATTCGGCTTTAAAAAGGGTCGTGCAACATTTAAAGATATGGTGAGCCAACAAATTGCTGGTGCTACAGGCCCAGGTGCTGACCGTGGGGGTGTCAATGCAAGACAAATAGGATTAGGTTCACAACTTGCGAGTGTCGATACCATTCACACCCAAGGAAGCTTACAAAATACGAACCGCGCCCTAGACTTAGGGATTTCAGGTGATGGCTTCTTTACGGTAGCAGATGGACCAATCAACTATTACACACGGGCAGGGAATTTTTATTTGGATCAAGAGGGCGATATTGTCAATTCAGATGGTTTGTACTTACAAGGTGCAGCTGGTAATATCAATATTCCGCCTGCAGCTCAGAGCTTTAGTGTAGGGGCAGATGGGATCGTAAGTTTCATTAATGCAACTGGAGACTTAGAAACGGCTGGAACGATTCAACTATCTAACTTCGCCAATCCAGAAGGCTTAACAAAAGCAGGAGAAAACTTATACTTACAATCAACTAACTCTGGAATCCCTGCAGCTGAATCGCCAGGTAATGGTGGTACAGGAACCCTTGTTGCTGGTACGCTTGAAATGTCTAACGTTGATTTATCAGAGGAATTTACTGAAATGATCGTAGCCCAGCGAGGGTTCCAGGCGAATACTCGTATTATCACAACGTCAGATGAAATATTACAAGAACTTGTTAATTTGAAGCGTTAATAGGAACCTTTCAAATGAAAACTAGATTTATTTCTATCATCTTATAAGTAGAGGAGGTTTGGGCTATGGTTAACCATATAGCCCATCCATATTCTTATGATTAAATTAATTCGCTTAAATGGGCAACCATTCATGCTTAATGCCTTATTGATTGAGCAGGTAGGAGCTTTTCCGGATACGACGATTACACTAGTTAATGGAAAGAAAATCGTCGTTCAAGATGAGCTTGAAGACGTGTTTAAACGTATTAATCAGTGTTACAAAGAAATTGGTCTTATGGCATCTCACACAGATTTGGAGGGCTCTTGATTTGTTTAAAAATAAGCTCGTAAACATCATGCTTATCATTCTTATTGCACTAACATTAGTCGGAGTCATTACTCTTGTTCTATTCAATCATTTTACGAAGCAGCCTGAAGCGAGTGTTGAGCCAACGATTGATGAGATTATTGCCCAATCTTATGTGACTGATGAAATTACAACCAATCTCCTATCAAATGATTTCGTCCGTACGCAATTTCATATTCATGTTGATAGTAAAGAAGTATTAAAAGAAATCGAAAAGCGAGATTTTCAAGTCGAAAATATTATTTTACGCACTTTATCAGGTAAAAAATCTCCTGAGCTCTCGGGTTCAGTTGGGATTGAGGAATTAGAAATAGAAATACGCGATCAAATTAATCAACTATTGCAAGATGGATCTGTTGTTCAGGTTTATACAACTAGTTGGGTTATTCAATAGTTGATGGTTGTTTATAACGTTGTGTAGATAGATTGAGAGGTGAGGCTCTTGGCTGACATTTTATCACAAGGTGAGATAGATGCTCTGTTATCGGCACTTTCTACTGGAGAAATGGATGCTGATGAACTCAAGAAAGAAGAAACTGAAAAGAAAATAAAAGTGTACGATTTCAAGCGAGCACTACGCTTCTCAAAGGATCAAGTTCGTAGTTTATCTCGTATACATGAAAATTTTGCACGATTGTTAACGACCTACTTCTCAGCTCAGCTTCGGACGTTTGTTCAAATTTCAGTAGCATCGGTTGATCAACTTCCTTATGAGGAATTTATTCGTTCGATACCAAAGATGACGATTTTAAATGTGTTTGAACCGTATCCATTAGAAGGTCGTCTTTTAATGGAAGTAAACCCTAATATTGCGTATGCCATGCTCGATCGATTGCTTGGAGGAAAAGGTGTAAGCATTAATAAGGTTGAAAATTTAACAGAGATTGAGACACGTATCATGTCTCAGCTGTTTCAACGCACATTAGATAGTTTTCAAGAAGCATGGAGCACTGTGGTCGAAATGGATCCCGTGATGGAAGAAATTGAAGTTAATCCGCAATTTCTGCAAATGGTTTCCCCTAATGAAACGGTTGTTGTGATTTCACTATCGACCACAATAGCGGAAACATCAGGGATGATTAATATTTGTCTACCGCATGTGGTCTTAGAAGATGTATTACCTAAGCTTTCCGTTCATTACTGGATGCAAGAAAAGAAAAAACAGCATCAACCGGGTGAAAAAGAAGCGATTGAAGCGAAGATCAAAAAAGCACCACTGCTGCTTCAATCTGAACTTGGGCGTTCTGAAATAACAATCCATGAGTTCTTAAACTTAGGTGTTGGTGATGTCATTGAACTAAATCAATTAATAAACGAACCACTCCTTGTAACGGTCGGAGGAGAAAAGAAGTTCCACGCTCAACCAGGAAAGATGAAAAATAAAATGGCCGTTCAAGTAACGGATGTAATTGAGGAGGCAGATGATGATGAATGATGACATGCTTTCCCAAGACGAAATAAATGAACTACTTAAAGGCATTGGTAATGAAGATGATCAAGTAGACGAAACAAAGGAACAACAAGCTTCGTCATCCTCTAATTTGATTATTGGAGATTACTTAACAGATATCGAACAGGATGCCCTAGGAGAGATCGGGAACATTTCATTTGGGAGTGCAGCTACCGCGCTATCTACTTTATTAAATCAAAAGGTTGAAATTACAACGCCTACACTCTCTTTAATCGAAAGTGAAAAACTAGAGTCAGAGTTTCCACAACCTCATGTAGCGGTTCATGTTGAATATACTGAGGGCTTTGAAGGGATGAATTTGCTAGTCATCAAAACGGGCGATGCAGCCATTATTGCTGATCTGATGCTTGGTGGTGATGGAATCAATCCAGCAAGCGAACTCTCGGATATGCATGTCAGTGCTGTTCAAGAAGCAATGAATCAAATGATGGGTTCTGCTTCTACGTCCATGTCAACGGTTTTCAACAAACGTGTAGATATTTCACCACCAGGAATTGACCTGATGGATTTAAAACATAATGTAGGCACATCAAATGTTCCAGGCGATAAAATTTTAGTGAAAATCTCATTCCGCTTAAAAGTCGGAGAACTGATCGACTCAAACATTATGCAACTTGTTACGGTTACTTTTGCAAAAGGGCTAGTGAATGACTTAATGAACCCAATGGATGAAGAGCTATCAGTAGATGAAAGCTTTCCAGAAATAGAAATGCCACAAGCACCGTCAACACAAGCAGAAACAAGACATATGGAGTCACCACAAGAAGAACGTATGACTCAATCAAGTTACCCTGAGCCCACTCAAGCAAGTTCACATTCAAGGGAGCAGCAACATATAGGTTCAGGTGTGCATAGTGTTAATGGACGTCAGAGTGATGTTCAGCCAGCTGCATTCTCAAACTTTGAACCAGCACCTTTATCAAATCATGAATCAAATAATTTAAATATGTTGCTAGACATTCCTTTGCAAGTAACAGTCGAGTTAGGTCGAACGAAAAGATCGATTAAAGAAATTCTTGAATTAGGTCAAGGGTCCATTATTGAGCTAGATAAGCTTGCTGGTGAACCGGTCGATATCCTTGTAAACCAAAAGCTCATTGCCAAAGGTGAAGTGGTTGTAATTGAGGAGAACTTCGGTGTCCGTGTAACGGATATTGTTAGTCAAGAAGATCGAATTCGTAATCTGAAATAAATTGGAGAGAAGAGGGACCCAAATGGGACACAAAGTATTAATAGTAGATGATGCAGCGTTTATGCGCATGATGATTAAAGATATTTTATCAAAAAATGGATTTGATGTAGTAGGAGAAGCTAACGACGGAGCTCAAGCTGTTGAAAAGTACGAAGAGCTCTCACCTGATCTTGTAACAATGGATATTACGATGCCAGAAATGGATGGTATTACTTCTCTAAAAGAAATAAAAAAAATCGATCCAAACGCAAAAGTGATTATGTGTTCTGCGATGGGGCAACAAGCAATGGTGATTGATGCGATCCAAGCAGGAGCTAAAGATTTTATTGTCAAACCATTTCAAGCTGATCGTGTTCTTGAAGCGATTAAGAAAACGCTTGGCTAAAGTGTTAAGTAAAGTTAGTGGGGTGTCACCATATATGTGCAAGCCTGTAGTGGCGGCTCTTATGTTAAGCTTTTTCTTTGTTTTTGGTTGGAGTAATCAAATCAGTGCTGAGGGTGAAGGAGAAAATCGCACCGTAAGTGAGGCGATTGAAGAAGGCGAACAGAGTCCAGAAAATGAACAAACGGTTCTGGAAGAAGAAACGACCGATTTAGTAGAGTCACCGAATACTGAAGAAGAACTTGCCGTTCCAATGACCGATCAAAATCCGTTTCTTATGTTTATTCAAATGATGTCAGCTCTTGCTTTTGTCGTATTTCTTATTTATATGCTCCTACGTTTTGTCAATAAGCGTTCACAGTCATACCAATCGACAAAATTAATGCAAAATATGGGCGGTGTGCCGCTCGGGGCCAACCGTTCAGTACAGTTAGTTAAAGTAGGAGATCGTCTTCTAGTCGTTGGAGTAGGCGATTCTATTCAACTGTTAAAGGAACTTGATGATCCACGTGAGATCGAACGCTTTATTGAGCTTCAAGAAAAACAATTTGAGCAAATCGACCAACCATTATCAAGCCTTCTCGGGAAAATGAATGGATTACTCAACCGAAATGAAAAATCTTCTTCTAAAGCGAATGAGAATGAAGAAGCATTCAAAGCGTTGCTAGGGAAACAGCTAAAAGAGGTTTCAACATCACAAAAACAAATCCAAGATGAAGTTAGGGAGAGAGATAAATGATGGTTGACCAATTAATAATGCCTGCCGTTACTCAAATCCCTGGATTAGATGTTGATTTCTTGTCAAATGAGCCTGCTAATGTTGCAACAACGATTCAATTATTACTGGTGTTAACAGTTTTATCATTGGCACCAAGTATTCTAATCTTAATGACCAGCTTTACACGGATTGTGATTGTTCTCTCATTCGTAAGACAAGGCTTAGCGACTCAATCGATGCCTCCGAACCAAGTGTTAATTGGTCTGGCTTTGTTCCTCACTTTTTTTATCATGGCGCCGATATTTGCAGAAGTGAACGAACAAGCTCTAACGCCATTTTTAGACGGTGAATTGACACAAGAAGAAGCGTTAGAACAAGCGGCTATTCCGATGAAGGAATTTATGGCTAAGCATACGAGAGAGAAAGATTTGGCTCTTTTTATGGGGTATGCAGGAATGGAGAGGCCTCAGTCACTTGATGACATTCCTCTAACAGCACTAATACCTGCTTTTGCTATTAGTGAATTGAAAACAGCCTTTCAAATTGGCTTTTTAATTTTCGTACCTTTTCTTGTAATTGATATGATTGTAGCAAGTGTCTTAATGTCTATGGGGATGATGATGTTACCACCGGTTATGATCGCCCTACCATTTAAAATTTTGTTGTTTGTGCTTGTAGATGGTTGGTATTTAATTGTCCAATCATTACTGCTTAGCTTCAGTTAGGGATGTGTGCGTATGAGTTCTGAATTTGTCATCAGTATGGCTGAAAATGGGATTTGGACTGTGTTACTTGTAGCTGGCCCACTTCTATTAGTTGCCTTAGGTCTTGGCTTGCTTGTTAGTATTTTTCAAGCTACCACTCAAATCCAAGAACAAACGTTAGCGTTTATACCAAAAATAGTTGGAGTATTAGCTTCTCTCGTTATTTTTGGTCCATGGATGCTCTCGCAGGTAACAAATTTCGCCTACCAAATCTTTAGTAATTTACACCGGTACATTGGGTAATGATTGAGTTTGTGAATCTACTACCTGCTTTTTTATTAATATTTGTACGTGTGCTCGCTTTTTTTTCCGTATTACCGATTTATGGGCACCGCTCGATTCCAACGACACATAAGATCGGACTAGCTCTTATGCTAAGTTGGATCATGATATTCACCCTAGAGACTCCTGAGGTGTTAATTGATACGACTTTCTTTTTTCTCGTCATTAAAGAATTACTAGTAGGTTTGAGTGTGGGTTTAATCGCGATGATTTTATTATATGCTGTGCAAGTAGCAGGGGGCTTTATTGATTTTAATATGGGGTTTATGATCGCTAACGTTGTTGATCCTCAAACAGGAGCTCAATCACCTTTAATGGGTGGGTATTTATATACATTTGCCTTACTATTTTTACTTGCAGTAAACGGACATCATTTGCTACTTGATGGAATCTTTTATAGCTATCAGTTCGTGCCAATGGATCAAGTTTTTTTACCGTTTGGACAAGAAAACATCGTCCATTATATCGCAACGACGTTTAATGCGATGTTTATCATCGCTTTTCAAATGGCCTTTCCGATTGTCGGTTCTCTATTTTTAGTTGATGTTGCACTTGGGATGGTGTCACGAGCTGTACCGCAAATGAATGTTTTTGTTGTCGGAATGCCGTTAAAAATTTTAGTTGCACTACCTTTGTTAATCATTTATATGTCGGTTTTCATTATGGTCGTTCAACGTTTATTTGATCAAATGATTTTAGCAATGCGAACCTTGCTACAACTACTAGGAGGAGCATAATGGCCTTTCTTCAAGTGAAGTTGCAGTTTTTTGCAGATGAAAAAACAGAAAAAGCAACGCCTAAAAAAAGACAGGATTCAAGAAAAAAAGGTCAAGTAGCAAAGAGTAATGATGTGAACACAGCTGTCATCTTACTGCTCGTATTCTTGTTTTTATGGTTTTTTGGCGGGGCCATTGTAGGTTCAACCTTGCTAGATTTACTTAAACATGTTTTCCAAACGTATCTCTTAATGAATGTTACACCTAGAAGCTTCGAGTTGATGTTTTATGAAATTATTATGGAAGCTGCAGTTGTGCTTCTTCCGATCATGCTTGTCGCTATGGTTGCAGGTGTTTTTGCAAGTTATGTTCAAGTAGGTCCACTTTTCACCACGGATCCATTACAGATGAAATTGAGTAAAATTGATCCTATTAAAGGATTTAAACGAATCTTTTCAGTGAGAGCAATTGTAGAGTTGCTTAAATCACTATTGAAGATCGCATTTGCTGGTATCGTTGTTTTTTTGATTCTTTGGTTTAATTTAGAAGATGTATTCATGCTCTCACAGAAGTCTGTTGCAGATGGTTTTTATGTGATCGCACAACTTACAGCATTAATGGGTGTCTCAGTCGCTGTTCTGTTATTATTTTTATCGATTCCTGATTATTTATATCAACGTTATGATCAGGAAAAGCAAATCAAAATGTCTAAAAAAGACGTAAAAGATGAGCATAAAAATATGGAAGGTGACCCCAAAATCAAATCAAAACGTAAGCAAAAACAAATGGAAATGGCGATGCAGCGCATGATGCAGGAAGTGCCAAATGCGGATGTTGTCATTACAAACCCAACACACTATGCAATCGTTTTAAAATATGATGAGTCAAAATCAGATGCCCCCATTATTGTCGCCAAAGGTGTTGACTACGTCGCACAAAAAATCAAAAAATTAGCAAGTGACCACGATGTTGTCATGGTAGAGAATAAACCGTTAGCTCGTGCACTATATAGTCAAGCAGAAATAGGCGATCAAGTACCTGAGGATATGTTTAAAGCAGTAGCTGAAGTGCTTGCGTATGTCTACCGATTGAAAAATAAACAAGTGACATAATTTTTTGTGAAAAGGTTAGGAGAGAAGTTCTGTGAAAGCAAGAGACTTATCGGTATTACTGGGCGTTATTTTAATCGTCATTATGCTCATAATTCCATTACCACCAGGAATACTGGACTTTTTAATTGTAATTAATATCTCTCTTGCGCTCATTATCATTCTAGTGGCAATGAGTACGAATGATGCTCTGCAATTTTCTATCTTTCCGACGTTGTTATTACTTGTAACGCTGTTTCGGTTAGGGTTAAATGTGTCGACGACTAGATCAATTCTCGGAAATGCTGAGGCTGGTAATGTCATTGACACTTTTGGGAATTACGTAGTAGGAGGAAATGCGCTCGTTGGTTTTGTCGTCTTTTTAATCTTAATCATTATTCAATTTGTCGTCATTACCAAAGGGGCAGAACGTGTGTCAGAGGTAGGAGCGAGATTTACCCTGGATGCGATGCCTGGTAAACAAATGAGTATTGATGCCGATTTGAATGCCGGCATGATTTCTGATGCTGAAGCGAAAGGCCGTCGTGAACGAATTGAAAAAGAAGCGGATTTCTATGGTGCAATGGACGGTGCGAGTAAGTTCGTTAAAGGGGATGCGATCGCAGGTATTGTTATCGTTATTATTAATATGATCTTTGGCCTCGTTATCGGGATGATGCAAATGGGAATGGATCTAGGTACTGCTGCTACTACCTATACACTTCTTACAGTAGGAGATGGTTTGGTCAGTCAAATCCCTGCCCTATTAATCTCAACCGCAACAGGAATTATTGTTACGAGAGCTGCCTCAGATGGCAATTTAAGTCAAGATCTAAATAAACAATTATTAGCCTTCCCTAATATGCTCTATGTAGCGGCGGCGACGATTTTCTTATTAGGAGTCGCCACACCGATTGATAAGTTTGTAACATTCTCTGTAGCAGCACTGCTAGCATTTGGAGCTTTTCAGCTGAAGAGGGTTGAAAAACAGACATTAGAACGAGACGAAACTGAAGAAGTTGTAGAAGAAAAAGATGATATGAAATCACCTGAAAGTGTCGTTTCCCTCTTGCAAATTGATCCGATTGAATTTGAATTTGGCTACGGGTTAATTCCATTAGCAGATGCAAACCAGGGAGGAGATTTACTTGATCGAGTCGTAATGATTCGACGGCAGATGGCTCTAGAGCTTGGTATGATCGTTCCGGTCATTCGTATTCGTGATAATATTCAACTACAACCAAACGAATATACAATAAAAATTAAGGGTAATGAAGTAGCGAAGGGTGACCTTTTACTAGATCATTACATGGCGATGAGTCCAGGAGTCGAAGATGAGTCTATTATTGGAGTGGAAACAGTTGAGCCTGCTTTTGGCCTTCCTGCCCTTTGGATTGGCGAAGAAATGAAAGAGCAAGCAGAGCTTTCAGGCTACACTGTCGTTGACCCTCCATCGGTTGTGTCGACTCATTTAACTGAAGTAATCAAACGACATGCTCATGAATTACTGGGACGACAAGAAACCAAACAATTGGTTGAGCATTTACAAGAAACATACCCTGCGCTCGTTGAAGAAGTCACCCCCAATACTCTTTCAACTGGAGAAGTGCAGAAGGTGTTGACAAATTTATTAAAAGAGAACATCTCGATTCGAAACTTGCCGATCATTTTTGAAACATTAGCTGATTATGGGCAAATGACAAAAGATATGGACCTAGTAACGGAATACGTTAGACAATCCTTGTCACGTCAAATTTCGAAGCAGTTTACATCACCAGGGGAACCACTTTATGTCATTACAATAAGTGGCAGTGTGGAAAAGAAGATTGCAGATGGCGTTCAACAAACAGAACATGGAAACTTCCTTTCGATGGACCCGAATGAATCTCAGCGCGTATTAGAGTCAGCGGCAGGAGAAACAGATCGACTATCGCAAATGGGGCAAGTGCCAGTTATCCTTTGTTCACCTGCAGTAAGAATGTATGTACGCCAGCTACTTGAACGTTACCTTCCTCATGTTCCTGTTCTTTCGTACAACGAGCTAGAGGCAAATGTTGAAGTACAAAGTGTTGGAGTGGTGAATGTAGAATGAAAGTAAAAAAATATACAGCAAACACAATGCATGAAGCAATGAAACAAATTCGCGTGGAACTTGGGGATGAAGCTGTTATTTTGAGTTCTAAAGAAGTGGAATCGGGAGGGTTTCTTGGCTTTTTTACCACAAAGAAAATTGAGGTTGTAGCGGCTGTTGATCCTGTACCTGACTCCAAACCGCTAACAAAGGAAAAGCCTCAAATAAAGCCAGTTGGAAATAGAAATCCTTCGATCACTCAAACGCATGGAGCAGATCAACGTTTAATGAAAGAAGTAGAAGAGCTAAAACGACTTGTCAAAGGGATCCATTCAACGTCTAATCAAGTAGAACAACAATATCCAGCCCCTTTTCAAAAGATAGAAGATCGACTGAAAGCTCATGGAGTGAGCGAGTCCATTCGTCTTGAACTTTTAAAAAATCTTCTGAAAGACTGGTACAACAAAGTGGATGAAAATAGGACCTCAGTAAACCTTGAAGCTGAAGCTTCTGAGTTTTTACTTAGTGAGCTTTCCACTGTTCCTGTTAAAGGATTGACGTTTGAGAAGAAAGTCATCAATATTGTTGGTCCAACCGGTGTTGGGAAGACCACAACCATTGCGAAAATAGCAGCAGAGTGCGTCCTAAAGCAACAGAAAAAAGTGGTGCTCATTACGACAGATACGTATCGTATAGCGGCTGTGGATCAATTAAAAACGTATGCAAAAATATTAAATATCCCGATTGAAGTCGCATACTCCGTTGAAGATTTTAAGAAAGCGAAAGAACAGTATCAACACTATGATGTGATTTTAGTTGATTCTGCAGGACGTAATTTTAGAAATAAATTATATGTAGAAGAATTATCGAAAGTAATGGATTTTAATGAAGAGGCGGAAACGATACTCGTTTTAGCTCTTACCTCTAAATATGAAGATATGAAAAAGATCATTTCTCAATTTAGCCTGATTCCGATTAAACAAGTTATCTTCACAAAACGCGATGAGACATCCTCATACGGGGCCTTTATAAATGTTCCGCTTGAATATGGATTAGGAGTAGCCTACATCACAAACGGCCAAAACGTACCTGATGATATGTCAGAAGCGACGATTCACCAACTTGTTGAACCTTTATTTACAGGTGATCATGATGAATGACCAAGCAGAAAGTTTGCGACGGATTGTGAACCCACATCATCAAGGATCAGCAAAGGTCATTGCAGTTGTAAGTGGTAAAGGTGGAGTAGGGAAATCAAATGTTTGCCTAAATTTTGCTCTAACGCTTAGAGATACAGGTGAAAAAGTGGCGATTATCGATATGGATATGGGGATGGGAAACCTTGATATCTTAATGGGTGTTACCGCTAGCCATCATATTATCGATATGTTAAAAAACCAATTAACGATTTGGGATATCGTCGAAAAAGGGCCTAAAGAGATTTCTTATTTAGCAGGTGGTTCTGGCTTATCTGAATTTGTAGAGCTAGATTCTGAGCAAATGGAGCGTTTTTTTACACAATTAGGTGCGTTGGAACATGAATTTGACTATGTCTTTTTGGATATGGGTGCAGGGGCTACAAAAGAAACCATTAAATTTATTCTCGCTGCCCACGAGATATTAGTAATAACCACACCAGAGCCGACTGCAATAACAGATGCCTATGCAATGGTGAAATACATTCATTTAGAAGATGAGGACAAGCAACTATCTATGATCGTCAATCGAGCAGAAACGACACGAGAAGGCGACCAAACAGCTACTAATTTTATGAGGGTTACGAAACAATTTTTGGACAAAGAGATTCAATTACTTGGTTCCTTGCCTGATGATCGTACCGTGAGTCGGGCAGTAAAAGCGCAAACCCCTTTCGTCTTATTTGCCCCCCGCTCAGAGGTGTCTGTGGCGATGAAGTCACTTGTTAATCATTATCTTGGTGAGTCGAGTAATCAACCAACTATATCATTTAGTAGTTTTATAAGATCAATAAGAAGTCGATTGGTGAAAAGGTAGGAAGTGAACTCCATATGAATAGTAGGGGTGAAGATCATATGGCACAGTTAATCAATGTTCTAGTTGTTGACGATTCTGCTTTCATGCGGAAAGTCATCAGTGACATGATCGATAAAGATGTGAATATGCAAGTAGTGGGTACCGCTAGAAATGGCCAAGAAGCTCTTATAAAGCGTCAAACATTAAAGCCAGATGTGATTACGTTAGATGTTGAGATGCCTATTATGGATGGGTTAGATACATTAAAGGAATTGATGAAGGAAGCACCAGTTCCTGTGGTTATGATTAGTAGTCTAACAAAAGAAGGAGCAGAACAAACGCTTCTTGCAATGGAGTACGGAGCGGTTGATTTTGTAGCTAAGACATCGGGGGCTATTTCACTTGATCTTCACATCATTGAAAAAGAGATCGTGAAAAAAGTGAAGCTCGCTTATAAAGCAAATATTAATCAAGAAATAAAAACCACGCATCGTCCTCGGAAGATCGTACGTGAGGAGAGAAAGGAAAGTAATAACAGACAAAAGAAAATCATTGCCATCGGAACTTCAACAGGAGGACCTAAAGCGTTAAAAGAAGTAGTGACACGTCTACCAAAAGACATAGACGCCCCTATTGTGATTGTTCAACATATGCCTAAAGGTTTCACTCAATCCTTAGCGAATCGCTTAAATACCTTAGCCGATATCGAAGTGAAAGAAGCTGCAGATGGTGATCTTCTACGCAGTGGTGTCGCTTATATAGCACCTGGTGGTTTTCATATGATTATAAAAAAAGTGGGTCAATCTTATTCCATTCAGTTGAATCAAGAAGAGGCAAGAAGAGGACACAGGCCTTCTGTAGATGTTCTTTTTGAATCTTTAGCAACCTATGTTGACCTGAAGAAAATTGCCGTGATCATGACCGGGATGGGGTCAGATGGAAAAGTAGGCTTGAAATCACTAAAAGAGAGTGGTAATTGTTTTGCAATAGCTGAATCAATGAATACCTCCATCGTTTTTGGAATGCCAAAAGCAGCGATTGAAGCAAAATTGATTGATGAGGTCATAGACCTTGATCAGATAAGTGATCATATCATGCGTCAGGTGTAGAGGGTGAAAGGGGAGATTCTTTTGAAGGACTTAAATCAATTAAACTCATTTCATTTAGATATATTAAAAGAAATAGGTAATATAGGGGCTGGTCATGCGGCTACTTCATTATCGACATTGTTAAAACGTAAAATTGATATGAACGTGCCAAATGTCAGGGTTGTTTCATTGCAAGAGTTGCCTGAGCAGATTGGGGGCGCAGATACAGAGGTTGTAGCCATCTTTTTACGAATTGAAGGCGATGCCCCAGGAAGCATGTTTTATCTATCTGAAGTACAGCAAGCAGAAAAGTTGATTCAATCTTTAACAGGCAATGATGATTTTCAATTGCGCAAACCTCCTTTTGATCAAATTGGTCTTTCAGCTCTACAGGAAGTTGGGAATATCCTCGCTGGGTCCTATCTTTCTTCGTTAGCAGATTTCACCAACCTTAATCTTCAACCAACTGTACCTGGCTTAAGTATAGATATGGTAGGTGCTATTTTGAATTATGGACTCGTTTCTCTTTCTGCTGCAGGAGATCATGCCTTGGTTATTGATACACATATTTCAGAAGTTGGTCAAACACAGGAGCAGACTGCTGGGCATTTCTTTTTGTTGCCTGATCCCGATTCGTTTCAAGTTATCTTTAAATCATTAGGGGTGGACGTGAATGAGTGAAGTGATTAAAGTTGGCATGGCCGATTTAAAGGTAGCCACCCCTCCCGATACAATAAGGACATCTGGGCTTGGTTCATGTGTTGGTGTAGTCATTTATGATGAGTTGACCAATGTATCTGGAATGGCTCACGTTATGCTGCCAGATTCAAGTCAATCGAAGCAAGCAACATTAAATATTGCTAAATATGCTGATTCCGCGATTAAAGAATTGATCAAGCAGCTACTCGGCCAAGGTGGACGTGCTTTTTCGTTAAAAGCTAAAATTGCTGGTGGTGCACAAATGTTTACCTTTCAAAGTGGCAGTGACGTGATGAGAATTGGTCCAAGGAACGTAGAGGCAGTGAAATTGGCCCTTAAACAATCAAAGATTCCCATTCTTGCAGAAGATGTGGGTGGGAAAAGTGGTCGAACAATTGAGTTTGATCCATTAACAAAAATGTTACATATACGAACGGTTAATCAGGGAACTGCTGTGATTTAAAGAAAATGATAGGAGGGACAAGTATGGCAAGTGTAACAACAAATGAAAATCAGAAAATTTGGGATAAGTGGTTAAAAAGTCGCGATCCTCATGCTTGTGATGAATTAATTCGTTTATACATGCCGATTGTGAACTATCATGTACAACGAATTTCAGTAGGACTCCCAAAGAATGTTTCAAAAGATGACTTAATCAGCCATGGTATGCTCGGCTTATACGATGCTCTAGAGAAATTCAATGCTGATAGAGATTTGAAATTTGATACTTATGCGTCTTTTCGAGTTCGCGGAGCTATTATTGATGGGTTACGTAAAGAGGATTGGCTGCCTCGTTCGATGCGAGAGAAGATTAAAAGAGTAGAAGCTTGTATTCAACGCCTAGAACAAGAGTACGGTCGTAATGTAACAGCGGAAGAAGTAGGGCGTGAACTAGACATGTCTGAACAGGAAGTTTACCAAATAACAAATGAACATTTTCTATCCAATTTGCTTTCAATTGATGATCGCTCTAGTGATTCAGATCGCAATGAGTCATTTGCTGCTACCATTATCGACAAACAGTCAAAAACACCTGAAGAGCATCTTCTTAGCGAGGTTACAAAAGAGGAACTAGGGAAAGTGATATCGAAATTAACAGAGAAAGAACAACTTGTTATTAGCTTGTTTTATTTCGATGAGTTAACGTTAACTGAAATAGGGCATGTACTTAATTTATCAACATCTCGTATTTCGCAAATCCATTCCAAAGCACTATTTAGAATGAAGCAGCTTATCAAATAACGGTTTTATAGGCAATGGTATGCTAGAGATCAACTTAAAAAGATACCCCTATAAAATTGTGAAAAAGGGTTGATGTTGTGATCGATCTTAATCAATATTACCAGATAACCATTTCAAGTAATAAGATGGAAGCTACAGTGGTTCAACATGCAAAAACAAATCAGGATGAAACGATTGATATAGGTCAAGTAAAAGAGTGGGTTCATGAGCATGGAATCGTTTTTGGAATGATTGAAGAAACCCTTCACTCTCTTTCAAATGGAGTCTATCTTGATTCGCCACTTTTAATTGCTCAAGGTCTTCCCAAAAAGCAAGGAGCAGCAGCTTACTTACTGCCTGTTTTATTTGAGAAGGAAAAAGTAGCAGATGATGGGAAAATGAAAGTGAATTTAAAGGATGTTCTAGACATTGAATCGGTACGAGAGGGAGATAAAGTAGGGCAAAAGATTGCTGCTACTTCTGGACAAAATGGAAAAAACGTTCTCGGTGAGGAGATCCCTGCAAAACCTGGGAAAGACTTCACGTTAAGAGCAGGGAAAAATACGAGGGTGAGTGAAGATGAACAATCGATTTACTCTCTTATTGACGGTCAGGTAAGTATAGAGAATAAACGTATTCATGTTCATCCGATCTATGAAGTTAAAGGTGACCTGAGTATGAAGACAGGGAATATTTCATTTGTTGGGAATGTCGTCATAAATGGTAATGTTCCTACTGGGTTTATCGTCGAAGCGGATGGGGACATTCGAGTTAGAGGCACAGTTGAAGGAGCTTATCTTACAGCGGGTGGCTCTATATTTGTAGGTGCAGGCATTGTGGGCCAGCATAAAAGTTTTCTAAAAGCCAAGGGGGATCTCCAAACAACCTTTATCAACGAAGGAAATGTAGAAGTTGGTGGGACGATCGAAGTGGCACAGGCGATCTTACATAGTACATGTACAGCGGAGAAAACGATCATTTGCACACGGGGCAAAGGGAATATTGTAGGAGGGGTTTTATCTGCAGGTGAAGGGGTTCATGCTAGAACAATTGGTAATGATATGCAAACAAAAACGTCTCTATATGTTGGTGCTAATGAACAACTTCTTAAAAAGCAAAAAGATGCAGAGTCAACTAAACGAAAAGCACAAGATGATTTAACGAAATTAGGAAAGTTATTAAAAGTTTACATAGAAAAACAGAAGAAACAATCATTAGTTGGAAAAGAGAAGATCATGGTGTTGCGAATTCAACATTCTTATAGAACGGCTAAGGAGCTATTGGATGAATCCAATGACATTCTCGAATCCTTGGAAAAGCTAGGCGGTCCGCTTGAGGGGGGATCAATAAGTGCCAAAGATTCTTTCTATCCCAATGTGTTTATTCACTTTGGCAAATACCGACGAAAGCTTGTTAGTAAGCATCAATATGCAAAAGTTACCTTAATAGATAGTGAGATCACCATTTCAAGCCTCTAAGGAGTTGAGTTGGATGAGTATTAGACCAATTGAAGTTCAAGGTTCGTTTCCTCAATCTCAAAAGTCTGGTAAGCTACAGGAGCAAATGCAGCAGCGAGGCCAAGTCTCACAGGATATCATCGGTCAGCAGCTTGATCAAGACATTAGACAAAAACGTAGACAAGTTGTAAAAACGAATGAAAGTGAAAAGTCTACACTTCAAGATCAAAAAAAGAATCCAAGCAATCATCATAATCAAAGAAAAAAAGAACGTGATAAAGAGGACGATGGAACAGAGCAAAGGGAGTCTCATCCATACAAAGGACAATTTATTGACTTTTCTGGGTGAGGTGGAGAGGACATATAGAGCAATGACGATCTATTTATTAATTTTTAGCTTCATTTTACATGGTGTAACAATCCTTTTGATGCTGACTCTAGCAAAGAAAGTAAGTGTCACCGATTCATTTGACCGTGAACGTGGTGAAAAAGTAAAACAGGAAATTGAAGATATGCTGTTTGCTTATACGGTTGAGATGAAAGAAGAGAACGAGCGTCTATTAAAAGAAATCAAGCAATTAAAAAAAGAGCCACATACATCTGAACAAAAAACAAAGAGTGTTCGGGCTGAAGCTCCTCAAAATAGGCAAGCAGAACCATCTCTATCTACTAGACCCTTTCAGTTAACAGAACAGGATGAACAAGAAGAACAAGAAGAACAAGAAGAACAAGAAGAACAAGAAGAACAGAAATATAACGATTATAGCCCCCCTGATATAAATGAAGAAGACCCTGCTACGATTTTTGAGCAATCTGATACTGCAAATGTGCTAATGTTGGCCAAAAGAGGGATGAATGAAGAGCAAATAGCGAAGCAGTTAAACATAGGAAAGGGAGAAGTGGAATTAATTTTAAAATTTTATCGTTAAACGACCTGAATAACTTGCAACAGTATGTGTGATGTGGTATATTAATCCACGGTGTTAATTACACACGCCTCTAATTTGAACGTGGGTGCTGACTATTCGTCAGTCTCGTTTGAACATGATGAGAGCGGAGGACAAAAAAACCAAATTGAAGGAGGTGTTTGATGTGGCAGTTATCTCCATGAAACAATTATTAGAAGCTGGGGTACACTTCGGTCACCAGACTCGTCGTTGGAACCCAAAAATGGATCGCTACATCTTCACAGAACGTAACGGAATTTATATCATTGATCTTCAAAAGACAGTGAAAAAAGTTGAGCAAGCGTACAACTTTGTACGTGACTTAGCAGCTGACGGAGGAAAAATCCTTTTCGTTGGTACAAAAAAACAAGCTCAAGATTCAGTGAAAGAAGAAGCTGAGCGTTGTGGCATGTACTTCATCAACCAACGTTGGTTAGGTGGTACTCTTACTAACTTTGAAACAATCCAAAAACGTATTACTCGTCTTAAGAATCTAGAGAAGATGCAAGAAGACGGTACGTTCGATGTTCTTCCTAAGAAAGAAGTCATTCTTCTTAAGAAAGAAATGGATCGTCTTGAGAAGTTCTTAGGCGGTATTAAAGACATGCAAGGAGTTCCAGATGCACTATTCGTTATCGACCCACGCAAAGAGCGCATTGCAATCGCGGAAGCTCACAAGTTGAACATTCCGATCGTTGCAATTGTAGATACGAACTGTGATCCAGATGAAATTGACTACGTAATCCCTGGTAATGATGATGCTATTCGTGCAGTAAAACTTCTTACTGGTAAAATGGCGGATGCAGTGATCGAAGCTACTTCAGGTGAGGAAGAAGAAGTAGTTGCTGAAGAAACAACTACTGCTTAATTTCATTTGATCAAAAAGGGTGGTGAAGGGGATGACCCTTTGCCACTTTTTTTTACGAAATATGAACATGACATACATAAGGACAAGCTATATACGTTTGTTCTGTTGGCATGTGTGACATACTGACAACTTAAGGAGGCGTTTTAACATGGCAGTAACAGCTAGCATGGTTAAAGAATTACGTGAAAAAACAGGCGCAGGTATGATGGATTGTAAGAAAGCTTTAACAGAAGTAGAGGGAGATATGGAAAAAGCTATTGATCTTCTTCGCGAGAAGGGTATTGCTAAAGCTGCAAAGAAAGCAGACCGTGTAGCAGCAGAAGGTCTTACTGTTGTTAAAGCACAAGGTAACAAAGCTGTAATCGTTGAAGTAAACTCTGAAACAGATTTCGTTGCGAAAAACGAAAACTTCCAAAAGCTTGTTCAAGATTTAGCTGAACACGTATTAACGCAAACTCCAGCTTCAGTTGAAGAAGCTATGGGTCAACCATTCAAAGGTGAAGGTGAAACGGTTCATGAATTCATCAACTCATCTATCGCTAAAATCGGAGAGAAAATTTCTCTACGTCGCTTTGAGCTAGTTGAAAAAACAGATGCTGACGTATTTGGTGAGTACCTACACATGGGAGGACGTATTGGTGTTCTTTCAGTAGTAGAAAACTCTACAGATGCTGAGCTTGCAAAAGATATCGCTATGCACGTAGCTGCAATCAACCCAACTTACGTATCTCGTGATGAAGTTGCACAAGAAGAAGTTGAGCGTGAGCGCGAAGTATTAAAGCAACAAGCATTAAACGAAGGTAAGCCAGAAAATATCGTTGAAAAAATGGTTGAAGGCCGCCTAAGCAAATATTTCGAGCAAGTATGTCTACTTGACCAACCTTTCGTTAAAGATGGCGATCAAAAAGTTGGAAAATACGTTAAAAACAAAGGTGCTTCTGTTAAGTCATTCATCCGTTATGAAGTTGGAGAAGGCATGGAGAAGCGTGAAGATAACTTCGCAGAAGAAGTTATGTCTCAAGTTAAAAAGTAATCAAGCTGAAGAGGGGCACAATGTGTCCCTTTTTTCAAGGTAACATCATTTGCGTGTTACCCTACTTAGAGGATCACTAGATTGAAAAGAAAAGTCTACACGTCTTGTGTTGATGGAGGTTGTCATGCAAAAATTTAACCGAGTGGTATTAAAGCTTAGTGGAGAAGCATTAGCTGGGGAATTAGGGTATGGGATTGATCCTGTAGTCATTCAATCGGTCGCTAAACAAGTAAAAGAAATCATCGAGTTAGATGTTGAAGTAGCCGTTGTTGTAGGTGGCGGAAACATTTGGCGTGGAATGGCTGGAAGTGCAAAAGGAATGGATCGTGCTACAGCTGATTACATGGGTATGCTTGCAACAGTCATGAATTCTTTAGCCCTTCAAGATAGCTTAGAGGACATTGGAGTAGAAACGCGTGTTCAAACTTCAATTGAGATGAGACAAGTTGCTGAACCATATATTCGCCGTAAAGCGATTCGTCATCTAGAAAAGAAGCGTGTAGTCATCTTTGCTGCAGGAACAGGTAACCCTTACTTCTCAACCGACACAACAGCTGCTCTTCGAGCTGCTGAGATTGAGGCAGAAGTCATTCTTATGGCGAAAAATAAAGTAGACGGTGTATACAGTGCAGATCCATCAGTAGATGAAAATGCAAAGAAATATTCAACCCTTTCGTTTATGGATGTCCTAAAAGAAGGTTTAGCAGTCATGGACACAACAGCGTCATCTTTATGCATGGATAACGATATTCCACTAGTTGTTTTCTCGATTATGGAAGAAGGAAATATTAAAAAAGCTGTTCTTGGTGAAAATATTGGAACGATTGTTAGGGGGAACTCTTAATGTCAACAGAAATTATTCAAGATGCAACAGAGCGTATGAAAAAAGCCATCGAATCATTAAACCGTGAGTTAGCTAAGCTACGTGCCGGTCGTGCCAACCCTGCTATCTTAGATCGTATCACTGTTGAGTATTATGGTGCAGAAACACCTTTAAATCAATTAGCAACGATCACAGTTCCAGAAGCACGTCTCTTAATGATCCAACCTTTTGATAAGACGTCAATGAATGATATTGAACGTGCGATTCAAAAAGCAGATTTAGGATTAACACCATCTAATGATGGGTCAGTTATTCGTATTGCGATTCCACCTCTAACAGAAGAGCGTCGTCGCGATCTTACGAAATTAGTTAAAAAATCAGGCGAAGAAGCGAAAGTAGCTGTTCGTAACGTTCGTCGTGATGCTAATGACGATTTAAAGAAATTGCAAAAAGACGGAGAAATGACTGAAGATGAATTACGCCGTTATACAGATGAAGTACAAAAGTTAACGGATAAGAATATTGCAGACATTGACGCTGTGGCTGAGAAGAAAGAAAAAGAAATCATGGAAGTCTAAGCAGTTTCAAGGTAAAATGTAAGATGTATGAGACCCTCTTATTTTATAGGGGGTTTTTTACACGTTCTTATTAGTACTGTTATGAGCTAGCTTACATTAGGATATGCTGATAAGAGCCTAACCTGCTTCAACTTAGATGGAGGGCATTAAAATGCTGGAGAAATTTTCAAAATGGAAGTCTAATCTTACACCAACAAAAACAGAATCTATAATCGACCTTGACCCGAATACAGTTCCAGCACATGTAGCAATTATTATGGATGGGAATGGACGATGGGCTAAGCAGAAAGGCTTACCTCGAATCGCTGGTCATCATGAAGGTATGAAAGTGGTTAATAAGATTGTCAGTAAAGCAAATGAACTAGGTGTAGAAGTCTTAACATTATACGCATTTTCAACAGAGAACTGGAAGCGACCTAAAACGGAAGTTGATTACTTAATGAAACTACCAGAGCGTTTTTTAGGTATGGAGCTACCTAAGTTAATGGAAGAAAATGTGAAGGTGCGTTTAATGGGAAGTCTTGACCATCTTCCTGAACATACCTTGAATGCTGTCACAAAAGCTGTTCATGAAACGAAGGATAATACAGGATTGGTTTTAAATTTTGCATTGAATTATGGTAGTCGTTTTGAGATGGTAGAAGCAATGAAAGAAATTGCCAAGCAAGTTGAAAAAGGTGAAATGTCTTCGGATGAAATAGATGCGGATGTTATTGGGTCGCATTTAATGACAGCTGAGCTGAAGGATCCTGACTTGTTGATTCGGACAAGTGGTGAAATTAGATTGAGTAATTTTATGCTTTGGCAATTAGCTTATAGTGAATTTTGGTTTACCGATGTGTTATGGCCTGATTTTAATGAAGAGCACTTTGTGGAAGCCATTACTGTTTATCAAAAAAGAGCAAGGCGTTTTGGAGGAGTTTAAAGGAGGCATATTTAAATGAAGCAAAGAATAATTACGGGCGTGATCGGTGCGATTGTATTTATTAGCATGGTCATTCTCGGAGGTTGGTTTTTTTCGATCTTCATTTCTATCGTCGCCTCTGTGGCAATGATTGAACTTTTAAAAATGAAAAAAATTGCACCTTTATCTCTTATGGGAATAGTAAGTCTAGGGTCCATGTGGCTTTTGCTAGTGCCTACCTCTTGGTTTGACCAAGTTATTCCCATCACATATACAAAGGTTGAGACGTTTATTTTTGTCATACTTGTATTACTTATGTTTACAGTTTTAACGAAAAACTCGTTTACATTTGACGAGGTTGGCTTTGTCATCTTATCATCAGTTTATGTAGGGTTTGGTTTTCACTTTTTGATTGTAACTCGTGATATTGCAGACGTAGGAATGTATTTAGTCTTTTTTGTTTTATTTTTAATTTGGACAACCGATTCTGGCGCCTATTTTGCGGGGAGAGCATTTGGGAAGCACAAACTATGGCCTGATATTAGTCCGAAAAAAACGATTGAAGGCTCTATCGGTGGAATCGTTGCTGCACTGATTGTTGGTTCCATCTTTTATATGATCGTTCCTATTTTCCCAAATTATATAACAGCACTATTCATTATGTTGATAGCATCTACTTTCGGCCAACTAGGAGATTTAGTTGAATCAGCATTAAAGAGACATTATGCCGTTAAGGACTCTGGAAATGTTCTTCCTGGTCATGGGGGGATTTTGGATCGTTTTGATAGCTTGATTTATGTGATGCCAATCTTGCATTTGCTACAACTCATATAGAGAGAGCCTATCCACATACATAATAAAAAGAATGGTGATATTTTAGATAGTAGGTGAGTATGTTGAAAAAGATTAGTTTATTAGGCGCAACTGGCTCGATTGGAACACAAACACTAGATGTAATTGAACACCATTCTGATCAATTTGTTCTAGAAGCTATGTCAGTGGGACGAAACATTGAACTGGCTCTTAAGCAAATTCACGCTTTCAAACCTTCTCTTGTATCTGTTACAGAAGAAGAGGATGCGATAAAACTTCGTAACGAAGTCCCAGTAGGAGTAAAAGTTGTTTCTGGTGAAGAGGGATTAATTGAAGTTGCAGCTCATACAGGTGCTGAAGTTTTAGTAAATGCTGTGATTGGGAGTGTAGGACTTGCTCCAACCCTTCAAGCGATTGAAGCAGGTAAAACCATTGCGATTGCAAACAAAGAGACTTTAGTAACTGCTGGACATATTGTCACTGAAGCTGCAAAGAAACATAATGTCTCTCTCTTACCGGTAGATAGCGAACATTCAGCTATCTTTCAAGCATTGAATGGAGAGAGCCTGGCTGAGGTAGATCGTTTGATTTTAACTGCATCTGGTGGGAGTTTTAGAGATCGTACAAGAGATGAGCTTCGTGATGTAACAGTTGATGAAGCACTCAATCATCCAAATTGGTCGATGGGAGCCAAGATTACGATTGATTCAGCCACGATGATGAACAAAGGACTCGAAGTGATTGAAGCGCATTGGCTATTTAATGTTCCTTATGATGATATCGATGTCGTTCTTCACAAAGAAAGTATTATCCATTCGATGGTAGAATTTGTCGATCGCAGTGTGATTGCTCAATTAGGGACTCCGGATATGAAGGTACCTATTCAGTATGCATTAACGTATCCCAATCGTTTGCCTGCTACAAATAGTGAGCGATTAAACCTCTGGGAAATAGGCTCATTGAATTTCTCTAAACTTGATTTTGAGAGATACCGGTGTATGGCGTTTGCCTATGAAGCTGGACGAATGGGTGGTACGTTGCCGACGGTATTAAATGCGGCAAATGAAGAGGCTGTTGCCGCATTTTTAGATGGGAAAATATCGTTTTTAGAAATAGAACATTTTATTGAACAAGCATTAGAGCGTCATGATAAAATTAACCAACCAACGCTTGAAGACATTAAAGAAGTAGATCGTGAGACGAGAATGTTTATCCACTCGTTACGTTAATAAAAAAAGTGGAGGTTAGTCATTTGAATACATTGGTCTCGTTTATAATTGTGTTTGGCCTACTTGTTTTTATTCATGAGTGGGGGCATTTATATTTTGCAAAGCGAGCAGGCATTTTATGTCGCGAGTTTGCGATAGGTTTTGGTCCTAAATTATTTTCATTTAAACGAAATGAAACAGTATATACGATCCGAATGTTACCTTTAGGTGGATTTGTTCGTATGGCTGGTGAAGACCCAGAGATGGTTGAAATAAAGCCAGGTTATGAAATCGGTTTAGTTTTCAATCAAAAGCAAGAAGTAACTCAAATTATTATTAACAATAAGTCTAAGCATCCAGAAGCGAAAGTCGTACAAGTTGAGAAAATTGACTTAGAACATGAATTGTATATTCAAGCTTATGATGATGAAGAATTGATGCGCTATAAAGTAAACGATAAAGCTGTGATGGTTAAAGACGAATTACCAACTCAAATCGCACCTTGGAATCGTCAATTTGGTTCAAAGACAGTCGGTCAACGTGCTCTAGCTATTTTTGCCGGTCCGATGATGAATTTTGTACTTGCCTTTGTTTTATTAGCCGCTTTAGCGCTTATGCAAGGGATTCCCGTCGATCGTGCTGAGATTGGCGAAATTATGGAAAATGGGGCAGCCGAAAATGCAGGATTACTAGAAGGTGACCAAGTCACTAGCATTGAGAATACCCCAGTTGATACGTGGGAAGAAATGACTTCCATTATTCAACAAAACCCGAATGAAGAGATCACCTTCTCGGTTGTGCGTAACGGTGCGCCTGAGTCAATTGCTGTTACACCTGCTGAGCGAGTTGGTCAAATGGGCGATGCAGAAGGGTTTATTGGAGTGACACAGCCCCGAGAATTTTCGGTGCTAGGTTCGCTAGCCTTTGGTGTAACACAAACGTATTTATTTATGACAATGATTTTTGAAGTGCTTGGTCTTTTAATTACAGGCCAGTTCTCACTTGATTATGTAGCAGGTCCTGTTGGGATTTATAATTATACAGGAGAAGCTGCAGCTTTAGGAATTTTCGTCTTAATGCAATGGGCTGCGGCTTTAAGCGTAAACTTAGGAATTATTAATCTTTTACCGATTCCAGCGATGGACGGAGGACGTCTTGTCTTTATCGGACTTGAAGGACTTCGAGGGAAGCCAATTGATCCTCAAAAAGAGGGAATGGTTCATTTAGTAGGTTTTGCTCTGTTGTTCTTACTAGTTATTTTCGTAACATGGAATGATATTAACCGTTTGTTTATGTAGACGGTTTTATTGGTAAATTGCATAGTTGATAGAAGAAAGGGTTTTGAAAATGAGACAACGTTCACTATTAGTACCAACATTACGTGATGTACCAGCAGATGCTGATATCGTTAGTCACCAACTAATGCTTCGTGCAGGAATGATTCGCCAAATTGCTGCAGGAGTGTATTCCTATTTACCACTAGCAAAACGAGTTCTTCATAAAGTGGAATCAATTGTACGTGAAGAAATGGATGAAGCAGGAGCTCAAGAATTAACTATGCCAACTATGCACCCAGCTGAATTATGGCAAGAGACTGGCAGATGGGATAAAATGGGTGGAGAATTGATGCGTCTTAAAGATCGTCATCAAAGGGACTTTGCTCTTGGGCCGACTCATGAGGAAGTCATTACAAGTATTCTTCGTGATAGCATTAATTCATATAAAAAGCTGCCTGTAAACCTTTATCAGATTCAAACAAAATTCCGTGATGAGCGCCGTCCGAGATTTGGTTTATTACGCGGCCGTGAATTTATCATGAAGGATGCCTATTCCTTTCATGCAACTCCAGAGAGCTTAGATGAAGCATATAAGGAAATGTATGATGCTTACTCACGTATCTTCACACGTGTTGGTTTAACGTTCCGTCCGGTTATTGCTGACTCAGGTGCGATTGGCGGGAAGGATACGCATGAGTTTATGGCACTTGCTGATGTCGGCGAAGACACGATTGCATACTCTGATGAGTCTGATTATGCAGCGAATATTGAAATGGCTGCTGTTAACGTTCAATACGAGAAACAAAATGTAGAACTAGTCGAATGTACTAAAGTTGACACTGGTTCTGCTAAAACAATTGAAGAAGTTTCGAATGCTCTTAACGTGGCAAAAGATCAAATTATCAAAACATTACTTGTAAAGATTGATGAAGATTGGACCCTTGTTTTACTTAGAGGTGACCACGAGTTAAATGATATTAAGTTAAAGCATGAACTATCAGTTACCTCCATCCGTTTCGCTGAAGCACATGAAGTTGAGGAAGTGTTATCTGCTCCAGTTGGGAACATTGGACCAGTTGGTGTAGAAGGCTTAAAAGTTATTGCTGATCATGCTGTTTCGGCGATCATAAATGGAATAAGTGGTGCTAATGAAGCAGATCAACATTTCACAGGTGTCAATGTTGATCGTGACTTCAAGGTTGACCAATATGCTGACTTGCGCTTCATCCAAGAAGGAGATGCCTCTCCGGACGGTAAAGGTACGATTCGTTTTGCTCAAGGCATTGAAGTTGGACAAGTTTTCAAATTAGGAACTGTCTATTCAGAGGCAATGAATGCGACTATCTTAGATGAAAATGGTAAGACTCAACCACTGATCATGGGATGTTATGGAGTGGGAGTATCTCGTACAGTGGCGGCAATTATTGAGCAGCATCATGATGAAAATGGAATTGTATGGCCTGTTTCCGTTGCTCCATATGATTTGCACCTATTAACGTTAAATAGTAAAAATGCAGAACAAAGTGAGCTATCTGAAGAGCTTTATACTCAATTAAAGCAAGCAGGATTTGATGTGTTATATGATGATCGTCCTGAACGTGCTGGTGTGAAGTTTAAAGATTCTGATTTAATCGGCTTGCCAATTCGAGTATCTGTAGGAAAACGTGCAGCTGAAGGTATGGTTGAAGTGAAAATCCGTAAAACGGGTGAGGTTATTGAAGTAGCTGTGGCTGACCTTATTGATACCATTCGCACGGAGCAAGAGAAACTTTCAAATTAATAGGTTTAATGATAGGTATCTCAATTAGAGGTACCTTCTCTTTTATGTGACTATATATTGTTTTAGAAGGAGGGAGAAAAAAGATGTCCCAAGACGAACAACTAAGAAAAGAGCGATTTCAACTACTCCTTTCGCAACTTCAATTTCCGGATGAAGTGATAAATGGCCCCTTTAAAGACGGTAAAATTCGCAAACTAACGATCATTAAAGAGAAACGGACATGGCATTTTCATATTGAATTACCAGTTCTAGTACCTGCTCATCTTTTTGAACTGTTTGATCAAAAACTGAAAGAAACATTTGCTCATATCGCAACAGTAGGGTTCACCTTTTATTATGATTCATGTACACCGAGTAAAGAGGACTGGCAAGGCTATTGGCCTTTAATCGTTACCCGACTTCATTCAGTGTCAGATGGGCTTCGCTCCTTATTGTCCAATCAAATTCCTAGGTTTGATGGGAAGAGATTAGAGATCGATGTCCGTAATGAAACAGAAGCAGTTGCGTTGAAGCGTAAATTACATGAACCTCTTAGAGAGAGTCTCGTTTCTTTAAGTCTTCCTACAATTCCATGTGAACCGATGATTAAAGAGTCTAAACAAGAATTCCAGAAATTTGTGGAGCAAAGAGAGCAAGAAGATCACTCTAAAGTTGTTGAAGCTATTTTAGAGAAAAAGAAGATGGAACAGAAGAGTGATGAGCTTGAAGGCCGTGATGTTGTTCTCGGGTATCCAATTAAAGATGATCCGGTTCCACTTGAAGGAATTGTTGATGAAGAGCGCCGTATTACGGTTCAAGGTTACGTGTTTGATGCGGAAACAAGAGAACTTAGAAGTGGGAGAACACTGTTAACGTTCAAAATCACAGATTATACCGATTCAATTATGGTTAAAATTTTCTCACGTGATAAAGAAGATGTTCCGATTTTACAAGCTGTTAAAAAAGGAATGTGGATGAAAGTGAGAGGTGGCGTTCAAAATGATACATTTGTGCGCGACTTAGTGATGATTGCGAATGATTTTAATCAAATAAAGCCAGCAGAACGAGCTGATCATGCAAACGAAGAAGAAAAGCGAATTGAGCTTCATTTGCATACTTCGATGAGTCAAATGGACGGGATGACCTCTGCCGGTAAATATGTTGAACAAGCAGCTAAGTGGGGTCACCCGGCAATTGCGATTACCGATCACGGCGTCGTTCAATCCTTTCCTGAAGCATATGGGGCAGGAAAAAAACACGGCATTAAGATCTTATATGGTGTAGAAGCAAATCTTGTTGATGACGGTGTGCCTATCGCTTATAACGAAGCTAATCGTGAATTAATGAATGAAGAGTATGTCGTGTTTGATGTGGAGACAACAGGTCTTTCAGCTGTTTACAATACGATTATTGAACTTGCAGCTGTTAAGATTAAAAATGGAGAAATTATCGACCGATTTGAATCATTTGCTGATCCACATGAACCGCTAACCAATACCATCATTGAGCTTACCGGCATCACAGATGACATGGTAAAAGGCCAACCGGAAATCGGAGATGTATTAAAAGATTTCCACGCATTTGTTGGGGATGCCACTCTTGTCGCACACAATGCAAGCTTCGATATGGGTTTCTTAAACGTGGGTTACCAAAAGATAGGGTTGGGTGATGCGACTAATCCTGTAATTGATACATTAGAATTAGGGCGCTTTTTATATCCTGAGCTCAAAAACCATCGTTTAAATACACTTTGTAAAAAGTTTGACATCGAGTTAGTCAGTCATCATAGAGCGATTTATGATGCGGAGGCTACGGGTTATCTACTGTGGAAAATGGTAAGGGATGCGAATGAACGTGAAGTCACGCATCACGATCAATTAAATGATCATATGGGCCAAGGAAACTTTACGAGACAGCGACCATCGCATTGTATTCTTTTAGCTCAAACTCAAGAAGGCTTGAAAAATCTCTATAAGCTCGTATCCATGTCTCATGTTGATTATTTCTTCCGCACGCCACGTATTCCACGATCACAATTGCAAAAGCATCGTAAAGGAATTTTGATCGGAACGGCTTGTGACAAAGGTGAAGTATTTGAAGGGATGATGCAAAAATCTCCAGAAGAAGTGGAGGAAATTGCAAAGTTCTATGACTATTTAGAGATCCAACCACTAGATAATTATATGCACTTAATTGAAAAAGAGTTAGTTAAAAATGATGAATCATTAATAGAAATTATCACGAACATTGTTGAATTAGGTGAGAAGCTAGATAAGCCGGTCGTAGCAACTGGAAATGCGCATTATTTAACAAAGGAAGATGCAATCTACCGTAAAATCTTAATTGCTTCTCAAGGTGGTGCGAATCCACTTAACAAGCAAACACTTCCGCCTGTTCATTTTAAAACGACTGATGAAATGATGGATGCGTTTCGTTTCTTAGGTGATGAGCGTGCAAAAGCAGTTGTGGTTGATAATACCCATAAAGTAGCTGATTTAATTGAAGAACTGCATCCGATTCCAGATCAATTATATACTCCTAAAATTGAAGGCGCAGATGATGAAATCCGTGAAATGAGTTATTCAATGGCTAGAAGTATTTATGGTGAGGAGCTACCGGAGATTGTTGAAGCTCGGATAGAAAAAGAATTGAAAAGTATTATTGGGCATGGTTTTGCGGTTATTTATTTGATCTCTCAAAAACTCGTTAAAAAATCACTAATTGATGGCTACTTAGTTGGATCGCGGGGTTCAGTAGGTTCTTCATTCGTCGCCACAATGACGGAAATTACAGAAGTGAATCCACTTCCACCACACTATGTGTGTCCAAATTGTCAGCACTCCTATTTTTTCAACGATGGTTCAGTAGGATCTGGCTTTGACCTTCCCGATAAAGACTGTCCTGAATGCGGTACAGCGTACGTGAAGGATGGACAAGATATACCATTTGAAACGTTCCTTGGCTTTAAAGGAGATAAAGTACCTGATATTGACTTAAACTTCTCTGGTGAATATCAACCGCGTGCTCACCATTACACGAAAGAGTTATTTGGTGAGGAATATGTGTATCGTGCAGGGACAATTGGTACAGTAGCTGAAAAGACGGCATATGGGTACGTCAAAGGTTATCAAGGAGATCATGACTTGCATATGCGCGGCGCAGAAATTGATCGTTTAGTATCAGGTTGTACAGGAGTAAAACGAACAAGCGGACAGCACCCCGGTGGGATCATCGTTGTACCAGATTACATGGACATTTATGATTTTACACCGATCCAGTTTCCTGCTGATGATAAGACGGCTGAATGGAAAACGACACACTTTGACTTCCATTCGATTCATGATAACTTATTGAAATTAGATATCTTAGGTCATGATGATCCAACCGTTATTCGAATGCTTCAAGATTTATCAGGGATCGACCCTAAGACGATTCCAACCGATGATACTGAAGTAATGAAGATCTTTAGTGGACCTGATGTACTTGGTGTGACCGAAGATCAAATCATGTGTAAAACAGGGACATTAGGCATCCCTGAATTTGGGACACGCTTCGTACGTCAAATGCTTGAAGAAACAAAACCAAGTACCTTCTCTGAATTAGTACAGATCTCTGGACTTTCACATGGTACAGATGTTTGGCTGAATAATGCTAACGAATTAATTTATAACGGCACATGCGAGTTAAAAGATGTTATTGGTTGTCGTGATGATATTATGGTTTATTTGATTTATAAGGGCTTAGAACCATCACTTGCCTTTAAGATCATGGAGTTTGTACGTAAAGGAAAAGGGCTTCAGCCAGAATGGGTTGAAGAAATGAAAAAACATGATGTACCTGATTGGTATATTGGCTCGTGTACGAAGATTAAATACATGTTCCCAAAAGCTCACGCCGCTGCATATGTGTTAATGGCTGTACGCATTGCTTACTTCAAGGTCCATCATCCAATCCTTTATTACGCTTCTTATTTTACCGTTCGAGCAGATGATTTTGATCTTGATACGATGATCAAAGGTTCAACAGCGATTAAAGCGAAAATCGAGGAGATTAATGCAAAAGGATTAGATGCCGCACCAAAAGAGAAGGCTGTACTAACGGTCCTTGAGTTAGCCCTTGAAATGTGTGAACGTGGCTTCTCCTTTAAGAAAGTGGATCTTTATGAATCAAGTGCTACCGAGTTTATCGTCGATGGAATGAGTTTATTACCACCATTTAATGCGATGACAGGGGTCGGAACAAATGCTGCGTTGAATATTGTGAAAGCGAGAAAAGATGTAGAATTCCTCTCGAAGGAAGATTTGCAGCAGAAAGCTCGCCTGACAAAAACCGTGTTAGAGCATCTAGATGAACATGGATGTCTAGAGGGTATGCCTGATTCAAATCAGCTCTCACTATTTTAGTGAAAGCCGGTAAAGCGTGCTCTGACGCCTTCTTAAGGGCGGTGGCAAGTTGCAAATAGCAAGAGAGTATGATATCCTTGTTATGGTAATACTTAGAATACGGAACCTAAAAAGAGTGGGGAAACCCACTCTTTCGTTTTCGTTTAGACCTATTTAATGTAAGGGTATGGATGGCATAATACGTCTTTTTATAGATGGAAAGAGATCAAGGAGGGTATTGATGAGTACGAAAGTAACTGACATCATAGCTGAGTTAGCGACACCTCTATTGGACGGGCTAAACTTAGAGCTAGTTGATGTTGAATTTAAAAAGGAAGGGCCTAATTGGTTTTTAAGAGTCTTTATCGATTCAGATACAGGTGTAGACCTTGAAGATTGCGGGAAAGTAAGTGAACAATTGAGTGAGAAACTTGATGAAGTGGATCCGATTCCTCAAGCTTACTTCCTTGAAGTCTCCTCACCTGGGGCTGAAAGACCGTTAAAGAAAGCTCGCGATATCGAAAAGGCCATTGGCAAGAATGTTTTCGTGACAACGTATGAGCCAGTTGATGGTGAGAAAGCATTTGAAGGAATGCTTCAAGAGTTTGATGGCGAAACGATTACGATTGAAGTCAAAATCAAAACACGTAAGAAATCTTATGAGATTCCGTACGATAAAGTAGCAAGTGCACGTTTAGCGATTATTTTTTAATTGAATATGAGCATATTTTTTTGTGGAAGTTGAAAGGGGGATGTTACGTTCATGAATAGTGAATTTATGGATGCGTTAACGACACTAGAGAAAGAAAAAGGTATTAGTAAAGATGTGATTATTGAGGCAATCGAGGCCGCTTTAATCTCAGGGTACAAGCGTAATTTTAGCCAAGCGCAAAATGTACGAGTTGATGTGAATCGCGATAATGGAAGCATTCGCGTATTTGCACGCAAGACGATTGTAGAAGAGGTATTTGATGCTCGCCTTGAAATTTCTCTAGAAGAAGCAAAAGGAATCAACCCGAACTATGAAGTGGATGATATTGTTGAAATTGAAGTAACACCTAAAGATTTCGGCCGTATCGCCGCTCAAACGGCTAAACAAGTCGTAACTCAGCGAGTACGTGAAGCAGAACGTGGAATTATCTACTCAGACTTCATTGATCGTGAAGAGGATATTATGACGGGGATTGTGCAACGTCAAGATCACCGCTTTATCTACGTTGATTTAGGTAAAGTAGAGGCACTATTACCGCTTAACGAGCAAATGCCAAACGAAACATATAAGCATAACGATCGCATTAAAGCGTTTATTACGAAAGTTGAGAAAACAACGAAAGGTCCTCAAATTTTAATTTCACGTACTCACCCAGGCCTGCTTAAGCGCCTTTTTGAATTAGAAGTTCCAGAGATTTATGATGGAACAGTAGAAATTAAATCAGTATCACGTGAAGCTGGTGATCGTTCTAAGATTGCTGTACACGCTGAAAATCCTGAGGTGGACCCTGTTGGTTCTTGTGTAGGACCTCGTGGCCAACGCGTTCAAACGATTGTTGATGAGCTAAAAGGTGAAAAAATTGATATTGTTCGCTGGTCAGAAGATCCTGTGGAGTATGTGGCAAATGCTCTTAGTCCATCAAAAGTTGTGAAAGTAAATGTAAACGAAGAAGACAAAATGACACAAGTTATTGTGCCTGATTACCAGTTATCGTTAGCAATCGGTAAACGTGGTCAAAATGCACGTTTAGCAGCGAAGTTAACAGGGTGGAAAATTGATATTAAAAGTGAGTCAGAAGCGAAGGAATTAGGTCTTTTAAATGATGAGGACCTTGCTCCTCTAGAAGAAACGTTTGTACCTGATGTAGAAGATCATAACGAAGAGTAAGAAGGAGACGGGGCCATGAAACAGCGTAAAGTTCCTCTCAGAAAGTGCATCATTACTCAAGAAATGAAGCCAAAGCACGAATTAGTGCGAATTGTCCGCACACCTGAAGGAGAAGTTGTATTAGATCTTACAGGTAAAAAGAACGGACGCGGTGCTTACATTAGCAATAGTGAAGAATGCTTTAAAGAAGCGAAAAAGAAAGATAGTCTATCAAGACATTTGCAAGTGAAACTTACCGAAGAGCAATATGATCAATTAGAAGCACAACGTCAGCGGGGGCAAAAGTAAATGAGCTACCAACAACCTAAATGGGTCTCTTTACTTGGTCTTGCTGCACGTGCTAGACAATTGGTCACTGGGGAAGAGCTCGTCATTAAAGATGTTCGTCATCAATCTGTACGGTTGGTACTTTTATCGAATGATGCAGCAGAACAGACAAAGAAAAAGATATTGGACAAATGTGGCTATTATTCCGTTCCTGTTCGAATTGTCAGCGATCGAGCTACACTTGGAGCTGCAATTGGTAAGGCAGAACGAGTGGTAGTTGGGATAAAAGATCCTGGGTTCGCAAAGAAGATGACCTCATTATTGGACCAATAAATGTGGAGGTACGTATATGAGCAAAATGAGAATATATGAATACGCAAAAGAGAAAAACGTTCCGAGTAAAGATGTCATTGAGAAATTAAAAACAATGGATGTATCGGTATCGAACCATATGTCTTACATTGATGATTCGGTTATTGCTAAGTTAGAAGGAAAACCAGCTCCTAAGCAAAATGAAGTGAAAAAAGACAAGCCGAATAATACGGCTCAAAAGCAACAAGGGAAGGCTACTAATCATATGAATAATAACAACAACAATAACAATAACAAGAGAAAAGGCAATAAGCCGAATTTCCAACAAAATCGTGGGAAGCAACAAAATAAACGTAATGAAAAACCTCGTCAAGAGCCGCCTAAGCCAAAGCCGCTTCCAGAGAAAATTACATTTATTGAATCATTAACAGTTGCTGAACTAGCGAAAAAGCTTCATAAAGAACCTTCTGAACTGATCAAAAAGCTTATGGCTCTTGGTGTAATGGCTACTATTAACCAAGAACTTGATAAAGATACTATTGAGCTTATTGCAACTGATTATGGTGTGGAAGTAGAAGAAGAAATTGTTGTTGATAAAATCGACCTTGATAGTTATGTAGAGGAAGAAAAAGAGGAAGACTTAAGAGAACGTCCTCCTGTTGTTACAATTATGGGTCACGTTGACCATGGTAAAACAACATTGCTTGATTCAATCCGTAATACGAAAGTGACAGCTGGAGAAGCTGGCGGAATTACACAACATATTGGTGCATATCAAATCGAAACGAATGGAAAACCTATTACGTTCCTTGATACACCTGGTCACGCAGCCTTTACAACGATGCGTGCACGTGGAGCTCAAGTGACGGATATTACAATCCTAGTTGTGGCAGCAGATGACGGTGTTATGCCTCAAACAAAAGAAGCGATTAGCCATGCAAAAGCTGCTGGAGTACCAATCATTGTGGCAGTGAATAAAATGGATAAAGAAGCTGCTAACCCAGACCGTGTTATGCAAGAGTTAACCGAGTACGAACTTGTCCCTGAAGCTTGGGGTGGAGACACAATCTTTGTTAATGTTTCAGCATTAAATGGCCAGGGTATTGATGAATTATTAGAAATGATTCTTCTTGTTTCTGAAGTAGCTGAATTAAAAGCAAATCCTGATCGTATGGCTCGTGGTACAGTTGTAGAAGCTGAGCTTGATAAAGGACGCGGTGCTGTAGCGACACTACTAGTACAGAATGGGACATTGAAAATTGGTGATCCAATTGTTGTAGGGCACGCATTCGGTCGTGTTCGTGCAATGGTCAATGATCTTGGTCGTCGTGTGAAAGAAGTAGGTCCTTCAGCTCCAGTAGAGATTACTGGTCTAAATGAAGTGCCTCAAGCTGGGGATCAGTTCCAAGTATTCGCAGATGAGAAAACAGCTCGTCATATCGGTGAAGCTCGTACGAGTCGCCAACGTGAAGAGAACCGTGCTGATAGTTCTAGAGTAAGTCTTGATGATTTATTTAATCAAATTCAGCAAGGGGAAGTAAAAGATATCAACATCATCATTAAAGCTGATGTTCAAGGTGCAGTTGAAGCAATGAGAGGCTCTCTTGAGAAAATCGATGTTGCAGGCGTAAAAGTTAACATCATCCATACCGGAGTAGGGGCGATCACAGAATCGGATATCATTCTTGCTTCAGCTTCAAATGCTATTGTTATTGGATTTAACGTTCGTCCTGATAATGGAGCAAAACGTACTGCTGAAGTTGAAAAAGTAGATATTCGCTTACATCGTGTTATTTATAACGCGATTGATGAGATTGAATCGGCTATGAAAGGGATGCTTGATCCTGAATTTGAAGAAAAAGTGATTGGTCAAGTTGAGATCCGTACGACGTTTAAAGTATCTAAAGTTGGTACAATTGCCGGTGCTTATGTAACGGAAGGGAAAGTCTCAAGAGACTCTACTGTTCGTTTAATCCGTGATGGTATTGTTATTTATGAAGGTGCTATTAACGCATTGAAACGTTTCAAAGATGATGCAAAAGAAGTTGCTGCAGGTTATGAATGTGGTATTACTCTTGAAAAGTTTAATGACATCAAAGAAGGCGATGTTATTGAAGCGTATGTGATGGAGGAAATTGAACGTAAATGATCATCGGTTCGGTCCGTTGTGAGCTTCTAATTTATGATGCCCATTCACTTAAAGAGAAGCGTTCTGTTCTAAAAAGCCTAGTAACAAGGCTGAAGCAACGTTTTAATCTAGCAGTAGCAGAAACAAACTTTCAAGATGTGTGGCAACGCGCCGAGCTTACGATTGTCACTGTATCAAACGAGAGAGTCATCTGTGAGAGGGAACTCGAGCGTGCGATCAAGTTTATTGATACAGAGTCAGAAGCTGAACGGACGGTCACAACATATGAGTGGTTATAATCGTATAAACAGAGGTGAACAACTATGAGTAACGTTCGAGCAAATCGTGTTGGCGAACAAATGAAAAAAGAGTTAAGTGATATTATTATGCGAGAATTGAAAGATCCTCGTATTAGCTTTGTCACGATTACTGGTGTAGATGTAACGGGTGATCTGCAGCAAGCAACTGTGTTTATTACTGTTCTTGGCAGTGATGAACAAAAGGAAGCTACTCTAAGTGGACTTTCAAAAGCGAAAGGTTTTATCCGTTCAGAGATTGGTAAACGAATTCGTTTACGTAAAACACCTGAATTAACCTTTGAATTTGATGAATCGATTGAGTATGGTAATCGTATTGAAACATTATTAAAAGATTTAAATAAATAGTGTTCAGCGTTTATGAATAATGCTTGTAAGAGGATAGGGAGCACTTGCTTTCTATCCTTTTTCAGCACGTATAAAGGAAATGCTGAATGAATTAGAGGTGTCTGTATGAAACAGCTTGAAGGTATTTTGCCACTCTTAAAGCCAGCTGGTATGACATCACATGATTGTGTGATAAAGATCCGGCGTTTATTCCAAACGAAAAAGGTAGGTCATACTGGTACATTAGATCCAGATGTCGTGGGTGTGTTACCGATCTGTATTGGACGTGCCACAAAAGTTGCTCAATATATGTCTGATTACACAAAAACATATATTGGCGAAGCGACGATAGGGTATTCAACTACCACCGAAGATAAAAGCGGAGAGATTGTCGAGCGTATGGAAGTAAACAATCCGTGGTCTAAAGACGAAATCCTCGCGTTATTGTCTTCTTTTAAAGGGGAAATCACGCAAGTTCCACCTATGTATTCGGCTGTTAAAGTAAATGGCAAAAAGTTATATGAGTATGCCCGGAAAAATCAAACGGTAGAACGACCTAAAAGACAAGTGACCATCTTTGAACTTGATTTAATCGGTGATGTAACATATAACGAGGGTATGAAGACCTTTTCTTTTCCATTTAAAGTTATATGTAGCAAAGGGACATACGTTCGCACGCTTGCCGTTGACCTGGGTAAAACGTTAGGTTTTCCAGCTCATATGTCTGCCTTGAAACGAACAGCGTCAGGCCCTTACACAACTGAAATGTGTACGACGTTAGAAGAATTAGAGGCGTTAGAGTCAATTGATGCAAGAGTGGATAAGTTGCGGCCTCTGGATGAAGCGGTTCAGCACCTACCGAAACTAATCGTTGACCACACGGTCGAGCAACTCATAAAATATGGTTCGGTCTTACCTGAAGAAAAAGGATTAGATGAATTGCGCTTTACCGTTTATAATGAACAAGGGGAATGCTTAGCGATTTATCAAAAGCACCCGACAAAACCTGGTCTTATTAAACCAGAAAAAATGATCTGGACTACGAGTTAGCCCATATAAGTTAAGCAGAAAAAGGGGAATCTTGATGGATACGATTTATTTGCATCACCCAATTGAAGCGAATACACTGAAAAAACGCCCGACTGTACTTGCGCTTGGTTATTTTGATGGGGTTCATATCGGCCATCAAAAGGTAATAAAAACAGCTTGTATAGAAGCAGGTAAGCGTGGATTAGAAGTAGCGGTTATGACATTTCATCCACACCCTAAAGAAGTATTGCGAAAGCAAACAGAGCCTATGCGCTATTTAACCCCACTCCCTTTGAAAGAAAAGAAGATAGAAGCATTAGGAGTGGATACATTATATGTCATTACATTTACCAAGGAATTTGCTTCGTTAACACCACAGCAATTTGTAGATGACTACATGATTGCTCTTGATGTGAAACATGTGGTAGCTGGATTTGATTTTACATATGGTTCGCTTGGAAAAGGGACGATGGAAACACTTACCTTCCATTCGAGAAATAAATTTGATCAAACAACGGTGAAAAAAGTAGAACAAGACGATGTGAAAATCAGCTCTACGAAAATAAGAGAGCTATTGGATGAAGGAAAAGTAGATGAGATCTCTTCTTATTTAGGAGAACCTTATCAGATTTATGGTACTGTAATTGACGGTGACAAACGAGGACGAACGATCGGCTTTCCAACAGCAAATGTCGAACCGACGGATCACGTTAAAATCCCTAAAACAGGCGTATATGCCGTAAGCTTTTTCGTTAATGGCAAGGAGTATAATGGCGTTTGCAATGTGGGGTATAAGCCTACTTTCCATTCAGGTGCCACCGCTCCTTCCATTGAAGTAAATATTTTTGATTTCGATGAATCAATCTATGGCAGTAATGTTGCTGTTTCTTTTCTGAGAAGAATTCGTGCCGAGAAGAAGTTTAATCAGGTGGATGAACTGATCACACAAATTCAAAAAGACAAAGAAGAAGCAATTGAATATTTTGGTGAAAAAAGCATCTAAGTTTCTTGCATTATGTGTCTTAACGTTGTATAGTAATGGTTGTACTTCAAGTACACATCCGTTTCTTGGCAGGACGATTCACCGACGCTTGCTAGGGAATAGGAGATAATTTAAAGGGAGGTGAACAGGATGGCATTAACACAAGAGCGCAAGAACGAGCTAATTGCTGAGTTCAAAACTCATGATACTGACACTGGTTCTCCAGAGGTTCAAGTAGCTATCCTTACTGAGCAAATCAACACATTAAACGGGCACTTACGTACTCACAAGAAAGATCACCATTCACGTCGTGGTCTTCTAAAAATGGTAGGTCAACGTCGTAACTTGTTAACGTACTTACGTAATAACGATGTTACTCGTTACCGTAACCTTGTTGACAAGCTTGGCTTACGTCGATAAGCATGATGAAAGCGGGAGATTTCCCGCTTTTTTCTTCATCTAAAAGCGATGGAAATCTCTCCCTACATCTCATGTTTAAGCTATTATACATAAACAGAGGCGCTAAAAAAGAGGATCTTGATTGACTATTTTATTTTTCACATAAATCGGTAATAATAAGAAAAGATTGAATAATTTTAGTGTACGAGAGGAGTACGCATATGGAACAAGAAAGACAAGTTTTTTCGATGGATTGGGCTGGCCGCGAACTTACGGTAGAAACAGGTCAATTTGCAAAGCAAGCAAACGGAGCAGTACTCGTTCGATATGGCGATACAGCTGTATTATCTACGGTTACAGCATCAAAAGAACCTAAGAATTTAAGCTTCTTCCCACTTACAGTTAACTACGAAGAGCGTTTATACGCAGCTGGTAAGATCCCAGGTGGTTTTATTAAGCGTGAAGGTCGTCCGAGTGAAAAGGCAATCTTAGCGAGCCGTCTCATTGATAGACCAATCCGCCCACTATTCCCCGATGGATTCCGTAATGAAGTTCAAGTCATTAGCATCGTGATGAGTGTTGATCAAGACTGTTCATCTGAAATGGCAGCAATGATCGGTTCATCTATTGCACTTTCGATCTCAGATATTCCTTTTGATGGTCCCATTGCAGGTGTAACGGTAGGGCGTAATAATGGCGATTTGATTATTAACCCTACAACTGAACAACTAGATAATAGTGATATTAACTTAGTTGTTGCAGGTACAAAAGATGCAATCAACATGGTTGAAGCAGGTGCGGATGAAGTACCTGAGGAAACGATGCTTGAGGCGATCATGTACGGTCATGATGAAATCAAACGCTTAGTAGAGTTCCAAGAGGAGATCGCTAAGGCAGTAGGTAAAGAAAAGAAAGAAATTAAACTAAAGCAGGTTGATGCAGACCTTGAAGCTAAAGTTCGTCAATTAGCTGAATCTGATTTGAAAAAAGCTGTTCAAGTTCAAGAAAAGCATGAGCGTCAAGAAGCAATTGATGCAGTCATGAAGCCAATCCTTGAACGTTTCGAAGAAGAAGATGCTGATTTAGTCGGAGACGTTAAAGAAGTTCTTCAAAAAGTAGTAAAAGAAGAAGTTCGCAGATTAATTACTGTGGAAAAAGTACGTCCTGATGGTCGTGGAGTAGATGAAATTCGTCCACTAGCATCACAAGTCGATATGTTACCGCGTACGCACGGTTCTGGATTATTCACACGTGGACAAACTCAAGCTCTTAGTATTTGTACGTTAGGTGCTCTAGGAGATGTTCAAATCCTTGATGGCCTAGGTATTGAAGAATCAAAACGTTTCATGCATCACTATAACTTCCCTCAATTTAGTGTCGGTGAAACAGGCCCAATTCGTGGTCCAGGTCGTCGTGAAATTGGACATGGTGCTTTAGGTGAACGTGCGCTTGAGCCAATTATTCCAAATGAAAATGACTTCCCATACACGATCCGTCTTGTATCTGAGGTACTTGAATCAAATGGTTCAACTTCTCAAGCTAGTATTTGTGCAAGTACACTTGCGATGATGGATGCTGGGGTACCAATTAAAGCTCCGGTAGCTGGTATTGCGATGGGACTTGTAAAACACGAAGAACATCTTACCGTTTTAACAGATATTCAAGGCATGGAAGATGCATTAGGTGATATGGACTTTAAAGTAGCGGGTACAAAAGAAGGCGTAACCGCTCTTCAAATGGATATTAAGATCTCTGGTATTAATCGTGATGTACTTGAGCAAGCTCTTGAGCAAGCTAAACGAGGACGTATGGTGATTTTAGATAATATGTTATCTGCAATTGCTAAATCACGCACAGAGTTATCTCAGTATGCACCTAAGATCATGACAATGCATGTTAACCCGGATAAGATCCGCGATGTTATTGGACCAAGTGGTAAAATGATTAACAAGATTATCGAAGAGACTGGAGTTAAAATTGACATCGAACAAGATGGTACAGTTTACATCTCTTCAGTAGATAGCAAAATGAACGAACAAGCTCGTAAGATCATTGAAGATATTGTTCGTGAAGTAGAAGTAGGCCAAACGTATCTTGGTAAAGTGAAGAGAATCGAGAAGTTTGGTGCGTTTGTTGAATTGTTTAAAGGTAAGGACGGTCTTGTTCATATTTCTCAATTAGCTGAAGAACGAATCAACAAAGTTGAGGATGTTGTTAAACTTGGTGATGAACTATTAGTTCGTGTAACTGAAGTTGATAACCAAGGTCGAGTGAATTTATCTCGTAAAGTTCTTCTTAAAGAAGAAAAAGAAAAACAAGAACAAGCTGGTAAATAACAAGAAGGAGACAAGGAATTTCTTGTCTCTTTTTTTTACTATGTTTACTTCTTATATGAGCAGGAGTTGACTAACTCTGTTCTACCTCGTCCTTCTTTTGCATAGGATGCCATTAGAAGGAAGGAGGATTGATGAGGATGAAGAAACATGCATCCGTTTTATTTGTATGCTGCTGTTTATTGGTGATCTCATTTGGAGCTGTACAAAATCCGTTCTCATTGCAATACATAAATGAATTGAAACAAGAGTCTCAAATGGTCATGAAGGAACAAGATCCATTACATGAAGAGATTCTCGCAAAAAAAGAAGGCTATGAACAAGCAGCCATTGATGCTAGAATTGATCCAGTCTGGAAGGCAGTACCGGGCTACAATGGGTTAATGGTTGACGTGAATGCTTCCTATGATAAGATGAAGAAGTTGGGCTCATTTGAGGAACAACGATTGGTATTTGAGGAAATAAAACCTACTATTCACTTAGAGGATTTGCCACCATCGCCGATCTATAAAGGCAATGAAAAAAAGCCAATGGTCAGTTTACTCGTTAATGTGGCTTGGGGAAATGAATATATTCCTGATATGTTAAAAGTAATGAAAGAACACGGAGTAAAGTCTACCTTTTTTTTAGATGGTTCATGGGTGAAAAGTAATCCAACAATGGCAACGATGATTTTAGAACAAGGTCATGAAATAGGGAACCATGCTTATTCTCACCCTGATATGAAATCATTAACTTTGGAAAGAATGAATGAAGAACTCAAAAAAACGAATGATGTCATACTTGCAACGCTAGATGTTACACCAAAATGGTTTGCCCCTCCTAGTGGAAGTTATTCACAAACAGTTATAGATCAAGCTTCCGTACATGGAATGATGACAATCTTATGGTCTGTAGATACCGTTGACTGGAAACGTCCACAACCAGAGGAAATGGTGAATCGTGTTTTAAGCAAAGTTCATCCGGGTGCAATGGTATTGATGCATCCAACAGAACCAACAGCTATCGGCCTTGAGGACATGATTAAAGGTATAAAAGCTAAAGGACTAGAACTCGGAACGGTATCAGAATTAATGTCTGAATCAAGAGTTCATCATAATGGTGTAACCCTGGATGACTGAATATAGGGGGATATAGATTGATACAGAAGATTGAACTAGATAATGGTGTGCGAATAATGGCAGAAACGATTCCTACCGTAAGATCCGTCTCAATTGGGGTATGGATTGGCACAGGTTCCCGTTTTGAAGATAAACATGAAAATGGGATTTCACACTTCTTGGAGCATATGTTCTTTAAAGGAACAAATACTCGTAGTGCAGCTGACATTGCAGAAGAATTTGATAAAATTGGTGGCCAAGTAAATGCGTTCACTTCAAAAGAGTACACTTGTTACTATGCAAAGGTACTAGATGAACACGCACCGATTGCGGTTGATGTATTATCAGACATGTTTTTTAACTCGAAGTTTGAAGCGGGAGAACTTATAAAAGAGAGAAATGTCGTTTTAGAAGAAATTAAAATGGTAGATGATACACCAGATGATATCGTGCACGATCTACTTAGTAAGGCAGCCTATAGTGATCATTCACTAGGTTATCCTATACTAGGAACGCAAGATACGTTGAAAACTTTTGATGAAGAAGCTTTGCGTTCTTATATGGATCGTTATTACACAGGCGATCATGTAGTTATTTCTGTCGCTGGTAATATTACAGAGGAATTAGTGGATTCGATTAAAGAAATTTTTTCGGCTGTCAAACCAACATCTTTTGAATATAAGGCATCTACGCCTATCTTCCATTCTGAACTGATTACAAGAAAAAAAGAGGCAGAGCAAGCTCATCTTTGCTTAGCATACCCAGGACTTCCAATTGGTCATGAAGATGTTTACTCTCTTATCTTGTTAAATAATTTACTTGGTGGAAGCATGAGTAGTCGTCTTTTCCAAGAAATAAGAGAAAAGAGAGGGCTTTGCTACTCAGTATTCTCCTACCATTCCTCTTATCAAGATAGTGGGATGTTAACCGTGTATGCAGGAACTGCACTAGAGCAATTAGATGAACTAGTTGTGGCCTTAAATCAAACAACGACTACTCTTAGAGAGCAAGGGATGAGTGAGAAGGAACTGCATAACGGCAAAGAGCAATTAAAAGGTAGCTTGATGTTAAGTTTAGAAAGCACAAACTCAAGAATGAGTAGAAATGGTAAGAATGAATTGATGTTAAAACGTCATCGTACACTTGATGATATTATAAATGAAATTAATAAAGTGAGCCTAGAAGATGTTAATCGTCTTGCAGATACTATTCTCTCAACCGATCCAGCTATTTCATTAATTAGCTCAACTGGCGAAGTACCATCTTCACTTAAATCTTAACCGGACAAAGATCAGCCACTACAAGGCTGGTCTTTTTGGGCTTCCTCAGTCATATACTACTCGTATAATCACAATAGAGCGGAGGGAGAACATGCGTTTAAGTGAAATTAGCAATAAAGAAATCATTGATTATCAAAAAGGGGAACGAATGGGGATTTTAGGTCAAACAGATCTATTAATTAATGAAGAAACCGGTGAAATAGAAGCTTTTATTATTCCTACAATGAAGTGGTTTGGTTTTGGGAAAAAAGAAAAGGAAGTAACCGTACATTGGAATCAGGTAAAAAAAATCGGTCAGGATATGATCATTATCGATATGGGTTACTACGACTGAAGAACACATTGCTTGGGCAATGTGTTTTTTTTGTTTAGTTTACGTTCAATAATTACAAAAAGAGGCCGAGGTTCATTCACTTATTAATAGGTTTTTACATATGCTATCGTGAATCGAAACAGATATTGTTACTCCCTCCAAAGCAACCACGGCTACGTTTGGGGGCGAAAGCTACTTTAGGAAAGGGGTAGGGACGCTGATGTTAACAGGAAAAGCGATAGTCGTCATCGGGGGTGACGCAAGACAGCTTGAAATTATCAGGAAATTATCAACACTTGATGCAAAGCTATCATTAGTAGGCTTTGAACAATTAGATGATGGCTATATTGGTGCTTCAAAACAAGCCATGGATGAAGTCAAATGGAGTTCAGTCGATGCGATCTTACTCCCCGTTAGCGGAATGAACGCTGATGGTGAAATAGAAACAATCTTCTCAAATGAGAAAATCATATTAACCCATGATATAGTTCGTCAAACACCAGAACATTGTACGATCTATTCTGGAATAACCAACGAAACCCTAAATGATTGTGTAAAAAAAGCAAAGCGAAAGTTAGTGCAGTTGATGGGTAGAGATGATATCGCAATTTATAATTCGATTCCAACTGCTGAAGGGGCTATTATGATGGCCATTCAACATACGGATATTACCATTCATAGTGCTAAAATAGCTGTTTTAGGTCTAGGTCGCGTTGGTATGTCTGTAGCTAGGACATTTGATGCATTAGGAGCAGATGTATCGGTAGGGGCCAATGAGTCTCATCAATTAGCGAGAATTACAGAGATGGGTTTAAAGCCATTTCATACAGATAAGTTAATCGATGAAGTATCGACAATTGATATATGTATTAACACTGTTCCAGATCTCATTATTACAGCAAAAGTATTAGCAGAAATGCCGCTTCATGCTCTCATTATTGACTTAGCATCAAAACCCGGTGGAACGGATTTTAGATATGCAGAGAAAAGGGGAATGAAAGCTTTGCTAGCACCAGGTTTACCTGGAATCGTTGCCCCGAAAACAGCAGGTAGAATCTTAGCAAATGTGTTAGCTGATCTTTTGCAAGCGGACTAAGAACCCCTGTGGTGGCATCATCACTATTTTATTTATTAAGTGCTTTATTATAAGGAGGATTATTATGTCTTTAGAAGGGAAACACATTGGGTTTGGTTTAACGGGGTCTCACTGCACATATGATGCCGTTCTACCAGAGATGAAGAAGCTAGTCGATTTAGGCGCGAAAGTCACGCCATTTGTCACATATACGGTAGAGTCAACGGATACTAAATTTGGTGAGAGTGAGGGTTGGTTAGCTAAGATTAAAGAAATCACTTCAGAGCCAATTGTGAACTCGATTGTAAAAGCAGAACCCTTTGGCCCGAAAACGCCCCTCGATTGTATGGTAGTGGCGCCGATTACAGGAAATTCAACGAGTAAATTTGCTAATGCCCTAACGGACTCTCCCGTCTTAATGGGGGCAAAAGCAACCTTAAGAAATGGTAACCCAGTCGTACTTGGAATCTCTACAAATGATGCACTGGGATTGAATGGGGTCAATATTATGAGGTTAATGGCTACTAAAAACATTTACTTTATTCCATTCGGTCAAGATGATCCTGTTAAAAAGCCAAACTCGTTAGTGGCTAGAATGGAAGCATTAGTGGATACAGTAGAGTCTGCCATAGCTGGCATCCAATATCAGCCTGTACTCGTAGAAAAATTCAAAGATTAGCGGTTAGACGAAGTTGCACAAATGCTTCTTTTCCCTTAAAGTTTAATAGAGGAAATTGACGAAAAGTTGAATTTATTGTGCTATAATCAGTTCAATTGCGTCAAGATACGTCTATCTATTAAACTTATGAACGCAGGAAGGGGAACAACAAAAATGACAACAACATCAACATCAACCTATCATGTAGCTGTTGTAGGAGCAACAGGTGCAGTCGGACAACAAATGCTAAAAACATTAGAGGAACGCAATTTCCCAATCGGGAAATTAACCTTGCTTTCATCCAAGCGTTCAGCTGGTAAAGAAATTACCTTTAAAGGTGAAACGTATATCGTTCAAGAGGCAACTCCAGAATCATTTGAAGGAGTTCAAATTGCTCTATTTAGTGCAGGAGGTTCTGTATCAAAAGCATTAGCACCAGAAGCGGTAAAACGAGGTGCCATTGTTGTTGATAATACTAGTGCTTTTAGAATGGACCCCGATGTTCCACTTGTAGTACCAGAAGTTAATGAAGAAGATCTACGTAATCATAATGGGATTATCGCGAACCCAAATTGCTCCACCATTCAAATGGTCGTAGCTCTTGAGCCAATGCGTAAGCAGTACGGATTATCAAAAGTAGTTGTTTCTACTTATCAAGCTGTATCTGGTGCTGGTCTTGAAGCAATTGAAGAAATGAAAGATCAAACAAAATCTATTTTAAACGGAGAAGACTTCACTCCTGAGATTCTTCCAGTAGGTGGAGACAAAAAGCATTACCAAATTGCATTTAATGCTGTTCCGCAAATTGACTTATTCCAAGAAAATGGATATACATTTGAAGAAATGAAAATGATTAATGAGACTAAGAAAATTATGCATATGGATACACTCGAAGTAGCTGCTACTTGCGTACGACTACCGATCGAAACAGGTCACTCTGAATCAGTCTATATCGAAACAGAAAAATCTGGCGCTACAGTGGATGAAGTGAAAGCATTACTACAAGAAGCTCCCGGGGTTACTTTACAAGACGATCCCACCGAGCAGCTTTATCCAATGGCAGCTAATTGTGTAGGAAAAGAAGATGTCTTTGTCGGACGAATTCGTCGCGATCTTGATCGTGAAAATGGATACCATATGTGGATCGTGTCAGATAATCTTCTAAAAGGTGCTGCATGGAATTCTGTCCAAATTGCTGAAAGTCTTGTTAAATTACAACTTTTATCGTAGAAGAGTAGGTGTCTTATGAAGATTATAGTTCAAAAATTCGGCGGGACATCTGTCAGGGATGAAGAAGTCCGTAAAAAAGCGGCCCAACATGTATTAAAATCTGTCCAAGATGGTTACAAGGTGATCGTTGTTGTATCTGCAATGGGACGTAGTGGTGAACCATATGCTACAGACACACTTCTTCAATTAGTGGATCACAACCATATTTCAAAAAGAGAACAAGATCTTCTTGTCTCATGTGGTGAAATCATCTCTTCAGTCGTATTTACTGAATTGTTAAATGAACTTGGAGCAAGTGCTCAAGCCTTAACAGGTGGGCAAGCAGGCTTTAGAACGAATGATGACTTTACGAGTGCTAAAATTCTAGAAATGCGCTCAGATCACTTGAAGAAACTGCTAGAGCAGCAAGATATCTTGGTCGTTGCCGGTTTCCAAGGGCAATCAAAAACAGGGGAAATGACCACTCTAGGACGTGGTGGAAGTGATACTTCCGCCACTGCTCTTGGAGCAGCTGTTGGTGCAGAATGGGTCGATATTTTTACGGATGTAGAAGGTGTTATGACTGCTGATCCGCGGATTGTATCCGATGCGCGTGCTCTTGATACCATGACTTATAATGAAATCTGTAATATGGCTTATCAAGGGGCTAAAGTCATTCATCCACGTGCAGTTGAAATTGCGATGCAAGCAAAAATTCCGATCCATATTCGTTCAACTCACTCAACGAGTAGAGGGACTCTTGTAACGTCTATGCTTTCTGAAAAAGCGGCCCAAGATGTTCAAGATCGTACGATTACGGGGATTGCTCACTTGTCTAATATTACGCAAATTAAAGTTTTGGCTAAAGACGGGCAATTTGACTTGCAAGAGAAAGTGTTTAAAGCAATGGCAAATGAAAAAATCAGTGTCGATTTCATCAACATTAACCCTAGAGGCGTCGTCTATACGGTTTCAGATGAAGTGGCAGATCGTGCGATTGCCATTTTAAGAGAAATGAGCTATGAACCTGAGGTACAGCGTCATTGTGCGAAGGTTTCAGCTGTTGGAGCAGGTATGAGTGGTGTACCAGGGGTAACAGCGAAAATTGTAGGTGCATTATCACGTGAAAACATTCAAATTCTGCAATCTGCCGACTCTCATACAACGATTTGGATTCTTGTTAAAGAAGAGGATATGAAAAAAGCTGTGAATGCACTCCATTACATGTTTCATCTAGAAGAAGCAGGGAATAAGCAACTGTAATGAGTCAGCTAGAATTGCTTTTGTAAGGAGTTGGGAGACATGGATTTTGGCCATGTATGGACGGCTATGGTTACTCCATTCGATTCTGTGGGAAATGTTGATTTCGATAAAACTAAAAAACTGATCGATTATTTGATCGATCATGGCACAGAAACGTTGGTTATAGCGGGTACAACCGGAGAGTCCCCTACATTATCTGAAGAAGAAAAAGTAGCTTTATTTCAATTTGCTGTAAAGTATGTGAATAAAAGAGCGTCAGTTGTAGCTGGAACGGGCACGAATAATACTGCATCATCCATTCAACTGACAAAAAAGGCACAATTGGCTGGTGTAGATGGTGTCATGCTTGTCACACCATATTATAATAAGCCTTCGCAACGTGGCTTATATGAGCATTTCAGCACAATCGCTGCAGCCACTAATTTACCTGTGATGCTATATAATGTACCTGGTAGAACCTCTGTACATCTTGGAGCAGATACAATTATAGAGTTAGCAAAAATCAAAAATATTACAGCTGTAAAGGAAGCAAGTGGCGACCTTGAACAGATGGCTTCGATTATAGAGAATACAGCAGATGACTTTTTTGTTTATAGTGGTGATGATTCCCTTACATTGCCTGCTCTATCGATTGGAGCAGATGGAGTCGTATCCGTTGTTTCACATGTAGCTGGTCGCGAGATGCAAAAGATGATTCAGGCTTTTATTGCCGGTAATGTGGAGAGTGCTGCCCAAATACACCGATCCCTACTTCCAGTGATGAGAGCGATGTTTCATGCGCCAAATCCTACTTGTGTGAAATATGCATTGCAAGTAATTGGAATAGATGTTGGTGGCATCAGACTACCGCTTGTTCCTTTAACGAAAGATGAGCAAAAGTTTGTATTTTCCACCATACAAGAGTCTAACCTATAAAGGTTAGGCTTTTTCTTTGTTTTTGTTTCATGATAATGGAAGTTGAGGAAGTTCAGTCTTGTGTTTCATTTCAAGAATAAGGTATACTAATTGCAAGTGATTCGTACGGGTTGTGAAGAGCAACAACGGAAATGTTGCTTTTTTCTTTATTCGGAACCAACTTTGCCAAAGGAAGCGAACGGTTCAAAGCGTAGAGTAGTACTGAAGTAAAGTGAAGAAGACGAATGATTTATTATAGTAATAGCGTATTAGAAAATGATTTTTTCCACCGTATATACAAGTGGAAAAATCCTTTTTCTTTTCATACAACGTTTAATTTATATTTAGGAGGAACGCCAAGTGTCAAAGCAACAGACAGAGAAAGTACGTGTTTTTGCCTTAGGTGGAGTCGGAGAAATCGGCAAAAATATGTACGGAATAGAAGTAGACGACGATATTATTGTTGTCGATGCAGGTTTAATGTTTCCAGATGATGATATGTTGGGAGTTGATATTGTTATTCCTGATGTGTCGTATTTATTGGAGCAAAAAGATCGTGTGAGAGGTATCATTTTAACACATGGTCATGAAGATCATATCGGCGGGTTAAGTTATGTATTAAAAAAATTGAATGTTCCAGTCTATGGGACAAAATTAACCCTTGGTTTGGTTGAAGAAAAATTAAAAGAAGCGGGTATCATCCGCCAAACAACACTGAAGCTGATTGATTCAAATTCACGTATTAAGGTTGGTTCAACAGATGTATCATTCTTCCGCGTGAATCACAGTATTCCAGATTCTATTGGAGTCTGTGTTGAAACTTCTCAAGGTGCAATCGTACATACAGGTGATTTCAAATTTGATCAAACACCAGTCGATGGGAAGCAAGCTGATATCGGCAAGATGGCTGCAATAGGCTCAAAAGGAGTTCTTTGCTTGTTATCTGATAGTACAAATGCGGAACGTCCTGGAACAACGAAATCAGAAACAGAGGTTGGTCAAGGAATCGCAGACGTATTTGAACATACTGAGGGGCGCATCATTGTTACCACTTTCGCATCAAATGTTCATCGTGTTCAACAAGTTATCCATGCAGCTGTTAAGGCCAATCGTAAGCTAGCGGTCGTTGGAAAAAGCATGGTTCGAGTGATTACGATTGCATCAAAACTAGGCTATTTAAAAATGCCAGATAATCTTTTAATCGATATTGATGAAGTTGGCAAATACAAGGATCATCAACTTGCGATTGTGACAACTGGGTCTCAAGGCGAACCGATGAGTGCATTAACACGAATGGCAAAAGGAGCGCATCGTCAAATTACGATTACTGAGCAAGATACAGTGATTATTGCAGCTTCAGCTATTCCGGGGAACGAAAAGTCTGTATCAGCTATTATCGACAAGCTTCATCGTATTGGTGCGGATGTTGTTTACGGACAATCAAAAGTTCACGCTTCAGGCCATGGTAGTCAAGAAGAATTAAAATTAATGCTGAACCTAATGAAACCAAAATTCTTTGTCCCGATTCATGGTGAATTCAGAATGCAACATGCTCACCGTTCTTTAGCGATTGAAGTAGGAGTAAAAGAAGAACATATCTACTTAGTAGATAAAGGTGAAGTCGTTGAATTTACAAAAGGACAAGCGAGAAGAGGCGGAAAAGTTCCTTCTGGTAATGTCTTAATCGATGGTTTAGGAGTAGGTGACGTTGGTAACATCGTATTAAGAGATCGTCGTCTCCTATCAAAAGACGGGATTCTTGTTGTGGTCGTAACTTTAAACAAGAAGACTGGAGAAATTGTCTCGGGTCCAAATATCATTTCGCGAGGGTTTGTGTATGTTCGTGAATCTGAGAAATTACTTGATGATTCAAACGAATTGGTTAGCACGATTCTTAAGAAATGTGTAACGGAAAATGTCAATGAGTGGTCATCGTTAAAAAGTAATGTTCGTGAAGGTTTAAGTCGTTTCTTATTCGAACAAACAAAACGTCGTCCAATGATCCTTCCAATTATTATGGAAGTATAGAAACAACGAAAAGACATGCTAATGCGGCATGTCTTTTTATTTGTCAGTAGAATGATTTATCACTTTGTCGTTCATACTATTTGTACAGAACAATGAAGGAGGGCACAAGAGATGTCGATGGAATACTATCATCAAGAACAACAAGATCAACCACAAGCCCCGCAATCACCTCAGAAGGAACAAAAAGGATCAGGGATTCTAGAGAAAATACAAGAGTTAGGGCAAACCAATGTACCTGATATGGAAACCTCGAATATTCATTGCATGACGATTATTGGGCAAATTGAAGGTCATATGCAACTGCCGCCTCAAAATAAAACGACAAAGTATGAGCACATCATTCCGCAACTCGTAGCAGTCGAACAAAACCCTAAAATTGAAGGGTTGCTATTAATTTTAAATACAGTTGGGGGCGATGTGGAAGCAGGACTTGCCATTTCTGAGATGGTAGCTTCTATGTCTAAGCCAAGTGTAACGCTTGTATTAGGAGGAGGACATTCGATTGGGGTACCAATTGCTGTAGCCGCTAATTATTCTTTTATTGCCAAGACGGCTACGATGACGATTCACCCTGTAAGGCTGACAGGTCTTGTTATCGGTGTACCGCAAACATTTGAGTACTTAGATAAGATGCAAGAGCGCGTGATTAGTTTTGTGACTCAACAATCAGGAATTTCAGAAGAGAAATTTAAAGAGCTAATGCTTTCTAAAGGGAATTTAACAAGGGATATTGGAACGAATGTAGTGGGTACGGATGCAGTAGAGTATGGTTTAATCGACGAAGTAGGCGGGATCGGGCAAGCGTTAAAGAAATTAAATACACTTATCGATGCAAATAAGCCTGTAAAAGATGAGGGGGACATGGTGCAATGATTTTATACACAATGATGCCTCATGATCAAATCTTTCCGCAAGATGAATCTGTGTATGCGACCCAGCAAGTCGTCAATTGTGCCGATGGCCAACTCATAGTCGAACAAGTAAATGCAAGTCAATATAAAATTGTTCGATTAATGAGCAGCAATCCGATGAGCTATTTAAATCCCGGCTATTCTCCAGGCACGATTATTCAAGCAAAACCTCAATTTTAGCTATGTAGACCGATCCGTTATTATGCTATAATTAATTTAATCCAAGCATGGTCGAAGCAGCCAATTTTGGCTGCTTCTTCACTATGTGTGTTCGTTTTGAAAAAAACGATTAAGCAGGTTGTAGTAAAATGAGGTGAAATTGATGGCAAGACGTAAAAAGAAAAAAAAGACCGAGTGGAAATCACAGCTTACATTTGAATTGATTGGACTCGGATTATTAGTGATTGCCGTCGTTACTTTGGCAAGATTAGGGACAGTTGGGGAGACATTTGTTAGACTGTTTCGATTTTTCTTAGGCCAATGGTTTGTGATTTTAGCGGGCGGATTATTAGTCGTTGCTCTTTATATTATGATTAAACGTAAGCGACCAGCTTTTTGGTCGAGAAGGATGGCAGGTTTTTATGTGATTGTCCTCTCACTAACGCTATTTAGTCATGTTGGCTTGTTCCATCATTTAAATAACCGTGAAGGGTTTCAAGACCAATCGGTTATTCGTAACACATGGAACTTATTTTGGATGGAGATGAGAGGAGAGGTCCCTCCTACAGACCTAGGCGGAGGAATGATTGGCTCAATCGCTTTTGCTATAAGTCATTTTCTCTTTGCAGAAGCAGGTACATATTTTTTATGTTTCATTTTGTTTGTCGTCGGGATGATTTTACTAACAGGCCGTTCACTCTCAGAATTAGTAGGACGTTTATTCAAAAGAGTGTACGTTTTTGCGGCAGATACAATCCTATCATTTTTTGATGAGTTGAAAACGATGAAAGAAAAGACGAAACAAAAAATGACGGATGAAAAAGAGGCATATGAAGAACGGAAAAAACAACGTAAAAAACTACATGGGGATGAGCCTGAAGAGGTTGTGACAGAACAAGAAGAAATAGAGCCTGAGATCGTTGACTTTACACAAAAGGCCTATCAACAGCCGTTACAAGATACCACTAGCCAAACGAAGGCTACACCTGAAAAAGGAAAAGACCAAAAGACGAGTGAAAAAGACGACGAGGAGCAAGCGGAAGATACCGTTCCAGTTTCACTCATTACAGCTGATGAAGCGAATGAGTCATACAAGCTTCCTGCTCTGGATATGTTAAAGCTCCCTAATAATACCGGTCAATACAATGAAAAAAGACAACTTACTTCTAATGCGAGAAAGCTCGAACAAACGCTTGAGAGCTTTGGGGTAAAAGCAAGAGTTTCTAAAGTTCACCTAGGGCCTGCTGTGACGAAGTATGAAGTGAACCCGAGTGTGGGCGTGAAAGTGAGTAAAATTGTTAATCTAGCAGATGACCTCGCCCTAGCACTAGCGGCAAAGGATATTCGCATGGAAGCTCCCATTCCTGGTAAATCAGCGATTGGAATTGAGGTGCCAAATCAAGAGGTGGCGATCGTAACGTTGAGAGAAGTTCTTGATTCTGAACGCTCCAAAAAGGATGACCATGTATTGGCGGTTGGATTAGGAAGAGATATTTCAGGTGAACCAGTGCTTGCTCCATTAAATAAAATGCCACATTTACTTGTTGCGGGTGCAACCGGTAGTGGGAAGAGTGTTTGTATTAATGGTATTATTACAAGTATACTCATGAAAGCGAAGCCTCATGAAGTGAAGTTAATGATGATTGACCCAAAAATGGTTGAGCTTAATATGTACAATGGGATACCACATCTTTTAACTCCTGTAGTGACTGAAGCTAAAAAGGCATCACAAGCACTAAAAAAAGTCGTTGCTGAGATGGAACGACGCTATGATTTGTTTTCTCATACGGGCACAAGAAATATTGAAGGTTATAATGAACTTATTCATAAACAAAATAAAACAGAAGAAGCGAAACAACCAACATTACCCTATATTGTTGTGATTGTTGATGAATTAGCTGATTTGATGATGGTAGCTTCAGGTGATGTAGAAGACTCAATTGCCCGACTTGCTCAAATGGCTCGTGCTGCTGGTATTCATATGATAATTGCGACTCAAAGACCTTCTGTTGATGTAATTACAGGTGTAATAAAAGCAAATATCCCTTCTCGAATTGCCTTCGGAGTTTCATCTCAAACAGACTCGAGGACGATTTTAGACTCTGGTGGGGCCGAGAAGCTGCTTGGCAGGGGGGACATGTTGTACTTGCCTATGGGTGCAAACAAACCAACAAGAATTCAAGGTGCTTTTTTATCCGATAATGAGGTAGAAGAGATTGTGGACTTTGTTATTTCACAACAGAAAGCTCAGTATCAAGAAGAAATGACACCAACAGAGGCTCCTGAAGTAAAAGATAAGGTCAATGATGATTTGTATGACGATGCTGTTCAATTAGTAACTGAAATGGAAACTGCATCAGTATCCATGTTGCAACGACGGTTTCGTATCGGTTACACACGCGCAGCAAGGTTAATTGATGAAATGGAAGTAAGGGGGATTGTTGGTCCTTACGAAGGTAGTAAACCGCGTGAAGTTCTCGTTTCAAAAAAAGAAAATGAAGATATAGATGCTACATCGTAAAGTGGAGAGAGAGAATAAGAACTAAAGGAGTGGAGACTTTGATTAAAGCAGATCATCGTCCGTTGTATTTACAAGTAATTGATCGTATTAAAGAGGATATCGAGAATCAAGTGTATGAAGAAGGAGAAAAACTGCCTTCTGAATTTGAATTATCGAAGCAGCTTGGAGTAAGTAGAGCTACATTACGCGAAGCGCTACGTTTATTAGAGGAAGAGGGAGTCGTTGTAAGGCGTCATGGCGTCGGGACATTTGTTCACACGAAACCTTTGTTCTCAGCAGGAATTGAGGAATTGTATAGTGTAACGGACATGATCAAACAAGCCAATATGGAGCCAGGGACGATCTTTTTATCTTCAGCTGTACGCGAAGCAACAGATGAAGATCGTCGTCGCTTTAATCTAGAGGATCTAAAAGAAGTCATGGCGATTGAACGAGTCAGAACAGCTGATCAGGTTCCAGTTGTCTATTGTTTAGATAAGGTCCCGAATCAATTGTTAGAGAATCACTCCATACACGAGACAAAGTCGATCTTCAATTATTTAGAAGAAATTGGACATTCGATCTCTTATGCAGTCACATATATTGAGCCAATCGGCTTTCATGAGCGTGTCTCTGAAACGTTAGAATGTGATCCTGAAACATCTCTTCTATTGTTAAAGCAGATTCACTATGATCAAAGTGAACAGCCTCTCCTCTATTCTTTGAACTATTTTAGAGCGGATAAATTTAAGTTCCACGTAGTAAGAAAGCGCGTTAAGGCATAAACTATGCATGAATGGTAAAAAGGAGATGATTTTATGCAACTTACGGAACAAACAAAAGAGTTCAAAGGACTAACGATCCATACTATTAAAACGGATCGTTATAAAACCAATACATTAATGTTAATGATAAAAGCTCCATTAGAGCGTGAAACGGTGGCAATGCGAGCATTGTTGCCTCATGTGTTGCAAAATGGAACAGCTAAATCTCCTTCTAGAAAAGATGTTCGCGGGCGACTTGATGAATTATACGGTGCAATGTTAGCTTCTGATGTTCAAAAAAAGGGAGAGCAGCATATTATAACGATTCGTTTAGATGTTGCGAATGAGAAGTTCTTAACGGACCAAACACCACTATTTGAAGAGGGTCTCAAATTATTATCAGAAGTACTATTAGACCCCGTGGTTGAAGGAGAAGCCTTTAAATCATCCATTATTGAAAGTGAAAAACGATCATTAATACAACGGATTCAATCTGTGTATGATGACAAAATGAGGTATGCAAACGTTCGAATCACAGAAGAAATGTGTAAGGATGAACCATTCGGTCTTACGGCATACGGTACGGTTGAACAAGTGGAAGCGATTACACCTGAATCTTTATTTAGTTATTACAATCAATTACTTAAAAATGATCGAATTGACTTTTATGTGGTTGGGGATATGGAAGAGTCAGAGGCGATTGGGAAAATCGAGAACTATTTTACATTCTCTAACCGAACACCTGTTGATCAAGTTCCTGCAAGTTCAGAAAGCCCGAAAGTTAAACAAGAGAACATCGTGACTGATGAGCAAGATGTTAAACAAGGAAAATTGCATATTGGTTTCCGTACTTACACAACGTTTGCAGATGATGATTATGTAGCCATGCAAGTATGTAATGGCCTGTTCGGAGGATTCTCCCATTCAAAACTTTTCATCAATGTGCGCGAAAAAGAAAGTTTGGCTTATTATGCAGCGTCTAGATATGAAAGTCATAAAGGGATTTTAATGGTAATGAGCGGGATCGAATTTGCAAAGTATGACCGTGCCGTCACGATTATTAAAGAACAGTTAGACGCGATGCGCGATGGTGATTTTACAGATGCTGAGCTAGATCAAACGAAAGCAATGTTGAAAAACCAAGTGCTCGAGACATCGGATGTAGCGAGAGGGTATGTAGAACTTTCTTACCATCAAATTGTAAGCGGGCATAAGCGTTCTTTAGAAGATTTACTTAATGAAATTGATCAAGTTACTAAGGAAGATGTCATTCAAGCCTCTAAAAAAGTGGAACTTGATACGATTTATTTCTTAAAAGGGGAGGAGTCGAAATGAAGCCAGTAACGTTTAATCAACTAAACGAAACGTTGTATCATGAAACGTTAGAAAATGGGCTTGATGTCTATATTCTTCCTAAAGAAGGGTTTAACAAAACGTTTGCTACGTTTACAACGAAATATGGCTCAATCGATAATAAGTTTACACCGCTTGGCAGTAACGAGCCTATTCATGTGCCAGATGGAATTGCTCATTTCCTTGAGCATAAAATGTTTGAAGATGAGAATGGCGATGTGTTTCAAGATTTCAGTAAACAAGGTGCATCTGCAAATGCTTTTACGAGCTTCACCAGAACAGCATATTTATTTTCAAGCACATCGAATGTTGAGAAAAACCTTGATACATTGTTAAATTTTGTTCAACACCCTTATTTCACTGAAGAAAGTGTTGAGAAGGAAAAAGGGATCATTGGACAGGAGATCACGATGTACGATGATAATCCAGACTGGAGAGCTTATTTTGGTGTCATTGAAAATATGTTTGTTAATCATCCTGTAAAGCTTGATATTGCAGGTACGATTGACTCTATTTCAAAGGTTACAAAAGATTTATTGTACACTTGTTATGAGACATTCTATCACCCCAATAATATGCTTCTGTTCGTCATTGGACCGGTTGATGCTGAGGAAATTATGAAACAAGTGAAAGAGAATCAAGCTCAAAAATCGTTTCCAAAGCCAGAGACGATCAATCGTTTCTTTGACGATGAACCAAGTGAAGTGGCCACTGAACGAAACGTGATAAAAATGCCAGTCCAGACACCGAAGTGTTTAGTAGGGTTTAAAGAGTCTAACCCAACAAGACAAGGTGAAGAGTTATTAAAGCACGAATTATCGATAAACATCTTGCTTGATCTCATGTTTGGTCAAAGCTCTGCTAATTATCAAAACTTACATGAACAAGGCTTGATTGATGATTCATTTTCGTTTGATTACTCTGCAGAAGAAGGATTTGGATTTACGATCTTAGGTGGGGACACCAAAAAGCCAGATGAATTAGCTGAGGCAATCAAAGAAATGATTACTGACTTCAAAAAATCATCACTTGATGAAAAAATAGTGAATCGCGCAGTCAAAAAGAAAATCGGCTCATTCCTCCGTTCACTAAATTCACCAGAATACATTGCAAATCAGTTTACCAGATATCAGTTTAATGAGATGAATTTATTCGATGTCGTACCTACATTAGAAGCCATAAATTCAGACCAGTTAAAAGATGTCTTAGAAGAACATTTTGATTTCAAACGCTTTACTGTATGTCAGGTGAAAGCGGAAGATGCGGGGAAGTAAGATGAAAAACATTTTGATTACTGGAGCGTCACGCGGGATCGGAGCAGCGATTGCAAAAGAGCTAGCTGCACCCGGGTGCGCTCTCTTTTTGCATTATTATCAAAGTAAGGAATCGATCATGGAAGTAAGCAGAGAATGCGAACAACGAGGGGCTCTTGTCCATATCATTCAAGCGGACTTGAGTCAGGGAACTGGAGCTAAAACGCTTCTTGATGCGCTCTATGCTCAAATTGATATCGTCATACATAATGGTGGGCTAAGCAGTAGTGAACTTTTTACCGAATTGACTAATGAAGCACTAGAGGAATTAATCAATATCCATTTGCTTAACCCGATGAAGATTACACGCAAATTATTGCCACATATGATTAGAGAGAAAAGAGGCAAAATCATCGCTATCTCATCAATATGGGGGCTTACTGGAGCTGCTTGTGAAGTAGGTTATTCAGCAGCAAAGGGTGGGTTGAACAGCTTCATAAAAAGTTTAGCGAAGGAAGTAGCGATGAGTAATATCCAGGTAAATGGGGTTGCACCTGGCGCCATTTCAACAGATATGCTTAGCGATTATTCAAATGAGGATATTCAATCATTAGAAATGGACATTCCAGCCGGTACACTTGGTCAACCACAAGATATTGCAGATGCTGTTGCGTTTCTTTGCTCAGATAAATCGAATTACATTAATGGACAAATATTATCGGTGAATGGTGCTTGGTATTGTTAAAAGGGATGCATAAAAAGGAACCTCTTTTGAGAAAATAATCATGTAGTACATTTTCTTTAAGGAGGGGCTAATATGTCTGTACTTGATAATTGGAACCAGTGGAAAGACTTTTTAGGTGATCGTCTGGATCAAGCTCAACATGAGGGTATGAACGAGAATGTTGTTTCAGATGTTGCCTATCAAGTGGGCGAATACTTGGCACAACAAGTTGAACCTAAAAATGAGCAAGAGCGTGTTTTAGCTGAAATGTGGAAAGTCGCTGATGAAGCTGAACAGCATGCGATTGCAAATATGATGGTTAAATTAGTTCGAAACGAAGGATAACAAAGAAAAACGTCGCAAACGCTGCGACGTTTTTTTTCTATGTTGGGAAAATAATTTATGATAAAGGTATAGGAAGGGTATCAAGTCTATAGTAAAATATGTGTTCCTCCTTCTTTTTGTTTATTTCACGATTTAAACGGACAAAGCTCTTTCAATTACAAGTAAAATCCATTATCATTAAGAAGTAGTGAAATATAGATGAATTTGTCAAATTGTACAAGTGTTAATGAGTTACCTAGATGCTTCTTATTCCATGATAGAAAGGTGACGTTATAACAAATGAAAGAATGGTACTTAGAATATCAAATTCATAATAATAGACCAGGTTTACTTGGAGATATTTCATCATTACTTGGGATGTTAAAGATTAATATTGTCACAATTAATGGTGTGGATGATATGCGTCGCGGTATGCTTATTCGAAGTGCTAGTGATGATCAAGTGGCCAGGTTTCATGCCATTTTACATACCATTGACAGCATTACAGTTCGTAAATTTCGTGAGCCACATTTAAGAGATCGTTTAGCCATTCGTCATGGACGTTATATTGAGCGAGATGCAGATGATCGCAAAACGTTTCGTTTTATTCGTACTGAACTAGGTTTACTTGTAGACTTTATGGCTGAATTATTTAAACGTGACGGTCATTATTTAGTGGGTATCAGAGGAATGCCGCGAGTGGGTAAAACAGAATCGATTGTTGCTGCAAGTGTATGTGCCAACAAGCGTTGGTCGTTTATTTCTTCTACCTTGCTCCGTCAAACAGTGAGGAACCAATTAGCTGATGACGAGTTAAGTGAGGATCATATTTTTATTATTGATGGAATTGTATCAACGATGCGTTCAACTGAGCGCCATCGCACGCTAGTAAGAGATATTATGAGACTTTCGGCTGTGAAAGTGGTTGAACATCCTGATATTTTTGTCCGTGAAACGGAATATGAGCTTGAAGATTTTGATTGTATTATTGAACTTCGAAACAATGAGAAAGAGAAGATTTCTTATGAGATGATGGAATCGGGTTTTTCTTCATTTGATATTAGTTAAAGTTGTAGGTAGGTGTTTAGAGTGTCAGAATTAGGTCAATTTTTAAGGGAAACACGAGAACAAAAGGGACTGTCTCTTGAAGATCTCCAACGTACTACAAAGATTCAAAAACGGTATTTACTTGCAATTGAAGAAGGGCGCTTTGATACGTTACCTGGCCTTTTTTATGCTAGAGCATTTGTAAAAACTTATGCTGAGGCAGTGGGTTTAGACCCTGAGCCATTGTTTGAGCAATACAGGAGTGAGTTGCCCAACCCTCAGAAGGAAGCGATTGATTTACCTTCTAGGTCAGAGCGGTCGAAGTCTGCCGTCCGTCCAACGAAAAAGTCTTCATCTAAAACACCGGCATTTCTGCCTGCTGTTATAGCGCTAGCATTTTTAGTAGTGTTAGCATTAGGTATATGGCTGGTCACCACTAATATTGGTGGTGAGAGAGATGCTGCTATGGCTCCTGACCCAGAGGAGAATGTAGATGCTGATTTTTCAGACCAGGCAACAGAACCAGAAGAACCTGAGGCAGATGTAGAGCCTGATACGGAAGAAGAACCAGTTGAAGAAGAGCCAGCAGTTGAAGAAGAGGAAGAAGAAGAAGAAGAAACGGCTTCTAGCGAGTTAAACGTAGTCGATAGCAGTGGGAATACGACGTTTTACGAATTAGAAGGAGATCGCTTTGATGTGGTCATTCAGTTTAGTGGAAGTTCATATGTTGATGTGAAAGATGCAGAGGGTTCATTTATCTATAGTGGTACACCTGCAGATGGAGATGAATTAACGTATCAATTTGATGGAGAAGAAGAAGTCGAGTTTAACTTCGGTGCTTCTCAAAACGTAACCTTAATCATTAATGATGAGGAAGTAGAATTTGAGTTAGATGCCATCCATCAGAAAGTTAATGTTGTCAATAATTCTAATGAATAAAGGAAGAGAGTAGCGTTTTCTGCTACTCTTTTTTTGTTTGGCACAAGAGGTCCTACATGTTTCTCAAATCAGTCCATAATATGGTACAATATGAGGTAGCCTTTAGAAAAGAGATAGGGAATGGAGTGACACGCATATGGCAAAAGAGCATTCATTTGATATTGTTTCAGATATTGATGGGCAAGAGGTCGATAATGCAATTGTCCAAGCAATGAAGGAGATCGGAAATCGTTATGATTTTAAAGGGTCTAAAAGCTCGATTGAAAGAACAGACGCCGATCACATTACGATTATTTCTGATGATGAATACAAGTTAGAAAGTGTTATTGATATTCTACAATCTAAATTCATTAAGCGTGGTCTTTCTCAAAAAGCAATGGATTATGGGAAAATTGAACGTGCCCATGGCGGTACTGTGCGCCAAGTCGTCACATTAGTAAAAGGGTTAAGTGCTGATCGCGCAAAAAAAATCACGAAACTTATTCGAGATGAGAAGCTAAAAGTGAAAGCACAAATTCAAAATGAGCAAGTGCGCGTGACGGCAAAGAGTATAGATGACCTGCAGCATGTCATTCAGGTAATGAAACAGCAGGATTTCGACTTCCCTGTTCAATTTGTCAACATGAGATAAATACATAGCATACTGATGAAAGAAGGGACGTTTGGTGAATTTACCTAATAAAATTACAATTTCAAGAATCTGTTTAATACCGATTTTTATGATCTTCTTATTAGCCCCCTTACCTTTTGGAGAATGGGTATGGCTTGGGGTAACGATCCCGGTTGCTCATTTTATTGCCGCGCTTCTATTTATTTTTGCAGCAGCGACTGATTGGTTAGATGGGTACTATGCACGTAAATTAAATCTTGTGACGAACTTCGGGAAATTTCTGGACCCACTTGCAGACAAATTACTGATTACAGCCGCTTTGATCGGTCTTGTAGAGCTAGGGCTCTTGCCTGCTTGGATGGCGATCATCATTATTAGTAGAGAGTTTGCGGTAACAGGTATTAGACTTGTGGCTGCAGCTGACGGTCATGTGATCGCTGCCAGTAATTTAGGGAAATGGAAAACCGTTTGGCAAATCATCGGGATCTCTGCATTGATGCTTTACAACCTTCCTTTCGAAGCGTTATCAATCCCTTTTGACATGATATCAATTTGGATTGCTACAATTTTAACTTTATTATCAGGAATTGATTATTTTATGAAAAATCGTCATGTGATTTTAAAGTCAAAGTAAGGGGGAAGGACCATGAGAGCCGAGATTATTGCAGTAGGATCAGAACTTTTACTTGGCCAAATCGTCAATACAAATGCACAATTCTTATCGGTTGAGCTGGCTACTCATGGTATTGACGTTCATTACCAAGTAGTTGTCGGGGATAATACAAGGCGTTTAAGTGAAGTCGTTACAACGGCTGCTAATCGTTCAGATTTAGTCATTCTAACTGGCGGTCTTGGACCAACGAAAGATGACTTAACGAAAGAAACAGTTGCTGATTTTTGTAATAAAAAGCTTGTATATGATGAAGATGCGTTGACATCTATTATCGCATTTTTTGAAAAGCGTAAGATCACAATGACTGAAAATAACAAGAAACAAGCACTTGTCATTGAAGGAAGTCGCGTGCTTCCTAATCATTACGGCATGGCACCTGGTATGGTGGTTGAAGCTGATACGTGTCAATTCGTCTTACTGCCAGGTCCACCTAAAGAGATGGAGCCAATGGTCGTAGAGCAACTGAGACCTCTCTTACAAAAAGGTAATGTGAAAAACGAATCGATTACATCAAGAGTACTTCGTTTTTTCGGCATTGGGGAATCAAAGCTTGAAGTCATGATTGATGATTTGTTAAGGGCGCAGTCAAATCCAACCATCGCCCCTTTGGCAAGTGAAGGGGAGGTTACCTTAAGACTCACGGTAAAACACCATGACTCATATGTAGCAAATCAACTACTAGATGAGACCGAAGCGGCTATTCAAGCACGTGTAGGAGAATTCTTTTATGGTTATGGTGAATCGTCGCTAATGAATGTCTTAATCTCTGAGTTAAAAGAGCAAAAGCTTACGATCTCTTCTGCTGAAAGCTTAACAGGAGGTCTTTTTGCAAGTGAAATAACCTCTATTGCTGGTGTTTCTGATATCTTTGTTGGCAGTATTATCTCTTATGCTACAAAGGTGAAGGAAAATAGCTTAGATGTGTCGAAAGAATTAATTGATAGCCACGGCGTAGTTAGCGAACCGTGTGCCGAACAAATGGTAAAAGCAATCAAACAGAAGCTTCATTCAGATATTGGTATAAGTTTTACAGGAGTCGCTGGACCTAGTTCCCAAGATAACATCTCACCGGGGGTTGTCTTTATCGGCATTTGCCTCCCGGATAACAAATGCACCGTTTATCAAATAAACGTTGGTGGGAATAGGGAAGCGGTTCGTCATCGCGCGATTAAATATGGATGTTTTTATTTGTTGAACGAATTGAAAAGGTGGAATTTAGCATAATGACGTATTTTAGTGATTTTCAAATTTCAGAACCAATTAAACGAGCAATTAAAGATATGGGGTTTGAAGAACCATCCCCGATCCAAGAAAAAGCTATTCCAGTCATCCTAGAAGGTGGCGATGTCATCGGTCAAGCCCAAACAGGTACTGGTAAAACAGCAGCTTTTGGTATTCCAGTTATTGATAAAGTAACCGAAGAGCGTTATGTTCAAGCGTTAATTTTGACGCCTACAAGAGAACTTGCGATTCAAGTATCTGGTGAGCTTCAAAAGTTGTCAGCCCATAAACGAATTAGAACGATTCCAATTTATGGTGGACAATCGATTGGGCATCAAATTAAGTCATTAAAGCAAGGGGTCCAAGTTGTGATTGGTACGCCTGGACGAATTCTTGATCATATTAGAAGAAAAACGTTAAACTTGAATAAGGTGCATACGATTGTATTAGATGAAGCAGACGAAATGCTAGATATGGGTTTTGTCGATGACATTGAGTCGATTTTGCGTGAAGTAAAAGGTGCTAGACAGACTCTATTATTTTCAGCAACGATGCCACCGGCTATTAAAAAGCTTTCTCGTCGCTACATGACTACACCTAAAATTGTGACCATTAATAAAGGGGAAGTGACGGCTCCTTTGATCAATCAACTTTATTACAAGGTCCTTGAACGTAATAAAATCGATTCATTATGCCGTATTATCGATAGTGAAGAAGTGGAGTTAGGTATTCTATTTTGCAGAACGAAAAAAGGTGTTGCAGAACTAACCGAAGCCTTGCAAGCTAGAGGGTATTTAGCTGATGGCTTACATGGTGATCTTACTCAATCTCAGCGTGATACTGTGATGAAGAAATTTAGAGATTCATCGATTGAATTTTTAATCGCGACAGATGTTGCAGCTCGTGGGATTGATGTTGAAAATGTCACACATGTTATTAACTATGATATCCCTCAAGACCCTGAAAGTTATGTTCACAGAATTGGTCGAACAGGACGTGCAGGTCGTAAAGGGTTAGCTCTCACACTAGTAACTCCTCGCGAAATGAAGCATTTGAGATCGATAGAAAACGAGATTAAGATGACCATTCCGTCTCAAAACGTTCCTACGATTGAAGAGGTGGTAGAAAAGCAACAAAGCTCGTGGCGTAAGTTGATTAATGACACGATTGAAACAGGTGGAAAGGACTTTGAACTGTTTAGCCCGCTTGTAAAAGAAGTGCTTGCTGATCATAAGCCTGAGGAAGTTGTGGCAGCTCTACTTAAAATGAATTTCTCGACTGATTCTACAACGGATGAAGCCGGATATAACTTCGGTGAAACAGGTGGAGCCAAAGGGATGGTTCGATTCTTCATTAATGTTGGGCGCAATGTAAACATGAGCCCTAAAATTTTGACCGAAGAAATTTCTGAGCTAGTTGGTATTCCTGGAAAAGCAGTCGGCCGGATTGATATTTTTGAAAACTTCACCTTTGTGGAAGTCCCAGAAGAAGTAGCACCTTTTGTTTACGAGGCTCTACGTTATTCAAGAATTAACGGTGCTCGTGTTAATCTTGAGCCAGCAAAGCCACGACCAAAGCGTGAAAACCGTGTACCACGCCCAACCAAAACGCATTCTTCATAATAAATGCCTCGATACTAGCCCTAATCACTGGGCTAGTATTCTTCTAAAAGAACCCCTCCCCATTAACTTACTATTCAAAAACCGAATAAATGTTCGTAAAAACTATTGGCAAATGACTCAAAAGAAGGTATGATGAATAGGAAGAACGATTCAATTAAACATATTAATAGATATTTTTTTATAGAGGAGAGATGATTAATGGGTGATCGTAAAGCAGCTCTTGATATGGCACTGCGCCAAATCGAAAAGCAATTTGGTAAAGGTTCGATAATGAAGCTTGGTGAACAAGTGGACCAACGAGTTTCTACTGTATCTAGTGGAGCGTTAGCACTGGATATCGCACTAGGAGTAGGCGGATATCCACGTGGTCGAATTATCGAAGTATACGGACCGGAATCTTCAGGTAAAACAACAGTAGCACTTCACGCGATTGCTGAAATACAGCGCAATGGTGGACAAGCTGCATTTATTGATGCGGAGCATGCACTTGATCCTGTATATGCTCAAAATTTGGGTGTTAATATTGATGAATTATTATTATCTCAACCTGACACTGGGGAACAAGCGCTTGAGATTGCTGAAGCATTAGTTCGTAGTGGTGCGGTTGATATGATTGTTATTGATAGTGTGGCGGCACTTGTACCAAAAGCTGAAATCGAAGGAGATATGGGAGATAGCCACGTTGGTTTACAAGCACGTCTAATGTCTCAAGCATTACGTAAGCTTTCAGGTGCTATTAGTAAGTCGAAAACGATTGCTGTGTTCATTAACCAAATCCGTGAAAAAGTTGGGGTTATGTTCGGTAATCCTGAAACAACTCCTGGTGGTCGTGCTTTGAAATTCTATTCTTCTGTTCGTCTAGAAGTGCGTCGTGCGGAAACGTTGAAGCAAGGTAACGATATGGTAGGGAATAAGACCAAGATTAAAGTGGTTAAAAACAAAGTAGCTCCTCCTTTCAGAGTAGCTGAAGTAGATATCATGTACGGAGAAGGGATCTCAAGAGTAGGTTCGATTTTAGATATCGCAGCTGACCTTGATATTGTTCAAAAAAGTGGAGCGTGGTATTCGTTTAACGAAGAACGTCTCGGTCAAGGAAGAGAGAATTCTAAGCAATACTTAAAAGAAAATCCAGCTATTGCTTCTGAAGTTGAAACGCTTATTCGCGATCACCACGGTTTAAATGGTGAAATTAAAGTTGAACCAGCTACCGAAGAAGAGCTTGATGATGTACCATTAGATTTGAAATAAGGAAATCAAAGGATAAGCACCTATTGTAGGTGCTTATTCTTTTAAAATTTGAGGTGTGCGATGAAATTTTTGTATATAACAGATACACATATACGTGGGACCACTCCAAAGAACAGAAAAGATTCATTTTCAGAAACGTTAGCCGAAAAAATTCGAGAAGTGATTACAATTGCAAACAAGGAACAAGTAGATTTGCTTTTGCATGGAGGGGACGTTTTCGATCGACCTGATCTATCGCCAAATGTGGTTGGACAATTTGCTCGTCTTTTTAAGGAGGCAGAAATGCCAATTTACGCGATTTCAGGTAACCACGATACATTTGGACATAATCCGGATACCATCTCTCGTACGATGCTTGGTCTTTTAGATTCATTTGGGTTAATGACGGTCATCCATCCCGATCAACCGGTATTAATTGAAAAGAACGGGCTGCGCATTCAAATATCAGGTCAACCCTATCATTATGATTTAGATCAACGTGATCCTAAGCTTGACTATTACCCGAATAATGACCACAATGCAGATGTGTTAATCCATTTAGCACACAGTATGTTAGTGGAAAAGGCCTTGCCTGAAGGAATTCCTCATACGTTAATTGATCACATTTGGGGAACAACTGCTGATGTCATTTTAACCGGTCATTTTCATGGTGGCTTTGGCTTAAAAGAACGTGATGGAAAATGGATCGGTAACCCTGGGGCGATCGCTCGCGTTAATAACCATTGGTCTGAGATTAACCGTCAACCTCAATATGTTATAGGAACGATTCATCCAGATGCCTCTGTTGAGCTGACCCTTCATCCAATTGAAGTAGCCCAAAAAGGGGAAGAGGTGCTTGATCGTACTTATCTCGAGAAGGCTGTTCATCAAGAAGAAAAGCTACATGAATTTGTGCAACAAGTAAAAGAACACTCCGAATTTAAATCATTAAAGATGGGAGATATTATTGCTGAAATAGCAGCCCTATCTAATGTAGAAGAAAAAGTAAGACAAGAAGCATTGCGTCGTATTACAGTGATTGAAGAAACGTGGAAGGGGGGAGAGGATGAATAACATCGAATCCATTCGGCTAGAAAATTTTCAGTCGCATTTAGACACGACGATTGAATTTGCTGCAGGATTGAATGTGTTAGTGGGTCAATCTGACAGCGGAAAAACAGCGATTTTACGAGCGCTCAGATGGGTTCTTTTCAACCAACCGCGCGGAACCGATTTCGTCAGAGTTGGAGCAGATTTTGCTCGCGTTACAGTACGATTTACCCATGGAGTGACGATCATCAGAGAGCGGACCACTTCGAAAAATCGATACATAATTAAAGAGGTAGAAAAAGAAGATTTAGTGCTTGAAGGGTTTGGAATTCATGTGCCTAAAGAAGTACTGACTGCTCATGGCATGCAACCACTGAGAATTGATCGTGATCACGAGTTAATGATTCACCTCTCTCAACAACTAGATGGTCCATTTTTATTAGAGCAAACAAGTTCGTTGCGTGCGAAAACGATCGGACGAATTAGCGGCGCGCATTTTCTCGATATGGCCATTAGAGATACCTCTAAGGACTTATCAGGTTTAAACCAACGAGTGAAAATAGAAGAAGTGGAATTAGATCAGTTAAAGCTAGGCTTAAAACCATATCAGGCCCTTGACGCACAAAGAGAAAAGTTAGATGCTACCGCTGCTAAACTCCACGACCTTAAGTTGAAACAGCAACGACTAAGCGAATTAATGCAACTAAAAGAGCAACTTAAAACCGTCCGTGAAGAAAAAGAGCGTGCTACTTTACAATTTGAATTAGTAGAACAAGCTGATAGATGGGAGAAGTCTTGGGATCACATAAGACAATCTTATTCGTATGCTAAGTCGCTGCACCATAAACGAACCGACCTAAAAGAGTTCACAAAATCTATAGCGATATGTGAACAATGGATTGAGAAAACAAAAGATGTAGCACTTGCAGCAGAATATACGGAAAAAATTGATAAACGAATACAACAGAAACAAGAGTTAATGAAACGTAAGATCGAAGAGAAAAAGATCACTAATCAGCTAACTAAGGTAAGGGAGTTACTCAAAAAAACAGATTTCATTGCGAACCAGGACTGGAATGTACTTGATCGTATTTGGCAACAAGAAAAACGAAAAAATCAACTACATTCGTTAAATGGACAGTTACTTAAAGTGAATGAAGGAGTAACCCATACAAGAAAACTGTTTGATCTTGTGAAACATACAGAAGAAGTGGAAGAAAGAAAAGATAAGCTTGAGAGTTTGATCAAGCAGCAGCAATCATTTATGCGATTAAAAAACGAACTAAAAGACGTTCAAGTCCGAATTAATGATGGGAATCACTTTACGGAAGAAAAAAGAAAAGAACAAGAAGAGCTAGAAAAAGAATTCGAGAAGCAGTTAATTCATATTGGCACGTGTCCGACATGTGGAACCGATCTAAACGCCCGCACGTAAATCATCTTTTTAATCTAGGAGGGTTAGTATGAACCACGTTGAACAAGATTTATCTAAAATGAGAAAAGCAATTGATAAAGCTCGTGATATGAGATACCGCGCAGAAGCGAAGCTTGAAGAATTAGAGAATCAGCGAACGAGGCTCTTGAAAGAATTAGAAGACTTAGGTGTAAGTCCTGATCAATTAGATGAAGAGATTGTTCGTCTAGAAAAAGAAATTGATCAATCATTAAGCGATACATGGGCTCTCATTCCTAAGGAGCTTGTAGGAGATGAGTAACCACGTATTACATGTAGACCAACAGATTAAGTCATTGGAGCATTCTCTGAAGTTGGCGCATGATGAATGGACAAGGCAAGACGCAAAACGTCGTTTGTTAGAAGAACAACTAAGTAAACGAGAGCAATCTATTCTTGAATACAAGGAAACCATTGAAACATACGAAAGAGCAAGATTGTTATTACAACAGTCTGCAGAATATGCTAGAGAGCAAGCAAAACAGCAAATGGAAACGCTTGTTACAAATGCCCTTCAATATGTATTTGGACCACTATTTTCATTTCAAATAGAGATTGAAGAACATGGGAACAAGGCTGTAGCTGAGTTTTATGTTGTGTCCGATTATGAAGGAATAAAAGTGAAAACGAAGCCTCAAGATTCAAGAGGGGGCGGGGTCGTTGATATTGTAACACTCGCTTTACGTGTTGCTCTAATGGAGACGATTCAGCCAAAAGTAGAAGGCCCTCTTTTATTAGATGAGCCAGGAAAACATGTCTCGGGTGAGTACATTCATTACTTATATGAATTTTTAAAATCATTAAGTACGATGTTCGGTCGTCAGATTATCATGATCACTCATAATCATCATTTAGCAGAGTCTGGAGACTTAGCTTATCAGGTGTCGATACGTGATGGGATCAGTGACGTCATGGAGATTGACAACACTTGACATCACGCGATGCGAGCCTTACAATTAGGGAGAATGCGGTAGATTTTTTTGTCATATTATTTATTCCGCAGCCACTTTGTATACACTAGTATGCATCTTTAAATTAATGAAAGTATGACACAATTGGAACCAACAATTAGATAGCAAGGGGAGGTGAAAGAGTATGGAAAGTATGGTTATGTTCATCTCCATTTTGCTTGTTGTCTCTGCAGTAAGTGCAGTTGTTGGATATCTTGTTAGACGATCCATTGCAGAAGCGAAAATTTCTAGCGCGGAACATGCAGCAAAACAAATTGTTGAAGATGCGAGACGTGATGCTGAGGCGAATAAAAAAGAAGCAGTTCTTGAAATGAAAGATGAAGCTCATAAAATTCGCATTGAAGCTGAACGTGAAATTCGTGAACGAAGAAATGAGATTCAAAAACAAGAGAATCGTTTGGTTCAAAAAGAAGAGATTCTTGACCGGAAAAGTGAAACCTTAGATAAGAAAGAGGAGTCTTTGGACAAGAGGGAGGAGTCTCTCACCAAAAAACAACGACAAGTTGAAGAGATGGATAGCAAAGTGGAGGAAATCTTGAACAAGCATCAAGCTGAGCTTGAGCGAATCTCTGGATTTTCTCGGGAGGAAGCGCGTGATGCAATTCGTACCGAAGTGGAGCAAGAGCTTGCTCATGAGACGGCACTTATTGTGAAAGAGCGAATGGCACATGCAAAAGAAGAAGCAGATAAGAAAGCAAGAGAGGTATTATCTCTTGCAATCCAGCGTTGCTCTGCTGATCACGTTGCAGAAACAACCGTATCAGTTGTCAACTTACCGAACGATGAAATGAAGGGTCGTATTATTGGACGTGAAGGTCGTAACATCCGCGCACTTGAAACATTAACGGGGATTGACCTTATTATTGATGATACACCTGAAGCGGTTATTCTATCCGGATTTGATCCAATTCGTCGTGAGATTGCCAGGACAGCTCTTGAAAAACTTGTACAAGATGGTAGAATTCATCCAGCTAGAATCGAAGAAATGGTCGATAAATCAAGACGTGAAGTTGATGAAGCGATTCGGGAATACGGAGAGCAAACGACCTTTGAGATGGGTATTCATGGTCTACATCCAGACTTGATCAAGATTTTAGGTAGACTTAAATTCAGAACGAGCTACGGTCAAAATGTGTTGAAGCACTCTATGGAGGTGGCACATTTAACAGGTCTTATGGCTGCTGAATTAGGAGAAGACGTTAAACTAGCAAAACGAGCTGGATTGCTTCATGATATCGGTAAAGCGATTGACCATGAAGTAGAAGGCAGCCATGTTGAAATTGGCGTTGAGCTAGCTACGAAATACAAGGAGCATCCGGTTGTAATCAATTCGATTGCTTCTCACCACGGAGATACAGAAGCGACTTCTATTATTGCGACACTTGTTGCAGCAGCTGATGCACTATCTGCTGCGAGACCAGGAGCACGTCGTGAAACTCTCGAGACGTACATTCGTCGTTTAGAGAAATTAGAAGAGATCTCTGAATCGTTTGAAGGTGTGGAGAAAACGTATGCGATCCAAGCAGGTCGTGAAGTGCGAATCATGGTTCGACCAGATGTAGTAGATGATACGAGAGCACATAAATTAGCTCGAGATATCACGAAGAAAATTGAAGATGAACTTGACTATCCGGGACATATTCGCGTTACCGTTATACGTGAGACTAGGGCAGTTGAGTATGCAAAATAAAGTGGCGTTATGCCACTTTATTTGTTTTTGTCTAAAGATGCAAGTGACTAGAAAGAATGCTATCATTTACATATGATTATTTATAACGTGTGTGCAGAACACAAAAAGGGGTTATTATGAAAATTTTATTTATTGGCGATGTTTACGGTGCGCCGGGTCGAAAAATGATTGATGAATATGTACCAAAATTAAAGCAACATTATCGACCAATGATGACGATCATAAATGGAGAAAATGCAGCATCAGGAAGAGGGATTACTGAAAAAATTTATAAAGGATTCTTATCTGCAGGAGCACAAGCAGTCACACTTGGGAACCATGCATGGGACAATAAGGCGATCTTTGAGTTTGTCGACAAAGCAAAAGCTCTTGTTAGACCTGCGAATTTCCCAGAAGGTACACCTGGTGTTGGCTATACGATCGTAAAAATTAATCAATTAGAAGTGGCTGTTGTGAATTTGATGGGAAGAACCTTTATGCAGCCAATGGATTGTCCGTTTAAAAAAGCAGACGAGATTATCGAAGAAGTATCAAAACGTACATCGATTATTTTTGTGGATTTTCATGCAGAAGCGACAAGTGAGAAACAAGCGATGGGCTGGTATTTAGATGGTCGAGTTACGGCTGTAGTTGGAACACATACTCATGTTCAAACAGCAGATAACCGTGTACTACCAAAAGGGACTGCTTTTATGTGTGATGTTGGGATGACTGGACCGTATGACGGGGTATTAGGTGTCGATAAAGAAGCGGTGTTGTATAAATTTCTAACGTCTATGCCTGTAAGGTTTGAAGTTGCGGAAGGAAGGGAACAATTAAGTGGAGTGGTGATTGAAGTTGATCCCAAAACAGGACTAGCAAAATCTACTGAGAGAATTCTTATTAATGAGGATCACCCATTTTACCATTAGAAGATGTTTGCTCCCTTCTTCAATCAATTTGTTAAAAGAAGGAATAAGTGTAGAGTTGAAGAAATACGTATGAAGTAGAGCATCATCTTGTACAAGGCTAGGTGCTGAGATTTAAGTAACTAACTGTTCATCATCGTCTGTGAGGCTAGAACCTAAATGAGACACGTATGAGGAGGTACAAGAAATGGAAGTATTAAAAGTTTCAGCAAAATCTACACCAAATTCTGTAGCTGGCGCTCTAGCCGGTGTGATCCGTGAAAAAGGCTCTGCAGAAATCCAAGCAATCGGAGCAGGTGCTCTTAATCAATCGATTAAAGCTGTTGCCATTGCTCGTGGTTTCGTAGCTCCAAGTGGAATCGACCTTATTTGCATCCCGGCATTCACGGACATTCAAATTGAAGGGGAAGAACGTACGGCGATCAAGCTTATAATTGAGCCAAGATAAGTGGATGGCTCCCTTAAGGTAAGACAAGTTAAAAATGCTCACACTTCGGTGTGAGCATTTTTTTGTGTGTAAAAGGGGCTGTGAAGCATGTCAAGATAGGACGAAAAAACTTGCTTTTTTCTGTGAGAAAGACTATCATTATGACGTTTAAGAGTATCAAGGTGATAGACCTTTTCAACAAGTGGTAGTAAGTCTATTAAAATACTCGGAATTGTGATACAATATAAAGATTATCAGAACTCACAATATGTAAATGACGTAAACAGACATAGATAGAATGGCGAATGCCAAAGGAGTGGAGTAGATGAGAAACCAGCTATCATGGAAAGTTGGAGGACAACAAGGTGAAGGAATTGAGAGTACGGGAGAGATTTTTGCAACTGCACTAAATCGACTAGGATATTACTTGTATGGGTATCGCCATTTTTCATCTCGTATTAAAGGTGGGCATACGAATAATAAGATTCGTGTAAGTACTTCACCATTAAATTCGATTTCAGATGATCTCGATATTTTAGTAGCTTTTGACCAAGAAACAATTGATGTAAATATCCACGAGTTAAGAGAAGAAGGTGTCGTGATTGCGGATGCTAAGTTCAATCCGAGCTTACCAGATGGTAGTGTCGCTCGTTTATTTGTAGTGCCTTTCACGGAAATTGCCAATGAACTTGGAACTTCCTTAATGAAAAACATGGTGGCTGTCGGGGCATCAAGTGCGATTTTAGGACTTGAACCTGAAGAATACCGTGAAGTAGTGGAAGAGATTTTCTTGAAAAAAGGTCAAGCAATCGTTGATAAAAATATGGATGCGATTCGTGCAGGGTCTGCTCATTTTAAAGAAGAAGCAGCTGGAAATCTTCCAAACTTACAATTAGAAAAAGCAGATGGTCAAAAGCGTATGTTCATGATTGGAAATGATGCAATCGGTATGGGCGCAGTTGCTGCAGGTAGCCGTTTCATGGCAGCTTATCCTATTACTCCTGCATCTGAAATCATGGAATATATGATTAAGAAGCTTCCTGAGTTCGGTGGAACGGTTATTCAAACAGAAGATGAAATTGCCGCTTGTACGATGGCGATCGGAGCTAACTATGCTGGTGTTCGTTCGTTTACTGCATCTGCAGGACCAGGATTATCATTAATGGCTGAAGCAATTGGATTATCTGGAATGACGGAAACACCACTTGTCATTATGGATACACAACGTGGGGGCCCTAGTACGGGTTTACCTACAAAACAAGAACAATCTGATTTAATGGCGATGATCTTTAGCACACACGGTGACATTCCTAAAATTGTTATGACACCAAGTACTGTTGAAGAAGCATTTTACGATACGGTAGAAGCATTTAATTTAGCGGAGGAGTATCAGTGTCCAGTTATTATTGTAACGGACTTAGCTTTATCGCTTGGAAAGCAAACTGTAGAGCCACTGGACTTTAACCGTGTAGAAATTCGTCGTGGAAAACTAGACATAGCTGCTGAATTGCCTGAGAGAGAAAATAGTGCTTATTTCAAGCGTTATGAATTAACAGAAGATGGCGTTTCCCCTCGTGTTATTCCAGGTATGAAAAATGGAGTGCATCACGTGACGGGCGTTGAGCATGATGAAACAGGTAAGCCTTCAGAGAGTCCTGAGAACCGTCAGGCACAAATGGATAAACGTCTGCGTAAAGTGAGCAACTTACCTAGTCAGTTTAAAGACCCGTTGTTTGTTGATGCGAAACATGAAGATGCAGACCTACTAGTAATTGGTGTGAACTCTACTCGTGGTACAATTCAAGAGGCTATGCCGCGTCTTGAAGAAGATGGAGTAAAAGTGAACCATGCACAAGTACGTCTCTTGCATCCGTTCCCAGCAGATGAACTTAAGCCTTTAATTGATCGTGCTAAAAAGGTCGTTGTTGTAGAAAATAATGCAACCGCACAGTTAGCAACGATTATTAAAATGAACATCAATACTGATAAGATTGAAAATCTATTAAAATATGACGGGAACCCGTTCCTACCAAATGAATTACATCAATCATGCAAGGAGTTGGTCTAAGATGGCGACATTTAAAGAGTTTCGTAATAAAACCAAGCCGAACTGGTGTCCTGGTTGTGGGGATTTCTCTGTACAAGCTGCGATCCAGCGTGCTGCTGCAAATGTTGGCTTAGAGCCAGATAACCTTGCTGTCGTGTCAGGAATCGGATGTTCAGGTCGTATTTCAGGTTATATTAATGCTTATGGTCTTCACGGGGTACACGGACGTGCGCTTCCAATTGCCCAAGGGGTGAAGATGGCTAATAAAGATTTAACAGTCATCGCTTCAGGAGGAGACGGTGATGGATTTGCGATTGGTATGGGTCACACCATCCACGCGATCCGTCGTAACATTGATGTGACGTACATCGTAATGGATAATCAAATTTATGGTTTAACAAAGGGTCAAACATCTCCGCGTAGTGATGTTGGATTTAAAACAAAAAGTACACCTAATGGTTCGGTTGAATCAGCTTTAAACGTAATGGAAATGGCGCTAACTGCTGGTGCTACATTCGTTGCCCAAAGCTTCTCAAGTGATTTAAAAGAGCTTACGGCCTTAATTGAAGAAGGCATAAATCATAAAGGTTTCTCTTTAATTAATGTGTTTAGCCCTTGTGTAACATTCAACAAAGTAAACACGTACGATTGGTTTAAACAAAATATCACAAAGCTAAGTAATGTTGAGAATTATGATGCAGCTAATCGTATGACGGCTATGCAAACATTGATGGAGCATAACGGTCTTGTGACTGGGTTGATTTATCAAAATAAACAACAACCATCTTATCAAGAATTAATAGAAGGTTATTCAGACCAACCATTAGCAACACATGATCTCTCACTGGATGAAGAGAAGTTTAATAAAATGATGGCTGAATTCATGTAAGTCAATGAGGGTCTAGCATATGCTAGGCTCTTTTAATTTGAACCTAAGCGGCTGTGTAGTTGTCAAACAAGTTTCATTGTTTTTCATCCGAAACATCCGTATAATATAAAATGGAATGTTTCTGTTCGATTCAGGTGGAAGGAGATTGTGCAATGAATGAAGATCAGCGTTTAGGACGCTTAGGAAATACTGAAGGTAAATCCGAAGGGAACTTAAAATCCACAGACGGACAAGCCAAAAAAGACTATAGCAAGTATTTTGATTTTTCCAATGCGAAAATTATTTCAGAAGAAGATAATAAAAAGGTTATTCGTATTCAAGGCCGTGAGATCTCGATTACCGACCAGCCTGATTATAAGCAAGGAAAACGTCGCGGTAAGGAAGATGTTCAAGTTCTAAGACCAGATGACATTATCCCTGAAGAGATGCAAGGGATTGGGAACGGGAAGAAATTTCATATTCGTACGTATGGATGTCAGATGAATACACATGATTCAGAGAATATGGCAGGATTACTTACAGAGATGGGTTTTGCCCAAACGGATGATACTCAAGAGGCAGATGTGATTTTACTCAATACATGTGCAATTCGTGAAAATGCAGAAAACAAAGTATTTGGTGAAATTGGTCATTTGAAATCTTTGAAAAAAGAACGTCCAGAAGTTATTTTAGGTGTTTGTGGCTGTATGTCACAAGAAGAGAATGTCGTGAATCGTATTATGCAAAAACACCAGCATATTGACATCATTTTCGGAACACATAACATTCATCGTCTGCCACACTTACTTCAAAACGCTTTATTCGGAAAAGAAATGGTGATTGAAGTTTGGTCAAAAGAAGGCGATATTGTTGAAAATATGCCTCGTAAACGTGAAGGGAAAACGCAAGCGTGGGTTAACATTATGTATGGTTGCGATAAATTTTGCACGTACTGTATCGTTCCTTACACGCGTGGGAAGGAACGTAGTCGCTTACCTGAAGATATTATCGCCGAAGTACGTGAGCTTGCAAGAAATGGCTATAAGGAAATTACGTTGCTTGGTCAAAATGTTAACGCTTATGGAAAAGATCTTAAGGATCGAGAATATCGACTTGGGCATTTAATGGATGATATTCATAAGATTGATATTCCACGTGTGAGATTTACAACAAGTCACCCAAGAGATTTTGATGATCACTTAATCTCTGTCCTATCCAAAGGTGGAAATTTAGTAGAGCATATTCACTTACCTGTTCAACATGGTAATTCGGACATCCTTAAATTGATGGCCAGAAAATACACAAGAGAACAATACATGGATCTTGCTCACAAAATTAAAATGGCGATTCCAAATGCATCCTTTACGACAGATTTAATTGTTGGCTTCCCAAATGAAACGGAAGAGCAATTTGAAGAGACGTTATCTCTTGTTCGTGAGATTCAATTTGATAGTGCGTTTACTTATATTTACTCACCACGTGAAGGGACACCAGCGGCTAAAATGAAAGATAATGTCCCAATGGAAGTGAAACGCGAGAGACTAGCGAGATTAAATGCTTTAGTGAACGAAATTTCAGCGAAAAGAAATCTTGACTACCAAGATCAAATTGTTGAAGTGCTAGTTGAGGGTGAAAGTAAGAAGGACCCAGATGTTCTAGCGGGTCGTACACGTACAAATCGTCTAGTTAACTTCAGAGGCCCTAAGTCAGTAATTGGTGAAATTGTTTACATTAAAATAAATGAAGCGAAAACATGGTCCTTAAGTGGAGAAATGGTTGAAAATGCGGAGGTGCACGTCTAATGACTGCGACATATACAAGAGAAGATATTAGAATGAAAGCAAAAGAATTAGCAAAAATGATGGCTGAAACAGAAGAAGTTGATTTCTTTAAACAAGCTGAGCTTAAGATTAACGAACATTTACGCGTTCAAGAGTTAATTGCTGAAATTAAAAAGCTCCAAAAAGAGGCTGTTAACCTTCAACACTATAACAAATCAGAGGCCTTAAAAGAAGTTGAACAAAAAATTGATGCTCTTCATAAAGAAGTTGACGATATTCCGCTTGTTCAAGAGTTTAAACAAAGTCAAATTGATGTGAATGAACTTCTTCAAATGGTATCAAAAACGATATCGAAAACAGTTACTGAGGAAATCATTACCTCAATGGGTGGCGATGTATTAAAAGGAACGACAACAAAAAATCCATACTTTGACGGTGGATGTCAATAATGACGTAACCCTATGTTTCCTTGAGAAGCATAGGGTTTCTTTTTTATGAAGAAATGATTGATTTCCTGTACTAAAAATGCAAGCTTCCTCATAACGTTGTAAGGAAAGAAGGAAAAGGACTTATCTTAGGTTTTGCACACTCGTTTATAAGCCTGCATAGTATGGGCATGAAAGAAAATGGGGGAGTTAGAGTAGGCATTAGCCGACACGAACGACCACCAAGGGACGGATAAGAGAATAGGAGGTTCAATTACATGGCACAATCAAGCAGAGATGGAATGTATCGTGAAATTATTACAAAAGCGGTGTGTGGTAAGGGACGTAAGTTTTCTGAGGCGACTCATAAAATTAAACCTGCACATAAGCCTTCAAGCATTTTAGGGTGTTGGATTATTAATCATAAGTATGGGGCTGCGAAAAAAGGAAGTAATGTCGAGGTAGAAGGAAGCTATGATATTAATGTATGGTTTTCTTATAACGACAATACAAAAACAGAAGTTGCAACACAAACGATGACGTATACAGATGTGATTCCACTATCCATGCAAGATGAAAATGTTCTATCTGATGAGATGGAAGTGTTCGCAAAAGCCATTCAACAACCTAATACATTAGAAGCGACCATTTCTGAAAATGGCGAACATGTGAATGTAGAAGTAGAAAGAGAATTTGTTGTTGATTGTATCGGGGAAACAAAAATGGCCGTAGCCATTAATCCTGATGGAATAATGGAAGAGTATCATAGTACATCAGATGATTTTGATGAAATTAGTGACGAGGAATACGAAAAGTTAGATCCGAACTTTTTACACAAAGAAATGGATAATTAATAGCGAAAGTCAGAAAGAGGACTCTTTCTGACTTTTTCATTTTGATCATTACATATAGTTACAGAGTCTACTATGATGCCTAAGGTGAATGGGTGCGAGCAGATGTGGGGCTATGTTATAATAGAAGAGAATGTTTTTAGGACGGTGGAGGAGAAAAATGGCACAGCTTACCCCAATGATGCAACAATATGTAGACATTAAGGCACAACATCAAGATGCCTTTTTATTTTTTCGTTTAGGTGATTTTTATGAGATGTTTTTTGATGACGCCATCAAGGCTGCTCAAGAATTAGAAATAACATTAACAGGCAGAGGGCAAGGAGAAGAGCGCATCCCGATGTGTGGTGTTCCTTATCATTCTGCAGATCAATATATGTCACGGTTAGTCGAGAAAGGCTACAAAGTGGCCATTTGTGAGCAAGTAGAAGACCCTAAGGTGGCTAAAGGGGTAGTAAAACGTGAAGTCGTTAAAATGCTAACCCCTGGAACGATCATGGAAGGGAAAATGATTCGAGAAAAAGAAAATAATTATTTAGCTAGCTTTACCATTTTCGAAGATGAGTCGATGGGTATTGCTCGTTGTGACCTCACGACTGGTGAGGGGGCCGTTACGCTTATTCAAGGTGGACAAGCTGAACTCATTCAAGAACTGAGTGCAACCGGTGCAAAAGAGCTAGTAGTCTCAAAAGAGGTAAATAGTGAACTACTTCAAGAGCTTGAGAGAACATTAGCTGTTACGATTTCTCATGAAGAAGAGGCAGAACTAAATGGACGCTATGTTCATCTCGTTAAAGAGCTTACTCAATCAAAATTAGTAACAACATATGCGAGGTTGTTACAGTACCTCATCCGCACACAAAAACGGTCGCTTGATCATCTTCAAAAGGTGGAGTGGTATCACGCAGAAGAATATATGAAACTAGATCTTCATTCGAAGCGGAATCTTGAATTAGTGGAAACATTACGCGAAAAGAAAAAGAAAGGGTCTCTTTTAAGTATTGTCGATCATACGGTGACGGCAATGGGCGGTCGCTTAATTAAGCGTTGGATTGAACGACCTCTTCTTAATGAATCGGCTATAGAAAAACGGCATGAGGCGGTTACGGTGTTTCTAGAGGATTATTTTGCTAGAGAAGAGTTACGTGATGAATTAAGACAAGTCTATGACTTGGAGCGACTAGCTGGTCGAATTGCTTACGGGAATGTTAACGCAAGAGAATTAATTCAACTTAAAAAATCATTGCAGAAGATCCCGTTAATCGAAGAAATGGTGACAAAGCTTGACCCTTCGTTTCAAGAGCGTTGGTTCCATGATCAAGCGCCCTTTGAGGATTTAATTGATTTACTCGAGCGAAGCATAGTCGAAGATCCTCCTATTTCCATTAAAGACGGTGGAATGATCCAAGAAGGATTTCACGGTGAACTTGATACGTACCGTGATGCAAGTGTAAACGGGAAGAAATGGATCGCGGAACTTGAAAGAAGAGAAAGGCAAGAAACGGGAATCAAGTCTCTTAAAGTTGGCTTTAACAAAGTGTTTGGATACTATTTAGAAGTCACACGTGCGAATCGTCACTTGCTCGAAGAAGGAAGATATGAGCGTAAACAAACGCTAACGAATTCAGAACGATTTGTCACCCCCGAATTAAAGGAAAAAGAGGCATTAATTTTAGAAGCGGAAGAAAAGATGGAACAGCTAGAGTATGATTTATTTGTGATGATTCGTGAGCAAGTTAAAGAATACGTTCCTCATCTGCAATCGCTTGCTCATAAGATTAGTGAAATTGATGTTCTTTTAGGATTTGCTACAGTTAGTGAAAAGCAACATTATACAAAACCAATCTTGCAGCCGGTCGGTGATGTCTTTATTGAAGGTGGGCGCCATCCCGTAGTAGAATCAGTCATTCCAAAAGGGGAATATGTCGCAAATGACGTTAAGCTTTACCCTGGAAGGGAAATGCTGCTCATAACGGGGCCGAATATGGCTGGTAAAAGTACGTATATGCGTCAACTAGCCTTGCTTTCTGTAATGGGTCAGATTGGTTGCTTTGTCCCAGCAGACCGTGCGGAGTTGCCGATTTTTGATCAGATTTTCACTAGAATTGGTGCTGCAGATGATTTAGCGAGTGGACAAAGTACATTTATGGTGGAAATGCTTGAAACGCAGTATGCTCTTGCAAAGGCAACTGAATGTAGTCTGATCTTATTAGATGAAATAGGGCGAGGGACCTCGACATATGACGGGATGGCACTTGCACAAGCGATTATTGAATACATCCATGATGAAATCGGCGCAAAAACTTTATTTTCGACGCATTATCATGAGTTAACGGCCCTTGCGGATCAATTAGAACATGTCCAAAATGTTCATGTATCAGCTGTAGAGGAAAATGGGACGGTTGTTTTTCTTCATAAAGTAATTGATGGTCAAGCAGATCGTAGTTACGGTATTTATGTGGCTCAGCTTGCAGAGCTTCCTAGAATGGTCACGGATCGAGCGGAAGTGTTATTACGTGAGCTTGAAGGTCAGAAACAACCTTTGCCGAATGTAATTGAACGTTCTATACAAGAGACACAGCCGCCTCAACTGGACGAAGTGAAGGAACCTCAGAGACAATTATCCTTATTTGGAGAAGAGATAACGGCTGAAGAGAGGAAAGCGCAACAAAGCAAAGCTAAAAAGCTAGATCCAAGAGAACAGCAAGTCATAAAGAAGATTAGCGAGGCAGATTTATTAAATTTATCACCGTTTGAAGTGATGAAGTTAATCAATGATTGCCAACAACAACTGAAATAGAGAGGAGGAGAATCGATGGCTCAAATTGTAAAGCTAGATGCCTTTTTATCCAATAAGATTGCAGCTGGTGAAGTGGTGGAACGCCCCGCCTCGATTGTAAAAGAGCTTTTAGAAAATGCACTCGATGCGAGCAGTACTAATATTTTAATTGAAGTGGAAGAAGGTGGGTTGTCATCGATTCGCATCCTTGATAATGGAGATGGGATCGAAGCAGAAGATGTCGAAACAGCTTTTTACAGACACGCGACTAGTAAAATTAAGACGGATCGCGATCTTTTTAAAATTCGTACGCTAGGGTTTCGGGGAGAAGCACTACCAAGTATTGCATCTGTATCGCATTTAACGATGAGGACGTGTACAGGAGAAGGGGCTGGCGTTGAACTGACCCTTGAAGGTGGGCATATTCAATCACGTCAAGCCTCCAAAACAAGAAAAGGGACAGAAGTTATCGTTAAAAACCTTTTCTACAATACACCGGCACGACTAAAGTACTTAAAAACGGTTCATACTGAAGCCGGTCATATTAGTGATGTTGTGAATCGTTTAGCGCTTGCTCATCCTCATGTTTCAATGTCGCTTTATCATAATGGCAAAGAAGTATTGAAAACGAGTGGAAATAAGGATTTAAGACAAGTGATCGCCTCCATCTATGGACGTAACGTAGCAAAGGAAATGGTGGAGGTCCATGGTCGTTCGCTTGATTACACCGTTTCAGGCTATGTTGCTAAACCTGAAGTAACGAGAGCATCACGCCAATACATGTCACTGTTTATTAATGGCCGCTATATTCGGAACTTCCATCTTGCCAGAGCGGTACAAGAAGGTTTTCATACGTTGCTACCTATTGGACGTTTTCCTGTCGTAGTGATTCGTATTGAAATGGACCCGACCTTGATCGATGTTAACGTTCACCCTTCAAAATTAGAAGTGCGCCTTAGTAAGGAAGAGGAACTCTCTAGCTTAATTACTACATCGATTCAATCGGCATTTAAGCAAGAGACGCTGATTCCAGAGGTTCGTCATAAGAAGCCTGAAATGGAGCCGATACAGGAGCAATTACCTTTTGACACAGATACCACATCAAGCAATCGATCTGAATTGGAACCGAAGCAGGAACGAATGCTTGCTAGAGAACACACAATCAGTGAAGATTCTCCAAGTGAGAAGAAGGAAGCAAAGCCTGTTAATGATGGCAAACACAGTAGTGAGGCTACTGATGTTCAATCTTTGGATCAGGTTGAGTCACCACAAGTAGAAGAGGTCCCAGCTGAATCCGATCCATTACAAGTTGGGGAAACGGTAAAAATGAATTCACCTCGTGTTCCTGTTATGTATCCAGTCGGTCAAATGCATGGCACCTACATTGTTGCTCAAAACGAAGATGGGATGTATTTGATCGACCAACATGCAGCTCAAGAGAGAATTAAATACGAATATTATCGTGAAAAAGTCGCTCAGTACACAAGAGAAACGCAAGAATTGCTCATCCCGATGACGATCGAGTGTACGAACCAAGAAGCGATTATAATCGACCAACATATAGACGATTTAAGGCAAGTAGGGGTCTTCCTAGAAGATTTTGGGACAAGAACCTATATAGTACGCTCTCATCCTACCTGGCTGCCGAAGGGTCTTGAAGAAGAAACGATTCGAGAGATTATTGATCATCTTTTCACTTCATCAAAAATTGATATTAAGCGTTTAAGAGAAGAAGCGGCAATTTTAATGTCGTGTAAAGCATCAATAAAAGCAAATCGTCATTTGCGACAAGATGAAATGTTTGCCCTACTGGAGTCTTTAAGAAAGAGTAGTGATCCATTTACATGTCCACATGGTAGACCGATTATCGTTCATTTTTCATCTTATGAGCTTGAGAAAATGTTTAAACGAGTGATGTAGCGGACGATAATGGTGAGGAAGAGGAAAATAGATGATTGTAACAACAGCTAGGAAACAGGCAATTCGATTAGAACAAAAAGCAAAAGAAGTAGCGAATAAGTTGGGTGCTTTATTTATAGAAAGAAAAGACGAATCCGTTGCGGACATGATCGAACGTCATCAAACCAATGTGATCGTCGTTGGAAAAGGTAGATTGACACTTTATCCAGCCAATAATGGTGATCCCTTTTTTTATCATCCTAGTTCGGCAATGTTTCGGGTGAAGCAATGGAGTAGGGGTGTTTCTGATCCTTTCATTGATGCAGCTGCTCTAAAAAAAGGCATGAGTATGGTCGATTGTACATTAGGTCTAGCATCAGATAGTTTAGTTGCTAAGTTAGCCGTGGGAGTTAATGGACGTGTGATTGGGCTTGAGGCAAATCCTGTAGTTGCTTACATTGTGCAAGAAGGATTACAGACGTGGCAGGAAGGTAGCGAGGAGATGATTCAAAGAATGCGAGAAATCGAAGTTATTCACAAACATCACCTTGCTTATCTGCAGTCAGCCGAGACGTCATCAATCGATGTTGTCTATTTTGATCCGATGTTTGAGGTTCATGTTGAAACCTCTAAAGGAATTAAAGGTTTAAAGTCAATTGCTTGTCATGATGATTTGAATGAAGAAATTCTCTCTCATGCAAAAAGAGTAGCTAAGTCACGTGTGGTATTAAAAGATCACTGGCAAAGTGAGAGATTTGAACGATTTGGATTCAATCAGGTAAAGCGGCAGCATGCAGCATTCCATTATGGATCTATCGATGTTAGCACGAAATAAGGTAGAAGGAGTATAGGATGAAAGAGAAGTTAATTGCGATTGTGGGGCCTACGGCAGTGGGGAAAACGGCATTAAGTATTCATCTGGCTAAAGCCCTTAATGGAGAAATCATTAGCGGAGATTCAATGCAAGTATATAAGGGTATGGATATAGGGACGGCTAAAGTAACAAAAGAAGAGCAAGATGGCATCCCTCATCACCTTATCGATATTAAAGAGCCGGCTGAATCGTTCTCCGTAGCAGAGTTTCAAGAATTGTGTCGTCCTTTGATTTCAGACATTACTAAAAGAGGGAAGTTACCCATTTTAGTTGGAGGGACCGGCTTGTATGTGAATGCCGTGACTCATGGGTTTGGGTTTGCTGAAAGTCCTACTGACGCCGAATATCGATCTCAACTTGAGAGAGAAGCTGAAATGAAAGGGAAAGACGTGCTCTATCAGCGCTTAATGGAGATTGACCCTAAAGCATGTGATAAAATTCACCCAAACAATGTTCGTCGAGTGATCCGGGCACTAGAGGTGTATCATGTAACTGGGGAATTATTCTCTGTGCAACAAACAGAAGAAAAACAAGAATCTCTGTATAATTTAGTCATGATTGGGTTAACAATGGAGCGTGAGCACCTTTATCAAAGGATCAACAAAAGAGTTGATCAAATGGTAGAAGACGGTCTGATTCAAGAAGTTCAATCTTTCTATCAGCAGGGACTTCGCGATTGTCAATCGATTCAAGCGATCGGGTATAAAGAATTGTATGATTATTTCGATGGGCGCTGTTCACTAGATGAGGCGATCGATGCGCTGAAACAAAACTCAAGAAGATATGCGAAAAGACAGCTTACGTGGTTCAAGAATAAAACCAATGCAACATGGTATACCGTCTCGATAGATGATCCAAGTCAACATTATCAAGAGATCGTACAATTTGTTGCAGGAAATTGATTAATGAAATCGAATTAACAAGGATAGAGATATATAGAGGAGGATTTTCAATGAAGCAACCGATTAACATCCAAGATCAATTTTTGAACCAGTTACGTAAGGAGAATATTTCAGTCACCGTCTTTTTATTAAATGGGTTTCAATTACGAGGGCATGTAAAAGGATTTGATAATTTTACAATCATTCTTGAATCTGAAGGCAAACAGCAGCTTGTTTACAAGCATGCGATTTCTACTTTTGCCCCGCAACGTAATGTTTCTTTAAAATCAGAAGAATAAAATAGATCTTATAATAACGATAAAAGCTTTGGACATATCAAATGTCCAAAGCTTTTTTGGATAGGAGCTCTTCTTTTTCTTCAGAGGTCATTAGTTCAATAGTGAGAAGATAACGATTGAAGGACAAGGCTGACTTGAGACCGAGTTGCTGTTGTAATGTAAATGGGTCGAATCCCTTCATAAGCATTCTTAAAATAAACGTATGTCTTAATTGCTGTGCAGAATGGCCCTTACGTAATCCAGCTCGTTCCACCTCTGTTCGAATCATCTTCTGAATCGCTATTTCAGTTAATCGTTTTGGCTGGTCCTCTTCATACGACCAGCGGTAAGTACCTCGTTGAAAGTCAAAGGCAACAAAAAAGAAGTCGGTGCTAAATAACCTTGGTCTAACTGGTTCAGGTATTTGTTTGAAGTATGTATAAGCTAGCTGCTTATGTTCGGATGATAAACGAACAATTCGAGAAATCCCTTTTTCAGAACGAATTCTTAATTCATTCCGTTCAAAGCGTACATCTGAAGTTGTCAGGGATGCGACTTCGTGAAGGGAACATCCATAATGAAGAAATAGATGCACCATGAATTCATTTCGGTCGATTAACATAGGCCGACCTTTCATTTGGTTATCTGTCAGACCTTCATACGATCGAACGATTGAAAGCAACCGGTCTGCTTCTTTTTCACTTAACCATTCACTACGTTTTAAAGGGGTCAAAATGAGTTCAGGTTGACTGTAATGTAGGATGGCGTGTGTCTGAAGTTGTCCTTTTTTTATATAAAAGCGTGCTAATTGCTGAAGAACGGAATAAATTCGCCTTGTTGTACGTATTTTGTAGGAACGTTGTTGAATCAGTTCATCAAAAAAGTCGGTAATATCAAGATCTGTGAGTGATGCCCACCGTTGATACGTTAAAGTAGATCGATTTTGTTCATACCAGTGGAGGAAATCAAGGAGGTCGTATCGATAACGTTTGATAGTTGTTGGCTTTCGGCCTTTTTCATGTAAAGAATCAAGGTATTCCTCTACAAAAACGGGCATTGAATCTGACATATCCTACACCTCCTTATTTTACCTATCAGTATAGCAAATTTTTAGTCTATTTACTTTTTTAACTAGGCATTTGTCACACATTTCTTGTGTGCTGCGTATGAATATAAGTGAAAATGGTTTCGTCGAACTCGGTAATAAAGGGGTGGTATCGATGAATGACCGAGTCAATACGAGAAAGAACGGAAGAATAAATGTTGTTTTAAATCATAATCACACCACAACTCATAAAGAGTCAGAATCTCTTTTTAAAACGGAACTTGAAAGACAAAAACATGAGGTGTTGGATCGTTTTGAGAAAGAGTTAGAAGAGTATGTAGGTCTAAATGAAGTAAAGAGGCTGATCAAGGAAATTTATGCTTGGCTCTATATCAATCAATGTCGGAAAGATATTGGCTTAAAAGCTTCAAAGCAAGTGTTGCATATGATTTTTAAAGGGAATCCTGGTACAGGGAAAACAACGGTGGCTAGAATTATCGCTTCTTTTTTTCATGAGATGAATGTGTTAGCGAAAGGTCAATTAATCGAAGTGGAACGAGCTGATTTGGTAGGAGAGTATATTGGACATACAGCGCAAAAAACGAGAGAAGTCATAAAAAAAGCAAACGGTGGCGTGCTATTTATTGATGAAGCGTATTCCCTATCGCGGGGTGGCGAGAAAGACTTTGGTAAAGAGGCCATTGATACGTTGGTGAAAGCGATGGAAGACCAACAACATGAATTCGTCTTAATTTTAGCAGGATATTCTAGAGAAATGGATTATTTCCTCTCGTTAAATCCGGGACTCCCCTCACGTTTTCCGATCGCAATAGATTTCCCGAACTATACATCAGAAGAATTAATTGAAATGGTACGGCGTATGGTCAATGAACGCGAGTATGAACTGACCGCTGAAGGCGAGCGTCATGTGAAGGAACATTTGCGCAAGTTGAAAAAGGAACAAGAAAAAACTTTCAGCAACGGCCGATATATCCGGAACATTGTCGAAGAAGCGATTCGTATGCAGGCGGTCCGTCTACTAAAAGAAGGGACATATGACCGGGGATCCCTTGTGACGCTCATGAAAGAAGATTTTAATTTTGAAGCATCTCATGTTAAGCTAAAGTAATGAAGAAAAGCCGAGTAAGCGTTCTCGGCTTTTTAGGTGTGACTATTTTCAAGATGAGCTAAGGATGTGGCGATTGTGCAAGATGTTAAACAAAGAGAAGTGGAACGCGTAATTTTAGTAGGCTGTCAGGTTAATCGAAGTGATGAAGAGTTTCAGCAATCAATGCAAGAGCTTGAAAGTTTAGCTAAAACGGCTAAAGGCGAAGTGGTGGGTTCCGTTACCCAAAAGCGTGAAAAGGTTGAATCCTCCACATACATAGGAAAAGGGAAAGTCCAAGAGTTGGTGTTATTAATAGAGGAAACATCAGCAGACATTGTGATTTTTAACGATGAACTCCAATCAAGCCAAATGCGTAACCTTCATTCTCACTGTAAGGTTGCAGTGATTGATCGCACACAACTTATTCTAGATATATTCGCATCACGTGCTAAATCTCGTGAAGGAAAATTGCAGGTGGAATTAGCCCAGCTTAAATACCTCCTTCCACGTCTATCTGGACAAGGTCTTGCCTTATCAAGACAAGGTGGGGGAATTGGGACGAGAGGTCCTGGTGAAACCCAGCTTGAAACAGATCGTCGTCATATTCGCAGACGAATGACGGAAATTGAGCGACAATTGGAAGCGGTTGTGAATCATCGTGAGAGGTATCGTGAAAAACGGAAAAAGAACTCCGTCGTTCAGCTTGCACTAGTCGGGTATACGAATGCCGGAAAATCAACGCTCTTAAATCGCTTAACGAAGGCTGATACGCTGGAAGAGGATCAGTTATTTGCGACACTTGATCCTACAACGAGGCAGATGCAGCTACCAAGTGGTTTTTCAGTATTACTCTCAGATACCGTTGGGTTTATTCAAGATTTGCCAACGACTCTTGTTGCTTCTTTCCGTTCAACTCTAGAGGAATTAAAAGAAGCAGATATACTCCTTCATGTGGTCGATTGTTCTCATCCTGATTATGAGCAGCATGAAAAAACGGTGATGCGCCTTATTGAGGAGCTAGGAGCTCAATCGATTACGCAACTGATCATTTACAATAAATCAGATTGTAAAATAGCTGAGTTTATTCCTGTTTCTACAAAGGATTCGATTGAAATGAGCGCATATAATGAAGAAGATCTACTCGATCTCAAGCGTGAAATTGAACACTCTTTAAAAGAGATAATGATTCCTTACCGAGCAGAGATTAAAGCAGATGAAGGTCAAATTCTAGCTGCTGCAAGAGCAGAAACGATGCTATCAAGCCAGGAGTTTGATGAAGATGAAGAAGTGTATCATATTGAAGGACATGCCTTAAAGGAGACAGCTATTTATCAACTATTAAAAGAAAGATCAAAAAAGGAGTAATCGCAAGATGTATGGAACCTATAACAACAAAGAAAAACTTGAGGCTATTACAAATAAAGTTGAGCGGCAAATCGCCTCTCATCATAGAGAGATCGAGGAAGTTGCCTTATATAATCAAGCAAAAGTGATGGCATCCTTTAAACAGCATCAAGTTTCAGATTTTCATTTTACACCCTCAACAGGCTATGGCTATGATGATGCAGGTAGGGATACATTAGAGTTGGTGTATGCAGATGTATTTGGGGGAGAAGCGGCATTAGTGCGCCCGCAAATCATCTCGGGTACGCATGCGATTGCGACCGTGTTATTTGGAGTGCTACGGCCTGGAGATGAGCTCTTATACATTACGGGAAAGCCTTATGATACGCTAGAAGAAATTGTAGGGATTAGAGGGAATGGTAATGGTTCATTAAAGGAATTTGGCATTACGTATCAAGCTGTGCCACTTAATGAGGACGGTTGGATAAACAAAGAAGCCATTAAAGAAGCGATTCACTCGAACACTAAGGTGATTGGCATTCAACGTTCAAAAGGTTATGGGGATCGTCCGTCATACTATATTGAACAAATTCAAGAAATGATTGAGTATGTGCGCTCGATCAAAGAAGACGTGATTGTCTTCGTAGATAATTGTTACGGAGAATTTGTTGAAAAATTAGAACCTTGCCAAGTCGGAGCGAATATCATCGCAGGTTCATTAATTAAGAATCCTGGTGGTGGTTTAGTTAAAACGGGCGGCTATATTGTTGGGGATAAAGAATTGATTGAACTGGCATCCTATCGTTTAGCTGCTCCGGGAATTGGCGCAGAAGGTGGAGCGAGTCTCTATAGCTTATTAGAAATGTATCAAGGCTTCTTTCTTGCTCCACATGTCGTTTCGCAAGCGGTAAAAGGAGCTGTGTTTACTGCAGCTTGCTTAGAAGAGGCAGGAATGAGTACCTCACCGAGATGGGATGAGAAGAGAACCGATCTGATTCAATCTGTGCGCTTTCAAAATGCTGAAACAATGGTAGCCTTCTGCCAACAAATTCAAGCAGCTTCTCCGATTAACGCTCACGTTACACCTCATCCGAGCTATATGCCAGGGTATGAAGATGACGTAATCATGGCAGCTGGTACGTTTATTCAAGGTGCTAGTATTGAATTAACAGCAGATGGTCCAATCCGTCCACCTTATCTTGCATACGTTCAAGGTGGCCTAACGTATGAGCATGTAAAGCTTGCCGTACTTCAAGCGTTAGACCGAGTTATGTAGTCTTTACGACACGTTCAATGATGTTGAACGTGTTTCTTTTTTATTAATAAAGTCAAAACTTTCAATGAAGATTGAATAAAGAAATAATTTTATGTTAGGAAAGGTGACACGTTATTGACAAGTAAACTAACATCACTTATACTAGATTTTGAGAAGACAAGGAGGTGGCTTGATGAATGATGAAGTTCGTCGCAGCATGCCGTTATTTCCAATAGGAATTGTCATGAAGTTAACCGAGTTAACAGCTAGACAAATTCGGTATTATGAGCAGCATGAATTAATCAAACCTGCCCGCACCGATGGAAATCAACGTTTATTCTCATTTAATGATGTCGATCGCTTATTAGAAATTAAATCATTGCTTGATCAAAAGGTGAACATTTCAGGGATCAAGCAGATTATTCAAATGAAGCAACAAGTTCAGCTGAATGTTGCAGTAGAAGAAGAGCCTGCAAAAAAGCCGCTGTCTGATCGTGAGCTTAGAAACCATTTGAAAAAAGATTTAATGATGGCCGGCAGAAATGGACGAGCATCCATAATCCAAGGTCAGCTATCACGTTTTTTTCATTAATAAAAATTGTAAGAATCGGTTTCATATCAAGGGAAACAGGGTATTCTACTTGAGGGAATCGATTCTACAAATACATTTACTCACAAGAAGTTGAAAGGGGATTACATATCAATGTCAAAGTACACGCAAGAAGATATTATGCGAATTGCCGAGGAAGATAACGTAAGGTTTATCCGTCTACAATTTACTGATCTTTTAGGGACGATTAAGAATGTTGAAATTCCAGTTGATCAGCTTTCAAAAGCGCTAGACAACAAAATGATGTTTGATGGTTCATCAATTGAAGGATTTGTTCGTATCGAGGAATCAGATATGTACCTATATCCTGATTTAGACACTTGGGTAGTTTTTCCTTGGACACCAGAAAAAGGAAAAGTAGCGCGTTTAATTTGTGACATTTACCAACCAGGTGCACCAGGCGAAGAGCCAACGCCATTTGAAGGAGACCCTCGTGGAATTTTAAAACGTGTTTTAAAAGAAGCGGAAGAGCTAGGATTCACGGCATTTAACATTGGGCCAGAGCCAGAATTCTTCCTATTCAAAAATGATGCAAACGGAGAGCCAACTTTAGAGTTAAATGATAAAGGTGGATACTTCGATTTATCACCAACTGATTTAGGTGAAAACTGCCGTCGTGATATCGTGTTAGAGCTTGAAGATATGGGCTTTGATATTGAAGCTTCTCACCATGAAGTAGCACCAGGTCAACATGAAATTGATTTCAAATATGCAGATGCGATCACAGCTTGTGACCACATCCAAACATTTAAACTTGTTGTTAAGACAATCGCTCGTAAGCACGGTCTTCACGCAACGTTTATGCCTAAGCCTTTATTTGGTGTAAATGGTTCAGGTATGCACTGTAACATGTCTCTTTTCGATAAGAGCGGAAACGTATTCTATGATGAGTCTACGGATACACAATTAAGTGAAACAGCTATGCACTTCTTAGGTGGTACACTTGAGCATGCAGAAGCGTTCACAGCGATTACTAATCCAATTGTAAACTCATACAAGCGTCTAGTACCAGGTTATGAGGCACCTGTATATGTGGCTTGGTCTATGAGAAACCGTAGTCCACTTGTGCGTATTCCTTCATCACGTGGAGTAAGTACACGTATTGAAGTACGTAGTCCAGACCCTGCTGCTAACCCGTACTTAGCAATGGCTGTATTACTTGCTGCTGGTCTTGATGGAATTAAAAAGAAATTAACTCCACCACCAGCAACTGATCGTAATATTTATGTGATGAGCAAAGAAGAGCGTGTAGAAGAAGGAATTAACGATCTACCTGCTACATTAAAAGATGCTCTTGATAAGCTTGTGAAAGATGAAGTACTAGTGAAGGCTCTTGGTGAGCATGCAGTAGAACACTTCGTTGAAGCAAAAGAAATTGAGTGGGATATGTTCCGCACACAAGTTCACCCTTGGGAGCGCGAGCAATACATGAGTTCTTACTAAGATCAATCAACCTCGATGCTTTTAGCATCGAGGTTTTTCTATTGTAAGTAGTATGTTTCATATGGCCTAGCGCTCCCTTAAACCACTCATGAAAGAGCCAGTCATTTTCCGAAAAAAATATTGACACTAAAATTATATTTATGGTATTATATAAAATTTGACAAAAAATATATAGGTGGTATACTTGAAATATATGGAGGTGGTTTTTTGTTTCAAATTGGAGATAGCATTGTTTATCCGATGCACGGTGCGGGCGTCATTGAGGCTATAGAAGAAAAAGAAATCTCAGGAAAAAAACAACAGTATTATATCATTAACATGTCAATGACTAATATGGATGTTATGATTCCTGTAAGTAAAATGGCGAGTTCAAGTATACGACCAGTAATTGATATTCTTACATTAAAGCGCATTTTACACATTTTTCAGCATGGAGAATCTGAAAGATCACTATCGTGGAAACAAAGATACAAAGTGAACATGGACAAAATAAAGACAGGTGACATACAAGAAGGTGCCGAAGTTGTACGTGATTTAATGCGTATGAAGAAAGAAAAAGCACTAAATGCAAGTGAAAAAGAGATGTTGGACAAAGCATATAAACTATTATTTAGTGAACTTGGATTAATTAAAGAGATCACTGAAAATCAATCAAAATGTTTCCGATAAGGTTTAGTAAATAATATAGTTCCCGCTTAGGAAACATAGTGAATCTTACGGTAATAGGAAAATCCTTTCCTTTCAAAGACCTTCAAACTTCTTCAACTCATTTATTGAGTATTAACCTCTTATGTTACTTCTTTAATCTAATCCCTTTTAATTATTACTTCTTTTACGTACGTTCGAGTTATTATGAATTACTCGTCAAAATAGTTACTTGATTTTTGCAACCCTGATTCACTCTGGCGCGGACTAGGATCCGTAAGAATGAAAGAGAGGTAGGGCTTTCATTGTTTTAGGTATTAATTTTATGATCTGAGTTATTATTGGTAAAAGAAATAAACAAATGGGTAGCATGATAGGAGCAACTACAAATCTAGTTGCCAACTGATCGCATGTCCATCCACTAAAATCCATTAACCACCCCTGTTAAGTACAACTTCTATTTACTGCATCTAAGGTTATTAGTCATTATATCCTAACATTCCTTTTCGCTTAGCATAGAGCTAACAAGTTGCCCTAGTATTTTCGAATCTTTCCTTTGCTAGAAACTTGTACGGCACGCTAAAAATAGGAAACCTATGATGCTATGGGCATCGAGGGTTATTCGTGTTTAACCTGTTTTCATTACCCAATCATTGCAGTGATTGGGTTTTTAGTTATGTAAACAATGTCCCTATGGTGTTTGCTTACATATAGATATCAAAATTAAAATAAAAGCTTGTAGGTTTAAAAAATTTGCTTATACCATGAGTCTTGTCTATACAGTCCAGTTATAGAAAACATATACATAAGTATTCCAGAAAAGAAGGAGGGAAACATATGTTTTGGTGCCATAGAGACTGTAAGTGTAAAAAGGGTGAATTTGACGTAAGAAGTAAAAACAGGAACAAAAATGATAATAGAGTAGACAACGAAAACTTTTTAAAAGATAAAAACTACAACTATAACTTTAATAATTCCTATGTGACAGATAGCGGGAATTCAAATGTAAATGTGTATGTCGATACAGAAGCATTTGCAAGAGCTAATGCTGGCAGAGGACCGGTTGCTGGTGATCGCGACCGTCGTCATGATGACCGTAAACGTGACCGTAAACGTGACGAAAGACGCAGTGATAAATGCTGTTGCAGAAGTTTTTTCTGGTAATTTTGAATGAATATTAAAAATAAGGAGGAGAAGAAATGAGTCGTAAAAAGAAGCGTTTACACCGTGAATTACCTGAAATTTGGTTAAATGCCGAGATTGATAACGATAACAAAAACCGTAATCGTGTAGACAATGAGAACATCCTAAAAGACAAAAACTACAACTTCAATTTTAACGAGTCTTATGTAGACAATAGCGGGAATTCGGAAGTTGATGTATATGTGGATACAGAAGCATTTGCAAGAGCTCGCGCTAACAGATAATTAGTGGGTCCTATCAAAAATGGGCATTAGCTATGCTAATGCCCATTTAAATATAAGAGTGAGGTGAAATTCATGCAGCATCGTAACCAAACAGATACAAAATCTGTTGTAAGTGAGAGTGGAAACTCTGATGTAGATGTTACGGTTAATATCGATACTTCAGCTTTGGCTTATGCCTTTGCTTGTTATTTATATGCGGATGGCCGCTTAGACCAAAATCAATATCGCACGATGGTAAGAGAGATGGACCGTCAATTTAAACGTAGAGGCTATCAATCAATGGATCCTAACTACAATGCACCATTAATTAGACCATGGGCATTATAAAAGTTGAACATAAGCAATCAGTTTATAAATAAATAAAGAGGAGAGGTCGACGTTTAACCATTGTTTGATCTCTTCTTGGTTTGTTTTAATAAAGCAGGTATAAAAAAAGCTTGTCCTCATAGGATAGAGGGACAAGCTTTTTACTATTAATGAAGGGTGCGAAATACACCGATGACTTTACCGAGTACCGTAACATCTTTTAAAAGGATAGGCTCCATTGTTGCATTTTCTGGTTGTAAGCGGATGTAATCTTTTTCACGGAAGAAACGCTTGACGGTTGCTTCATCCTCATCTGTCATGGCAACAATAATATCACCATTATTCGCTGTTTGCTGCTGCCGAACGATAACCATATCACCGTCATAGATCCCAGCTTCAATCATACTATCACCTTGGATCACTAACACATAAACAGAATCATTCGTCACAAAATGATCAGGTAATGGTAGATAGTCTTCTACATTTTCAATCGCTGTAATCGGAAGACCTGCGGTTACTTTACCGACAATTGGTACGTACGCAGTTCGTTTTTCGTTGACTACTGTATCAAGTTCATCGAGTTCGAGAACCTCAATGGCTCTAGGTTTAGTCGGGTCTCTTCTAATAAAACCTTTCTTCTCTAGTCGTGAAAGATGGCCATGAACAGTAGAACTTGAAGCAAGTCCAACAGCTTCACCAATTTCTCGTACGGAAGGTGGATAGCCTTTCTTTTTCACTTCTATCTTAATGTAATCTAGGATTTCCTGTTGACGTTTTGATAGTTTTGACACGGTTAACACCTCGCTTGTGTTTTTATCTTGCCTAAATTGTACCATGCGAACATACGTAATGCAAACATAAGTTCTAAAAACGCTTGACACAAACGAGTGTTCTCATTTATAGTGAATGGGAACAAACATTCTTATGGGGTGATGGAAATGTTAAAAAAATTATCAGGTCAAGAACGATTTATTATTATTACAGCGGTTTTCGCGTTGATGTTTATGTATAGTTCGATCCTCTTCTCCGGGGAAATCAGTATTAAGGAAGAAACAGTAGTAGAAGCTGAAACGATTGCACAACAATCCGATTTATTAAATAATGAAGAGGCGCCTTTAACAAATGGAACTATTATTCAAGCAAATCAACTAGATTCACTAGAAAAGGAGACTGAAGAATTGTATGCCTATGCGTACGAGAAAACAAGCAAAGATGATAAATGAAGAAAAAGCAATTATCTATTGTCGAGTTAGTACAGAAAAAGAAACGCAACAAACATCGATTGAACGTCAACGAGCAGAATTAGAAGAGATTGCTCATAGAAACGACTTTACCATCGTGGAGATTATTGAAGAGAAGGCTAGTGGCTATGAAGTGGATCGTGATGGCATGCTAAAGCTTCTAGATTACGTGAAACAAGGAGATGTCTCGGTTGTTCTCGTTCAAGATGACACCAGAATTGGGAGAGGGCATGCCAAAATGGCGATTCTTCACCAATTACGAAAAGATGGGGTTAAAATTTACACGATTCAAGATGAGGGAGAGCTTCAACTATCTGAAGCTGACGCGATGGTACTAGATATTGTTTCAATCGTCGAAGAGTATCAGCGCAAATTACATAATTTAAAGATCAAAAGAGGAATGAAGGCCGCTGTTGATCGAGGGTACAAGCCACAAGACAATTTGGGAGGCACTCCTAGTGGGGGCCGAGAAAAAAAAGAAGTACCAATCGAAGAAATTGTTCGCCTCAGGGAGCGGAAATTAACCTTTCATGACATTGCTGCTACCCTTAGAGGGTTTGGTCATGACGTATCGAAAGCAACCGTCCATCGTAGGTATCGTGAATATGAACAAGAGCAAGCTTCAAGTAATCACCTTGACGATTAAGCACATAACTTGATTGACGTAAAAACTCATGGTAAAGTATAGTCTGGTTATGTAAAAGGTGGTGAATGGCGATGTTATCTAAAGAAAAGATCGCACGAATTAATGAGCTATCAAAGCGAGCTAAATCAACTGGTTTAACAACAAAAGAGGCTAAGGAGCAACAAACTCTTAGGAAAGAATACATTCAAACCTTCCGTAATTCATTTAAAGACCAACTTCATTCCGTGAAGGTTGTCGATGAAAAAGGGAATGATGTGACACCTAAAGCCCTTAAAGATAGTAAAGAAAAAAATAATCGTGGTTTGACCCATTAGAAACTCTCTTTCTTTGAAAGAGAGTTTTTTGTTTGATCCTCTTGTGAATATAGGATAAAATTCCTCGAAATGAGAAAATTAAATGAGATATGGAAATGCAACAAACCGGTGAGAATTTGTCTAATCTGCTTGTGAAAAAGAGCAATAAAGTATATGATGAAACACGAATACAACGTTTTCAGTAACGGAAAGGATGAACGAAATCATGTCAACCAATGTTGAACTAAAAGCAATTAACACAATTCGTACATTATCAATTGATAGTATTGAAAAAGCGAACTCAGGTCACCCTGGAATGCCGATGGGTGCTGCACCAATGGCATTTAGCCTCTGGACAAAATACATGAATCATAATCCTGCTAACCCTGATTGGGCAAACCGTGATCGTTTTGTTTTATCTGCTGGTCATGGCTCTATGTTACTTTACAGCCTTCTTCACTTAACGGGTTATGATGTATCGCTTGAAGATCTACAGTCTTTCCGTCAATGGGGAAGTAAAACGCCTGGTCACCCTGAATTCGGACATACACCTGGTGTTGAAGCAACAACTGGCCCACTTGGACAAGGTGTCGCAATGGCTGTGGGGATGGCAATGGCAGAACGTCATTTAGCTAGTACATATAATCGTGATGGTTACAATATTGTTGATCATTACACATATAGCATTTGTGGTGATGGAGATTTAATGGAAGGTGTATCAGCTGAGGCTGCATCACTAGCTGGTCACTTAAAATTAGGTCGTCTTGTTGTAATGTATGATTCAAATGATATTTCCCTAGATGGTGAACTAAATCGTTCATTCTCTGAAAGCGTTGAAGATCGTTATAAAGCATACGGATGGCAAGTGATCCGTGTCGAAGACGGAACGGATATTGATGAGATTAACCGTGCTGTTGAATTAGCTAAAACGGATGACCGTCCTACTTTAATTGAAGTAAAAACAGTTATTGGTTATGGCTCTCCAAATAAATCGGGTAAATCTGCTTCACACGGAGCTCCACTTGGTGCGGATGAAGTAAAATTAACTAGAGAAGCATATAAGTGGGAAGGTGACGGTGATTTCTTCATTCCAGAAGATGTTAAATCTTTCTATGAGAGTGTTAAAGCCAACGGAGAGAAAACAGAAGCTGAGTGGAATGAATTGTTTGCTTCTTATAAAGAAGCTCATCCAGAACTTGCGGCGCAATTTGAGTTAGCTAATAAAGGCGAACTTCCTGAAGGATGGGATAAAGAAGCGCCAGTTTATGAAGTTGGTTCAAGTGTTGCAACTCGTTCATCAGGCGGAGAAGCCCTAAATGCTTTTGCTAAGCATATTCCTCAATTAATCGGAGGTTCTGCTGACCTAGCATCATCGAACAAAACGATGATGAAAGACGTAGGCGATTTCACTCGTGATGATTATAGTGGTCGTAATGTGTGGTTTGGTGTACGTGAATTCGCAATGGGAGCAGCAGTAAATGGTATGGCGCTTCACGGCGGTGTGAAAGTATTTGGAGCAACATTCTTTGTATTCTCTGATTACCTACGCCCTGCTATCCGTTTATCTGCTCTAATGAAATTACCTGTTGTTTATGTGTTCACACACGATAGTATTGCAGTAGGTGAAGATGGTCCAACGCATGAGCCAGTTGAACAACTAGCAGCTCTTCGTGCAATGCCAGGTTTATCTGTCATTAGACCAGGAGATAGCAACGAAGCAGTGGCTGCATGGAAATTAGCAATTGAATCAAAAGATATGCCAACAGCTCTGGTGCTTACTCGTCAAAACCTTGCTACGATTGAAGGAACGAAAGACAATGCATATGAAGGCGTGAAAAAAGGTGCATATGTGATTGCAAAAGCAAGCGGAGAAGCTGACTTATTACTTCTTGCAACAGGTTCAGAGGTACCTTTAGCAGTAGAAGCGAAAGATGCTCTTGAAAAAGAAGGCATTCATGCATCAGTCGTAAGTATGCCAAGCTGGGATCGTTTTGAAACCCAGCCTAAGTCTTACAAAGATGAAGTGATCTCACCTAACGTTAAAGCTCGTCTTGGAATCGAAATGGGTTCGTCTCTTGGATGGGCAAAATATGTGGGTGACCACGGTGATGTATTAGCCATTGATCAATTTGGAGCTTCAGCGCCTGGAGATCGTATTATGCAAGAATATGGTTTCACAGTAGAAAATGTTGTGGCAAAAGCGAAAGTATTGCTAAATAAATAATTAATCATTTGACCACTCCTACTTTTGGAGTGGTCTTTTGCTTCGACAAAACTAGTGGAATTCCTCGCCATCTTCAGACAATGATTTTACCCATTCTCCCTTATACTATGGAAAAAGGCAGAATGGAAGGGGTGCAACGAGTGAGGCATTATCAACTTTATTTGCTAGAAGAGGACGTTGCGCAACACTATTTTGGACAAGAGTCTAAATTATTTCATTTGTTTTTAGAACGAACAATGGCCACACCTGAACAAAAAGCCATTTTAGAGATGCAAATTGATTATATTTCAAAACCGATGCCAGGGTTATTGTTGCAACAAAAGATATTATCTGCCTTCTCTCACTTATCAACCTATACCGTATATAAACACATTCATGTATTGGACCTAACTCACCAAGAAAGCTGTGCTGAACTATTAATACAAAAGCAACATCTCACGCTTACATCTACTGGAGAAATCGAAGCAGAAACGATGTTTTTTGAAGTGTTACGGAAAATTGACCCTTGCTTCTTTGCAGTCAATACAGAGGCACATCGATTTGGCTGGCTGAGTCCGATTAAGCAAGTTAAGTTTGTTTAGTTCATGCGAGTAATAGGAACAATTTTCATAAGTAGCTTTTAAAAATGGCGTCGTTACGATATAATAATGTAGGTTGATTCAGGCTAAGCTTGAACGGTTTATTTTGTTTGAAGGAGGAAGTTGGACGTATGCCATGGATTCATATTTTAGGCTACACAATCGCAGTTTTAGCGGGTGTCGCTATAGGTTTCTTTATCGCACGTAAGACAATGATGTCTTATCTTAAAAAGAACCCACCAATTAATGAGCAAATGCTTCGAGTAATGATGATGCAAATGGGTCAAAATCCATCACAAAAGAAGATTAACCAAATGATGAAAGCAATGCAAAAGCAACAAACGAAATAAGGTATAGGACAAGCACCTCAATTTGGGGTGTTTTTCTACTGTTTGGAAAAATAATCTGATATAATATAAAAATTGGAAATGAGTGAATGTGATTGACCACCATTGACGTGCAAAAAGTTACATATAATCAGCTTGATGATGAAAAAGATGTCTACATAGATGTACGCTCACCTCGTGAATTTGCTGAATATTCATTACCTTCAGCTATAAATATTCCGTTGTTTTCGAATGAAGAACGGGCAAAAATTGGCTATATTTATAAACAAGAAAGCCGTGAGAATGCGGTAGAAAAAGGGTTAGAACTGTTTTCTATGAAATTACCTCTGTTTTATCGGGAGTTAAAAATACTCTTTCAAAGCAATCCTCAAAAAAGAATGATTGTTTATTGTTGGAGAGGAGGTATGCGCAGCAAGACGATTGCCGGCACGCTCTCTCTTTTAGGCATTCCATGTTTTCAATTAGAGGGTGGAATTCGTTCCTATCGCACATTCATTCAAGAGTTTCTTGCTAAGCAAATGGAGGTAGGGCGCCAGTTTGTTGTGTTGGCAGGACCATCAGGATCAAGAAAAACAGAGATCCTAGATCATCTTGAGGATAAAGGGTATCCGGTTGTTAATTTAGAAAAGCTAGCGAATCATCGAGGCTCTTTATTTGGCCATATTGGATTAACACCTCATAGCCAAAAAGAATTTGAGGCACGTTTGGTGAGACGATTAATTGAATTTGAGCATGCGAGTCATCTCATTATTGAAGCTGAAAGTAAGCGGATTGGACGTGTAGTCGTGCCATCTTTTATTCTGAAAGGGAAAGAAGAGGGACGAATTATCGAAATTGATACACCGTTTCACGATCGAATCCATCATATTCATCAAACGTATCGACCTGATTTACATAAAGATGAATTTGGAGAGGCGATTTCTTATTTGAGAAAAAGGCTTTCACATCCAGTGTATATGGAAGTTAGAAGAGCATATGATGAAAATCGTTTTGATGATCTATTTACGCTGTTACTCGAGTGCTATTATGATCCGCGGTATGAATTTAAACAAGGAGTTGATCGAGCTAAAGGATCCTCTATTTCATTTCACCCATTTGAAGAAGGGTTGTCAAGCTTGGAAAAAGAATTAGATCAACTCATCCATCACTCTCATGAAAGATAGAGTGTAGGGGAAGGGGAAAGAAGATGTCTGTATTTAAAGACTTGAAGTGGTTTTTTAAGGAAGAACGGTTTGCTTATGGAATGGGTATTTTAGTATTAGCTTTCGTATCAATTTTTACATTGCTGCCGCCGTATATCGTAGGTGTCATTGTCGACCATATTGCTGAACAAAGCTTGACGACGTCGATTTTATTGATGTGGGTTGGCGTATTAATTGCGGTTGGTTTACTCGTGTATGTTCTACGTTTCGTATGGAGAATTATGATCTTTGGAGCTGCGATTCGTTTGGCACGGCTTCTTCGCAATCAACTGTACGGACACTTTACGAATATGTCTAGTAAATTTTATCAGCGTCAACGTACAGGTGATCTGATGGCTCATGCGACTAATGATATACGAGCGGTGCAGGCAACTGCAGGGCAAGGGGTTCTTACACTCGTAGATTCTCTTACGATGGGTGGCTTTGTCATCCTTACAATGGCTCTGACGATTAGTTGGGAGCTAACTTTAATAAGCTTGATTCCGATGCCATTTATGGCCCTATTAACGAGTTATTACGGCACGCTTTTACATAAGCGCTTTCACGTTGCTCAAGCTGCCTTTTCAGAATTAAATGATACCGTCCAAGAAAGTGTGACGGGTGTTCGCGTTGCTAAAGCATTCGGGCAAGAAGAGCGAGAAATAGAAGGGTTTCGCTCGAAGTCAGAGGAAGTTGTTCAGAAAAATGTAGCTGTTGCTAAAGTCGATGCGCTATTTGATCCTACCATCTCTTTCATTGTTGGAATCTCTTATTTCTTAGCTGTCGTTTTTGGTGCACGTTATGTTATAGCAGATGAGCTGACAATTGGACAATTAACGAGTTTTACGATCTATCTTGGTCTATTAATCTGGCCCATGCTTGCTTTTGGTTGGTTGTTTAATATTGTTGAGCGAGGTCGTGCTTCTTATGACCGGATTAGCAATCTCTTAAGTGAAAAACAAGATATTACAGATGAACAAGCGAGTGTAACGACGGTTGCAAAAGGAGACATTGAGATTGCGGTCGATTCATTTACCTATCCAGGGGCTAATGTTACTTCGTTAAGAAATGTACATGTGCATTTACAAGAAGGTCAAACCCTAGGAGTCGTTGGAAAAACGGGTAGCGGGAAATCAACGCTTATTCGCCTGCTGCAACGAGAGTATGATGTCAGTGAAGGAACAATTACAATTGACGGCGTACCAGTGAATGAATACTCACTCGACGCCTTAAAGAAAGCTTTTGGCTTAGTCCCTCAAGAACATTTCTTATTTTCGGCTACAATTGCTGATAATGTAGCTTTCGCTAAGCCTGAGGCATCTTTTAAAGAAATTGTCGCAGCTTGTGAGTTGGCCAATATTCACGAAGATATCACACGTTTTGATCAAGGCTACGATACGGTCGTTGGTGAGCGAGGGGTCACTCTATCAGGAGGTCAAAAGCAACGAATTTCAATTGCTCGTGCTCTTTTATCACATCCTAACATTCTCATATTAGATGATTCGCTCTCCGCTGTTGATGCCAAAACAGAAGAACAAATCTTAACGTCCTTAAGAGAAAATAGAGAAGGGAAAACAACCATTATCACAGCCCATCGTTTAAGTGCTATTAAGCATGCTGACCTCATTATTGTGCTATCAGATGGAGATATTATCGAGCGTGGCACTCATACTAACTTGATGGATGAAAACGGATGGTATCGCAGCATGTATGACCAACAACAACTAGAGTCGGTTGTACGTGAAGGAGGTGAGGAGGAGTAATGGAACATAAAGACAAAGTTTTAACGGACAAAGAGCAACGTCAAGTGCTCTATCGTCTTTTAACCTATGCAAAACCGCATATGAAATTATTATCGATTGCCTTTATCCTGCTCCTTCTTGCAACAGCTGCAGAATTAATGGGTCCCATCTTAGTTAAAATCTTTATTGATGATTATTTAACGCCAAGAGAATTTCCAGTGAATGCATTAATTTGGCTAGGTGTATGGTATATTGTCTTACACATTTCATCGGTATTTATTAATTACTTTCAGTCGTTTTTATTTCAAAAGATTTCGCTTAGAATCATTCAACAGCTACGTGTCGATGTCTTTTCCAATGTAGAGAAGTTAGGGTTGTCTTTCTTTGATAAGACGCCTGCTGGAGCCCTTATTTCACGGATAACGAATGATACAGAGTCGATCAAAGAATTATATGTAACGGTTCTTGCGACGTTCGTGCAAAATATTATGTTTTTAGTTGGGGTCTTTATAGCGATGTTCTATTTAAATGCGACCCTCGCTCTATATTGCTTAGCGTTAATTCCCATTTTAGTAGGCTTAATGCAGCTTTATCGGAAATGGAGTTCGAAATTCTATGCCGATATGAGCGAAAAGTTGAGTCAGCTAAATGCGAAGATGAATGAGTCGATTCAGGGAATGGCGATTATTCAGATGTTTCGCCAAGAGAAACGGTTACGAAAAGAGTTTGCTGATGTTAATGATGAACACCTAGAAGCAGGAATGAAGAGCATGAAGCTAGACGGTCTGTTGTTACGTCCAATGGTTGATCTCGTATCAATCGCAGCTTTAATTCTTGTGTTAAGCTTTTTTGGTGTCACTTCATTTGTCAGTCCTGTAGAAATTGGCGTCATTTATGCATTTGTAAATTACTTAGACCGTTTCTTTGAGCCCGTTAATCAGATGATGATGCGATTGTCTTTATTTCAACAAGCGATCGTCTCTGCTGGGCGCGTGTTTAAATTAATGGATCATAAAGAATACGCGCCCGAACAAAATGGGAATGAACCGTTAAACGTAACAGAAGGTGACATTACGTTTAATCATGTAACCTTTTCTTATGATGGCAAAAGGGATGTATTAAAAAATATTTCGTTTACGGTGAAAAAAGGAGAAACCGTTGCATTAGTCGGTCATACGGGAAGTGGGAAGAGTTCGATCATCAATTTACTTATGCGTTTTTATCCCCTTGATCGAGGCGAGATTTTAATCGACGGCATGCCTTTGCATAACTATCCAAATGATGAATTAAGAAAAGAAATTGGTCTCGTCTTGCAAGATCCGTTTCTCTATACGGGGACGATTGCAAGTAATATTCGCTTAAATCGTGATGGCGTTACAGATGAACAAGTGAGGGAGTCGGCAGAATTTGTTCAAGCAAATGAATTTATTGAGAAGTTACCAGGTCGGTACGAGGCGCCATTAGCTGAGCGAGGATCGACGCTCTCAAGTGGGCAACGTCAATTATTATCATTCGCTAGAACGATGGCAACTAATCCTAAAGTGTTAATTTTAGATGAGGCGACGGCAAATGTAGATACAGAGACCGAGGAAGCGATTCAAACCGCCCTTCGTCGAATGCAACAAGGAAGAACAACAATTGCTATTGCTCACCGCTTATCGACGATTAAAGATGCCGATCAAATACTTGTCTTGCATCAAGGAGAAATTGTTGAGCGTGGAAATCACGAGGAGTTACTTGAACGTGGTGGATTGTATCATAAAATGTATTTGCTCCAAAAGGGATCAGATTCAAAAGTGAAAATGTCCTAGATCTATATAAGACCAACTTGGCAGAAGCTAAGTTGGTCTTTCTTTCGTTTGTTTATCTTTTAACAAACGATCGTATTCGTTTAATAGGTCGTCCAGTTGCTGGCTCACTTCAATTGCTTGTTTAGAATGTAATCCATTTTGTGACCCTACATGAATCAACTCATTGCGTTTTTTTTCAATGATGTCTAGTAAACGGTTTTTTTCCAAAGGATTCACCCTCCAGCAATCGCTATGTTTTTATCATACAAAGTTATCATCTGAATCTCAATCTGAAGTTTCTGGTAATTCAAATCAAATGATGTCGACTCATTAAAAGTCTGCTTTTTAGCTATAGAGCAGACTTTTTTTAAAAATAATGTTTGAAAGCCGTTGAAGTTTACGGTATGTTTAAAGGGATGGGTACGCTCATGAGAGAGGAGTGAGCTAAATTGAGTGATACGTACATTTTGCTCTCAACAATAGGGGCAGCATTCATGGCTACAATAGCTATTATTGTTCGTCTAAAGGCAACGAAACGACCTGCATCAGCTAGGAAAATTATTTTACCACCTATATTTATGTCGACGGGGTTTCTGATGTTTCTATATGAACCAGCACGTCCCGCTTGGTGGCAAGTAATTGAAGCATTAGCGGTGGGAATGGTCTTTTCGATTTTACTTATAAAAACGTCGAACTTCGAGATTAAACGTAATCAAATTTACTTAAAACGCTCAAAGGCTTTTGCTTTTATATTAGTAGGGTTATTAATTGCAAGAATTGTGTTCAAGCTCTTGATTGGAGATTCCGTTCAATTTGAGGAGTTAGCTGGGATGTTCTTTTTACTGGCTTATGGAATGATTATTCCTTGGCGGATCTCCATGTATCGTTCTTATCGTAAGCTTGAAGCTGAAATGAAGACAAACCCACCTAAAAAAATCATTGTACCTGCGGAAACATAGAAGAACTCGCTCTATCACGAAAATAGAGCGAGTTCTTTTGTATTATGAGGATTCGAGCAATTGTTTATAAGGAGTCATATCAATGTTTTTTTCGCGAAGTTTCTTCTTTAAAAACTTATGATCTCGTTTAGGCGTTGCTAAAATATAACCGCGGATAATATAATCCTGTGTTAATACGTTTGCATTCTCTTCTAAAACAAGTTCTCCGATTTTACCCGCAATCTTGCCTTTGGCGACATCACGGAATAATTCTGGTACGGGCTCAACGAGGTCATTCAATAATTCCTTTTGCTCTGTATCCCATAAGTGTAGTGTTTTTTCGATGTAATGATCCTGCCAATCCAAAATACTTTTTCCATCTTCTTTTGGCAATCGCTTCAAGAACTTACGGAACATAAAGTATCCACCTATAAACATTACGGTAATTAAAAAGATCGTCCAAAGAACAATAAACCACATAAACCAAGTAGGCATGTATTCTCACCTCTTCTACTTATCGATTCTATCCTACCATAAACGACTTAAAACTTCTATCTGTGTCTAAATTTAAGAGCATATACATGACATTATGTAAAAAGGATCAGGATTCAAAGGATAGAATAGGTACATAAAGGTGAAAATGGGTAAGGTAGAAGAGTATAGTTAACCTTTGTTTTCGGTATTGGTAAATAGTGGATGTTTATTTGTTAGATTCCACAAGAGAAAAGTGAATAGTTTGACTATTCGCCACAAAGTCAGTTTGATGAAAAATGATTATACTGATGGAAAGAAGACGATTACTGAAATTGAAGGAGGATGTTTGTATGTTAATTGGTGTACCGATGGAAATTAAAAACAATGAAAATCGTGTAGCAATGACCCCTGCTAGTGTAATGACACTTGTGCAAGCTGGTCATCATGTTTTAATTGAACAAAATGCGGGTCTTGGAAGTGGATTTGAAGACGAGCAATATATTCAAGCTGGTGCGGAGATTGAGGCGGACCCAGCAGCTATTTGGGAAAAAGCTGATATGATTATGAAAGTAAAAGAGCCACTTCAATCGGAATATGCGTATTTCCGTAAAGGACTCATCTTGTTTACGTACTTACATTTAGCAGCTGAGGCAGAACTGGCGAAGGCTCTAGTCGAAAAAGAAGTAACGGCTATCGCTTATGAGACCGTTCAAGTTGGACGGACCTTACCTCTACTTACACCTATGAGTGAAGTGGCAGGAAGAATGGCTTCTCAAATTGGAGCACAGTTTCTTGAAAAGCCTAAAGGTGGAAAAGGAATTTTATTATCAGGTGTACCTGGTGTAAAACGTGGCAAAGTAACCGTTATTGGTGGCGGTGTTGTTGGTACGAATGCAGCAAAAATTGCGATGGGACTTGGTGCCGATGTAACGATTATGGATTTAAGCCCTGAACGTCTTCGTCAGCTAGATGATCTATACGGCACCGATATTCAAACGATGATGTCAAACCCACTAAATATTGCAGAAGCAGTGGCAGAGTCGGATTTAGTGATTGGTGCAGTCTTAATTCCAGGAGCAAAAGCACCTAAGCTTGTAACAGAAGAAATGATCAAGACAATGAAGCCTGGATCGGTTGTCGTTGATGTGGCTATTGATCAAGGTGGTATTATTGAAACCGTTGATCGCATCACAACTCATGATGAGCCAACCTATACAAAGCATGATGTCGTCCATTACGCTGTAGCCAATATGCCAGGAGCAGTACCACGTACTTCGACGATTGCACTTACGAATGTAACGATTCCATATGCTCTTCAAATTGCGAGTAAAGGCGTTCACCGAGCAATTGAGGAAAACCCTGCATTAGAGCTAGGCTTAAACACAGCTGCAGGAACGGTCACATATGAAGCGGTTGCTCGTGATCTAGGGTACGGGTATCTAGCCCCTAAAGAAGCTTTAAAAACGATTCAATCCTAATAAAAAGGTCAGTAGAGCATAGTACTCTACTGGCCTTTTATATATCTCTTTGAATGAAGAAAGCATGATCTGCTTTTTTGAATCCGACCTTAGGGTAATAATCAAGAGCGTCTGGAGCCGATAATAGGACAAGCGAACAGGTTGGACCAATTGCTTCTTTAGTCCGTTTAATCAGCTCTTCGCCGATTCCTTTGCGCTGATAATCTTCTCTAACCGCTAAATCAGAAAGATAACAGCAATAAGAAAAGTCAGTTAGTGAGCGTGCCACACCGACTAGCTTTCCATCGTCCCAAGCTGTAATGAGAAGAGGGGAAGCCTCGATCATCTTTTTTAAACGAGTTAAATCGGTATAAGGCCTTTTAATCGTCGATTGGAAAAAGACCTCAGCTAATTGTTCAGGGGAGATCCGTTGATTTTCTTTATAGGTAATCATTGATTTACAAAACCTCCTTGATCTAGTTTAATAGAGTCGTGGCTAATTCTTTTAATTATCAATATCATACTCGATAGTCAGACATAAGTATAGGGGAGAGAAGCATGATGACAGTAGAAGAGGCTAAAGCCATTCTTGATCAACTAAGGAATGGAGAAATGAAGACGTACAGAGTCAATAAAGAAAATTTTCTAGCATTTAGAGCAGTATTAGTCGCTCAAGCTGATATGAAGGATTTCAGAGGAAATGCCCAACACGGTGGAGAAGCGATTTATACGTATGAGCCCGGCTGGACAAAATAAGCATAGTAAAAAGCACCATCTGCTTAAGCAGATGGTGCTTTTATTTGTTCTATTAATCTAAAACTGTAACTGTAACAGTTTGACGACCAAAGTTAATTGCATCATCTTTAGAAGCCATATAAAGGTCTACTTTATTACCTTGAATTGCGCCACCAGTGTCACCAGCAATAGCTTCACCGTATCCTTCAACGTGTACGCGTGAACCTAGTGGAATAACAGATGGATCCACTGCTACAACTTTTTGATCTGGATTCTCACGTAAGTCGATTCCAGTTGCTGTTACACCAGAACATCCTTCACAATAAGCTGTATAAGCAGTAGCTTCCATTTCAAATGTTGCTTGGTCTGAAGATGTTGGAGCTGCTTCTTCCTCTTGAACTTCAGCTTCTTCAACAGCAGGCTCTTCTGTAGCTGCTGGTTCTTCAACTGTTTCTTCTGATGGTTCTTCAGCAGGTTGTTCTGCAGGCTCTTGTGCTTCTTCTGTTTCAAGAGCTGTTTCTACTGGAGCTTCCTCAGTAGGAGCTTCTACTGTTGGTTCTTCAGCAACAGGTTCCTCTGCAACAGGTTCTTCTGCGGGAGCTTCTTCAGCAGGTGTTGCTGCTACAGGTTTTTCAACTGCAGGTGTTGCAGGGTTTGTATAGTAAAGGTTCGCATATGTTTCTGGACCGGCAATTCCATCAACTTGGATGCCTTGAGCAGATTGGAACCCTTTGACAGCTGCATGAGTTAAAGGACCAAATAGTCCATCTTTATTACCCTCATAGAAGCCTAAATCTAGTAGTTGACCTTGAAGGTCCTCTACGTAATCGCCTTCGTCGCCTGCTTCAAGTACTTTGATTGCACCAACTGTTTGTGGGCCAGCAATGCCATCAACGACAAGACCATGTTTTTCTTGATATGTGGAAACAGCTTTAGCCGTTTCTTTTGAGAATGTCCCTGTAATTTCGGCTTTATCTAGTAAGCCTTTTTCATGCAAGAGTTCTTGAACTAAATGGACGCTCTCGCCTTCTACACCTTTTTTAAGTAGGTTACTACCAACATCACTTGCCTCTGAGATGGCTGGTGATGCAAATAGTAGCACTCCAGCTGTAGCAAGCGGCAGTCCGAAGTTCCGTAAAATCTTTGAATGTGGTTGTTTTTTCAAAGTGAATACCTCCTTACTTCGTTCAACGTTTGTAATCGTAACAGCCATTGGATGATTAAGGCAAGCATTCTAGCTCTACTTAATCAAACTGAAATATACTTGTAATATATGAAATTGCAGTGAGATAAATAGTCTCACTTTCGCCAAATTATGGGTCTGTTTGTGGGAAAATAACAAAAACCAACGATGTAAAAACATGGATTTTAGACGGCGATCTTTATGAAAACACCTTATTTATCAAAGAATGACCCGTTTTACGATCGATGGACCCTACTGACGTCATTCGATTTTATTCATGCTTATCTGATAAAAACGGCAAATGTGGTGAAATTATTTTAGGAAATCATTTTTGGGGTCTCCTTTTATCCTTCTATTTAATGAAGAAACTTATTTTCTATACAATGGAAGGAAAAAGTTCCCACTAGATTGAGTGTTTTAATAGATAGATTATAGGGAAAGAGGTAACGTAATCTATTTTGAAAGTGGGGGACTAGTTGTATGGCAAATCAACCTCAAACTAGACAAGAAAAGAATAAGGGGAAGAAAAAGAGTAGCCTTTTTATAAAAGTTATGACAGTGTTCACAATATTAATAGTCGTTGCAGGGGCGATAGGGAGTGTTCAGATTTATGGATTGGTTCAAAGTGCTCCGTCTATAGATGATGATACCTTTGCCTTTGCTAACTCATCCACTCTATATGATCAAAGTGATGAGGAAATCATTTCATTAAGTAATGGTGAAAATAGACAATCTACTTCGATTGAAGATATTCCGGATCATGTGAAGGATGCATTTATCGCAATTGAAGATGTGCGTTTCCATGAACATTCTGGATTGGATATCAAACGAATCGGGGGAGCCGTCGTTTCAAATATTACAAATGGATTTGGTGCAGAGGGAGGAAGTACCATCACCCAGCAAGTTGTTAAAAATTCATTGCTCACTTCAGAAAAATCGGTAACTAGGAAGGTTCAAGAAGCATACTTAGCGTTAGAACTTGAAAAGCACTATACCAAAGATGAGATTCTCGAACTTTATTTAAATAAAATATATTTTGGTAATGGTGCATACGGAATTGTTACAGCAGCAGATACTTATTTTGGAAAAGATGTGCAAGATTTGACTGTGAATGAGGCAGCCTTATTAGCAGGTCTTCCGCAACGTCCATCTGGTTATGATCCTTATCAAAACCCGGAACTTGCGAAAGAAAGACGAGACACCGTTTTATATGTGATGAGAGAGCATCAATTTATTACGGCTGATGAATATAATGAGGAACTAAGTGTTTCGATCGAAGAGATGTTAAATGAAAAGTCAGAAGAAGAGTCGATTTCGGATGCTTTTATGGATCAAGTGTATAAGGAATTGGAACAAATTGAAGGCATGACTTCTTCGATGATCTATAACGGCGGCTTAAAGATTTACACGACTTATGATCCAGATGCACAAGCTCATGTGGAACAAGTATTAAATTCAGACGAATTCGTTAGCTATCCAGATGATCGTTTTCAAGCTGGAGTGACGGTCATTGATAATCAAACAGGTGAAATTAAAGCAATTGGTGGCGGACGTAATCAGGAATCTGGGAAAGATCGTTCAAACTATGCAACGAAAATCCAACGTTCACCAGGTTCTACGATCAAACCGATCTTAAGTTATGGACCGGCAATTGAACATTTAAAATGGTCTACTTATCAACAAATTGAAGATGAAGAAATGACGTATACTGGAAGCGACCAAGTGATTCGTAATTATAATGGTCAATACCACGGAGTGATGTCAATTCGCGAAGCGTTGACACAATCGTGGAATATACCTGCTGTAAAGACATTCCAAGAAGTTGGCGAGGCTGATGCTAAGCAATTTGCCGAGAATGTAGGAATATCGATTGAAGGTTCTGCTTATGAATCGTACGCACTTGGTTCATTTGAAAAAGGGATCTCACCTTTAGAATTGGGTGGTGCTTACGCTACGTTCGGTAATGGTGGCACCTATAACGAGCCTCATGCTGTTCGAAAAGTCGTATTTCCAGACGGCAAAGAAATTAATATGCAGCCTGAGGGCGTTGAGGCAATGAATGATTACACAGCCTATATGGTGACGGACATGTTAAAAAGTGTAGTAGAAGATGGAACAGGTCGTCATGCTAGTATTGATGGTGTCCCAGTAGCAGGTAAGACTGGTACGACGAACTTTAATGAAGAAACGAAACAAAAGTACAACATTGATGAAGGGGTACCAGATGTCTGGTTTGCTGGTTATACTTCTAATTACACCGCTGCTGTTTGGACAGGATATCCAAGAATAAGTGAAGATACCTATATTCAAACGAGAGAAGATCGTCAAATCGCTCAGCATATCTTCCGAGAAGTGATGACGGGCATGGTTAATGAAGAAACAAGTGACTTTACGAAGCCTGATTCTGTACAGGAGATAAAAGTTGATACAAAGACAGGTGAGCGAGCAACAAGTAGTTCTTCACAAAGTGATATCGTTACAGAGCTATTCGTTACTGGAACAGATGTGAAGGATGCCTATAGCTTAGTGGAAGATGAGTTAGAGAAAAAGCAAGAGGCGGTAAAAGAGGAAGAAGAAAAAGAGAAAGAAAAAGAAGAACTGGAGCCAGAGCCTGAGAAAGAAGACAACAATGACGAAGGTGAAGAAAGTAGTACCTCAAGTTCAGAGGAAAATGAATCTGACATAAAAGAAGACGAAGCAGAAGAAGAAGAAGAAGACAATGAGGACGAGTAATGGCTTCGCTCATCCCCAGCTCACCATCTTACAAGATGGTGAGCTTTTTTTGTTTTGAATGATAGGGTAAATCAAGTAAAATAGAATAATAAAGTAGAGAAAAGACATGGTCCGCTAAACGAGTAATTAATACAATAAAAGGGGTCTGCTCCGTGAAAAAGGTAGAGGACAATTTAGATCAACGTAAATTAGTACGTGGAGAGAGTATAAATTCGAAACAAGAACGCTTTGAATTAAGGTGGAATGGAAAGGCTGAAGCGATTAACCTTGCAGTGAGGCAACCAACAGGCACATTAAGGCCATCCAAAGAGGAAAGTGTGAATTGGAATGCAACGGAAAATCTCTACATTGAAGGGGATAATCTCGAAGTGTTACGAATCTTACAGCAGTCCTATCAACAGAAGGTTAACATGATCTATATTGATCCTCCTTATAATACGGGCAAGGATTTTGTTTATAAAGATAACTTCCGTAGAGGTAGACATCATAACGAGTGGTTAAATTTTATGTACCCCCGGTTAAAGCTGGCTAGAAATCTATTAAAAGAAGATGGGGTGATCGTTGTTCACATTGATGAGCATGAACTACACCATTTGATCACCATCTTACATGAATTATATGGGGAAGAAAACGCTCTTGGCACGATTGTGTGGGATAAATTAAACCCTAAAGGTGATGCGACATCTGTAGCTGTGCAGCATGAATCAATCGTTTGCTTCGCAAAAAACAAAGCAGCTTTTCTAGCAAATGGCGGCATGAAGAGAAAAAAACCGAATGCACTGAAAATGCTAAAGAAAGCAGAGAGTTTATTTAAGAAACAGGGGGAGAAGTATATCCCTACAGACCTGTTGAAAGTGGCGAAAAAGTACAAGCTTCCACAACATATGGTAGAAGAGCACAGTAGCTACTATAACCTCAAAACGATTAATAAAGAATTTGCTGCTTGGATCAAAAAGGAAGAGACATTATCACGCGGAGAAGCGGCCTACTCAAACATTGACGAGGAAGGACAAGTGTATCAGGCCGTCTCAATGGCATGGCCGAATAACAGGAAAGCTCCTGATGATTATTTCGTTCCATTAGTTCACCCTGTAACAAAAAAAGAATGCCCCGTTCCAGCTAAAGGGTGGAGGAATCCTAGTCAGACGATGAAGAAATTAATGGAGCGTAATGAGATTGTATTCGGTAAGGATGAAACAACGCAGCCGAGAAGAAAATACTTATTGAAAAATTACCTTATGGAAAATATCCCATCTGTGATTGCCTATGGCGGAAGTGATGCAGCTTTCTTCAACCAAATTGGGCTGAAATTTGATCATCCGAAGCCTTACAAATTCGTCAGTGAAATCCTATCCTTTTTCACAAAGGAAGACGATATCATCTTAGATTTCTTCTCAGGGTCAGCTTCAGTCGGACATGCCGTCATGCACCTGAATAAGGAGGATGGTGGAGAGCGGAATTTCATTCTCGTTCAACTACCTGAGAAGATCAAGCCGTCATTTCAATCTGCAGACCCTAGCTTAAAAACGATCTGCGATATTGGCAAAGAGCGTTTGCGCCGAGCGGGAGAATTAATGAGTGATGATGCAAAGAGCGAAGGGCTGGATATTGGGTTTAAGGTGTATAAACTCGATTAAACTAGAGTAAAAGATTTGGGAGAGAATACATCTAGGTGAATGATAAAGAATAGCGTATCCTAGTAAGTAAATGAGGGTAAGATTCACGCTAGATAAGGAAGGAATATGGTGATTAATAATGCTTTACATATGGGATATAGAGAGAATCATCAAACAGACTTTTGACAAACACGGTATAGAGATAGACTATGAATTCAACAACGAACTCGACACACCGATGAGCTATAACGTAACGACCAATACAATGAAATTTAATTACCTCGAAGTGAACGGGTATATGAGTAAAATTAGAATGAAAGAAACCCCTGAAAACTTCGTTAAGATCATTCTCTATCATGAGATTGGCTATTACTTAGATTTCAAGAAAAACAAGCATGACCTAAGAACGTTTATCTTCGGTGATGAGGAAGAAATCGAAACGCTTAAAGTAACCATTGAAACCAATGCCTGGGACTACGGCAGAACCTTAGTGCCAGAAGAACTGGTAGTGTCCTATGATAAGATGCGGGAATTAGATAAGATGTTGATAAAGGGACTTTAGTTAGGTCTCTTATTGAGTGTAGACAAGGAGAAAGGACATTACATATAAAGTGTGTAATGTCCTTTCCTTTTTCCACCTTGATAATATTATATCAGCATTTTCGCATACTAATTGCCCTTTTAATTAGTCGATACCAGTTAGGTTCAGATTCCTTTTTCACCAGTTACATACCTTTCTTCAGTTGCTTCATTTTGTCACTTACAAATTCAACGTCCGTTCCTACAATCACTTGGACATTGGATTTTTGTAACTTCATCACCCCGCGAGCCCCACTTTTCTTTAGAGCGCTTTCATTAATGATGCTTGAATCCACAACTTGAAGACGTAAACGGGTAGCACAGTTATCAATTGATATCAGGTTATCAACACCACCTAAAGCTTCGATAAATTGTACGGCCATTGTGTGATATTTATCCCCTGTCACCTCTGGCGCAGTCGCCTCTTCCACTACCTCGTCATCGTCCTCGCGACCCGGTGTTTTTAAATTCAATACACGGATTAAGAAGTAAAAGATGACAAAATAGATCACTCCATAAATCAATCCAACACCGAATAATAGTAGCGGCCGTTGAGCGATTGAGAAATTTAATGCATAATCGAGAAAGCCTGCCGAGAAACCAAATCCATGTCTAATATCTAGTAAGTACGTGATCGACATAGACGCTCCAGTCAGAATGGCATGAATCACATACAATAAAGGGGAGAGGAACATAAATGAAAACTCAATCGGTTCTGTAATACCTGTTAAAAATGAGGTAAGAGCTAACCCTAAAAACATCCCCGTCACTTGTTTTTTCTTCTCTTTTCTTGCTGTTAAAATAATCGCTAGACATGCAGCCGGAAGCCCAAACATCATCACAGGGAAAAATCCTGTCATAAAGATTCCTGCAGATGGATCACCCGCAAAGAAACGATTTAAATCCCCAGTTGCTCCGTTAAATTCTCCAAAAACAAACCAAACTAAGCTGTTTAACACATGATGCAGTCCAATAGGTATGAGTAGACGATTTAGAAATCCATAGACACCGGCACCGAGAGCACCAGCATCAATAATCCATTGGCCGAGTCCGTTTATCAGTTCTTGAATCGGCGGCCAAACGACACCAAAGATACCAGCTAATACAACCATTGTCGCTGCAGTAACGATTGGAACAAATCTTCTTCCAGCGAAGAACCCTAACCATTGTGGAAGTCGTATGTTATGAAAGCGGTTGTATAAAAGTCCAGCAATAACACCAGTAATAATTCCACCAAGAACAGCCATTTCAATATTTTCATTAATCGCTTGTGTACCGTTCACCAATACAAAATAACCGATCGCACCAGCAAGGGCTGCAGAGCCGTTATTATCATGAGCAAAGCCAATTGCTACACCCATCGCAAATATCAGAGCAAGATTATCAAAAATCGCAGCTCCTGCACCAGCCATAAAAGGAACGTTTAATAAGTCTTCTTGCCCGAGTCTTAATAAAAGAGCTGCGGCAGGAAGTACGGCTATTGGTAGCATCAATGATTTACCAATCCGTTGTAAAAATGCAAGCATGTACCTCATCTCCTTAAGTAATAATATGTTCATATTAAGTAATAATATGTTCATAAAAGATGAAAATATTGTAGCATTAGATAAGTATAGATGTCTATACATATTATATATTTTTTATTCGTTATGGCATTTGTTTATTGAATTATAGGGGATAATATTTTATAATTGGTATAGACAAATTTCAAAAATATAAAGAGTGGGATGAGAATGAGAGGGAACTGATGAATAAGAATAATCTCGTGATTACAGATGTAGTGATTTATGAAGAGACTCAAAAATTAGACAACGGCTTTATTAGAATAAGCGAAGGAAAAATTGTAGAGGTCGGCTCAATGGATCTTTTTAAGCAAAATGAGTCTGATACTGTTTTAGCGTTTTCAAGTGAGTGTTCTCTTTTGCCTGGATTCATTGACCTTCACATCCATGGGGCGAATGGTTCAGATATAATGGATAACAGTGTCGATGCTTTAAAAAGTATAGCCGAATTCCTTCCAAAAGAAGGAACAACCAGTTTTTTAGCCACGACGATCACTCAATCAGATGAATTGATTGAATCGGCGTTAAAACAAGCTGCAGCATTTGTAGAAATGGAAGGTCAAACTCCACATGCAGACATGATTGGGATTCATTTAGAAGGGCCGTTTATTTCTAATAAGCGTGCTGGGGCACAACCGATCATGCACATTAAAGATCCGGATATAGATCTGTTTTTAACATGGCAAAATCAATCAGGTCATTTGATTAAGCTTGTAACTATGGCACCTGAGCAAAAAAATGGACTAACCTTTTTAGAAGAGGTGCAAAAAAGGGGAGTGGTCACATCCATTGGACATTCGGATGCTACGTATGCTGAAGTTCAAGAAGCAATTAACAAAGGACTTACACATGTAACGCATCTTTACAACGGAATGCGCGGTCTGCATCACCGTGAACCAGGTGTTGCAGGAGCTACGTTAAGTCATTCTGAACTAGTAGCTGAAATGATTGTCGATGGAGTCCATATTCATCCCTCTGTTGTAAATAGTACGTTTAAAGCGAAAGGCGCAAACGAACTCATCTTAATTACAGATGCGATGCGTGCTAAAGGACTCGGAGAAGGCGATTACGATCTTGGCGGACAGCAGGTAAGTGTTGTCGATGGGAAGGCATTATTAGAAGATGGAACATTAGCGGGCAGCATATTAACGATGGATGAAGCTGTGAGAAATATGATGAAGTATACAGGGTGCTCCCTAAGAGATATTGCCAAAATGACTGCTGAAAACCCAGCTAAACAATTAGGGATTTGGAATAAGGTAGGAAGTATTGCAGTTGGGAAAATGGCCGATCTCGTTTTATTAGATGAGAATCACAAAGTTGTCTTGACGATTTGTAAAGGAAAAATAGCATATGAAGGAGTTAAGAATCATGAACATCATTAAAGTTGAAGACTATGAAGAGATGGGTTTACTTGCAGCTGAATATGTGAGTAAAAAAATTCAAGACAAACCTGAGATGACCTTAGGACTTGCTACCGGGAGTACACCCAAAAGCACATACAAGCACTTAATAGAGGCCCAAAAAAAGGGTACGTCTTTCAAACATATCACTACTTTTAATTTAGATGAATACGTCGGGCTAAAGCTAAATGACCCTAATAGTTATCACTTCTACATGAACGAATTTTTCTTCCGCCATATTGATATTCCTAGAGAAAACACGCATCTTCCAAACGGGCATTCAAGGAATATCGGCCAAGAGTGTGAAGAATACGATAAGAAGATAAAGGGCCACACGATTGATTTACAAATTCTTGGAATAGGTGCAAACGGGCATATTGGATTTAATGAACCCGGTACGTCCTTTGAGAGTAATACACATGTTGTGAAGCTGGCTGATTCCACAAGAAAAGCCAATGCACGCTTCTTTTCTTCTTTAGAAGAAGTACCGACCCATGCGATTACGATGGGGATCGCTTCAATCATGTCCAGCAAAGAAATCTTATTGCTCGTTTCGGGTGAGGCTAAAAGTGAGGCTTTAGAGCGTCTGTTATCTGTTGAAGAACTAAACGAGAGCTTTCCTGCTTCTATTCTAAAATCACACCCGCATGTTACAATTATTGCGGACAAAGAAGCATTAATGGGGACTGGAATTAAACTTTAAACAAAAGGAGTAGGTTCGATGTGTTGATTGACAAAAATTCACCTCTCCCAATCTACAGTCAGATTGAGGAATGCATTAAAGGTCAAATTGTGAATGGGGAATTAAAACCTGGTGATGTTCTGCCGCCTGAGCGCGAATACTCCGAGCAATTTGATGTAAGCAGAATGACGATTAGACAAGCCATCAATAACCTTGTAAATGAAGGACTCATATACAGAAAAAAAGGGAGCGGCACATATGTAGCCGAGAAAAAGTTTGAGCAGCCCTTGCAAGGGTTGACAAGCTTCACAGAAGATATGAAAGCAAGAGGATTGACTCCAAGCAGCAAGCTTCTAAAGTTTGAATTAATTCCTGCTTCTGCCAAAGTAGCTGCTACTCTTCAGATTGCTGAATATACGCCAGTTTATGAAATTAAACGAATTCGCTTGGCTGATAATATCCCGATGGCTCTTGAAACGTGTTATATTTCAGCGAATCTAATTAAAGGGCTCACTGAAGAAATTATCAACCAATCATTGTATCAATATATAGAAGAAAAGCTGCGCCTGGTAATAGGAGAAGCCACTCAAGTGATAGAATCTGCTTTAGCGAATGACGCTGAAGTCGACTTGTTAAATATCAACAAAGGCGACTCGATTTTATTAATTGAGCGGTGTACGTATTTAAACAACGGAACACCCTTTGAAATTGTCCGCTCTTCTTACCGTGCAGACCGTTATAGATTTACTTCTCAATTAAAACGTTATTAGGGGGTTTCTTTTGATTAAGTCCTATATTCATCAAATTGAATCTTTAATAAAAAAAATAGAAACAACTGAGCTACAAGCAATTGAACAGGCTGCAGAGAAAATCGTTGAATCGATTAACAAAGGTGGGATTGTTCAAGTCTTTGGGTGTGGCCACTCTCATATGTTGGGAGAAGAGGTCTTCTACCGTGCAGGAGGACTCGTGCCTGTGCAGCCAATATTCATTGAAGAGCTTATGCTTCATAAAGGGGCGGAGCGATCCTCTAAGTTAGAACGTAGCCATCATTACATGGATACCTTCAGTGATCAATTAGATATAAGAAGTGAGGACGTCTTAATCGTGGCATCGACATCTGGTAGAAACCCTGTGCCAATTGATGTCGCTCTTCATGGAAGCAAGCAAGGAGCTTTTGTTGTTGGAGTCACGTCACTTCTTTATAATCAAACACAACCATCCAGACATAAAAATGGCAAGCTTTTAGCAGATGTAGCCGATCTTGTTATCAACAATCATACTAAGCCAGGAGATGGACTCCTACAATCAGGTGACCTCTCGTTTGGACCCTCATCTTCTGTTATTGGAATTATGATCATGAACGCTATCATGGCAGGTGTGATCGAGAAGCTCACTCATCAAGGCAAGACGCCTCCTATTTTTAAAAGTGGAAATATCGACGGCTCTGATAATCATAACGAACAGTTAATCAAGCAATATAAAGATCGAATTAGATTGTTTTAGGGAATGAGAGACTACTCAGATGGATTGCTAAATCCAGATTGGGTAGGTTTATTCATTTTATCAAGTATTACGTTGGAGTTTACCTGTTATTTGTAAATGGATTTACAAAAATAATAAATGTCTGCTTCTGTATTTTTCGTACAGGTGGAGGAAAAGCCTCGTCGTAAGATAAACTTACGACGAGGCTTTTTGTGATAGACGTTATAAGATGATTGAATTATTTTGGGGTTTCGACTAACTCCTCAACTACTCCCCAACTCAGCAATGCCAGTCCTAAGACGAATGCTGCAATCGAAAGATAGAAAGGATAAGGAAAATAGTCTAGTAATGAGTTGTCGATTATGCTTGCCATCGATTGTATACTACTAAGTTCTTGGCCACTCGTAATGATAGCTCCCACGATATACAATCCGATAAAAAGAATAGCTGCGGTGAGTAGTAAAACGGATCATGCTAATGTCTTTCCCATTAATGAAAACCCTCTACCTACAATATGACTTATGGACTATGTACCCTTGTTTTAGTGAATGAAACGAGGATGTAAATCTTAATATAAGTTATTAGACCTTGCGGAATATAACATTCCTGTAAATGCCATTAAGCCAGGAAATCTATTAAGCTCTCCTATGTTCCAGAGCTTACTACCACAATATGCGAAAACACTTGGAATTCCTGAAAACGAAGTAGAAGAAGTCTATATTGAGAAGGTATATATTAAAGTTCCTGCGATTAAAGAAGGATATAAAGCCTTAAAGGAATTAAATCTTTTAGGGATTAATACTTTGGCAACGGCTATATTCATTCCCCAGCAAGCTCTAATGGCAGCAGGATGTGGTGCGGATTATGTCGCTCCATATGTGAATCGTATTGATAATGTTTCAGGTGATGGGATTAAGGTTGTTTCAGAGATTGTCGAAGTATATAATACACATCAATTAAAAACAGAGGTTATGGCTGCGAGCTTTAAAAATGTTACTCAAGTGCATAAGTGCAGTTTAGTAGGGGCGCAATTCATTACAGCTAGTCCAGACGTCATTGAGGAACATCACTCTCACCCATCTTCTGAAATTAGTGTTAATCAATTCACGAAGGATTGGCAAGAGCGCTTTGGGACGGTAACAATCTAATTATTTTTATGAGGTGAGGAAATGAAAGGAATAATATTTGATTTTGATGGTCTTATCTTTGATACGGAAACTAGCTGGCATAATTCTAGGAAAACATGAACTTTACGATGATTTAGGGACAGGAAAACGACCATTAGATTTATTAATTGAACAAATAGATGGACTAGACATTCCAATTTTAGCGGAATTTGATACATGTCACACCCATCCGATGCATCCATTAGCAATCGGTAAAAAAGTGAAGTTAGATGGAGATGCTAAAAAGGTAATATGCATAGAAAACTGGTTATAAGACTGGATTCCTGAAACTTCTTATTAAACTAAAGGGTGCATTCCTTCAACAAGGAATGCTTTTTTTCTCAATAAAAAGGAAATTAATGTTAAACTAAAGGAGCAGGTTAGTTAAAGATGATTTATGGTACATTTGGATTTAAATTAGGATTATTTCATTAAAAAAGTATGTAGATTGCTGCCTGATCAGTACTGGTAATTTAGATATATCATTAGAACACTCATTTTATTTAAGTAACGAAAAAGTTATCGTAATTTATCTTCAGCAAATAATTACTATAAAAAACTGCACCTCCAATTGTTAGTTGGGTGTACAGTTCACTTCTGTTATATTTATTTTTAAGAAATATTCATTTCTAGTTATTTGGAAAAATAATTGTTGTCATATCACCTTTCTTACTCAACGGTCCTCTGTCTAATGAGCTTGACAATAAGTGGAATCGCTATAAAGATAACCATGTATGGCATATAAGGTTGAATCTTTTGTTGAAATCCTTGTATCGCTTGAAGTGACTCCTCTAAAGAAACTCCTAAAATGAGATTTAAAATGATAAATCCCCCGCCACCTAAAATAGCAATGCCAATTGGAATGGCGAGGGAAGAGAGAGCGAGTAGTAAAATTTTTTTTAACACGGTTACTTCTTCCTTCCTTTTATGCGACTAGTTCCTCTGAAAAACTATTTTTATAAATCTGCTTTACTGCTAAACTTATTAAAAGCGATAGGGCGCAAACACCGAATACAAGAAGATAGATCTGGGAAGAGAATTCATCCACTAGAAAGCCGAATAGCATCTGCCCGATAGGAACGGCAATTGTACCAGCAGTAATTTGAATCGCCATTACTTTTCCAATAAGGTTGCTTGGTGTTGCTTCTTGGATCTTGGTGTTTATAAAGATATTCACAACAGTTAATGCAAACATAACAAGCATAGAACTTAACGTCACGATAAGGTATTTTATAAAAGGACTGGAAATAAGACCGCTTATTCCGACAGCCATGGCGAAGTAAACACCGGCACAGCCCAATATCCATACATACAGATTGCTTACCTTGATCTTGCCTTTTAACATACCGATGGTCATAGCAGAGAATATAATACTTATAGAAATGCCTGATTGTGTAAAACCAAAGAAGGTGTCTGGCATTCCAAATAGAATTTTTACCATATACGGCAAACCGACAAAAAACATAGGGGCAATAAATAAGCTGACAATAAACGTAACAGCAATGCTTTTTAAAATGAAGCGATTATCATGAATAATATACATGAGTCCTTCTTTAATATCAGAGGTCACTATTTTGACTAGTGGCTGAGGAGGTCTCTTCTCAAATGGTATCTTCATGAAAACCTCCATTAGAGCAGCTAAAAAGAAACAAATAGCACTAACGATGACAATCGTTTGTAAACTTGCAAAGCTATACAAGACACCTCCGACGATTGGGCCAATAAAGTTTGAAATAGACATGACACCGGAAATGATACCATTGCTTTTCATTAGTAAATCTTTCGGAACGAGTACCGGAATGCTTGATTGCACTGCAGGTTGATACATGGCACTGATTAAAGTTAAGGCCGTCATCATAACAGCAATAGAAATAACATTCACATTATTGCTCATAAGCATAATGGCAAAGACGGAAATAAGGGTTCCATTAATTACATCAAGCGTCACCATCATCTTTTTCTTATTAAAGCGGTCTGCAATGGCTCCCCCGATAGGTGAAATAAATATGGTTGGGATAATCGATATAGCCAGTATTGTACCGAAAATGGTGGCTGATCCCGTCAAATCCAGTATATAAAGGGATAAGGCGAATCGGAGTACAGAGGCTCCGAACATAGAGATAACTTGCCCCACTACCATAAGCTTAAAATTGAGATTAAATTCTCTCATATTACTCTCCCGCTAAAAGTTTTTGGAGTGCAGTTGACAATATGTTTATTTGATCATTAATTTTTCTTGTTACCTCTTCAGATGGCTTAAATGAAAGTTCTGGATGATGTAAAAGCCCCGTCATATACACTTCAATCAGTGTTAACAAATCCTCCTTTTGCATGGTTGACTTAAATGCGCCGTTCTCTATCTCCACAACTAAAAATTCAGCAAATGACTTTTGTAAATATTGAAGATTAGACACTTCATTAAGTTGATACTTCACTGTTTCAAAGCGCTCTGGGTCTTTTGAATAAAGGGAAACAAGTTCGTAAATAAAGGACCCATCTGTTTTGATGGAAGCTTCGATGTGCCGGCCGATGATGCGAAGAAACTGGTCCAGCTTTTCAAGAGGCTCTGCCTGGCTTTCATACACGGCATCTACTCTTTCTTTTATGGAAGAAGTCAAGGTTTCCTGGTTTAATATTGCGACAAATACTTCATCGATATTAGCGAAATATTTATAAACGCCCCCCTGGCTCATTCCAGCCTCCAAGACAATATCTCTCATGGCTACCTCGTACACAGGCTTTCGGCTGCAAACACGCTTTGCTGCTTCAACTATCTCTAATTTTTTTCTTTGTGCATGTTCTGGTTTAACTTTTGGCATGATTCGTAAACTCCTTCTTGTTAAGACTGATAATTCTTTATGGTTTCGAGAACAAGTTCCGCTGCTTTTTTGGCCCCTCGTTCAGACTTTACCTTCTTACCCAGTTGTTTTGCCTTTTTTTGAACCGAAGCTGTCTGGGTAAATCGGATAGCGTCAGCAAGCTTTTCTGCAGTCAGTTCCTTCCTTGGAATAGCTTTAGCGCCAACTCCAAGTTCTTTTATCCTTCTACCCCAAGCAAACTGATCATTCCCAAATGGGATGATCACTTGAGGTACTCCTGATCGTATAGATGCAGCTGTCGTGCCGGCTCCTCCATGGTGGACGACTGCAGACATATATGGAAAGAGCCATTCATGTGGAACACTTTTTACAAAGAAAACATCTTTCGTGTTTTGTCTTTGCTCCATTCCGCCTCCTGCATTGATAATGGCCCGTTTCCCTGTTCCATTTAATGCTTTAAGCACCATCTTAGTGGATTCTTTTGCCCGTTTTTTATCTCCCACACTGCCAAACCCCACATAGATGGGTGCGTCCCCGGCATTTAAAAATTGGTGCAACTCCTGGGAAGGCTGGTAGTCGCTTTGGTCTTCAATGAACCAATACCCAAAAGAATATACATGATTCGGCCAATCCTTCGGAACAGGAAAAACGCTGGGACTTAAAGATACGATAGTAGGGTTATTCTTTGTTCGCTGCTTTGGATAAGGATTTGTGAAACCCTTTGGAAGCTCGCCATTTTTTTCTTTCCAATAACGTTTAAAACCTGAATTGGCCATCTTCCAAAATCCTTTCTCAAAGATAAGATGTGTCAGCTTGTTAGAAAGTTTACCAAGTCTGATTTTGTCATAAAAAATAATCGCCGGATATTCATTGGTCGGAACCATAGGGAAGGGGGAGGCAAGTATGCTTGGAATTCCCTTTTCCTTGGCCACAAAATACCCGAGTGTCGAGCCTGGGTGATATACAATGGCATCTGCTCCCTCACACGCTTTATGCTGGTCCTCCTGAGCATCTACCATCAGATCCATGAGGTCATCATTCTTTAAACTTGAAAAAAACTTAAAAGGATTATCGGCCTCCTTCACCACACCGCTTTCAATGATTTTAGTCACATCCCCCCGGATCGGCGCATAATCAAATCCATAGCTTTCAACAAGCTCCCGATAAGACTCTGAAGCAGAGATTCGAACGTCCAATCCAAGCTTTTTTAGCTCTATGCCAAGTGCAATATATGGCTGTGTATCTCCGCGAGTACCGCTCGCTAACATCGTAATTAACATAAAAAATAACCTCCAGTTAACATAAATAATTAAAAACGACAACATTGTCTTTTTTATTCTATAATGATTTAAAATTAAAGTCAATAAAAAAACGACAATGATGTCTTTTTTATTGGAATGGACGTCAATGACCTGTATTGCGTATTTAGATATAAATCAAATAGGTGTATTGATAGGGGAGTATCTGAGGAAAATACAGCTGTCATTGAATTTTATAGGTGAGTTGGGATGTTGGCAGAGAGTTGAAAAGTGGAGATTTTATTAACTAACGGGTGCATTCCTTCAACAAGGAATGCTTTTTCTATGTCACATAAAAGGAAATTAATGTTAAACTAAAGGGCAGGATGCTTGAACAAGCAGGAATGAACTATTTAAGTCAAAATGAGGAGATTATCTTTGGAGGGGTAGATAAATGATTTACAGTGAAAAAGAAAAAACAATAGAAACGAACAGGTTGCTTCTACGTCTATTTAATGAAACAGATGCGCCAGAGGTTACTAAACTATGTAATAATTACAACCTTTATAAAAATACTTTATATCTTCCGTATCCATATTCAATAGAGGATGCATTATCATGGATGAAAAATCATCTTGATCATTTTAATGAAAACAAGTCGTATGAATTTGCTATTACAGATAAGGTTACGGGGAAACTACTTGGAGCAATTGCGTTAACTAACAACCAAAGATTTAATCATGGCGAAATGGCTTATTGGATTGGACAAGAATATTGGGGAAATGGATATGCAACTGAGGCAGCAAAAGGGATCCTTCAATTTGCTTTTGTAGAAAAAAACTACAATAAAGTATTTGCTCGGTACTTTAATTCAAATTCAGCTTCAGGAAAAGTTATAGAAAAAATCTGTATGAAAAAAGAAGGGATCTTAAAAGAACATGTCATAAAAGAAAATAAATATATAGACCTTGTTTACTATGGAATTCTCAAAAATGAATACGACTTGTTGAACTAATGGAGTACTTTAGTTAACCTACCACCTCTGCTTGGCGTTAACGGAAAAGATTTTAAGATGTATTGTATTCAGGAGGTGTTGATATGACCGAGTTGAAAGCAGAAATTAACACAGATCGTTCCCACTTAGTATATTTTTTATTGTCTCTCTTAAGTGCAATCTTGTCATTGTTGAACGAGAATCCCTTCCTATTTATAACATTAGCATTTGTATTAATAGCATATTCAAAGGTTGAGAAAGCCAATAATAAGTTGTTAAGGATTTTGGGAATCACTACATATACGATTTATTTTAGTTGGTTTGCTTATCAAGGAATTCTATGGTTTTATTCAAATTTTATAGGATAGTATATCGTAAACAAACGGGAGCGACAGTACTAAAAGGATATCGCTTCTTCAACTATTGGAGCAGGTTAGTGGAAGAAGGGACTTTTACGAACAGGTATAATAGACTTTTAAAAGGAGTGGTTTTTAATGTGTGGGATTAGAAAATAAACATTATGAAAGGGATTTGAAAATTCCTAAGTATCGTCAAGTTATGTTAGAGAAAATAGAGAAAGACTTATTAAGTGATGAAAATGTATTAGCTGTTTTTTATGGAGGTTCGATAGGAAACCAAGATACAGACTTATATTCTGATATTGACCTTCGTATAATCGTTAAAGATGAAGTATTTGAGGAGTATAGGCTGAACAAAAGAGCGAGGGCTAAGAACTGGGGGGAAGTTTTGTATTTTGAAGATTTCCCTTGGACAACTTATAGTGTTGCTCACTATGATACTTTTATAAAGGTTGATACATTTTATTATAAAATACAAGATATTCAACCATCTATATGGTTACAAAATATTAAAATCGTTTATGATAAAACAGGGGTAATGAGAAAAATAATAGAAAAATCAATGGAACTTTATTATGTTCCAAATGACCAAGAAGTTGAGTTGTGGAGAACCAAATTCTTTGCATATGTTCATGAAGCTTATCGGAGAGTAAATAGAAAAGAATTATATTACGCCCTAAATTGCTTGGATAATTTAAGAATGTCTATGGTGACTGCTTGGTATATGGATAAAGGATTGCAACCTAATACATTTGGGGATTGGGCAAAATATGAAGGTGAACGAAGTGAATTAGATAGTTGGCAACTTTCACTTTTAGCAGATTGGCAAAGCAATAGGGAGCCGAGTGAGATTATGGATGTAATTAAAAGAATTATCCCTGAATTTAAAAAAACACATAAAAGTTTATGTGAAAAGGTAAATGTTGGAGAGGATCTTGAGTGGGTTGATCAAATTTTTGCTAAAGTTTTATGACAGTAACAAGCACCCGAGAAGGGTTCCTTTTAAGCTAACATTGGGCATTCCTTCAATAAGGAGTGCTTTTTTCTTTGTCTTACAAAAGGAAATTAATGTTAAAATAAAGGAGCGAATACTGATTAAGGGTTATCACCCTTTCCTTATTGAAGTAACGGAGCAGAATACTTGAAGAAGAAAAACATGAAAAAGGTGATTAAATGATAAGAACATATAGATTAGAAGATAAAGATTACATAGTAAATTCTCACTATGATTTATACAATAGTGAATTTGGTTACGATTTATCTTTTCGAGATTTTATTGAAGGAAGTGTTAGTGGGTTTATTGAGCGAGCAGACGCAAAAGAAAACATTTTCATATTAGAGATTGATGAAAAACAAAGTGGTTCTGTAAGTATTAAAAAAGTTAGTGACACCACTGCACAATTGGGTTTATTTCTTGTTGAACCTAATGTTCGAGGCACTGGGTATGGACAGAAGTTAGTAGAACAAGCTATTACCTTTAGCAAAGATAGTGGATATAAGACCATTATTCTCTGGACTAATAGAGAACTGAAATCAGCAAGGCGAATCTACGAAAGAGCAGGGTTTGAATTAAAGGAAACTCAAACTCAAATACTTTCCAATAAAGAACTTATCGAAGAGAAATGGGAGCTAAAGTTAGTAGGTAATGAAAAAATGATACTATTCAAGTAACGGGTGCGTTAGCGAAACAGGGCTGACGCTTCTTCAACTAAAGGACAGAATAGTTCAACACAAAGGATTAAATGGTAATATATACATATCAGAATAACTTAGTGTAGGAGGTTTAGAAATGACATCTTTATACGATAGCATTGGCTTAACTTATGATACTACTCGTAAAGCTGACCCCGAAATCGCAAGTCGGTTACGAAATCATTTACAAGTACCTAACGGAAGCAGAATTCTCGATATTGCTTGTGGAACAGGAAATTATACTATTGCTTTAGAAAAAACGGGTTTAAAAATAACTGGAAGCGATGTTTCAGAAGAGATGATTAAGAAAGCTAAAGGGAAATCAAGCACGATAGATTGGGAAGTAGCTGATGTAAACAAACTACCTTATGAGAATAACGTTTTTGAAGGAGCAACTTGTACATTAGCAATTCACCATTTTAATGAACTTTTAACTCCTTTTAAAGAGGTTTTTAGAGTTCTTGATAAAGGTAGATTTGTCATTTTTACTTCATACCCTGAACAAATGAATAATTATTGGCTAAAAGAATATTTTCCAGGCGCTATTGAAAAATCTGCTAATCAAATGCCGAGTGTAGTAGAAGTCAGCGATATATTAAAAACTGTTGGATTTAATATTGTTGGTAATGAAACATTTTTGATACAACCTAATTTAAAAGATTTCTTCCTTTATAGTGGCAAGTATGAACCAAAGATGTACTTAGATGAAAAAGTACGCTCAGGAATATCTACCTTTGCAAATTTGGCATCTAAAGAGGAAGTGGAAGAAGGTTGTAATAAGCTGAAAAAGGACATTGAAACTAAAAAAATAGAAGATGTTTTTAATAACTTTAGTAGCGACTTAGGTGATTATGTTTATATAGTTGCTGAAAAGAAATAGCGTGTTCTTTCACTAAAGAGTGCATTCCTTCAACAAGGGGTGCTTTTTTTATGCCAATAAAAAGGAAATTAATGTTAAACTAAAGGAGCAGGATTGTTTAAGTAGTGATTTCTCCTAAAACATAAGACATATATGAAAAAGCAAAAAAGAAGAAAGTGACGTGAACAATCCCCTCTTTTTTGCTTCCTTACTAGTGTTGCTTTAATATTTCGTCAAACCAACAATTTATTACTGACCATTTTTTCTACGAACAGTTATTGATTCACCAGCGATGCCCCAATTATCAGTATCAACTTCATCAATAACTACAACAGTTGTATTTGGGTTTTTTCCTAATACATCAACCAGTAATTGTGTTGCTCCCTTAATAAGCTCAGCTTTTTTTTCAGGTGTAACATTCTCATTTGTAATTTTAATATTTACGTATGGCATTATAATTCCCTCTTTCAATTTGATTTAATAGAAATAGTTTTTATGTTTGGTATTTGATCATATCGAATACCACTTACAAGTAACAATGCTCCAATGAATACGACACTAGCTGCTCCAATCAAAGCCGAATTAAAACTATGCGTATGAGATGATAGGATTCCAGCGATTGTTGGTCCAATCATTTGACCGGCAGCATAAGTGGCAGTTAGATACCCAATGATTCGACTGCTATTTGATGGACTCATTTGGCGTGCTAATGTGGTAGCGAGTGTAGTAATCCCCATAAATGTAGCTCCAAATAATAATGCACTTATAATAAAGCTAGATTGGGTTAACCAGAAGACAGGTAGTGCAATACCAATGGATTGTAGAATCATTGAAAACACTAATGTTTTTACAAACCCCCATTTTTTTGCCAGGATTGACCAGATGATACATGATGGAATCGCACCTAATCCTACAACCATCCAAACAAAAGTAGGTTCCATGCTAAAGGTTGGCGTTTCTGTAGCAACCGATACAATAAATGTTCCTGTCACAATGTAACCTAACCCTTCTAATCCATAAGCGGCAATCAACCAAGGAAGCCATTTGAGGGGGGGAGCTTGTGTATTAATAAGTTGTTTCTCATCCTTTTTTACATTCGAGTTTGGGGAATCTTTAATCCAAAGCCACACGAAGATAGTAAGGATGATGCTTCCAATGGCTAATCCTACCCATACACCCTCCCAATTAAATAAATGATTTAAACTGGGAATGAAGAGCGTTGATAAAAAGATACCGAATCCTACCCCTGAATAAAACAAGCCTGACCAGCTGGTTTTACCTGTAACAGCCAGTTTATCTAGGACAATACTCGAAGCTAAAACAAAAATGAACGCACTAGCCACTCCAGATATAAACCGAACGATAAGCATCAGAGTGTAAAAGTGAGAAAGTCCCATCATGCATGTAGTCAAAATACTTACTATGAGACTTATCCTTAAATAAAAGGTTTTATGCTTTTTTAAGGGGAGAATCCCTGCCAAAACAGCTCCAACGAAGTACCCTGCGTAATTGCTTGAAGCAAGATAGCCGGCCTCTGCATTAGTAAAGGAAAGAGCATTTTGCATTAGTGGCAGAATAGGAGTATAAGCAAATCTTCCAATTCCCATCGCAATCATTAATGAAAAAATTCCCCCAATCAAAAATAGAAAAGGACGTTTATTCAATTTTTCACCTCCAATTAAAATAATCTTTATTTCTATTTTATCTTAACTGTTTTTTGCTATATGATATAATACTTAAAAATGATATGTAGGTATCTGTTATTTAGATAGCAAGGAGATGGATGTCCGTGAGTATGGATATACAAGCATTAAAATTTTTTCGAGCAGTCGCAGAGTTAGGTAGTATCTCAAAGGCAGCCCGAGAACTTAATTATGCACAATCAAATCTTACAGCTAAAATTCAACAGTTGGAGACAGAGCTTCAAACAACACTTTTCTATCGCCATAATCGAGGAACCTCTTTAACGGACAAAGGGAAAGTATTGCTATCATATACGGATGAAATATTTAACCTTTTTGATGAGGTGAGAAAGGTTATGAATGATGAGCAAACACCAAAAGGTCCTTTAGTAATAGGGTCGATGGAAACGACTGCTGCCATTCGTTTGCCATTATTGCTTTCAAAGTTCCACCGTGAATATCCTGCAGTTGACCTTACGCTAAAAACAGGTCCAACTGAGCAAAATGTCCAAGGTGTTCTACAATATGAATTGGATGGAGCTTTCGTAGCAGGACCTATTGAACATCCTGATCTCACTTATAAAACGGTTATAGAAGAAGAATTAGTGCTTATAACGGATGCTTTACATCAACCTTTGTCTTCTATAAAAGAAATACAAAATAGAACAATATTAGTTTTTCGTAATGGGTGTTCTTATCGGGCAAGGTTTGAAGAATGGATAAATCATGAAGGAGTCATTCCAAAAAAAATAATGGAATTTGGAACACTTGACGGAATTATCGGTTGTGTATCTGCGGGTTTAGGAATAAGTTTACTTCCTCGAAGTGTTGTAGCCAAACATATGAGAGAAGGACATCTGATCCAACACTCTATTCCAAGCGTGTTCGGAAAAGTCGAAACACTTTTCATTTATCGTAAAGATAAATATAAGCCTTCATCCTTAAGAGAATTTATAGAAATATTAAGTAATGAAAGGGTATTAGTTAATAGCAAGGCAACAATAGTTTAGATTGATACTTATTTATTATCCTAGAAAGATTGTGAAGAATTAAACTTAAACTAAAGGGTAGCATTCCTTCAACAAGGAATGCTTTTTCTATGTCAAAGAAAAGGAAATTAATGTTAAACTAAAGGAGCAGGATTGTTTAATAAGATAATGATTTCTTAGAAAGCTAAATAGGCAAAAAGGGGAGATATCTTGGCAATCGGCTCTATTATCATGTTCATTACTTGACATAAACGGTACCAATGGTTTTAAATAATAAAAAAAGACCAATTGTTCTTTTTTAAAAAGGAGGTTAGAAAAGATGAATAAAGGGGAGCGAACGAAAAAATTTATTATTGAGCAATCATCGTCTTTATTCAACACAAATGGTTATAAATCCACTTCTATCTCTGAAATAATGAAGGCCACAGGATTAAAAAAAGGAGGTATATTTTATCATTTTGATAGTAAGGAGGATTTGGCCAAAGCTTCGTTTTCATACTCGTTAATCACACTAAAAGAAAACTATTTACAAGCTATCAAATCCAAGGAAAATGCAAACGAGCAATTTCAAGCTTTTACTGATATTTTTATGACTTTGTTCCACAATGACATCTTAGTAGGTGGATGTCCTTTAATGAATGCGGCCATTGAAGCAGATGATTCAAAAATTTTGATTGAAGATTCAATTAAGGAAGGTTTTGCAGGCTTAATCAAGATGATTAAAGCCATAATTGAGTTTGGAAAAAGTCAAAATGAAATTGACAAACATGTTGATTCTGAACAGATGGCGGTGTTCATTATTTCTTCCATGGAAGGTGCATTGGCCCTCAGCAGATTGTATAAGGATAAGCGATATTTAGACATGGTCATCATTCAGATAAAAGCCATTCTTTTCTAATTCTTTTATTTATTATTTTTTTGAATAAAAAAAGACCGTTCGGTCTTTTAATGGGGGGATTTATATTCTAGCACATAAAAGATGGCCTATGTGGACTCAGCTTATGTCGGGTTTCTTATTGGTTATTTCGACTACTGGCTTTGCAAGATTGGCTTATGGTGTGTTAATGCCTTTTATGCAAGCCGACTTAAATATGAACTACACACAAGCAGGATTATTAGCAACAACGATCTCGCTTGGGTTTCTGGCAATTTCTCCTGTAGCTGGTGTTTTAGCTCTGAAGTTTGGAATGAAAAAAGTCATAATGGCAGGTGGCTTTCTCGTCACTGGTAGCTTCATTTTACTTTCATTCTCGAATTCCTTTTATCTATACACACTTATCATGTTTTTTTGTGGGGCAGGAAGTGCTTTTGTATTTTCCCCGATTATGTCTTTACTAGTGATCCAATTCCAAAAGGAAAAAGGATTAGTGCTTGGGGTTTTATTGAGCGGGGTGGGTTCAGGGATGCTTCTTAGTGGTCTAATGACCACCTATTTAATTCAGTACTTTCCAGTATGGGAATGGAGGGCTATTTGGATAATTTTTGCCATTATCTCTATTATAGTCACATTTCTCTCATGGATCGTATTGAAAGAACCAGGAAACAGAGCGTCCAACAAAGATGATAGGAATCTAAGAGTCGCTCATGTCTACAAAAATCAAAAAATCGTTAGGGTGGGTATCATTTACTTTTTAGTTGGAGTGGCTTATCTCATCCCAATCCTTTTTCAAACATCTTTTATGATACACTCCGGGATCAGTGAAAAAGTGGCCGGAAGTCTATTTTCAATATCTGGATTATTTACTATTATTGGTGGTCCAATTTGGGGAATGGTTTCAGATAAAGTAGGGAGAAAAAAATCTCTACTCGTTGCCTTGGCTTTTTGCGTCATGGGAGGGATAATTCCAGTCGTCAATGATCACATAATTAGTTTTATAGCTTCTGCTATTTTATTTGGTTTTTCCATAGGGGGTCTAATGGTCCTCGTCCAAGCCATGGCAGCAGAACGCTCTCTTCCTTATCTAGTACCGGCCGTCTTGGGCTTTGTAACCATTTTCTTTGCAACGGGTCAATTACTTGGCCCCTTTCTGGCAGGAGCAATTATTGAGCAGTTAGGGGGAGTTCGAGAGGCGTATGTCTTTGCCGTATTCATATTTGTTACTGCCCTTATTATCACTTCCTTTGTAAGTGAGAAGGAGAAGGTTGTACTTGAACCATAAAACACACATAGTAAAGGGAGATGAATGATGGAGAATACGATTAAACTAAATGCTAACAAGGAAATTTCAGTCCCACCTGTGGCAAAATTAATTGGATTTGAGCCAGTAGAAGTTAAGAATGGAGAGACCGTATTCACATTAAAGACAAAGGAAGCGCATTTCAATCCGATGGGAACCGTACATGGAGGTATTCTATGTGATTTGGCAGATGCAGCAATGGGAGTTGCATATGCTACATTGTTGAATGAGCATGAAACGTTCACAACAGTCGAATTGAAAATCAACTACTTAAAACCCATATGGAAGACGACCTTAAAAGCCCGTGCTGTTGTAGTAAAAAAAGGAAGTTCCATCGGTCTTATTGATTGCTCTATTTATGATGAAAATATGTCATTAGTTGCAAAAGCAAGTTCTACTTGTATGACTTTAAAAGGGAAAAATGCAAAGAACAGATAATCTTTATCTTTATTTTAGGAGGGATTTCAATGACTCGTAGAGTTGTGATAACTGGATATGGTACCGTTTCATGTTTAGGTAGTGATGTAGAAACTTTATGGAATAATATAAAGGCTTCAAAATCAGGAATTAAAAAGGTTGAATTTGAGGGCTATGAAGGTATTAATTCTAAAATAGGTGGTTATGTCGAAGGATTTTTTCCCGAAAATTATTTTGATAAAAAAGAGCTAGGAAAGTATGACAAATTTGTACAATATGCATATGCCGCATCAAAACAAGCATTGGATCAATCAAAATTAACAATTGGTGATTTCGATGCGAATCGATTTGGAGTTTTCATTGGTTCGGGTATTGGTGGTATTGACACTGTACTAGAGAATCATAAAACACTTCTAGAAAAAGGACCAAGAAAAGTTTCTCCTTTTATGGTACCTATGATGATTAGTAATATGGCGGTTGGAATCATTTCAATAAAAACAGGATTCAAAGGAGCTAGTTTTGCTCCTGTTTCTGCATGTGCAACTGGAAATCATGCAATTGGAGAGGCGTTTTTGAACATACGTCACGGTTATTCAGATGCCATTTTAGCAGGTGGAGCAGAAGCACCAATTAATCCTTTAGCCTATTCAGGTTTTTCAAGAATGCAAGCAATGTCAACAAATAATGTTTTTCCGACAGCAGCTAGTAGACCTTTTGATAAAAATCGTGATGGTTTCGTAATGTCTGAAGGAGCTGGAATTTTACTACTTGAAGAATATGAGCATGCAAAAAATAGAGGGGCAACTATTCTTGGAGAAATTATCGGATATGGGTCAACAACTGATGCTTTTCATATTACTTCACCAGATTTTCAGGGAGCATTTAGAGCAATGAATCTTGCAATAGAAATGGCTAAAATTAATCCTGCTGATGTTGATTATATAAATGCTCATGGGACCAGCACTCCAGAAGGCGACAAATCAGAAACGAAAGCAATTAAGAGTGTATTTGGTGATCATGCATATAATCTAAAGGTTAGTTCCACAAAATCAATGACAGGTCATCTATTTGGTGCTGCTGGTGGGGTGGAAGGAATCATTACTATAAAAAGTATCTTGGAAAATATTGCACCTCCTACAATTAATTATGAACATTTCGATGAAGAATGTGATTTAGATTATGTACCAAACCACTCAGTTGAATGTGAGATAAATTATGCCATTTCAAATGGTTTTGGTTTTGGCGGACATAATGCCGTGTTGGTATTTAAAAAGTTTTCGATATAGGTAAGACTGAAGTAAAAGGACTAATTGAAAGGTTAAATATTATTTTATCGTTTAAATCCTAACTATCTCGATGTTTTAGTAAAATAACTGAAGCCATTTTTGCAGCTCCTTCATATTTTTCCATATGCCACAATCGGGCGCTATTCTTGAATAAGGGTAGTGCTCATTTTTCTTTTAAGGGCCATTTAATGGAATAAGACTCATGAACAAAACTGGATATTTATGTAATTTCGGAGTGGGATTGTGAAAAAATACACTTAAACTAAAGGAGCAGAAGAGTTTAAAAAGAATTAATGAAATTTCATAAGACATTACAAATAAATATGCGGAGGAAAATAAAAATGAAATTTTATATTGCATCTAGTTTAAATAATATTGAAATTGTTAGAAACGTAGCTGGTCAATTTAAACAGAAAGGTTTTATTCATACGAGTTTTGTTACAATGACTTCAATTATTCACTATATATGCTTATTGTTTGAGGGGCATTTTCTCCTCTTTTTTTTGTAGGAATAAATGAATTTAATTACTTATACGAATTAAACCTAAAGGGTTGATGTTAACACTTAACATTACTGGTTTTTATTTTTGAAACCGTTGATTACAGCCATCGAATTGAGCCAGTTCGGACATCAAGAGAGCTACCAAAAGGTAGTGGCATGAAACAGACTATTCTTTAATGCCATGGTTGTAGTTGGATATGTAAGGTTGATGCCCGGGTGGAGGGTCCCGAATTGTAGAGGAACAAGAAGTCAGGGACTATATCTATCAATACTTGAAATCAGCCACTATAACCATCATTAAATAACGGGTGCGATAGTAAAATTAAGAGAGGACCTATGAAAATAGAAGAAAAAAATGACTTAGTTATTATTGATGACTTTGACTTTGAAGGTTTTATCGATAAAGAACAAGGTTGTTCTATTTGTAAATTCAACTTAGTTTACTATGAAGATTTTGATGCTTATTTTCTTTACCAATCGTTCTCAATATGTTATATTTTCGATGGGAGGAGGAAAATAGAATGGCAAGAAGCAAAGAATTCGAAGAGAACGTAGTATTAGACAAGGCGATGAAGCTCTTTTGGGCACAAGGTTATGAGAAGACATCCTTGACCGATCTGGTCGAGCATATGGGAATCCATCGCAGAAGTTTATATGACACATTTGGCGACAAACATACGCTGTTTTTGAAAGCTATGGATCGATTTCGCGATAAAGTCAGAGCTGAGCTTATGGGAGAAGTTAAACGCTCCAAAACTGCAGCGGAGGCTCTTCACTTTATTTTTAGTTTCATGATATATGGTGAAGAGAGCTCGCCTTCAGGCTGTTTAATGGTAAATTCGGCGGTGGAATTGGCAATGCGCGATGCCGACGTGGATTCAAAGTCCACTGAATCGTTCACACTATCAGAGCAGCTACTCAAGGATATTATTCTGTGGGGGCAGGAGGAGGGAGAATTTACCTCAGATTACGATGGCGGCGAACTGGCGGAACATCTGCATACTGTATGTGTTGGGTTAAGGGTAATGACAAGAACCTCCATTCCAAAAGAAAAACTAAACGGTATAGCCAATTTATCCATAAAACTTTTAGATAAATAATTATTTTATTCTTAGAATAATAGTTCCTATATGAGTAAGTCTGAGCTGTAGTAAAGCTTACTCCTAAGAAGATATCATTGCTTATGGATTTTTTAGAATGATCGTTCTCGTATATGAATCTTTCCTTGCTTAAGCTTTCTCCATGAAGGGATCATATTTTTGTGCTTTTTAGAATGGTCGTTCTCGTATATAAATCTTGCCTTACTTAAAGCTCTCTCCATAAAGGGATTTTGTGCTTTTTAGAATGACCATTCCCATATAGTGAGACTCGCCTATGTCCAAAACGTTTCCTTAAGGAAATCATTACTTGCGTAGTTTTAAGGAGGAAGACATTTTGTTGTACCAAAATTAAATAATAAAAGGAGCACATAAAAATGAAAATTTCTGAACAAGTCGCATTTGTCACCGGCGCGAACCGAGGTTTTGGACGCCATTTAGCACTTGAACTTCTATCCAGAGGGGCTAAGGTTTATGCTGGTGCAAGAAATCCGGAGTCCATTGACATTCCCGGTGTAATTCCTGTAAAGCTTGATATTACCAACCCTCAAGAGGTAGCTGCAGCCGCTATGGTAGCTAAGGATGTTACGCTTTTGATCAACAATGCAGGATCGTCTACAGGTGCTTCTTTGATTGACGGTGATCTCGATAAAATACATTTGGAGTTTAATACGCATTTCTTTGGCACACTTTCCATGGTTCGTACTTTTGCACCGATTCTATCAAATAATGGGGGAGGATCGATTCTGAATATTCTTTCCGCATTATCTTGGGTTAGTTCGGGATCTGTTGGCGCTTATACGGCTGCAAAGGCGGCAGAGTGGGCATTGACGAACGACCTACGTTTAAATCTCTATCCTCAAAATGTGAGAGTAGCTGGATTACATGTAGGCTTCATGGAGACAGACATGACGTCGAGCTTAGAAGTTCCCAAATCCAACCCTGAGGATATCGCAAAAATTGCTATTGATGGATTAGAATCCGACAGCTTTGAAATTGTTGCTGATGACGTGAGCCGAAAGATCCAAAGAGATTTTGCCGGTGGTGTATCTGCGATATACTCACATCTCTCCTAATACAAATTACTAATTCAGTGATTTGTCCAAGATTTCAAACAAAAGGTAAAAGGACACGTTCCACAATGAGCTGACGTTGTTACCGTAGGAACTTGGTTAATCTCAAACCCTGATTTGGTGGGACGTTTAAAAGTTGGCGCACTATTGAACGAACCTGACCGAAATACAATGTATGCTGGCGGGGCGGAAGGATATATCGATTATCCTTCTATGAAACAATAACTGGCATATAAACAGCAGGAATGATTAATGAAACTTTCCCATATCTATTCAAGTTTTGGGGGAGTTTCATAATGTTTGCGTTTAAAGAGAATGATGAAGTTTCAGGATATCTTGTTTTTACAATAAAATCAGGAATTTACTAGTAATTAATGTAGAGAGGCAGGTGTTTTGGCGTGAGAGCATTTGTAATAGAAGGATATAAAAAAGATCCTATTTTTATTGAACGACCAATGCCCAGAATAAGAGATAATGAGGTGTTAGTGGAAATACATGCAGCGAGTATAAACCCCCTTGATGCAAAAATACGTAAAGGCGAATTAAAACTTTTGTTGCCATACGACATGCCTTTAACATTAGGGAACGATTTTAGTGGAACCATTATCGAAGTTGGTAAAGGGGTAACCAAATTTAATGTGGGTGATGAAGTTTACGGTCGTCCTCGTTCAGAAAAGATGGGTACATTTACAGAATATCTATCTGTTCATGAAGCAGATATTGCTTTAAAACCTAAAAACCTTAGTTTTGAAGAAGCAGCTTCTATCCCTTTAGTTGGATTAACTTCATACCAAGCACTTCACGATATATTGAGTGTGAAAAACGGTCAAAAAGTTCTCATTCATGCTGGCTCAGGCGGCGTAGGAACTTTTGCTATACAACTAGCAAAAGAAATGGGAGCGTATGTTGCAACAACTTCTAGCGAAGGAATTGAATTAACCAAATCACTTGGAGCAGATAAAATTATTAATTATAAATCTGTGAATTTCGAAGACGTCATAAAAGATTATGACGCAGTAATTGATAGTGTTGGAGGTGAAACATTAGAGAAGTCATTTTTGACAGTAAAAAAAGGGGGTAAAATTGTTTCTATCGCTGGAACTCCGAATGGTCGTTTCGCAAAAGAAATGGGACTTGGTCTAATTAAGAAAATAATTCTCTCATTAGCCAGTTCAAAAATAACTGGATTGGAAAAAAAGTATGATATAAAATACACCTTTCTTTTTATGAAACATAGTGGGCAACAGTTAGATATTTTATCAGAACTTTTAGAAGCAGGAACAGTGAAACCAACAATTGACCGAGTGTTTCCTTTTGAAGAAGCTAAACATGCTTTAGCGTATACAGAGACAGGTAAAGCTAAAGGGAAAGTAATTCTTAAGTTAAGGTGATACTGAGTGTCTGAATGAGCACTAGCACTATAAAAAAGTTACCTTACTAATACAAATGTTCTTAAACTAACGGGTTAGCATTCCTTTAACAAGGGATGCTTTTTCTTTGTCAAATAAAAGGAAATTAATGTTAAACTAAAGGGCAGGTTAGTTAAATAAGAAAATGCTATAAAATCAATTTAATACTTGATACAAACTAACTCTGTCGTGAGTAAAAGGAGGCGAAAAATTTGTTGCCGAAAGAACATCCAGAATACATTTTTCGTATTGATACACAACCACAGTTTGCTAATGATTTAAATAATGTAGATGTTTCTTCTCCTGAATTGTTCATTGGAGGAAAAACAAAGAATATTGAAATGTTGAAATCATTTTCAAACTTAAATAAATTATGGATTCATACAGTAAACCAAGCAGAATTCAATGCTATATTAAGTATTGTTAATCCCAACATGCTTTATATTTATGAATTGAGAGTTAATGATTTATCGATACTTAGTTCACTCACGAATGTTGAAATACTGGCACTTGAGTGGAACACAAAAGCTAATAATTTGTGGGATTTATCTAACAATATTTCTTTAAAATATTTATCAATAAAAGACTTTTCTAAGTTAAATGATATTAGTCCTTTACAAAACAACAAAAGGTTGGAGATATTAGAATTGTCAGGTGGCGAAACAAATCAATTAAAATTAGATAATCTTGAATCCTTAAGAACTCTTAGAAATTTAAAATATCTAGGCTTATCAAATATTAAAGTTCAAGATGAATCTTTAGAGCCAATTTCGGATTTAAAAGAACTTCAAGAATTAGCTATCTCAAATCAATTTCCAACCGAAGAATATGCAAGATTGTCAGTAAAACTACCTAATACTAAGTGCAAATATTTTCAACCATTTATATATCTATTAAGTTCCATAGGTGATGAAGATGTGATGGTTGTTGGTAAGCGAAAACCCTTTTAAATTCGAAAGTTCATGAAAAGAGGTTACAAAAATATGAAGAGCAATTCAAAGCATTTCAAAGAAATTATAAATAGCTAACGGGCAGAAGAATTGATGAAAAATTCTTCTTAAAAGAAAAAAGGAGAGGAAATATGAACCAAAATAAGTCTTACCTAATAGGTTCTTTCTTAATTTTGTCAGGTACAATTTTGTTGGGTATTATGCACTTAGCTATTGCAATGTACATTCCTAGTATGACAGGTTGGGCTAGTCCTCCTGGAAAACTTGCTACTGTGCTTAATGGAATTATGGGATGGGTTCCATATATTTTTAGTATTGTTCAAATTGTAATTGGTACAACATTGGTTTGGAATTCACTCAAAAAAGCATAAACAAAGTTAGTAATTCATTATTGTGCTAACGGGTGCGAGAATTTAAAGAGCAACACTACCCAAGTGCTGCTCTTTTGTCATACTTAAAAGTATTTTCTATATAAGTCTTGTCTAAGTCGTCCACTCAGTTGGGCATAGATCCGTGTCGTCTCCGTTTTTTAATGGCCGAGTAAACTCTGTATGACATCAATAGGGGCTCCATTGTTTAATAAATGAGTGGCATAACTGTGTCTAAGCTGATGAGGGTGTATGGTTTTATTAATGCCTGCACGGCTTGAAATACGTTTTATGATATACCTCATTTGAGCGATGCTCATTCGATGAGGTGAACGATCTGTAACAAATATCGCGGGATCATTATCTTGACGGATTTGATGTACCGTTTTAACCAGATGTTACATTTGATATTAAAGTACACCTCACGTTCTTTATCGCCTTTTCCTCTAACAATAGCGGAACGATTAGACCAGTTAATACAATTCTTGTCCAGAGAGACAATTTCACCAATACGGCAGCCAGTTGAGAACATAAACTCAAACAGTGCTTTCTCCATTGGCATTTTACAAGCTTCCCTAAGATGTTCAATCTCTCTTTCTGTAAGGAACTTGGGTATTCGTTTCCCGACTTTTGGTTCCTTAATCTTATAAGCTGGGTTTGAGGGAATGTGTCCCTCTTCATGTGACCACCGAAACAAGGATCGCATGAACCGAATGCGATGGGCTAAGCTAGACGGTTTTAAATGTTCGCTTGGTTCAGCTAAATACTCCTTTAATTGATTTGTAGACAATGATTCAATCGCCACATCAGTAAAATAGCGGATAAGAAGGCATGATTGAAGCCGGTAAGCTTTTATCGTTTGAGAAGAGAAACCTTCAATTCGTTTATCAGATTCATAGGTTTTCCACGCTTGTGATAAGAGCATCTTAACCCCTCCTGTATAAGTCTTTACAGGAATTATTAACGTTTTTGTTTCAAAGAATACAATAAACAATGTAGTCATACAAAAGGAAATTAATGTTAGACTGAAGGGGTAGGTTAACACATAACGGACGTCCCTTTAATCAAGAGAACGTCCAAAGTTGTAATTTAATTGAGATATGTGATGAAGTATTTCATTATTTACTTGCTCTGGGTGGTCAAGGTTCGTGGCGTGATGTGCATTTTTGATATAGGTTAAACTAGCATTAGGAATGAGGTCAGCCATGACTCTTTGTTGCCTCTCCGTCATTGTGTCATGGTCACCTTGAAGTATTAAGGTAGGGCAGGAGATTTTACGAAGATCATCTCGACTTTCCATTCGAGAAACGGCATTCCAAATGCGTATCCACTGATGAAGAGGTATTGATCCAACTACTTCTTTTATATATCTTTTATTATCGGGATTGAATTTCGAAAGCGTTGTTGCCTGAATAGAAGCCAATACATTCATAGGTATAAATAAACTGGACCACCTGTTAATAGGAACGATTACCTTCTCTAACCAATTATATCTGTTAGTAAAAGGGGTTCCGATTAATATGAGTGATTTCACATAATGAGGATATCTAATAGCGGTTTGTAGAGAGATATGCCCTCCCATTGATAAACCACAAAGATGTGCTTCTTTAATATTTAAATGATCTAGCAGACCAATTAAATCCTTACTAAATGATTCAGAGTCGACTCTTCCTTTTGGTAAGGTCGACTGTCCATGCCCACGTACGTCCCATATAATCGTCTTAAACTGCTTTGACAATTCCTCAATCTGAGGCTGCCATTGTTTATGATCCCAAGAAGCCCCGTGTGTAAACACAATGGCTTCCCCAGAACCTTTTACTTCGTAATATAATTCTACATCGTTGTTTTTAAAACTAGGCATTGCTCTTCACCTCATAAATTGATATATCTTATTGATGGCTTATCGAAGGAAAATAGGAGGTAGCAGTAGTATAATCTGTTTTCTCACTTCTTTAATTTGTATGTAGGTCTCGTTTTGATTTAAAAAGGATACTAGGTTTCAACGTCCTATCTAATAACCTTGTAAACAAGGCGATAAGTGGACCAACACAAACAACCATGAGAAGAGTGCCAAACCCTAAAACCCCTCCTAAAAGCATACCAAAAACTAATACAATACAATCTAATGTTATTTTACTTGTCTTAAAACTCTTATTAATTATTCTTTGTGTGGAAAAGATTAAATCATCGACTGGACTACGAGGCAGAGCCGTTGATAAGTAGAAGGCTAGACCTAAACAAAATATCATTAAACCTATTGGAAGTTATACCCAACTAGAGTAAGTCGAAAGACCGCTCATGAATAAATTGGATATATCAATAGATACACCCATAAAGAATGATGTAACCATTCCTAAAATATCTGGAATTTTCCGTTGTATAATTGAATTTATGATCACAAAGAAGATCCCAGAGTATATATAAAAACTACCTAATGTTATGCCGAGCGAAGTAGATATGGCGATGTTAAAAAGTCCCCACGGGTCTAAACCTACGTTTGCGATAATTAATAGATTAATCCCCACTCCCACTAACACGATACCAATAATGTAAGATGTTAAGCGTCCAACCAAGTATCCCACCTTCAATTCATTTAATTTTAAAAATGTTTTGATTGTGTATTAATTACGTTCTCTGTTTGTTCTCATAACTTATAATAGGTGTTTTGTTTCCTTATAGTTATATATAACCATTTATTTTGGCTATTCATTATTCTAAACCGAAATTTACTAAAATGTTAGTGAATTAAAATTAGTTTTCTATTATATAAGTAAACTAATTTTATGATTTAGTTATTATTTGGTATATTTTATGTATTAAATATAAGACTTTAGGCGGTGTTTTCTATGTTTGTAGTTGAAATAAGTGATAAATGTTATTTGAAATTATTAGAGCCAAGGGATGCTGAATCGTTGTATTCTCTAATAAATTCATCAAGAGATCATTTAAGAAGGTGGCTTCCATGGTTAGATAGCAATACCACTTTAAAAGATAGTGAATCTTTTATTCATTATTCTTTAGAGCAATTTAGTAACAATAATGGGTTTCAAGCAGGTATCTGGTATGAAGAAAATCTAGTTGGCTTAGTAGGAATTAATAGTATTATGTGGAATCATAAAACAGCCTCTTTAGGTTATTGGTTAGGTGAGAATTATGAAGGAAAAGGCTTAGTGACTTCAGCATGTTCGAAAATAATTGATTATATATTTACGGATTTAGCTCTTAATCGTATAGAAATTCGAGTGGCAGAAGGTAATGCGAAAAGTAAAGCAATTCCAGAAAGGTTGGGGTTCGAATTAGAAGGGTTATCAAGAGAAAGTGAATGGTTATATGACCACTATGAAGATACTTTAATATATGGTTTATTATCGAAAGATTACAAAAAAACAAAATGTTATAACAGCCTAACATAACTCCTATTTAAAAGGGACCTATCGACTGCAATTTAATTAATAAGTGCAATCGTTTTCTTTGAAGAAACAATTTTTTAATCCATAGAGAAGAGGGAGTTATATGATTACATTAAATCCAATTGGTATTGCTTATAATGAAAGAGAAACCATTGAGGATGATTACTGGGGAGAAGTAATTAGTAAGATTGTATTAGGCAGTACTTTCCCAGAGGAAGCTTTTAATGAGATTGATTCTTTTTCACACGTAGAAATTATCTTTTACTTACATAAAGTAGAGAAAGACAAAATAGTTTTAGGTGCAAGACACCCTAGGAATGATACATCTTTACCTAAAGTGGGAATCTTTTCTCAGCGTGGGAAAAACCGCCCCAATCAGTTAGGACTTACAACTGTAAAGGTACTGAAAAAAGAAGGAAGAGAGTTAACGGTTTCAGGCCTTGATTGTATAAATGAAACGCCAATCCTAGATATCAAGCCAGTGATGCAAGAGTTTCTTCCTAGAGAGGAAATTTCTCAGCCAGAGTGGACAAATGACATCATGAAGAATTATTGGAGTTGCTGATGATCCTGCCAACAAACTGCGTTGAGAGCAATGCTATGAAAAGCTAGCTCCTTTTTGTTTCCCTTTGTCGTCCTCAAACAGTAATAATTCGAGACCAATCGTATTGAGAACCAAACCTTTAATTGGTTATGCTCTTTTTTTTACTAAAGGGTGCATTCCCTTAACAAGAACTGCTTTTTCTATATCAATAAAAAGGAAATTAATGTTAAGTGGTTCTTCTCAAAGAAAGATGCGGAATTTTATCCTTTTGAAGTGACTATTGAGGAGATGGGTGCATTTTCATTTAACAAGCAAGGTAATAAAGTTTCAATGCATTAAACCAGTATTAACATTCTACAACCTATGGAGTACATTTTTGCAACAACAGCAGGAACGCTTTTTCACTAAGATCAGGTTAAAATTAATATAGTATAATTTTGTATAAGAGGATTAAAATGATGTTCCGGGGGAGGAGAAATCATTATGGTCACATCCAATAAATCAATATTAGAATTATTCCAATTTGATAAATGTGATGTTCCAAAATTAATCGAGCTTTCTGCATCAGTTGGATGGGATTATGATGAAAAAGAAATTGGAACTGTTCTGTCATCCGGTAAAATATTCGGACATAAAAATGCCGAGGGGGAAATTGTGTCTAGTTCCGCAATCATTCCTTATGATACTTCTTTAGCTTCAATTGGTATGGTTATAGTTAATAAAAATTTTAGAGGTATGGGGTTAGGCAAAAAGGTTACTAAGGAATGTATCGAAAGTGTTTCTAAGGAAACGTCCATTATGTTGATTGCGACAGAAGAAGGAACACCCTTATATGAGAAAATGGGTTTTCATACCGTTGGTTTTGTTCATAAATATCTGTGTGATAATTATCAAATTGATACGGCCCCACTAATTAACAGTCATATAAGCATTGAAGAGTTCAGTGAAATTGATTTTGAAAAATTACTTAAGCTTGATGAGGGTGCTTTTGGAGATAAAAGAACTCACTTTCTAAGAAATAGAATAAAACAATCAGAAAAATGCCTGGTTGTAAAAGATAAAATTGGAACAATAGTTGGATATGGACTTTCCATTTTAGGCCCGATTAATCTCATATTAGGTCCAATTGTAGCACCAGATTTTCAAAGCGCTTCGGTTCTAATAGATAAATTATCTTCAAAACATCAAGGGAAATTAAGAATTGATGTCCCATCAGGTAATATTGAGTTTATGGTGTTTTTGGAGAAAAAAGGATTTGTTAATGTAAGTCAACCTCCGATAATGGTAATCAATTCTGTCAATATGCCTTCTAGAAACAATACATTATTCGGGATTGCAGCACAAATTTTTGGGTAGATTGTGAATAAATGTACTTAAACTAAACCAGCTAATAGTTTGTCAACATTTTTCAATGAGGGATTATATTTGATAGGAGTTCTTACTTCCTATACTAAGTATAAGAAGGAGTTAAAACAATCAAACAACAATGAAAGCGGAACTTTTCAATAATTGTTAAATAATTTTTTTAAGCTAACGGGAGCTTTTCTGTAATAAACAGAGAAGCCTTTTTTGTGAACATATAAAAGGGAATTAATGTTAAAATTGAAGTGACGATATTCAAGTAAAGGCAGTAGAGTTGAACAAATTCTTTGGGAGGTTTTTATGAACTTAGAAACTTGGATTGTGATATTAATTCCTCTTATTGTTAGTATTGTAGTCTGTTGTATTATTAATGTTAAAGTGAAAAACAAAAAGAAATTCCTACTTATATATTCACTTTGTGGGATTTCATATGTACTGATTTATGCTGCTTATCTACATATTACAGATAGACTTATTTATTGGTAAAGCTGAATAAAATAATAATGGGTATGTAAAACAATTAAGTTTTGTTTTCTACTATGAAGTAAAGTTGAAATTCAACTAAAGGGTGGCATTCCTTCAATAAGGGAAGCTTTTTCTTTGTTAAATAAAAGGGAATTAATGTTAAGTTAATGAAACAGGATTATGCGAGAAGGAAGATATTTAATCTACATTGTCAGATAAAGTGATTTCGATTAAAAGGTGAGGTGGTGGCCGGTGAATTTTGGAGCGTGGATTTTTTTCATGGTTGTAGTAATAGGGTTAATATTGGCTGTTAAAAACAAAAGGATTACAAAATTGGATATGTCGATATTCATTGTTATTACCCTTGTGTATTACTCAATTGCTTATATGTTTGACAATGAAATGCTGAGTCCTTTTATCTTCAAAGAGGATAGTTTCACAATTAGTTTAGTAGGTGTTATCTTGATATTTGGCACTTATCTTCTCTTTATATATGTAATCAATAAATTCAAGGAAATTCGTGGTTGATATTACAGTAACGGGTAGCGATTGCTCAATAAAGGGTAATCGCTTCTTCTTGTTGAAGTAACGAGCAGAATAGTACAATGAGAAAATATGGGTTCCTTTGGTATTATAAGTAATAATTATAAATATAGGGGTGGGGAACGTGAAAGAAATTTTAGTTAAGACTGCTTTTTATTCCATTATTTTTTGTTTTTTATTATTATGGTTTTTCACAGATCGAACGATTATGACAACAGATGTAAATGGTTATTATTCAAGTATGCAAAGGTCGTATCAAGAATATTTCACTATACTTTTTACTTATTCTTTTGGAGTTACAAGCATTATAGTATTGACTGTTTATTACATAAAAAAAAGAAAAGGCACGCCTGATCAGGAAATATATAACAAATCTTAGCGCAATTATTTTAAGCTAATGGGTAGCGATAGCTGAATAAAGGTATCGTCTTTTTATTATTGAAGTAACGGAGCAGGATTGTTCAAAAAAGAAGTCGGTTATTTTCTAATTTCTATGATATGAAATGGGTTGAAAGGAGGAGGGGAGCAATGTCTGAAATAACATTTTTAGCGTCATCAAAACCTTTTATAATACCAGAGGAAATTCAAGAATATAATAATCGGACTTATTTTGAAAGAATGGAAGATTGGATAAGTTTAGGGGTCAGTGAAGTAGATACTTGTGGATGGAGAGAATTTACGGCAAGTGGATACCGTGTATACTCGGACACTCATCTTGTCTATTTTTTATGCATTAAATCCTTATCCGATGGTTTTGGAATGGATATAGCAGTGAAGGTTATGCAAAACATTAGGCATAAGAAAATCGATGAAGCGCTTTGGATTCTTAACGACGAGCTGATTCGTAGAGGAGAGGAAAAGAAGTTCGTGATGGAAGCCGTCGAACTCATTGCATACTCGGAGAAAAAATCTTGTCTCTGGTCGCTAGGGAAAGCCGCAGAAAGAATGAACGTTTCCCGAACAGCCATCAGGTACTGGGATAAAGAAGGGTACATACGGGCTTTCCGGGATCCGGAAAGCGGCTATCGTAATTTTGACCGTCTTCAATTGGCCAAAATCAGTCTCCTTAAAGCGATGAACCATCGATTTTATACGGATGAAAATGCACGGATGAAGGACAGGTTCGAGGGAGCTGAGGGAACAGCCGAATGCCAAAAACTTGCCGAGGAGGTTCTAACCCTGCTAGGTACCCGAAATAGAAGACAGCTAAAAGCGATGGCCGCCGTAGAAAAACTTTTGGAGATAATTGAATATGAATAAGTAGATCGCATTGCTCCTAATGAGACAACTTCGTTCAAAGTGAGCGTCTTTTCATATTTGACTTTATACTGTGTAATAATTATCTTCATTATTAGGTCACTTTCTGAAAGAGTGTACTTAAAAGAAAGGAAGGGGGAATTAACCTTTCCATAAATCTCACTTAACTATCTATAAGTAACTTTAATTTTATTTATATATACGAAACTATTATAATTAATACATACAATTTTTTATACAATTATTAGTTATTAAAGTCCCCCAGTTCCATACTTCCTCATCATGTAAACATCTCATTACCTGTAAGCCTAGAGTTAAAGAGTCATTTATAAAAAGGAGAGGATTTATTTGTCGCAAAAAACATTAAAAAACGGAAAAAAGAAAGCGTTTGCACTTTTAGAGAATCATAAGAAACGGTTCCGGAAACGGATTGAAAAGGTGACAGATAATATTTACTGTGCTGTTGGCTACGGATTAGGTAACTCGACGTTAATTGTCACGAGTGAAGGAAATATTATCGTAGATACAACCGAAAGCATAGACGTGGCAGCTGAAATTAGGGAAGAGTTTGATAAAATTTCCCCACTGCCGACAGCGGCCATCATCTATACTCATGGGCATGCAGACCATGTGAACGGTGCATCGGTTTTTATGGATGAGGAGACGGAAATCTATTCGAATGAGAAGACCGTTCAGTTTTTTGATACGCAGTTTAATCAGCTGAAAAATATCCTGGATATGCGTGGGGCAAGACAGTTTGGAGTCTTTTTGCCACCTGATGAGATCCCTTGCAGTGGACTAGGTCCGTCTTTGCGGTTTAATCGCAACAATCAAAAGTTACTTTTCCCAACGAAGGTGTTCAAAGGTTCAATGGCATTAACGATTGGAGATGTGAATTTACAGCTGGTTTCTGCTCCTGGAGAGACAGATGATCAAATTTATATTTGGATTCCTAATCAAAAAGTGTTGCTTGGTGCAGATAACTATTATCCTGCGTTTCCGAACCTTTATACGATCAGAGGAACGACGCCACGTCCAGTCTTACAATGGGTTCATTCATTAGATCGAATGCGAGATCTTCATGCAGAATATTTGGTTCTTGGCCATACTGAACCGGTCTTTGGTTCTAGCCGTATTCATGAACTATTAACAATGTATCGAGATGCGATTCAGTTCATTCATGACAGCACGGTTCGTGGAATGAATCAAGGGAAGACGCCTGACCAACTTGTCGAAGAAATTACGCTTCCAAGGCATTTACTAGAGTGCGAGGAGCTTCGAGAGCTTTATGGAAGTGTGGCTCAATCTGTTCGTGCAATTTATGATGGATACTTAGGCTGGTTTGATGGAAATGCGACGAACTTGGAACGGTTATCTTCTAGAGATTATGCTGAGAAAATTTCACGTTTAGCCGGGGGGACAGACCAATTAGTTGAAGAGGCGAAGAAAGCGCTAGAGCAGGAAGATTTTCAATGGGCTGCAGAGCTCTCCGATATGATCATGTCACTAGAACCTAACATGGACGAGGCGAGGAAGGTTAAAATCAAAGCCTTAACGGAACTAGGGTTGAGGTCGTATAATTCCAATAATCGTTCGTATTATCTCTCGCAGGCAAGAGAGTTAGAAGCGCAGCAACCACGGAAAAAGCCGTTACAAGCTAGAGCAGCTTATGCGCATGCGATGCCATTAGGTCGTTTCTTTTCCAATATGGCAATCTTACTGAAGCCGGAGCGTTGCCTTGATCAAATGTATTCTGTCACTGTTCGTATTACAGATCAGATCGAACATTTTCAGATTACGATTCGTAAGGGTGTTGCTGAAATTCGTAAAAATAGTACAGTGGATTCAGTGCTCTTGGTTGAGACTGATGAGAAAGTATGGAAAGAACTCGTTATAGGTGCTAAAGAGTGTGAGGAAGCGGTTCAAGCGGGGGAACTTCAATATGAAGGAGACTATGTTCTTTTGAAACAATTTTTTGCTCTTTTTCAGTAATGCCTTTAGATGAGTATACAAACAAAAAGATGATCAGGTGATGCTGGTCATCTTTTTTATCTTGTGCCCGTTATGCCATTTTTTCTTCTATATGTTGAAAGGGCTTTCCCTTAGATGTATGATTCTAGTAAGAGAATTCAAGGAGGATTTGCCATGAATATTGAACAACTGGAATATATCATCAAGGTCGCTGAGAAACGATCGATTTCGAATGCATCAAAAAGCCTCCATATCTCGCAAGCTGGCATCAGCATGGCGATTACGAACTTAGAAAAAGAATTAGGGATTAAAATATTTAAGCGTTCACGAATGGGGACGATCCCGACAGAAGAGGGAAAGGAAATCATTCAGAAAGCGTATGAGGTTTTGAGTAAGTTAGAAGAAATAAAAGATAAAGCGCAAATGCATTCAGATATTATAGAGCAGGAATTGCGACTATCTTCCACTCAAGGGTTATTTCTAACGATTTTACCGAAATCATTGGCTTTCTTTAAGAAAAAATGCCCGAATGTCAACATCATAATGGAAGAAAAGGGTGGACATGAAGTTATTAATGATGTCCTAAATCAGAAAATTGATATCGGCTTATTGAATATCCCTTTGAACAAGCCCGAAGAAGATGAGCTAGAGTTTCAAACATTGATGGAAGGGAAGATTATCGTTTCTGTTAGTAAGAACTCTCCTTTGGCTAGCCGAAAAAGCATTACCCCGAAAGAACTGATAGGTCAAAGTTTAGTCATCTATAACGGACCACAAATGCGTTCATTTATCAAAGACTTTTTTGAACAGCATGGAGAGATGAAAATATTGTTTTATACTAATAATACGGAAATTATGAAGAAGTCAGTGGCTGAAGGGTTGGCCATCTCATTTTACTATGATGTTGGTATTAACAGTGATCCGTATTATTTAAGTGGCGAGCTTGTGCCGATCCCATTAGTGAATTTTGATAAAAGTTCATTGGAATTTGGATGGGTTCGCTCGAAAAAGCAGCGTTCTTCAAAAGCGGCAAGAGAGTTTATTAAGTGTCTTGAATTCTATACGTCTACGTTGAAATATTAGTTCTTTATCTTTTTGATAGGGAATTTTTTTGTTGATTATATATCAATTTTAGTTAACTAAATATAATAAATGGTTATTTTACTTCACATAAATTTATATCTATAATTAATTTAAAGATTAAGAAAATTTGTAACAATCGAAACTGCAGACAATAAAAATTTAAGGGAAGAAGGGAAGCAATGGTCATGGCATTAAAAGAAGACCTTAGCGTACTTCGTAACAAATTACAGGCATTCATCGAAAATGAATTGCTGCCATACGAGCAGGAAAATCAATTGAATGCAGAAGAGGATATTCCAATGGAGGCAATTGAATGGGTGAGAAAACGCTCACGAGAGTTAGGCTTCTATGGCATTAATCTACCGAAAGAGTATGGCGGTCAAGATATTAGCTTAAAAGGGTTATGTTACTTCAAAGAGGACTTGGCTCGATCGGGTGCCGTATTGTGGGGACAGGTGATTGGTGAAATCGGAGGACCATTACGAATTGGACAAATGCTAGAAAATTTCACAAAAGAGCAAATAAAGAGATATGCCATTCCGGTTATTAAAGGGGAGGCGAGTTGTTGTTTTGCTTTGACTGAACCGAATGCGGGGTCCGATGCCTTTGCGATTCAAACGAAGGCCGTTCAAGACGGAGATGAATATATTCTAAGTGGGAAAAAGCATTTTATCAGCGCAGCCCCTTATGCTGATTTTGCTATTGTGATAGCGAAAGAATTAGTAGAAGGTGAGAAACCTAGAGTCACTGCTTTTATCGTTGATAAAAAAACACCGCAAACGGATGGATTCGAATTGGGGAACATTCAAGTTCCAATCTCAGGAGAACGAATCCACGCAGAATTGTATTTTAACGAATGCCGAGTACCCGCCTCTAATATTATCGGACTGCCAGGTAGAGGACTTCTGCTTGGGTTAAAACGAATTACTACAAACCGTGCTTCTCACGCTTCAGCATTTATTGGGGTTGCTCAACGCCTTCTTGATTTATCAGTGGAACAGGCAAAATCGAGAGTGCAATTTGGAAGACCCATTGGCGATTTCCAAGCGATTCAGCACATGCTAGCGGAAATGGCTACGGAAATCTATGCGGCTAGATGTATGGTCTATGATGTCGTTGACAAAATTGATCAGGGTGAAGAAGGTCGAACGGGTGCATCTATGGCTAAGCTCTATGCCTCTGAAGTAACGAGTCGTGTTGCGGATAAGGCGATTCAAATTTTTGGATCACAAGGATTGGCACAAGGGCATCCAGTAGAAAAATTGTATCGAAGTGCACGGATGTTCCGAATTCTCACTGGGACTTCTGAAATTCAAAAAAATACGATTGCGAAAGAATTGTTGAAATAATTCTAAGATCTATTAAACAGTGGGTGAAGGAGGCATGACTTATGACACAGAAGAAAACATTTCAGTCTCTTCTGACAAAAGGACTAAAGAGATTCGGAGACCTCCCAGCGCTTACCTTGCTGCCAGCTGAGACAACGTTCACTTATCATGAATTATTGGAGAAGACCGAACGAATCTCAAAGTACTTGCTACGATTAGGGGTAGGAAGGGGGACTCATGTTGCTACGATTATTCCAAATAGCCTAGAGGGTGTCGTGTTTGGCTTAGCGGTGCAGCAGTGTGGAGCAACCATCGTGCCGTTAGGAGAGAAGCTAGGAAACCGGGAAGTTAAGTTTATCTTACATGAGTCAAAACCAAAAGTGCTTATTATGGCAACACAACAGCATGTAGCGACAACACTCCAATATGTCGAAGAAGAAAATAATTCAGATGTCCGTATCATTGGATTACCAGGGTTTGGTATTGAATACCCAGAAAGGTTTGAGATATTCGATTGGTCAGAGGAAACAACGGATCCAGCCGTAGAGTGTCAAGTTGCGTTAGAAGATGACATTGCCATTTTATCTTATACTGGTGGAACAACGGGTACACCAAAAGGCGTCATGCATACCCAGAAAGGTCTATGGGCCGCAGTACTTTCAGCTGCGATTGAAGATCCACTTGATGACCGAGAGAAATTGTTACTTAGCACGCCGCTTGTTCATTCGGCTGGTTCTCTCCTGTGGAGATCTCTTATGTCTGGAGTGCATGTCTATGTCATGCCTACATTCCATCCAGTTAGTTTCATGCAGACCATTAAGGCATACAAAATTACGACCACATTTATGGTCCCAACGATGCTATACAGGTTGTTAGGTGTAACAAAAAAGATGGAGTATGACGTAAGCTCGATGAGAAATATTTATTACGGCGCCTCGCCTATTTCACAAGAGCGGTTGAAGGAAGCATTTGAAGTGTTTGGACCGATCATGCGCCAACAGTACGGCATGACAGAATGCAATATTGTTATTTCAAGACTTTCAAAGAGTGCTCATTACTGGGCTTATCATAACAAACCCGAGGTCTTAAAGAGTTGCGGAAAGCCTTGTCTATTGACCGAGATTCGAATGGTTGATAAAGAGGGAAATGATGTGAAACCATTTGAACTTGGGGAGATCATCGTGAAATCACCAGCGATGATGATTGGGTATTATCAAAAGCCAGAGCTAACTGAAGAAACAATTCGTGATGGCTGGCTCCATACGGGGGATATTGGCATGTTTGATGAAAGCGGATATATATATATTAAGGACCGCAAGAAAGACATGATCATTTCTGGTGGGATGAACGTTTATTCTTCTGAAGTTGAGCGAGTCGTCAATCAGCACCCTGCGGTTTCATTAAGTGCGTGTATTGGGGTATCCGATCCGGATTGGGGAGAATCAGTTTGTGTCGTGGTCACTATCAAAGAAGGAGCCCGGTGTTCAGAGGAGGATATTATCGCTTTTTGTAAGCAAAACACCTCTAAATACATGGTACCGAAAAACGTCTACTTCCGAGAAAGCTTGCCTCTCACTCCAATTGGTAAGGTCGATAAGAAAGAATTAAAGAAAATGTATGTCGAAGGTTTGCTCAGTGTTAACTAACGAGCTGACTGGGATCACCGTTTATTCCAGCTCTAAATTTTACTGTTACAAGGATTGTTGTGACTAAACGGAGAATAGTTGGGGTGTAACAAATGAGGAATTGGAGGCTAGTATGGGAAATATTTATTACCTTTTCCAAGATTGGTCCTGTCACCTTTGGTGGGGGATATGCCATGATTCCATTGATTGAAAGAGAAGTGGTAATCAAAAAGAAGTGGTTACAATTAAAAGAGGTGTCAGAAATATTTGCTGTTGCCGAGTCGGTTCCAGGTGCCATTGCGATTAATTCTGCTACGTTTATTGGATACCGCGTTGCTGGAGTGGCCGGCGCCATGTTTGCGATGGCCGGAATTCTAATTCCAACCTTCTTCATTGTATTAGTCTTAGGGATTAGCTTTCTACTTTACAAAGATCATCCCAAGATAGAGGCAGCTTTTCAAGGGATACGACCTGCCATTGTTGCGCTCATTACTTATGCAGGATATAAAATTGGAAAAATGGCTGTCATTGACAAAACGACCTTTGCTACTGTTGGTGTTACTGTCTTTTGCCTCCTATTCTTTCATTTACATCCCGTTCTAATTATAGTTATTGGTGGAATCGCTGGGATCGCCTTAGTCAAAATAAGAGACTATCTTGGTTACAATACTAGTTTAGAGACGCATAAGGATGAGACTGATCGTGATTATTATAGGGGATCCGGAATTTAGAGGGGTTTAGTGTATGATAGTGTTGGAGTTATTTCGAACATTCTTTATGATTGGCCTTGTATCGTTTGGTGGTGGGTATGCGATGATTCCAGTGATCGAGAGAGAAGTAACCTCAAGCGGTTGGATGACGACACAAGAATTCACCGATATTATCGCATTAGCCGGAATGTCTCCAGGTCCTATTGCGACCAACAGTGCCGTAATTGTTGGCTACCAAACAGCAGGAGTTCCTGGAGCTATTTTTTCCGCTTTAGGGATGGTGCTTCCTTCTTTAATAATCATTTTGATCGTCGCTACTTTCTTCTTTAAGGCTAGTAAAAATCGAATCTTGCAATCGGCTTTTTATGGGTTGCGACCAATCATCGTTGGATTAATTATTTATGCTGCTGTAACATTTGCAATTTCAAACAACTTGATTGGTTCGCTTACTTATAAATCGATGAGTTTACTTCTCATCTTTATTCTATCTCTATTTGCCTTAATACGTCTTCGCTTTCACCCAGCGTACGTTATTATTCTCTCTGGCCTTGTTGGTGTCCTCCTCTACTCATGATAGAAGCAGGGGACTCTTCTATAAGTAGTACTTAATTATATATAATAAATGCTTGATATACTTAACTTTAGATTTACCTTTAAAATAAAGTTATGTAAAAATCTAAAAAAACTGAATTTTTTAAAGGGGGTTTTTCATCTATTCCCTATCATTCTCTAAATAATTGTAAGCGTATTCAAAAGAGGGGTGCTTCTTTACAAACTGGATGAGTAGGATCTACCTTTTAAAAAGATTTAATCTCAATTAGCTCAAACAACTTGAATATAGTTAGGTTTATAAAGAATGTCATCTTACTACTAGGGAGGATTTACTTTATGAAAAAATCGATATTATTCGCTTTTCTTTTCATTATGGGAGCATTTGTGGTCGCTTGTGGATCAACCAGTTCGGTCACATCGAATGAGGAAGGCTCAGCTGACACAAACACGGAAACTACTGATGAAGTTGCAGAGTTTACACCTGAAGGACCGATTAAGTATATTGTTGGCTTTGCTCCAGGAGGAGGGACTGATTTAGCAGCCCGGTCAGCTGCTAGAACATTGAATGAAGAAGGAATTGTCGAAGAGTCATTTGCTGTTGAAAATATCACCGGAGGCGGTGGAGTTCGGGCTTTAATGGAATTGCGTAACAAAGGCGATGAAAATACATTATTACAATCCGTTGATATTTATGCAGGGATGTATATGCCTGATGCGAATATGAGATTAGACGATTTTATCCCAGTCGCACAGATTGCGAATAACACATTGCTCATGGTCGTCCCTAGTGATTCCGAGTATCAAACAGTCGATGAACTGATGAACGCCATGAAAGATGATTCAAAACAAATTTTCATCGGTTTGCCTTCGGCGACTGATACTGTCGAAGTTGCCAAATGGAATGAAATAGCCGAATCCTATGGAATCGAAAGTGAGTTAAGATTTATTCCTCATAATGGCATTAGTGAGGTTGTACCTGAATTATTAGGTGGGCGTATTGATGTGGCGTTATTCGTTCCACCAGTGATTAAAGGGTATTTAGACAGTGATGAGCTAAACGCATTAGCGACATTGTCTACTGAAAGATTAGAGGTGCTACCAGAAATTCCAACTCTAGTTGAGCAAGGAAGCGATGTTTATTTTTATCGACCACAAGGGGTATTTATGAAGGCAGGGATAAGTGAAGAGGCCGTTTCCTACTGGGAAAACGCACTAAAAGAAATGACGATGACCGATAGTTGGAAGGAATATATTGAGAGTCAATTGTATATCGACGAGTTTAAAGGGAGAGACGAGTACACCGAGTGGATGGATACAGAAGGAAGAAGATATTCAGAGTTTTTGAATAGTCAAAATTAACCCTTGTTTGCTCACTTTTCAAGGAAATTGATAGACACCTCTTTGACTCGATTAATGGCAATAATATGTTGAAGAGGTGGAACTTTTTTCTACATAGGCAAATGTACCTCTGAAAAATACATAATCAATCATCAAATGCTTGAGAGGAGGTAGACCTAATGGCGTTGCGTTTGCTATTCCCCATTTGTTTTATATTGGGAGTAACTATTTTGCTGTTTCAATCTCTAAAGTTGCCAGTACTCGCCTCAAATGGAGTTATAGGACCAGGATTTTTGCCGATGGTATTAGCGCTCCTTATTATCACCTTACTGGCGATTGAAGGATTTTCGGTATTTTGGAATGAACGTAAGCAGGAATCACAAAAAGAAGGGGGTAGATCTTCAATCGCAGTTTCTACACAGCTATTTTTCTTAGTAGCCATTGTCTTAACGTTAGCATTGGTTTATGTGGTAGGAATGCTAATCAGTTTGGGATTGTTTATTTTTGTTATTTTGAATCAATTAGAAAAGAGAACGCTTTTTCATTCTAGTGTATTTTCAATCGTTTCTATCTTAGTAATTTATGTTATTTTCGATGTATTACTAGGGATATCTTTTGCGTCAGGAATGTTATCTTAAGGGGGGACTGAGTTGGAATTATCTTTGCTAATGGAAGGGATTGTTTCCATCGTTACAAGTCCTTCTACACTATTATGGTGTCTGATAGGAATTACCATAGGTACGCTAGTAGGTGCACTGCCGGGGATCGGCTCGATCACAGCGATGGCTATCTTGCTACCGATCACGTTTGGATTAAGTCCATTAAATGCTCTTGTCTTATTAATAAGTATTTATTTAGGTGGACAGTATGGCGGAAGAATAAGTTCGATCTTAATAAACGTTCCAGGCGACGCTGGTGCTTTAGTTACCACATTTGACGGCTATCCAATGGCTAAGCAAGGAAAAGCAGGACAGGCGCTAACGTTGAGTGCGATCGGATCGTTTATTGGAGGATTAATTGGGTTTTTCGGTCTTGTATTTTTTATAGGTGTGATTTCGGAGTTTGCCATTGCATTTGGCCCAGCTGAATACTTTACATTGCTTATTTTCGCTTTGGTTGCAACAAGTGGTGTAACAGAGAGCAAGCCGATTAAATCATATATATCTGTTGCCTTAGGGTTATTACTTGCGATGATTGGTCTTGATCCTGTAACGGGTGATCAACGAATGACCTTTGGAACCATGGAGTTATGGGACGGCATTAGTTTTGTTGTTGTAGCCATTGGTATCTTTGGTTTATCAGAAGTACTCATGCGTTTAGAACAAAACAAAAACAGCCACACCATCTCTTCAAAATTAAATCTATTGTCTCTTTTCCCAAAGATCGTTGAGGTTGTCAAAAGTTTATTTAGCATGGTACGCGGGGGGATCATCGGATTTCTAGTTGGAGCATTGCCTGGAGCAGGAGCGTCCATAGCTACGTTTCTATCGTATAGTTTTGAGAAGAAGATATCAAAAGAACCTGAAACATTCGGAAAAGGAAATCACAAGGGATTGAGTGGTCCTGAATCTGCCAGTAATGCTTCAGTAGGTGGGGCGTTAATACCGACCTTTAGTTTAGGGGTTCCGGGCTCAGCAAGTGCGGCCATTTTATTAGGTGGTATGATGATGGTTGGTTTGCAACCAGGACCAAGTTTACTAACTGATTCCGCTGATATTGTCTGGGCGGCCATTGCAACACTCTTTGTTGCGAACATCTTACTACTCGTATTAAATACTTTATTTGTACCTTTTTTTTCCATCCTTATTCAAAAAGCAGAACCATACTTGACGGCAGTAATTGCTTGTTTATGTTTTATCGGGGTATATGCGTACAGAGGTAGTTTGTTTGATGTCGGACTATTAATCTTCTTTGCTCTCGTTGGCTACTTTATGAGGAAAAATGGATATCCACTGGCACCATTATTACTCGGCATGATTTTATGTCCCATGCTAGAGCAAGCCTTCCGCCGGGCGTTATTGCTATCAGACAATAATTATTTGATCTTTGTAAGTAGTCCTCTAGCCATTACTTTTGTCATATTGTCGCTCTTGATTATCATTCTTCCAAGAATTCAAAAGATGAGAAAAAGGAAAACTGATAAGTCACAGTTGAATATGTAAAAGGAAGCTCACGGGAATAGAATTAAAAGTTAATTTATAATGATAAAGAGGGAGGATTCTAGAAGCGCAAGAAATGTCCCTCTGTTTAACGGAAAAATAGTACATCAAGAAAACCATATTTACCGTGTTAGTACTATTGAATTTGATATACTTCAACTGGTAAAATAGGGAAAAATGGTGTGGTGAAGACGATTTATAACTTGTAAAAGGAGTGTGTTCATTATGGTTGGAGTAGAAATTGATATGGTTGTGAAAGATAGCTTAAAAGCATTGGAATTATACGAAACTATATTTGATATTGAGCGTGTCGAGGTTTCAAACTTGCCTCTTGGTGAAAATGAAGTCGTTTTTACCCTATATGACGTTCACTTTCATATGTTAGATGAAAACCCCGAATTCCATTTGATCGCACCAAGTCCTGACGATCCGAAAACGAGTTGGGTTAATGTAACTGTCCCAGATATTAAGAAGACCTATGAAAAAGCGATGAATTTAGATTGTACAGAGATACAAACGGTGACTGTGATTCCTGACCACGGAGTATCGAACGCCATATTCATGGACCCCTTTGGTTATATATGGATGCTGCATCAAGTACATAAAGCGGTTACTCATGAAGAACGTATTCAGCTTTGGGAGGAAAAAAGAAAGAATTAACAGTGATTGTACGATTAGAATGATCCAGAAAAAATGATCTTCAGAAATGGGTTATTTAACACAATGGATGCGATGCTTGAGTAATCGAAGCATCGCATTTTTTGTAGGGCTAACGAAAGCAACTATTGGTCTAGATTAGTAATAAGCAGAAACGTATTTTTACTTTTTCTTAATAGAGATCCAGATTTCACTTTTTTGATCTTTGCTAGCTAGTATTTCTGGACCTCCTTCTGTTAGCTCATAGGAAGAGGTCGGTAACCACTCGGAGTAAATTCGCTGCCAATGCTTTTCAACTTGTAGCCAATCCCCATCCACTTCAAAAATGGCCCAGGTTAGCGCAGGTACTTCTAATGTTGCAAACTCATTTTTCTCATCTTGTGTTGTAACGACACCAATATACTGATTAAACATTGCCTTCCCATCTGAACTCTCTGAGTAGTTGACGGATACATGAACGATTCCCTGAGGTTCCTTATCGGAGAAGGACTCCAATTCCCTCATTTTCTCATCGCTGATACCTGCTATCATATCTTCATAGGTTGGTGATAGAATTTCATTGACCATTTCGACCTCATACTTTACTCCAATCACTTTAAAAGCTTCTTTGTCAGCAATACGGTATTTCATTTCGCTTCCTCCTTGAATCGTTAATTGAAAGGTCATTCGTGGATATGCTTTCAAGTTCTGCTCAGATCTTCTTGAAATGGAAGGAGTTACTCCATGATAATTTTGAAAAGCTCGTGAAAAGGCATCAGGAGATTGATAGCCATATTTCATAGCAATATCAATTACTTTAACTTTAGAATCCTTCAATTCTAGAGCAGCCAAAGTAAGTCGTCTTCTGCGAATGTACTCAGATATCGTGATACCTGATAGAAGGGTAAATAGACGTTTGAAATGATACTCAGAGCAGTAGGCTCTATTCGCTACTTCCTTTAAATCAATAGTACTAGCTAAATTTTCTTCAATATAATGTAGTGCATGGTTCATTCCTTGTAACATATCCATGTAATTTAACCGCCTTTCACTAATAGACTAACAGGATAACCGATCCCTTACCCGACTTTACATGCTCATTACAGTCGGGTTTCTATTTTATCCTTATACCATAAAAATTTCTAATTGAATTATTGAGATCCTTGAACATTTGAGTGGGAAATAAGGTTTCGAAACAGCCTCTCGTTACATTTGTAACTACTCCGGTTATCCATATACAAATCCGCTGGTAAAGAACATGGCAGAGATGATACATTCTTGTGACTTTATTGAACATCAAAAGCGATGCTGATCACAGCATCGCTTTTCTTACGCTCTTTTTTCTTGTTTTATCGGGTCCACACTCGTTTGACGGCGCTTTGTTACCGAAGAAATGGTATAGACGGCAAGGGCCGACCAGATAAAGATGAATGCGATCAGATGGGCAGGGGATAAGGTTTCGTTATAAAGAAACACCCCTAAGATTAAAGCGATCGTTGGCGAGATGTATTGCAGAATCCCGAGCATCGAGAGGGTGACCTTTTTGGCACTCAACGTAAAAAATAAAAGCGGTAAAATCGTGACGATCCCACTTCCCATTAGGAGTAAACTTGTTGAAAAAGAATCAAAGAATTGGATGTTAGATTGAGTCATCATGTAGAGTAAATAGATGAGTGCAATGGGAGAAACGACCATTGTTTCAAGAGCTAATCCGGTCGTTGTATCTGCTTTGATCATTTTCTTTGCTAAGCCATAAAATCCAAAGGTGAGGGAGAGACTAAGTGAGATCCAAGGTATCACCCCATAATAAAGGGTTAACGTAAGAACCCCCATTCCGGCTAAAACAAAGGCAAGAACTTGAGAGCCATTCAACCTTTCCTTTAAAAAGATGACCCCAATTAACATGCTCGTTAGTGGATTGATGTATTGACCAAGACTTGCTTCAAGGATCTTGCCCTCCATCACAGCCCACATAAAGATTCCCCAGTTTGAACTAATGAGAACAGAAGCAAGAAAAAGGGACCAAAATAATTTGGGTTTATGTACGATTTCTTTTAAAAATTCAAGGTAGATCGTCCATTTCTTCAAACAAACTAAAAGCAGCAGCATAAAAACAAACGACCAGATCACACGCTGCGCTAAAATTTCTCCGGAAGATAGATGCTGTGTTAGTTTCCAATAAATTGGCGTGAGTCCCCACATGATATAAGAGAGAACGGCAAATACAACACCATCTTTTTCATTATGTCCATTCATTTTAAAGCCTACTTCCTAGATAAGTATGTATTGGCGAGAATCCGAGATGAAACATGTCAGCTTCGAACTCTGCTAGAAAAGATATACTTACTATATAATGGAATAGAGATGAATTTTAGGTGAATAGCAAAAAAGGTGAACATTGGATCATGCGAATGAAGAAGTGGGGTATTGAATTGAAAAGAAAATTATTAGCTCTATTCCTGGCAAGTGGTGCGATTCTAGCAGGATGTTTGAATCAAGGTATCAGGTGAGAGAGTTGATTGGTGGAAGGATAGAGTAGAAGGGAATCTATTCATCATCGTTATTCTATTAAATAGAAAATGCTGCTATCTTATTTTTAACGATTGCAGCGTTTTCTATTGTTTTACTATATTACGCAGAGATTTCTTCGCTGGCACGTTTATTTCCTTGATAGATAAAATAAAGAGCAATGAACATAAATAGTAATGCAAAATAACGTTTCATATCCAAAGGAATGACTAAACTATTGAACCAGCCGAAATTGTCAATAACAATGCCGATTACAAGCTGACCAATGATCACGGTAATATTGGTTGCAATAACCCCAATTTTAGGAACAGCGGCGACAATAAAGAGTAAAAACAATACCCCTAAAAATACGGCGCTTAACTGCCACTTAGGTACCTCTAAAATGGCTAACACATTTCCATTACCAAAAAAGAGAATAAAAATGGCTAGAAACATGGTTCCAGTTAGAAAAGTTAAAAGTGTCGTTTCGATTGTTCCTGCTTTACGACTGAGTGTACCATTAATAGCTGACTGTGCGCTTAATGTGAGACCACCTAAAAAGGTGAATAGAATCATTAATATACCCATTCTTAGACCTCCTAGTAAACTAAAACAAGTGCAATAATCATTGAGATAATTGCTGCTATTTTTTCTTTATTGATTCTAGAATTCTTGCTTCCGAGCCAACCATAATGTTCAATCACCATACTCATGATTAATTGACCAATAATGACTGCAACCATAGTGATTCCGATACCAACAAATGGAACACTAATCACAATAGATGTTAAATAAACAACCCCCAAGACACCACCAAGTAGTGTCCATTTAGGTGCTTCAACGGCATAGGAAAGTTTACCTTTCCCAAAGAAAAGCCATAATAATCCCAGGATGATTGAACCCACAAAGAAGTTATAAAAACTTGTTTCGAGCTTGCCTATCGTTTTCCCTAATTCACCGTAAATAGCTCCTTCAAAACTAAGCGCTGTCCCTGCTAATAACGCTAATAGATATGAGATGTAACGCATTAAATGAATTCCTCCAGTTCTTTATTTTTAGATATCTAGAATAATCGATATATCACTTTATAAAAAAACAGAAATCAACCAACTCAGACTTCTGTTTTAAGATATTCAGCAAACTGATGAATGGCTTCTTCATTTCTTCGATAGTACGTCCATTGACCATAACGAACAGATTCAAGAAGACCAGCTTTCTGCATCATATTTAAGTAGTGAGATACCGTAGATTGAGAAGCTTCGGCTTTTTCTTGAATGTCTCCTACACATACTCCCCCTTTATAACTTACCTCCTTTGGCAGGTGAGCGCCTTGTTTAGGAAAATGCTTCTCTGGTTCTTTCAGCCACTGTAAAATGTTAAGTCTAGTTTTATTTGATAACGCCTTAAATACATCGATTGGTTCCATAGTTCTTATTATATATCGAATTTTTCCGATATGTCAATTAGCAGAAATTCGGATTGATGTCTCTGACTCGCTTGGGTGAAGTGAATGAGATGCGTTCCTCTCATTTACAGAAGAGCTGTTGATGATGGTGCTTGTGCAGGCGAGACATATATCACGTCAGTTAAAGCAACGAATCAGATGAGAGAGTTGATTGTTGAAGGAGAAGGATAGAGGGAGACTACCACATCAAATTATACTTAAAATTAAGAATGTATTGACAATTCAAACATGGGCATTTAAGATAAATGTAACCGGTTACATACTAGAAGGTGGAATACAAATGAAGATGAGAGATGTTGCAAAATATTCTGGTGTTTCTGTTGCTACCGTTTCGAGAGTATTAAAAGGCGAGAGTAACGTAACACAAAAGACAAAAGAAAAAGTATTAAAAGCAGTCGAGGAATTAAATTACGTTCCAAATACATTGGCTAGAAATCTAAGTAAAATGCAATCGAAAATGATCGTCGTTGTGATACCGAATTTATCAAATGCTGTATTTTCAAGCATTTATCGAGGGATTCAAGAAGTCTTGAAAATAGAGGGGTATCAAGTCATTCTTGTTGAAACTTACAATGGAGTTGATCCATCAGTAATTGAATTAATTAGAAATCGAACTGTCGAAGGAGCTATCTTATTATCGGCTGTCATGAGTGAGGAGGAATTTAATAAAAAGCTTAAAGATCTTCCCATTGTTCTAGCGACTGATCATATGAGTGAAAATATTTCGACTGCTCCATCCGTCAGCATTGATAATCATTTGGCAGCTGAAAAAGCGGTCAATTATTTGGCAAACTTAGGTCACAAACGAATTGCTTATTTTGGTGGTGTTCCTGATGTATTAGGCGCAAGAAGGAGATTAAATGGCTATAAAAACGGACTCATTCAAAATGGATTAGAAATCGATGAAAGCTTGATATTCAATGGAAATTGGTCGTTAGAGTCAGGGTATCAATTAGCGAATCAACTGCTCTTGCAAAAGCAATTACCAACTGCCATCTTCGCCGCATCAGATAATATGGCCATTGGGGCAATGAAAGCTTTGAAGGAGCATGGTTTTAAAATTCCTGAGGACATGTCCATTATTGGTTTTGATGATATTGAAGTTGCCAAATATGTTACACCATCTCTAACGACCGTTGAACAGCCAACCATTGAAATTGGAAACAATGCTGCAAAGTTGTTATTAACAATAATAGAAGATCAACCATTAGAACAAATGCATGTGGTTTTAAATAGCAATTTAGTTATTAGGCATTCTTGTAAAAAAGTAAATGAATCACTTTGAAAGGGGTGATGAGTGAGAAAGATTACTTTGTCAACATGACTAAATAAGATAGGGGAGGATTTAAAAATGAAAGTTGCTATTCAATTATTTACTTTAAGGGACGCTTGCAAAGAAGATTTTGTTGGTACATTAAAAAAAGTAGCTGAATTAGGGTATGACGGTGTTGAGTTTGCGGGGAATTGGGGTGGACTTGAAGCAAGAGAGTTGAAAGGGATTCTTGATGAACTTGGTCTGCAAGCTGCAGGGAGTCATGTACCCCTTTACATGCTAGAGAATGAATTAGAAAATGTGATTCACTATCAAAAAGAAATCAATAGTAAATATATTACTTGCCCGATCTTGCCAGGGGAACGTCGCGGAGGCGTTAGCGAGTATAGACAATTCGCTCAAAGATTGAACGAAATTGGAAAAGTATGCTCAGATAACGGGATTCAGTTTAGCTATCACAACCACGCGTTTGAATTAGAAGATATCAATGGGATCAAGCCTTTACGTATTTTATTAGATGAGACAGATCCGAAATGGGTGAATGCGGAGCTTGATATTTACTGGCTTACAAAGGCTGGTGAAAATCCAGTGGAGTGGATCAATCGATATAAAGGAAGAACACCGCTGCTACATCTAAAGGACATGACAAACGACGCTGAACAATTTTTTGCTGAGTTAGGCACAGGTGGTGTGGATGTTCTTAGTGCAATTGAAGAAGGTAAGCGTGCTGGTGTTGATTGGTTTGTAGTTGAGCAGGATCAGACGGAAAAGAGCCCATTTGAAAGTGTGAAAATAAGTATTGATTACTTAAAAACTCATTCTCTTGTATAGCTAAATGTAACCGGTTACATCTGGTTGCTAGGACTGTTTGAAATTCTAGTATATTTTCCGAGTGAATACTAAAAATCAAAGGGGACGTTTAAATGAGAAAAAAATGGTCTGTCATGCTATTTGCGCTAATCCTTTCTCTTTTTGTCACTGCTTGTGGTGGAGGTAATCAAGAAACGACTTCTGAAGGTAATTCTGATGAGGGTGCTAGTACTGGAGATAAAATCGTTTTAGACTTTTGGCAAATTGATAGTGGGGATAAAGAGGCAGTGTATCAAGATGCTGTAGAACGCTTTGAAGAAAAAAATCCAGGTGTTGAAGTAAACATGCTTCGAATTCCAAATGATGATTATAAGCAGCGAATGGTTGTAGCCATGTCTGGTGGAAATCCTCCTGATGTATTTACTTCTTGGGGTGGCGGATGGCTGAAAGAGTTTGCTGATGCCGGACAGGTTTTAGACCTTACAGATGAAGATATTGAGTTTGAAAATTTTTTAGAAATGGCACTTAATAATACGACATTTGACGAGAAAGTATATGGTTTACCTTTAGGGTTGAGCCAAACACTTTTCTTCTACAATAAGGAAATCTTTGAAACGCATGGCTTAGAAGAGCCTGAAACGTATGGTGAGTTATTGGCCATTATTGATGAATTGAATGAAAACGACGTTATCCCTATTACATTAACGAATCAGACAAAATGGCCAGGTGCTTATTATTTAATGTACTTTGCTGACCGCTTAGGTAGTGAGGAATTATTCCAAAGTGCCTTTAACAGAGACGGTACGGGATTTGATGATCCCACCTACGTAAAGGCTGGAGAATACATTCAAGAGCTAGTTGATAGAAATGCTTTTAACCCAGGCTTTAACGGTGTGCCATATGATGCTGGTCAAGGCAGACAATTATTGTATTCTGGTCAATCAGCAATGATGCTTATGACGAACACTCTTGTAGTTAATATGCGTTCTGAAGCTCCTGAATTTGAGGAGAAGCTAGGTATGTTCCCATTCCCAAATTTGCCTGATGGAAAAGGTGATCCATCAAATGTTGGCGGAGCAACAAGTCCAGTTTGGTCTGCTTATTCAGGAACAGAACATCCTGAGCTGGCCATTGAGTTAATGAAAGAATTAACGACACTTGAGACAGCAGAAGATTATGTCAATCGTACTGGAAGTTTATCTGCACTTATTGACGTTCCAACAGAAGATGTCTTTGTTCAACAATTTGCTGAAATGGCAGCAGAAGCGAATGATATTCATATGCCATACGATCAGACTCTCCCTCCAGTTCTTGCTGAGCTTCATAAAGATACAACGCAAGAATTATTCGGTAAAACAATGACACCACAAGAAGCAGCAGACCTTATGGAACAAAAAGCTAAAGAAACATTAGATTGAAACATCATGCTTTGAGAGGGGGCAGCTGCTCTTGCCCCTCCTCTACATGTATCAGGGAGGGAACGCGATATGAAGACGGCTGTTGGTACCAATGTCATTACAATTAATCCAGAGCAAAAAAAGAACAAACGAAAAAAAGGAAAAACGATTCTACTATTTGTTTTGCCAGCACTTTTAGTTTATTCGGTTTTTATTTTGTATCCCATTATTGCTACTTTTAACTACAGTATGTATAACTGGAATGGTGTTCAAGCACAGAAGACGTTCATTGGGCTTGCAAACTATACTGCGTTGTTCTCTGACTCTACTTTTTGGCAAGCACTACAAAATAACATGTTGCTAGTATTAGTGTCAGTCTTTGTTCAAATCCCACTAGGATTAATCATGGCATTGGTTCTTTTTAGCCCAATTATGGGGAAAAAGTTTTTGAATGTCATTTTCTTTTTACCTTACTTAATGTCAACTGTTGCAATTGGTTTACTTTGGATATTTATGTATGACCCAATCAATGGTCCAGTCAATCAAATTGTTCAACTGTTTGGATTTAGTGCGATTCCTTGGTTAGCTGATAAAAATACAGCAATGATTGCGATTTTAATCGTCGTTATTTGGCAGTTCTCTCCCTTTTATATGATTCTTTTTAAGGCTGCAATGGTAGGAATTCCTGATGAATTGTATGAGGCAGCAAGTATAGATGGTGCGAGTGAATTACAAAAGTTTTTCTATGTGACGTTACCAGCTCTCATCCCAACATTTGTTACTTCTTCTATTCTAGCGATAGTAGGGTCACTCAAAGCCTTTGACATTTTCTACATTATGACTGGAGGAGGCCCAGGAGGAGCAACTGAAATACTAGGAACCTATATGTATAAGCAAGGCTTTATTAACTTTAGTATGGGTTACGCAAGTACGATTGCTGCCGTTATGTTTTTAATTGCATTTGCCTGTGTCATCATTATTCAGGTTCTTGAACACCAGCGAAAGAAGCGGGGGTTATTTACATGAATCCATTACAGCTAATAAAAAGAATTCTATTATATGTATTAGCAATATCGCTGCTGATCTTTACGTTCTATCCGTTCATGTACATGATTGGAACATCATTTAAAAGCATGAGTGAGTTTTTCGTGAATCCGTACTCCATTTTCCCTGAGACATTTACAATCGAACATTACTTTTCTGTTTTTGATATGGGATTATCGACTTACTTTTTAAACAGTATGATCATCACAGTATCAGCAGTTGTCATTACGGTTATGATTGCTTCTTTAGCAAGCTACCCATTAAGTCGGATGAAATTCCGCTTGAATCGACCATTATTTCTCCTTTTTGTAGCGGGAATGATGCTTCCCATTCATGCAACATTAATTCCAATTTTTGTGTTGACTCAAGGAATGGGTGTCTATGATACGTTACTTGCCTTACTTGGTCCGTATGTTGCATTTAGTTTGCCGATTTCGATTTTTATCTTAACGCAATTTATGCAAGAGATCCCTAAGGAACTAGAAGAAGCAGCACAATTAGATGGCGCAAATCATTGGAAGATCTTTTGGAAGGTCATCTTTCCAAATATCGTCCCGGCCATTTCTACTATTGTCATCTACAACTTTGTCTTCCTATGGACTGAATTTATCTTTGCTTTAATTCTGATCTCAAGCCCAAGTAATATGACATTGCCTTTAGGATTACAAAACTTCTATGGTGAATTCATGATTAATGTACCAGGATTAATGGCTGCTTTAACTCTTGCAAGTTTACCAGTATTGCTTTTATTTATCCTAGCACAAGAGCGTGTTGTAAAAGGACTTACTGGAGGAGCTGTGAAAGGATAGCTGTTAACTAGAAGAAAAGGAGTTAAAAAGAGTGGAAAAAGTTAAGGTTGGCATAGTTGGTTGTGGAAATATTAGTGACATCTATTTTACAAATTGCAAAAAGTTAGATGGTTTAGAGGTGGTTGCCTGTGCGGATCTAGACCTAGAAAAAGCGCATCAGGCAGCTGCTAACTATCACATTGAACATGTTTACACTGTAAAGGAAATGCTAGATAGCAAGAACGTTGAATTAATCATTATTTTAACCCCTCCAGCTACCCATGCTTCCTTGTGTTTGGAAGCACTACATGGCGGAAAACACGTCTATGTAGAAAAACCAATCGCTATTAAAGTGGAAGATGGCAAAAGAATACTAGAGTTAGCGAAAGAAAAAGGGTTGCTGGTTGGCTCTGCTCCTGACACCTTTCTTGGTGGCGGTATTCAAATGTGCCGGAAATTGATCGATGACGGCTGGATAGGAAGGCCGGTTGCAGCAAATGCCTTTATGATGGGGCATGGGCCTGAAGCATGGCACCCGAATCCAGACTTTTTCTATCAAGAAGGCGGAGGGCCATTGTTTGATATGGGCCCATACTATCTAACAACGTTAATTTATTTGCTAGGTGCAGTTAAGCGTGTAACAGCTTCTGCAAGGATCTCACTTAATGAGAGAACGATTAAAAGTAAACCGTTATATGGCGAAAAGATACAAGTACACACTCCGACCCATATATCAGGAGTTCTTGATTTTGAAGATGGTGCAGTTGCAACATTAATCACAAGCTTTGATGTTTGGGGTTCTCAGGTGCCAAGGATGGAGATACATGGTACTGAAGGAACGCTAAGTGTCCCGGATCCTAATACATTTGGTGGACCAATCCTTTTAAAAAGACCAGGTGTGAACACGTGGGAAGAAATTCCGATCATATTTGGGTGTACCGAGAATAGTAGAGGAATTGGAGTCGCCGATATGGCAACCGCCATTAGAGCGAATGGTGAGCATCGAGCTAATGGAGAACTTGCCTTGCATGTATTAGAAATTATGCATGGATTGCTTGTAGCGTCGGAATCGGATTGCCACTACTTTCCAGAAAGTACATGTCAAAGACCAACGTTAGTGCATCAGAAAGATTTCTAAATCAAATAAATACGTTCATAGGAGGAAAAGTTATGGGGAAATTAAAAGTAGGAGTTATTGGTTGTGGAAGTATCGCGCAAAAACGACATCTAGTTGAATACGGGGCAAACGATCAGGTTGAAATAATGGCAGTCTGTGATATCAATGAGCAGCGTGCTTCCGAGGTCGCAAGCGAGTACAATGCAAAACCCTATTTTAATTATAAAGAGTTACTGGCAAATCAAGACCTGGATGCAATAAGTGTTTGTCTACCAAATTATCTTCATTCAGAGGTGACCATTGCCTCTTTAAACAGTGGAAAGCATGTATTATGTGAAAAGCCTATGGCTACGTCAAAGGAAGAAGCAGAAGCAATGATTACGGCAGCTGAAGAAAACGGCAAGAAATTAATGATTGCCCATAATCAGCGTTTCGTGGCTTCGCACACAAAGGCAAAAATGTTAATTGAAGCTGGGGAAATTGGCAAGGTTTATAGTTTTCGGACAACATTCGGGCATGGAGGTCCTGAGGGCTGGAGTATTGATGGAAAGGAAAGCTGGTTCTTTAAGAAGGAAGAGGCATTTATTGGGGCGATGGGTGATTTAGGTGTCCATAAGTCTGATTTAATCCGTTATATTCTAGGAAAAGAAGTGCTTGAAGTAGGGGCAATGGTAGAGACCAACGCAAAGAAAGATACAACAGTTGATGATAATGCGGTTTGTATTTTGAAAATGGAAGATGGAATCATCGGAACATTAACGGCTAGTTGGGCGTATTCACCCAAATCTGATAATTCAACCGTTATCTATGGAGAAAAAGGGATTATACAACTTGAAGACGATCCGACCTATTCGCTGATTCTTCAATATAAAAATGGGGAAACAGTTAACTATGAATTAGCAAAAATCCAATCAAATGAAGTTGGTGGTCAAACAACAACTCACGTAATCGACCATTTTGTTGATGCGATTATCAACAATACTCCAACACCTGTACCTGGTGAAGAAGGCTATAAATCTTTAAAAGTGATTTTGGCAGCACTAGAATCAAAGAAAACACAAACAATTGTACAACTATAAAGGGAGGTTGAATAAGTGAAATTAGGAGTTTTTACTGTTCTATTTGCTGATAAGTCGTTTGAAGAAATGCTGGATCACGTGAAAGAAGCAGGAGTGGATGCGATTGAGATTGGAACAGGGGGGTATCCTGGAAACAATCATTGTCCATTAGATATCCTGCTTGATTCAGAACAGGAACGGAAGAAATACCTACAAGCAATTGAATCTAGAGGGTTAATGATTAGTGCTCTAAGTGCTCATGGGAACCCGTTAACACCTAATAAAGCATTTGCAAAAGAGAGCCATGAGACACTGATCAAAACGATTCAATTAGCAGAACTCCTTCATGTACCTGTTGTTAATGGTTTTTCAGGGACACCAGGAGACAGTGAAAATGCAACATACCCTAACTGGCCAACTGCACCGTGGCCAAATGAATACAGTGATATCTTAAAATGGCAGTGGGAAGAGAAATTAATCCCTTATTGGAAGGAAGTTGGGCAGTTTGCAGAAGACCATTCCGTAAAAATTGGTCTAGAATTACATGGAGGATTTTTAGTTCATACGCCGCACACCATGCTGAAATTAAGAGAGCGAACGTGTGAAGCTATTGGAGCAAACCTAGACCCAAGTCACCTTTGGTGGCAAGGCATTGATCCAGTGGCAGCCATTAAAATTCTTGGAAAGGAAAATGCTATTCATCATTTCCATGCAAAGGATACGTATATTGATCAGGATAATGTAAATATGTTTGGTCTAACGGACATGCAACCATACGGTGAAATCCAAACGAGGGCATGGAACTTCCGCTCGGTAGGCTTAGGTCATAGTGTTCATGAATGGTCAAATATTATCAGCGCATTACGTACGTATGGTTACGATTATGTAGTCAGCATTGAACATGAAGATCCTATTATGTCGATAAACGAAGGCTTCACAACAGCCGTTAGACATTTGCAGTCTGTGTTAATCCGAGAACAACCAGCTAATATGTGGTGGGTATAACATGTAATTTCAAAGTCACTAGTTATAGCACTAGAAGAGGCTAGGGTAGAAGTATTTTAACTTATGGAAAATCAATCCTTACCGATGCGGTCTATGTATACCACTCCTGAAATATACTTCGCTTTCCGTGGGGAGCTAGTGAGCTTCCTCGTACTATCGCACTCCGGGATCTCACTCCTGCTCTAGTCCCCACAGGAGGTCTACGTATATTTCATCCGCTAGATTAGTGCTTCGTTCGTATCCTGAGCTCTTAGGTATGTTCCAGTCTCTTTACTTATTGACTATCTATTAAGCTAAATTGCTTAGAACCACTGATAAAGGTTCATCATACTAACTCCTGGATATGAGAGGAACGAGCGGCGGTTGCTTCGTATAAAGCAATCGTCTTTTTTTGTGGAATCAGATGAAAGTCTGCGCAACTCGTAGTAAAATATGGTAAAGGTATTAATGGAATATAACGGGAATTCACTTTTTTTAAAAGAAAGGAGAATAAAAGTGGATCTCATACTCTGGATCACAGTAGGTTTCTTCATCATCGGATTTATTGTTCTTTTGGTGATTAAGAGAAAGATAGAAAGCAAGAAACATGCAACGACAAATTCCATGGTTTGGCTGGTCGGGGCAACCACCGTCTGGGGTGTGATAAGTATCAACCTTGTGGTGTGGTGGTTTAGTAGAACTTTTTGAGTTAGTATTCAACCAACATAAAATGAAACAATTGAAGGAGAACCTATGAAAAAGACGATCGTTGTGATTAGTGTCACCATATTTATATTTTTATTTATGTTTAATATCCAAGCTGGTAAGACGAAAAATGTCCAAGTAAGCATCGAAGAGTCGATCAAGTTTTCCGAGGAGGAAATACATGACGCCTTAACCGTTGTAAAGAGAAAGTTCAAGGGATATAGAGGATGTGAATTGACGGAGCTATGGTATGACGAAAATCAATCAAATAAAGATGCCAAAGACTATCTGATATATGGCAATGGTTCCACAAACGGTATCAAGGAAGAAAATGTGATTGTGCTTTTGTCAAATTTTGATGTGAATGCCTCCGGTGGTGATGGCAGTTTCGAGCCAAACTCAACCGAATCCAATTGGAAGTGGATCTTAATTAGGGATGATAAAAATGATAAGTGGAGCGTTGATGATTGGGGATATTGAATGTCGGCTGAATTCTCTCACTAAGTAAAAGCTGAAATTATTTTCAAACACCTGTGTCGATCTGTTCATTCGTTCGTTCACCTTTATTGCCTCCTTTAGGTTGTGTAAGTCCCTGTTGGAAGGGTATGACGGTTTGATTTTATAGACAGGAGGTTATCTTGTGAATTTCACTACTAAAAAAATGAGGCGTAATTGGCTCAAACAAATTAACAATGGCAGCTGTGAAATAGACACCTCTTATGATTTTTCGTGTATGGATAGATATGTGGAGAATAGAAAGATTGTTCTGATAGGGGAAAGCAGTCATGGAATAGCTGAGTATTACACAACCAAAATCAATATGATTAAATACTTACATGAGAAGCATGGATTCAATGTAGTTGTTTTAGAAAGTGGTTTGCTTGAAGGGGTATTGTGTAAAAGATTATTAGATCAGATGTCACCGAAGGAACAGATTCAACATTCATTACTAGATATATTTCATAATGAAGAAATGATCCCACTGTTTAATGAACCATGGGCTAATCAAATACATATAGCTGGAATGGACATTCAACCTACTTATCCAAAGGTTTCTAATGCTTTACTCTCTTGGGTACAGAAGCATATAGATGATGAATTATACAATACATTAGTTGAGGTTGAACAATTATTTTTTGATATTGATAAAGAAATACGAGGTAAAACTAAAATTCCTAAGAAGTTAAAACAGGATATTAGCAAGTGTATTGAAAAATATCATGCTAGTTTAGAAGTCACTAAAAGTAAGATTAAAAATGTTGAAAATCTAGAAATTCATAAAATGCTCAGGCTAGTATTGCGTGGGATAGAGAACCGCATAAAATGGCTAAAAATAAACCTACAAAGCTTTATTGCTTCTGGGGTACAAAGAGGCAATTATATGTTTACTAATCTTAAATGGCTAATAGAAGACTATTATGCTGGTGAAAAGGTTATTGTATGGGCCCATAATTTTCATATCCGAAAAAGTAAAACGATTACCTCAAAACTTTTCAGGATAACAAATGTTGGTCAGTTGTTGAAAGATCACTATGATGAAAAAATATATTCGGTTGGATTATATGCTGGTAAAGGGAAATTTTCTTCCTTGCTTAGAGTTAGTTTTCCCATAAATACTTCTAAGAAAAAACATTTGGAGAATATACTCTTAGAAGCTAATGCTCATAATTGTTTTGTACCCTTATCCAATATAGACCTCCCCAAAAGAAATTGGCTCAATAGAAGGTGGTGGTTGTTAGAAGCTGGTATGATGGGACAGTTGCCAATTGCAATATTCCCTCAAAAACATTATGATGCCATAATGTTTTGCAGAGAAGTAACCCCACCAAGTTATTTTAATGGAAATGAAGAAAGAGCATTTAATTAAGAACTAGGTATTTTAAGAATAGAAATCTTCATCGTAGACTATGGAGTTTATTGGGCGTTTTGAATCAGATAAAACATATTTTGTTACCTACTTAACTAAGAGAAATGGCTTACTTATTTCTAAGGGACATTAAAATATAGAAGTTTCCTGACTAATAGGTGGCATAGATTAATGAAGTTTTATGCTAAAGGGAGCGCTGCTTCAATAAGGAACAGCGCTCTTTCCTTATTGTACTAACGGAGCAGTTTAGTTGAGCAGGGTTTTCTAAGAAAATCTAAACTATTATAGTGTGCTTTGATTACAGATCAAAACATGCTTTTTTTATCTTTATCTGTTTGTTATCCTATAAATTCACTTTATAAATAATAGAATCAAAGATAATTTAGGAAAAATGAACAAGTTGAAACTTTTTGTATATCTAGATCTCTCTAAGTAATGAGAGGAGTGAGTGACGAGACGATGAAACATGATCTGCATACTGTGAAAAGGGCGATAAATGGAGAGGCTGAAGCTTTTGAAGAATTACTTTTTAAAGAAGAAAAAATGCTTTATTACAAGGCTCTTTCTTATGTTGGAAAGAAAGAAGAGGCCTTAGATGCTATTCAAGAAACAGCGTGCAAAGCATTTCTTGCGATAGGACAATTGCGAAACCCAGAGTATTTTTCCACTTGGTTGTTTAGAATTTTGATTCGTGAATGTTATAGGCTGTTACGAGCACGAGAACAGATGATTCCTTATGAGGAAAGCGAATTGTTGAAGAGATTAGATCGCAAGCAGGACGAAGAGATAGATTCTTTTCATTTAAGTGAGGCATTATCGAGGCTAAATTCGTCTTATCAAACAACAATCATCTTATTTTACTATCACGACCTATCTATTCAGGATATTTCCGAAGTGATGGAAAAGCCAGTTGGTACAGTGAAAACGAATTTACGTCGAGCAAAGACTATATTGAAAAGTGAGTTAGAAAGGAGTTATCAATTAAATGAAAAAATCACATGATCCCCACGAGGAATTCCCACAAGGTCAAGTTCGATCAGCTATTCGTTCGGGAATCGTTCAAGCTAAAGAGCAATTAGATACGCCTCGTTTTAGAATGACCAATGGGAAAAGTAAAATAATCTATGCTTTGTGCAGTGTGGCAGCTATTTTTGGAATATTGGTTGGTTCCTCTTACTATTCTCCAGCTTTGGCAAGCAGTTTGTCTCAAATACCGATTATCGGTTCTGTTTTCGGGAATTCTAATTTTATCGGTTTACAACAAGCTCAAAAAAATGGGTTAACGAATGAAATTGGGGAGACACAGACGATCAATGGAATTTCTGTTACGCTTGATGAAATTTTATATGATCAAAATAATATTACCATAGGTCTTTTCATTGAATCTGTTAAGGAACTTGATAAATTTTATTTTGGTGCTGGGATGGATTTTACGATGAATGGGAAAAATCCTGCTGGGGCCACTGGGAGTTACGGTGAAGAAATTCTTTCGCAAACAACACGGACTGCCATTCAAGAAATAAATGTGAGTCAAGAGATGCCAGATAAGTTCGAACTTGGATTAATGTTACATGGAGAAAATGGAGAAACATGGTATTTCTCAACACCAGTTGAAAAGATTTCCGACATTCATAACATTCCTCTTCAACATTCACAGACTGTTGATGGGTTGACCCTTACCGTAACAGAAATGTCTCTAAGTCAAACAGGTATGAGTATGGCCTATGAGAGTTCTGAAGAGGAAGCAGATTTTGAGCTAAGTCGCGGAGGAAACATCGAATTCTTGGTAGTTGATCAAGATGGTAATGAAATTACAGGTCGCTCGGGTGGAGCAACAGGTGAAAGGGTTAAGGATAGAATAGAGTTCAAGAGTAGTAAGCAATTTGATCCCATTGATTTTAATGTTACTGAATTGACAATCACTCCTTATTTAGTCATTCCGACGCACGGGGGCGGAGTGGAAATTGACGAAAATGGCGAGGAAAAAGAGTTAGAATTTAAAGGGGATTCTATACAGCCGGTTGAGTTTAACTCTTTTAAAGTGAAAATCCCAGAAATTTACCAAGAAGAGTTTAATTTTGAGTAAAATAAATGACTTTACTCAAAAAACAAGAATTTATCTATTTACTACAATTAAGAAGAGGAGCCAGCTCTAAAATATGAACTGGCTCCTCTTCCCCTCAGAAGCTGACAAACGACACGTACATAAACTGTAAAAAAATACCTATCCAGTTAATGTGAAATTATTTTAAGTAGCAAATTAATCAAGAACCTGCACAAAAATTTTTATTAAATATTTTTCAATGCCCTTAACAGATAACTCATCTAATAGGATATCTTCATAAAAAAAACCTTGCAAAACCAGTTCATTATCTTTTGCATATTTTACTAATCTGTTGTAGGTTTGCTCAATACTGGGATATCCGTTCTCATGATAGGCAATCAAATAAGTTCCTTTTTCAATAGTAAGATTCGCATAATTCGGTTCGTTTACTTTTGAATACAGGTAGTCATATTTAACACTTTCTCCATTTAGAACGTTTTTTACACTGATCATCCACCCTTCAGAGGCGGACGTATTTATATTATGTTCCTCTAAATATTTGTAGTGAAACTGCAATGAGTCATAGATGTTTTTATCGTTTGTTAAGGGTTTTGATTCCGTAACTACTATGAATTCTTCCTCATCTTTATATTCTATAACAATATTTGAAGTATTAACTTCCAATGCTACTTTTGTAACATTTATTTTGTCTACGACGAATGTTCTCATTTTTTCGAGATGATTGATTTTCGCAGTAAGAGCGTTTGCTTCTTTCTCGAGTAAATGAATCAACTTTTTGGGTGATCTGTCATCAAGGTATGCTTTAATATCATTTAAAGGCATATCTAATTCCTTTAATATCCAAATCACGTTGAAAACATCTGATTGATAAATGGAATAGTACCGATACCCATTAGAAGCAATGATTTCCGGTGAAAATATACCAATTTTATCATAATAAAACAAAGTATCTTTACTGACATTCATTAATTTCGCAAATTGGCCAGTCGTTAAATAACCTTGTGAGTGTATGTTCATAAAATCTTCGTCTCTCCTCTAAATATTTGCATCCCTGTTAGAATAATTATACATTTTTCTATTTCGAAATAGAAAAATAGCACATACGATAAGAGATAGTAGTTCTGCCAATGGAATAGCCACCCATATTCCGTTAACTCCTAGTATTAATGGCAGTACCAATAGTCCAGTTAGTACAAAAACTAATGTTCTTAGGAATGAGATGAATGCTGAAACCTTCCCGTTTGAAAGGGCAGTAAACAACATGGAGGTAAAGATATTTAACCCCATGAATAAGAAGCTAATACAGAATATCGGAAACCCATCCATAGCTATGTGATAAACACCACTCCCCTTTTCCACCATAAATTGGATCATGAAAGGTCCAAGCAAAAGAGATAATCCAAACACCGCTACGGAGCTAATGCTAATAACAAGCATGCTACTCTTAAAAATACGCTTGAGTTGTTTCTCATTTTTATTTCCATAATTATAGCTAATGATTGGTGCAATACCAACAGAGTATCCCATAAAAACAGGGGTTAAAAACATCATAAGATAAAGCATGATCGTAACAGCAGCAACTCCTTCTACTCCAATATATTTTAGCATTAAGAGGTTAAAAGCAACGGTTACGACAGATAGGGAAAGGTTTGTAACCATTTCAGAAGAACCGTTGATACAGCAGCTCAGGATGACTTTCCAATCAGCTTTTGGCCTAGAAAAGTGAAGCGGGTTTTTTTTAGCTGCTAAGAAGTACACGATTCCAATAAGTGCTGGAATTGCAATTCCTATAGCAGTTGCAATGGCAGCTCCCTCGATTCCCATATTCATTATAACGATAAATACATAATCCAAAACAATGTTTGCACTTCCTCCGATAAGTGTGATGACCAAACTTAGATGGGGTCTTCCTGCTGTCACAAAAAAGGTTTCAAACATCATTTGAATTATTATTAATGGGCTGACTATCAATAAGATTTTTGCGTAAGAGAAAGTATAATTAAAAAGCTGTTCATTTGCTCCTGCTCCGATCAGCTCTAACAATGGCCGAATAAACAATAATCCAAAAATCATGATCAGGAGTCCAATGACTGTGCCAAAACATACGATAAACGTAAAATTACTCCTAGCTTCCTGGTACTTATTTTCGCCCATTTTTTTAGCGATAATGGCACTTCCACCTGTACCAAGCATTAAAGCAATGGCAAATATTAACGAATATACAGGCAAAAATATATTAACTGCGGATAGTGCAGTTGCATTCACATAACGTGCTACAAAGATACCGTCAATCATGGTATAGACTGATATAAATACCATTACACCAATGGTTGGAGCAGCGTATGCTAGCAATGATTTCATTGTGTGTTCTCTTTCTATTCCTTTTGAAATTGTCATGGTGATCATCTCCAGTGTGTAATATTCAATACTCGTATCTTAAAGTATGGAGTTACACCATAGTCAAGGCAGAAATTAGTTTAGATAGTTGAGTGTAGTCATGCAATGAGATTCTTTAGGTGGTGAAAGATTTAATTAATGAATTGTTTTGTGGCGGGGATAGGGAGAGAGGTAAAGGAAGACTACTTTTGGATACTTGTGATAATCGGTAATTAAAAGGAGGAATATAATGTTAGAATTAATTTTTGGAAATTTCTTTTTTTTATTGATTTTAGTAGCAATAGGAATATTTATTATTTTAAGGGTAAAAGTGTATAAATCTAAGAGTGCAACTAAACAAGACAAAGAAGAAATTGAACTATTGAGGAGACATGTGGAAGAATTGGAACGAAATAAATAGTGTTATAGAAAAAGGTTCCAGTGAAAGAGGTTTTTTGAATAGGGACAAATCTAATAAAAAAAGAGGTTGAAACAAAACATTTCAACCTCTTTTTGACATCTTAAATTATTCTTCATCCATAAATGGATATGCAATTTCTGTAGTTGGAGCAAAGTTTTCTTTGATAATACGAGGACTTGTCCAACGAATCATGTTAAATACAGAACCTGCTTTATCGTTTGTACCAGAACCACGAGAACCGCCAAATGGTTGTTGGTTAATCACCGCACCAGTTGGTTTATCATTGATATAGAAGTTTCCAGCCGCACCAGATAAGCGGCGTTCTAAGTGCATAATTGCTTGACGATCTTGTGCAAAAATTGCGCCTGTTAAAGCATACATAGACGCGGTATCTACTGCAGTCAATGTTTCTTCTAATTTATCATTTTCATATACATAAATCGTTAATACTGGTCCAAAAATTTCTTCTACCATTGTTTTGAAGTTTGGATTTGTTGTTACAATGATTGTCGGTTGAACGAAATATCCAACTGAATCATCATAAGTACCGCCAGCAATAATTTCTGCTTCTTCAGAAGCTGCAGCATAGTCGATGTAGCTTGTGATTGAATCAAAAGCTGCTTTATCAATTACCGCACCCATGAAGTTTGTAAAGTTTTGGATATCCCCTACTTTAAGCTTAGCCGTTTCTTCCACTACATCAGCTTTCACTTCTTCCCACATGCTAGAAGGGATGTAAGCACGAGAGGCCGCTGAACATTTTTGACCTTGGTATTCAAACGCACCACGAACAAGGGCAGCTGCTACTTTGTCTGCTTGTGCAGTTTCGTGAGCAAATACAAAGTCTTTTCCACCAGTTTCCCCAACCAAACGAGGATAGGATTTATAGTTTGTAATGTTTTCTCCTATGGATTTCCAAATTGTTTGGAACGTACTCGTTGATCCAGTAAAATGGAATCCAGACATACGAGGGTCTGTTAAAACGACTTCCGATACTTGTGAACCACGAGAAGGTACGAAGTTGATTACGCCTTTTGGTAATCCTGCTTCTTCTAAAATACGCATAAAGTAGTAGTTTGATAGTAAAGCAGTTGTTGCTGGTTTCCAAACGACTACATTCCCCATCATTGCAGGAGCTGATGGTAAGTTCCCACCAATTGCCGTGAAGTTAAATGGAGAAATTGCCAATACAAAACCATCTAATGGACGGTATTCTAAACGGTTCCAAATATTCTTCACGCTTTCTGGTTGAATTTGGTAAATTTGATTAGCATAATCAACGCCAAAACGTAAGAAATCTGCTAATTCTTGTGCAGCATCAATTTCAGTTTGATAAGCTGTTTTTGATTGTCCTAACATCGTAGCAGCATTCATTACGTCACGGTATGGACCAGAGATTAAATCAGCAGCTTTTAAGAAAATGGATGCACGGTGTTCCCATGGCATATTCGCCCATGATTCTTTTGCAGCCATTGCGGCTTCTACAGCATCACGCAACTCTTTTTCTCCAGCTTGCGAAAAGTTTGCCAATACATGTTGATGATCATGGGGCATAACCACTTGCTTTACTGTATCCGTCTTAATATTTTCTCCATTAATAATCACAGGGATATCGACTACGATATCAGATTGGCGGTTTAATTCTGCCTTTAATGTTTCTCTTTCTTTTGTACCTGGAGCATATGTATTGCCAGGCTCATTTTTAGGTGTTGGGATTTTGAAAATTCCGTTACTCATTTTTTCACATTCCTTCCTGTGTAGTTTATTTTGTATACACCTATAAAAGATGCAATATTCGTGCCAAAAAAATAAAAAAGGGTAATATTTCTCTCTAGTGGATGTTCAAACACCTGTCGACCCCTAAATATTAGAAATATTTAAACGATTCTTTATATACAAAAGTGTTCACCCTTATACACTTTTGTATATAAAGAATTGTCAAAAAATTGTTTCGTTCCCCCGCTTTTTTAAACTTATTGGAACATTTTATTCGACTGGTTGTTATAACTTACTTTAGGATAGTAACTTCTCAGTGATCCATGATCTTAACCTCAGCTGCATTTTCTCTCTATGCCATGGATAGTGACGGGTGAAAATCCCAAATTAGTTCAAATGTCTCTAAATGAAATAAAGGTTATCTGAGTAAGACCTCTTTGACGTGTAATAAGCCAGAATCAGAGGTTAAGTTGTCTCCATTAAAAGTAACCTTGATTCGTAATTGAAATGCATCGTTGTATCCTTTACTCTATACATAGAAAGAGCGTAGCCTTTGGTTTTGTCACTTTAAATCTACCAAAGGCTGCGCTCTTTTTTAGTCTTATTGTTCACTTTTTTAGAAAAATAAATCTACTACTAAGTGTTTCTTTTAGTTTTTATAAACTGATTTGCTTCTTCTCTTGCTCACGGTTTGGCCACGCTTCTATACCTTTTAAACCTTCAATATCATCAGCATAGAAGACAGGGTCCTGACCTGCTTTACGTTGTTGCATGTAATTGTCCAATGCTTTAAAAGCAATTCTTCCAAGTATTCCAATGGCAATAAGGTTAGTTAATGCCATAAATGCCATTGCAAAATCTGCGAGATCCCAAACAATCTGTAAGCTTGCAACAGAACCAAATACAATCATACCAAGTACCAGTAAACGATAAACTAATAGTGCTGTTTTGCTGGAATTAATAAACCCAATATTTGCTTCTCCATAGTAGTAGCTTCCAATGATAGAGCTAAAGGCAAATGTTAAGATCGCAAAGGATAAGAATATTCCAGCCCAAGAACCAAAATGTTCTCCCATAGCGGCTTGCGTTAGTGCAATTCCCTCTAAACCAGAATTGTAAGAATCAGATAATAAAATGATAAACGCAGTCGCTGAACACACTAATATAGTATCAAAGAATACCCCTAATGCCTGGACAAAACCTTGCTTTACTGGATGGGAAACGGATGCAGTTGCAGCTGCGACTGGCGCACTACCCATACCTGCTTCGTTAGAGAATAACCCACGTTTTACCCCTATCATGATGGCAGCGCCAATTCCACCACCAACAGCTTGCTCAAGTCCAAAAGCACTTTTTAAAATTAAACCTATAACAGCTGGAATTTCTGTAATGTTTGTAATTGAAACATATAAAGCTAAAACAATATAAAAGGACGCCATGACTGGTACGATTATAGATGAGAAATTTGCAATGCGTTTAACTCCACCGAAAATAATGATGGCTGCTAATATGGCCAATACTATTCCTACTATTGCCCCGTTAATTCCGAACGAAGAATTGAATGCTTCAGCAATCGTATTACTCTGTACTGCATTAAAAGTTAAACCAAAGGATGCAATAATCGTAACTGCAAAAATAGTACTCATCCATTTCTTTCCTAATTGTTTTTTCATATAATAACCAGGTCCGCCCTTGAATCCTACTTTATCAGGCACCTTATAAATTTGCGCTAAAGTACTTTCGATGAAAGCACTCGCGCCGCCGAGCACGGCAACAATCCACATCCAGAAAACCGCACCAGGTCCACCTAAAGCAATGGCCATCGCAACACCGGCAACGTTCCCTGTTCCAATACGAGTTGCAGCTCCAATAAAGAATGCTTGAAGTGAAGAAATTTGTTTTTCGCTTTCCTGAGAAATAGTATTCTTATCTTTTAAAATACGGAACATTTCTCCAATATGACGTATCTGAACAAATTTACTTCCAATCGTAAAATAAAGTCCTAAACCTATTAATAAAGCAATTAAAATATACCCCCATAAAAGTGTATTGGCTTGTCCAACTAGATTACTTAAGAAATCCATACTTAGCCCCCAAATATATTATTTTGTATTAATGAAACTTTTCTATTTTAGGTTAATTGATAGCTTATGATGTTTTGTTACCATTTTTATGGATACTTATTTCTCTATTTTGAAAGAGCGGTTAAAAATAGAAGAGTACCTGAATTATTTATAGAATTTCTATAATAGGGTTACTCTATTAATTGCAATAATTGTGCCAAATATAGTATGTGTTGTTATAGGATATTACCCGTAAACCTAGACAAAAGTGTATTGTGAAATGTCTAACTGTTTAGATAATTGACACAAATGAAAAAGGTGAGAACTAGTCGTTCTCACCTTGTCTTTCTTTTAAATTACGCTTTTTAATTTTGTTATATAAAGTGGCCCTTGAGATACCCAATAACTTCGCTGCGGCTGCTTTATTTCCAAACGTTATTTGTAATGCAGATTGTATTTCTTCATCACATTGACCATTCAGTTTCTTTGGTTCCTCGAATTGAATATTTAATGAATGAGGATTATTATCTTTCACAAAATTCTTAGGCAAATGGTGGGGCTTAATCACCTCGTTATCGCTTGCCAAAATGATAATGCGTTCGATAATATTACGAAGTTGCCTTATATTTCCTTGCCATGGGTGTTGAAGAAAGGTATACATAACTTCTGGGTCGATTTCAGGAATTGGCATTTTGTATTTTACAGAGAATTCCTTTAAAAATAATTGAATTAACTCAGGAATGTCTTCGGTACGATCCCGTAAAGAGGGAATAGCGATTGAAATGACATTTAAACGGTAATATAAATCCTCCCGAAAACTTCCTTCATCGATCATCTTTTCTAGATCTCGATTTGTAGCAGCAATGATCCTTACGTCAGTTGGAATTGCTTTACTTCCACTAACACGATAATAATGCTTTTCTTGTAATACTCTTAATAACTTAACTTGTAATTCAAGTGGCATTTCTCCAACTTCATCAAGGAAAATAGTACCTCCTTTTGCAGCATCAAACTTTCCTTTTTTTCCTCCCTTTACCGCTCCGGTAAAGGCTCCCTGTTCATACCCGAAAAGTTCGCTTTCAAATAACGCGGTAGGGATGGCACCACAGTTAATGGCAACAAAGGGGTGGTTAGATCGATTTCCAGCATTGTGTATTCCTTCAGCAAACAACTCTTTCCCAACGCCACTGTCTCCAGTAATTAATACCGAGGCATCTGTTTTAGCTACTTTATTTGCTAGATTAATAGCCTCTTTTAAAACATGGCTTCTACCTTTAATTTTGCTAAACGGAGAATGGTTTTGATGGCTTTGAGTAGTGCTTTTCAAATCATGTAAGTGGGCGGTTGTTGAAGCCAATTCATCATTTAATTTAACCATCTGAGTAATATCTCTTTCAATTGAAATACCTCCAACGACTTCTGTACCAACATAGACCGGAGAGGTATTAATTAAAACATAAACATTTGGATTAGGCTGGTGATATTTGTTTGTAACTCCTTGTTTTTGTTTTATTGTGGACATTAAAATAACAGCCTCTTTTTCAAAAAAATTTGTAATAGATTGGCCATACACCTCATTTAATAAAAGCTTATACATTTCCTCAGTCTTATGATTCAAAAATAGAATACTTCCATTACTGTCAACCGTTGTAACAGCATCCTCAACGGAGTTAAGAAGAGCATCATAATAAGCTTTTGTTAGTTTCCATTGTTTGAAAACTTCTTTCATTAATATTGAGTGGGGAACCCATCCGGAAACTTCATTATTTGCTCCTTTTAAAGCAATATCTCTACCTTCTTCGTTAATATCAATGTCACTTAATAGGGTCGTATTACTGTATACGTCCATTTTATTTTTATCAAGATCGCTTTTCCATGGCAGTGCAAATGTTTCAAGAGCCATTTGGTGTTGCAAATTGAAAACCCCCCAACAAAATCAAGATTCACTAAAATGTTTACATGATTGTCTATGTTGGAATTCATTATAGACGTAATTGACTAAAAATTGAATATTTTTTTCAGTTAAATTTTGATTAGTGTCGATTAATAGTTTTAAAAAAAGATTCGGTTATAGTTCAAAATGATTTTGATTCTTTTTTAAAAGGTGGTGGTGGTAATACATTTTATCGGTAAAACCCAAGGATGATAGGGTTTACGACGTTGTCTAAAGTGTTTGGACTAATGAGGTATTAATTTTATAAACCGTTGAAAAATTCCATAAAATTAATTGGCATGAATTTTGCATATAGAAGAGTAGCGAGAAAAAAATCTAGACTAAATACTGGAGGGATTAAAATGATTTTACATCAACCAATGAAATTATTCTTTATGTTCCTTTCACAAAACAAAGCAATGAATGTTGCCGCAAAAAGGTGGGGGTTAAAAGTAGGAGCATCTCAAGTAGTAGCGGGAAAAGACATTGAGAGTGCAATTGCTAAAGTGAAAGAATTAAATAAACAAGGATTAGTTTGTACACTTGACCATTTAGGGGAGTTTGTAGACAGCAAGGAAGAAGCAATTGAAGCAACGAAATACTGTATTAAGACATTAAATGCTATGGCATCTTCAGGTATTGACTGCAATCTATCTCTTAAAATGACACAGCTTGGTTTAGATATTAGCGAAGAGTTTTGTTTGGAAAATATGCGACGTATTGTTGGTACTGCTAAACAGTCTAACAATTTTGTGAGAATTGATATGGAGGATTCCTCACACTGCCAGCAAACATTAGATATTTTGAAAGAGTTAAGAAAAGATTATGACAATGTTGGAACGGTTATTCAAGCTTATCTAATTAGAGCTGAAGAAGATATTAGAAGCCTAAAAGGCACCTCTCTAAGACTAGTAAAAGGTGCGTATAAAGAATCGCCTGATGTAGCCTTTCAAGAAAAAGCGAAAATCGATGAAAATTATTTCAACATCATCAAAGACCATTTACTAAGTGGAAGTTATACAGCAATCGCAACTCATGATCATTATATTATTGAAAAAGTAATAATGTTTGTAAAGGAGAACCAAATTGAGTGCAGTCAATTTGAATTTCAGATGCTTTACGGCTTTCGGACTGAATTACAACAAGAATTAGTAAAAAAAGGCTATACTGTGCGTATTTATGTACCATTTGGAGAGGATTGGTTTGGGTATTTTATGAGACGTATGGCTGAACGTCCGCAAAACGTTGCATTTGCAATAAGAGGTATACTTTCGAAATAACAGCCAGAAATGTTTATATTTTGAGAATAGCTTCTAGTAATCATTTGGGAGTGAAGTATTTGAACTGCTTAAAGAACCACTTCGGATGCTGAGTCTGAGTGTTCGTATTCCTATTCACATGGATAACGGTATCGTAACAATATTTATTTGGATACCGTTCCCAACATAGTGACTCAGTAGTACCAACAACTAAAGGAGGAGTTCGCTTTCATCCAGAAGTAACAGAAGAAGTGAAATTATTATCCATTTGGGGGACTTAAAAAGCGGCATTATCTGTGATCTCAGGTAAATGTCCTTTGGTGAACTAAAACGATTAAGTCGAGGATATGTAAGAGCAATTAGTCAAATTTTTAGTCCAACAAAAGATGTTCCCGCTCCCGAATGTATTTACTTGGATGATGGATGAGTACAACCGGATACGCGAGTTTGATTCACCAGGATTTATTACGGAAAAACCTCTCGTTTTAGGTGGATCTCATGGCAGGGAAACAGCCACTTCAAGTGGAGTCATTGTCTCTTACTTTGAATGAGTACAAAACAATTTAGGGTATTATTGGTCGGAAGAGGAGGTTTCCATAAAAACAAAAACAAAATTAGTAGAAGCTTTTAACGATGTTATTGAAACGGCTGGAGAAAGTCGAATCGGTTAGCTGCTTATATGGTTGGATCCTAGAAAAATGGCTGAAGCTTCAAAATCTCGAGGATGGATTTAAGGAGGAGTTATTTGTGAATACTTACTGTGTAGTTGCAAGTGTTTGTGATGGAACGATTGATCAGGTATTCGTAAGTGAAGGGGACTATGTATATGAATGGGAACCTTTATTTCAACTGAAGACGAATGATGGTGTACTGAAAAAGGTAGAGATGGGGGTAGGTGGGAATATTCTTTCTTTGAATGTGAAGCCGGGGGATAGAGTTATACATGATATGACGTTAGCTATACTAAAAGAAGATGATCAACCTAGTGGTTGTGATTAACATTGGAACCTATAAATCGCCGATAATATTGCATATGACTTAATGAATAGCATATGACTTAATGAATAGAAAAAATAAATGGTGAATTGATAAATTATATTGGTGGAAATCAAGAAAGATAACAGTTGTAAGTCAGGAAATTGGAGTGAATAAGACGACTTTTTATAAGCTAGTTAGAGAGTGAAAAATAACTAAATATAATAGAAGAAACATGGCAAACAATAGAGCTTTCTCCTTAAAGCTTCTCTTTGTTTCTATATAAATCATTAAGACAATATACTGAGGTAGGAGATTAATCCTATCTCCTTTTTCGTTTATATTAAGTAGAATTTTTTTGTGAAATGTAGTTGTAGATAAAAAGGAGGAAGTCTCTATAAAAAGAACTGTCTTAACAGGTATTGATTTGTCAGTAGCATTAAACTCTGATTTTAGCTTAAAGTTTTTCCGGAACCGGTCGTGTGCTAGGTAAAGCCGTTGTTTTTTGTTTCAAGAGCTCGGGCTACAAGGGCTTCTACGGCTAGCCTTGGTACTTATATCTAATTCTAAGGTGTAAAAAGCAACCAATAGGTTATTAAAATTTGCTGGAATTGTTACATACTTAATTTAATTTTCATGGATGGCTACAAAGTGGTTTGTGGTTATATATATATTTTATTGCATAAGTAACTAATGGAGTGCGTTGATTTAACAAAGGTCAGTATGCTAAAGGGTAATGGGCTTAACAAGCTGGTACTGCCGTTGTGGTGCTAACGAATAGGTATGTGTAAGAGTCTTTCATATTCCAATTAATAATAGTAAAATAAAAGTGAACTGGAAAATTGTAGCTAGGGTTCCGCTATCTAAGTAGGTCAGTGACCGAGGGCTACATCTTTTACAATATGTAAAAGGCACCTATTGACATAAAAGGTCCGAGGGGAAAGGTTCAGCGTATTTGTTATGCGTTGAAATCTTTCTCTTCGGCTTTTTTTTAATTTCAAGGAGGTTTATATTATGAAAAGAATTGATGATTTAAAAGCTGGTGTTGCAGTTATTATATTAAATAACGAGAACAAAGTTTTGTTGCAAAAGAGGTCTGATGTAGGACTTTGGGGTATTCCTTCAGGCCATATAGAAATAGGAGAAACCGTTTCCCAAGCTGCTATAAGGGAAGTAAAAGAAGAAACCAATTTGGATATAAGCATAAAAAAGCTAATTGGTGTATACTCTGACCCTAATTCACAGGTATTTGAATATCCAAATGGTAAAGTAGTACACTTTATAACAACTTGTTTCCTTGCTGAAATTACAGGTGGAGAACTTAAATGTAATTCAAATGAGTCACTAGAAATTAAGTTTTTTGACCAGCATAGCCTACCGCAAGACTTATTGAAAATGCACCCTAAATGGTTAAAGGATGCTTTATCAAATAGAGAATTAGCGTTCATTCGGTAAGAAATTCTTATTGAATGAACGGGTGCATTGATTTATCTTTGTAGCCACGAGTCTAGACTGTTATCAGATCATACGAGCAGCTTTGTATCAACCTGGACTGAAGCATTATATATTTAAGACTAAATATAGATGTAAAATTGAATAGGTGGTAATTATGGTGGATATTACAATTGAGAAATTACAAAATGCAGATTTTGAGAAATTATTTGAATTTGAACTTGAAAACAGAGCTTATTTTGAAGAAATGGTACCGAGTCGTGGGGATGATTACTATAACTTTGAGGCCTTTAAAAAAAGGAATAAAGCTCTGCTGAATGAACAAGATCAAGGGTTATCATATTTTTATTTAATTAAGGATAAAGATGGTTTAATTCTTGGAAGAATGAACTTAGTAGGTATAGAAAAATCTCAGGGGATTGGTCATATCGGTTATAGAGTGGGAAAATCATATACTGGTAAAGGAATTTCTAACAGAGCATTGACACTCTTATTAGAAAGTACAAATCAGCTAGGTATAAAACGGATCTTAGCGAAGACAACGACTAATAACATAGCATCTCAAAAAGTCTTGGAAAAAAACGGATTTAAGTACAGAGAAACAAGTGATGAAGAATTTAATATGAATGGACAACTTTTATCTTTTGTTTATTATATTTGGGTGAAATAACATACAGCTTCACTAACAAACGGGAGCGTTGATTTAAAAAAGTCAACGCACTTCTTGTTGTGCTATTGAAGCAGTTTTGTTTAATATTTGTGTTAGTTAAACAGAGGAGGAGTATTTTTTTATGAATTATGAGGACACATTAAAAAAATATATCGAAGCTACTAATACACATGACTTTAACAATGTGAAAAAGGTACTTCATGACCAAGCAATTTATTGGTTTACGGATAAAACATGTACCAATTCAAGAGAAATTCAGAAATACTTTGAAAATGCCTGGGAACTTATAAAAGAAGAGGTTTATACAGCTAATGATATACGTTGGATTTCAACTGATCCCAATTCAGCAACATGTATTTACTCATATCATTATAAGGGATATCATAACGGGAAATTAGTGTCAGGTAATGGAAGGGCAACAAACATATTTATAAGGACTAACTATAATGAATGGAAGTTAATACATGAACACTTGAGTAGTCCATCATAGTATTGAGCTACCATGAAAGAATGTAATGTAATGCACAGGCTTTCTTTTTGATTATCTATTAACACCTTGTAGTGAATTAACAGAAGCCCTGTTCTTAATATCTTGGTATTCAGGGGAATCAAGTATGCCTTCTACTAAGAGAAACTATCATAGAAGAATAACACAAGATAGCCTCGCGTCCCCAAACTCATAAGGATAACAAAGAAGAGTGCCGTAACCGCACCTATTGTTACCTTAGCTTCTGCTGCATCCAGACCACAGACACGCGAGCCCCGGTCCAGATCAGTGCTTCCTTTCTACTGATACCGAGGAACCCCATCAGTCTAACCTTCTTCATAGAAAAATATTTTGCTAGTTTTATAACAACTTCAATAAATTGTATCGTCCGTACAAGTGAAAAAATAATTTCGAGCTTAAAACCGCATTAGATAAGCGCTTACATTACTGTTGTGTAGAATATTCAAAAAATATACTTGCGCATGAAATGTAGCTGACTTATAATAAACTCAAAGCTTATACGTACAAGTTAACGCACCTATGAAAGCGCTTTTAACCGATGCTAAGTCACTTGTCTCAGTAGAAAAAGGTAGTTTATAAGGGGGGGTTTGCCAAAAATCCTTGGCAGGTTCATTTCAGTTTTATAATTTAATCAATATGTACGTACCTCATAAGGGCAGAGATTAAAAAAAGAGATTATATTTTATTTTTAAAGAAAATGGGAGGGTGTACGATGAAGAAATTTTTATTAATGCTCAGCTCGGCAGCTGTACTGCTTTCAGCATGTGGCGGAGGCGGAAACAATGAAACTGGTGGTGGCGAAGGCGGAGATTTAGAAGAGCAGGTTGTAGTTGGAGACGATATTGAAGGAGCTACAGAATTTACTTTCTGGAATTTCCAGGAACTGCATTCACAGTTTTTTGAAGATGCTGTTAATCGCTGGAATGAAGAAAACTCAGATCGGCCGATTAAGCTGATTGCAGAAACATATCCGTATGACCAAATGCATAATAACCTTCTTTTATCCTTACAATCTGGCAGCGGAGCACCTGATTTTGCAGATATTGAAATTTCCCAGTTCCCTAACTATCTGCAGGGGCAGCCTCAGCTGGAAGCTTTAAATGATGTAGTTGAGCCTGAACTAGACAACATGGTATCTTCCCGGTTTGAAATCTATGCGAAAGATGGAGAGTATTACGGAATGGATTACCACGTTGGTGCTACAGTTATGTTTTATAACGAAGAAATCATGAACGAAGCTGGTGTAGATCTTGATTCCATTGAAACCTGGGACGATTACATCGAAGCTGGGAAACAAGTGGTGGAAAATACAGATGCGGTTATGACAACCCTTGAGTCTGACGAGCATTTTAGTTTCTGGCCTCTCATCAGCCAGCGTGGTTCAGATTACTTTGATACAGATGGATATGTGATTCTTGATAACGAGGTAAATATTGATACATTACAATTTCTCCATGATCTGATATACGAGCATGAAATTGCAAGCGTTACTCCAGGTGGTTTCCACCATGCGGAGGAATATTACGGATTTATGAATGACGGAGGAGCTGCTTCTTTAATGATGCCAATGTGGTATATGGGCCGCTTCCTGGATTATATGGAGGATCTTGAAGGCAAAATGCAGATTCGTCCTCTCCCTGCTTGGGAAGAAGGCGGTAACCGCTCCGCTGGTATGGGGGGAACTGGAACAGTTATTACCAACCAGACAGAAGACCCTGAATTAGCTAAAGAATTCCTTGCTTTTGCAAAACTATCAGAAGAAGGAAACATTAAGCTGTGGGAGATTCTTGGATTTGATCCTCCAAGGCACGATGTCTGGGATTCTGAAGCAATGAGAGCAGATAACCGATTCTTCCAGTATTTCCACGATGATATTTTTGATATCCTTCTGGAAATCCGAGATGACATTAATGATTTAAATATTACGGAACAGACTCCTAATGCTCAGCAGGAAATTCACTCTACTGTTATGCACTCTGTGCTACGCGAACAGAGCAAAACACCTGAAGAAGCTTTGAGCGATGCAGCAGAAGCTGTTAGAAGCAGGATGACTGATTAAGGTTTACCCACTTGTCCGGGAGGAGAGGAATCCCCCCTTTTCCTTCCTCCTTGGACAGTATTTTTGCAGAGGAGGCAAGAGCCGTGCAAACTTCAATTCCAACAAATAAAAATACCGGTACTGGTATGGAGAAGAGGAAAACCCGCTTTAAGTTTCTATATTCAAAAAAAGCGGCACCTTACATTTTCGTCTCTCCATTTATACTGTCATTCCTGGTTCTTTCACTTTATCCCTTTATCAGTGCAGTTAACATGAGTTTTCAGCGGGTTTTGCCTGGTCAGGTAGAGTACATTGGTACATCAAACTACAGCCGGGTGTTTAATCCAACATTCTATACTGCATTACAGAACACTACGATATACGTCATATTCACTGTAATTATCCTGACTATATTACCAATGGTATTTGCCATATTTTTAAACCACAGGCTTATGAAATTCACTAACTTCTTCCGGGCTTCTATCTTCATTCCGGCGTTAACGTCTGTTATTGTGGCCGGTACTATTTTCCGGATGATATTTGGAGACTCCGATACAGCATTCGCTAATCAGGTGCTTCAGTTTATCGGGCTAAACCCTGTAGAGTGGCGTTATAATTCATGGTCAGCGATGTTTCTGATGGTTACCTTGGCCTCCTGGAGATGGCTCGGAGTAAACATTCTGTATTTCCTTGCTGCGCTTCAAAATGTTAACCATGATCTGTACGAAGCAGCTGATATTGACGGAGCGAACGCATGGCAGAAATTTAAAAATGTGACGTATCCAGCAATAAAGCCAGTAGTGATCTTTCTCACCACAATTACTACGATCAATGGTTTCAGAATGTTTGAAGAAAGCTTCGTATTCTTTGAAACGAGCTCACCGGGAAACATTGGGTTAACAGTTGTTGGTTATATTTACCAGGAGGGTATTCAGCGTAATGATATGGGCTTTGGTGCTGCGGTAGGAATTGTACTTCTTGGTATTATCTTTGTTATCAGTGTAATTCAACTATATGCAACCGGCGCATTTAAAAAGGATGATTAATGATGGAGAAGAAAAAAACGGTACAAGAAAAAACATTAAGTATATTTTTAGTAATCCTTTTCAGTATTGTTGCTCTCATAGCTCTTTTCCCGCTTATCGCACTGGTAATCGCCGCACTTAGTCCGGCCTCAGATCTCATGCGTTATGGGCTCACAAGCCAGTTGTTTTTATCGAGCTGGGATTTTCAGAACTTTGAAGCTATTTTTGGTGCAGAGGGTACACGTTATTGGCAATGGTATGTTAACAGTTTAATTATTTCGGCATTGTTAATAGTTCTCTCCCTCTTTTTCTCGTCTATGGTAGGATATGCCCTTGCTTTATATGACTTTAAAGGAAAACGCTTTATCTTTGTTCTGGTTCTGCTCATTCTCATGATTCCATTTGAAATTTTAATGCTTCCGCTGTTCCGTATGATGATGTCCTTTCAGTTGATAGATTCCTATTTTGCAGTAATGCTGCCGCTCATTGTTGCTCCTATCGCGGTATTTTTCTTCCGCCAGTATTCACTTGGGCTTCCGAAAGAATTAATGGAATCTGCGCGTGTGGATGGCTGTACGGAATTTGGAATTTTCTTTAAAATCATGGCGCCATTAATGCTGCCATCCTTTGCAGCTATGGCAATTTTACAAGGCTTGTCAAGCTGGAATAACTTCCTGTGGCCATTACTCGTGTTGCGTTCAAACGATATGTTTACACTCCCGTTAGGGCTGGCAACACTTCTCACACCATACGGCAACAATTATCAGGTTCTATTTGCAGGATCCGTTTTAAGTATTGTCCCAATTATTATCTTATTTCTGTTCTTTCAGCGCTTCTTTATTGCAGGACTTACTTCCGGCGGTGTTAAAGGATAGGTTTTGAAGCTATATGAGTTTGAAAGGAAGGTGAACAACAATGATGAAAAAAATTGATCTGTTGTTTCGGTTAATCTCGAAGTTTGCATTGTTAAACCTGCTGTGGATAGGTTTTTCTATCCTAGGTTTAGGAGTGATTGGATTTTTTCCGGCAACAGTTGCTATGTTTTCCATTTCAAGAAAATGGGTGAGGGGTGAAGAGGATATCACGGTTTTCTCAGGTTTCTGGAGCGAATACAAAAGAATGTTTGTTAAATCCAATATCTTCGGATGGATTGTAGCACTCATAGGATTCCTGCTTTATATAAACTATCAGGTAATTATCTCTCTCGGAACAGAGACCCCGTTCATTGTTGTTCTCTCATATATATTTGTAGTGCTTATGTACATTATGTTCGTAGTAACCCTGGTTCCTGTTGCTGTTCATTTTGAAGGCGGAACGCTTGCAATTCTCAAAAAGACTTTTCAGTTTATGGTAGGCAGGGTCCATATTGCACTGCTGTTTATACTCCTTATTTGGGCTTCTGTATATATGTCGCTGGCATTTCCAACAGCCATTTTGTTTTTCTCAGGCAGTGTGCTGTCTTATATGGTCATGTGGTTCTTTACAAACAGTTTAAAAAGAATAGAAACAAAACAGGTAAAGGTGAAGGCGAGCTTTTCATAGGAGGGAATGGGCAATAATGAAACAAGCAAAAATGGTAATCGATAAAGAATACAGGATTTCTGATATTGATGATCGAATTTACGGATCTTTTATTGAACATCTCGGTCGGGCAGTTTATGGAGGGATATATGAGCCAAGGCACCCTGAGGCAGATGAGCAGGGGTTCAGGAAGGATGTACTTGAATTAGTAAAAGGACTAAATGTGCCAATCGTCCGTTACCCTGGTGGGAACATGGTTTCTGCATATAATTGGGAAGATGGGGTAGGCCCGAAAGATAGGCGTCCTAACCGTCTGGAGCTTGCCTGGCGTGTTATTGAAACCAATGAGTTTGGAACGAATGAATTTGCAGACTGGGCAAAAAAAGCAGGATCAGAAGTAATGATGGCAGTCAATCTTGGAACACGAGGCATTGATGCAGCAAGGAATCTTCTTGAATACTGCAACCATCCGGGAGGCACATACTGGAGCGACCTGAGAAAGCAGCATGGATATGATCAGCCTCATAATATTAAAACATGGTGTTTAGGAAATGAAATGGACGGTCCTTGGCAGGTTGGCCAGAAGACTCCTGAAGAGTACGGCCGTCTTGCAAAAGAAACGGCAAAAGCGATGAGATTGGTTGATCCTGAAATTGAACTTGTTTCCTGCGGCAGCTCGAATTCAAGCATGCCTACATTCCCTGAATGGGAAGCAACTACATTAGACCATACGTATCAGGAAGCGGATTACGTATCTCTTCATCAATATTTTGGAAACCGAGATAATGATTCCCAAAATTACTTAGCAAACACAATGGAACTAGATCGGTTTATTAATACGGTCATTTCCATATGCGACTATATAAAAGCGAAAAAGCGCAGCAGGAAAAAGATGATGCTCAGCTTTGACGAATGGAACGTATGGTACCATTCCAATAATCAGGATAAAGAAATTGAACCATGGACAGTAGCTCCTCCTCAGCTGGAAGACGTTTATAACTTTGAAGATGCGCTCCTTGTAGGAAGTATTTTAATCACATTCTTAAAACATGCGGACCGTGTGAAAATGGCTTGTATGGCTCAGCTCGTAAACGTCATCGCACCAATTATGACAGATAATATGGGAGCTACATGGAAGCAGACCATTTACTACCCGTACATGCATGCATCCGTATTCGGGCGTGGCACATCACTTCATCCAGTGGTATCTTCACCGAAGTTTGATACGAAGGACTTTACTGATGTTCCTTATCTGGACAGTGCTGTTGTATACAGTGAAGAGCAGGAAGAAGTAACAATCTTTGCTCTTAACAGGCATATCAAGGAAGATCTGAAACTTGATATTAATGTGAGCGGATTTGAAGGCTACCGAATACAGGAGCATATTGTTTTGGAAAACAGTGATCTAAAGACAGTTAACACTTCGCTGCACCAGCCTGTAAAACCACATACAAACGGTAAGTCGGAATTAAGAGACGGGTATGTGGAAGCTGTGCTTGGAAAGGCTTCCTGGAATGTTATCCGCCTGAAGAAAAATAAATAGCTTACTAGAGAATAGATGAAAAAAAGGAGCGGAAGAACAATGGACAACACGTTACAGTATAACAACCCAATAATCGAGCAGCGAGCCGATCCGTGGGTGTATAAGCATGAAGATGGATATTATTACTTCACTGGATCAGTACCTGAATATGATCGTATTGAAGTAAGGAGAGCTAAAACCATTGAGGGGCTGAGAGACGCGGAACCGGTAACTGTGTGGCGCAAGTTTGAAACGGGCCCGCTAAGTGCCAATATCTGGGCTCCAGAAATTCATTATATTGACAGTAAATGGTATGTCTATTTTGCAGCTGCAAGAACAACGGAAACAAGGGACGGTTTGTTTGACCACAGAATGTTCGCGCTGGAATGTGACGCTGCCAACCCTCTTGAAGGTAACTGGACAGAAAAAGGCCAGGTTAAATCTAAATGGGAAACTTTCTGCCTTGATGCAACTTCTTTTGAACACCGGGGTGTCCGCTATTATGTATGGGCACAGAAAGACCCTGATATTGAAGGAAACTCAAATCTATATATTGCAGAAATGGAAAATCCGTGGACACTAAAGGAAAAACAAGTCATGATCTCTACACCGGAATATGACTGGGAGAAGATAGGTTTTTATGTAAACGAAGGAGCCGCAGTTATTAAAAGAAACGGCAAGATATTTATGACCTTCTCAGGAAGTGCTACAGATTTTAACTATTGCATGGGACTGCTGTATGCAGACGAGGACGCAGATCTGATGAATCCGGACTCCTGGAAGAAGCTTGATCATCCTGTGTTTCAAACAAGTGAAAAAACTGGCCAGTATGGACCTGGCCATAACAGCTTTACTGTTAGTGAAGATGGAGAAACGGATGTATTAATCTATCACGGCCGAAATTATAAGGAGATTGAGGGGGACCCTCTTTATGATCCGAACCGTCATACACGTGCACAAGTAATCACTTGGGATGAAGATGGTTTTCCGGTATTTGGGGAACCAGCGCCTGATGCTTAAATCAGGCTTTCTTTTTCAATGAATACGTCCGTACAAGTTGAGGATGTGAGACAGGTGAAGCGTATGAGTTTCATAAAATACTAGGTTAACCATTTAAGAAATGCTGTAAGAGAGGGGAAAAAACATGTCTTTAGAAGCATTAAAGCAAGAGGTGTTAGAGGCCAATCTCGCTCTTCCTGAGCATAATCTCGTTACATTTACATGGGGGAATGTGAGCGGGATTGACAGAGAAAAGGGCCTTGTAGTCATTAAGCCAAGCGGAGTGGAGTATGACCAATTAAAAGCTGAAGATCTGGTGGTAGTCGATTTAGAAGGACATATTGTGGAAGGGAACTTAAAGCCCTCCTCTGATACGCCGACACATTTGTATTTATATAGACATTTCAAGGATATTGGGGGGATTGTCCACACTCATTCACCATGGGCAACAAGCTGGTCACAGGCAGGAAAGGGTATTGAAGCACTTGGAACTACCCATGGGGATTATTACTACGGAACCATTCCTTGTACAAGGAGGATGACTGAAGAAGAAATCCAGGGCGAATATGAAAAAGAAACTGGAAAAGTTATTGTGGAAACATTTGAAGAGGCCGGGATTGACCCAAAGTCCATTCCAGGTGTTTTAGTTAACAGCCATGCACCTTTCAATTGGGGAAAGGATCCAAATGATGCGGTGCATAATGCCGTTGTTCTTGAGGAAGTGGCCAAAATGGCTATGGCTACCTATCAAATTAACAGCAGTACCCCGAGGATGGACCAGGAATTACTGGATAAACACTTTTTACGCAAGCACGGCAAGTACGCATATTACGGACAGAACCACGGGTAATGGAGGGGAAAAAATGAGCAAATATGCAATAGGCGTTGATTACGGAACACAATCAGGGAGAGCAGTACTTGTATCCCTGGAAAACGGGGTAGAGATCGCAGATCATGTAACACCGTATACACACGGGGTTATGGATACAACGCTACCAAACAAAGAAATAAAACTTGGATACGAATGGGCACTGCAGCATCCTCAGGATTATATTGAAGTAATTGAACGGTCAGTTCCAAGGGTACTGGAACAATCAAGTGTTAAGCCCGAGGATGTTGTTGGAATTGGCATCGACTTTACAGCTTGTACTATGCTTCTTATAGATGAGCAGGGAGTGCCTCTTTGCTTAAAAGAGGAACATCGCAATGATCCGCACAGTTGGGTAAAACTGTGGAAGCATCATGCGGCACAGAAGCATGCGAATGAGATGAATACGATTGCACAAGAACGAGGCGAGAAGTTCCTCCCTCGATACGGCGGAAAGCTTTCTTCCGAATGGATGCTTGCTAAAGCGTATCAAATACTTGAGGAAGCGCCCCATATATACGAAGAGGCTGACAAGTTCGTTGAAGCAACAGACTGGGTAATTATGCAATTATCAGGAACATTACTGCGAAATAGCTGTACTGCCGGCTATAAAGGACAGTGGCACAAACAGGATGGCTATCCAAACCGTGAATTTTTAAAAGCCGTCAATCCTAAGCTGGAAGACCTTGCAGAAACAAAACTGAGAGGGGATGTAGTTCCTCTGGGGACGTGTGCAGGAGGACTGACTAAAAAAATGGCGGAAGCTACCGGACTTAAAGAGGGGCTCCCGGTTGCAGTAGGAAATGTAGATGCTCATGCCTCTGTTCCGGCATTGGGTGTTGTGGAAGAGGGCAAGATGGTCATGGCCATGGGAACCTCTATCTGCCATATGCTTCTTGGCAAAAAAGAGGTTGAAGTGGAAGGTATTTGCGGTGTTGTAGAGGATGGAATTATCCCTGGATTGTACGGTTATGAGGCGGGACAATCCGCAGTTGGTGATATTTTTGGCTGGTATGTAGATCAAGGAGTGCCAAAATATATTTACGATGAAGCTGTAGCGAATGGAAAAAATGTGCACCAGTATCTAGAAGAAAAGGCTTCTGCACTTAAACCAGGAGAAAGCGGCCTACTTGCATTAGACTGGTGGAATGGAAACAGATCCGTCCTTGTTGATACAGAGTTAAGCGGCATGATGCTGGGTTACACGTTATTAACGAAGCCAGAGGAGGTTTATCGTGCACTGTTGGAGGCTACAGCCTTTGGAACACGAATCATTGTTGATGCGTTCCATGAAAAAGGTGTAGCTGTGAATGAATTATACGCATGTGGCGGACTACCGCAAAAGAATCCGCTGCTTATGCAGATTTATGCAGATGTAACTAATCGTGCCATTAAAGTTGCTGATTCTTCCCAGACGCCAGCACTTGGTGCAGCGATGCTTGGAGCCGTAGCCGCAGGATCAGAAAACGGTGGTTATGACAGTATTCTTGAAGCTGCAAAGAAGATGGGAAGAGTGAAGGATGAAGCTTACACACCTATCCCGGAGAACGTAAAAAAATACGAGAAAATTTATCAGGAATATCTCCGCCTCCATAATTACTTCGGTCGGGGAGAAAATGATGTCATGAAGAGATTAAAGCAACTGCGACTGGATGAGGAAGAATAGATAACTGATACGGAGGAACCTAATCATGGAACTTAGAAAATATAATTTTTGGTTTTTAACAGGCAGCCAGCATTTATACGGAAAAGAGACTTTAGACCAGGTTGAGGACCAGGCAAGGCAGGTCGTGCAAGGGTTAAACCAGTCGGAAATCCCTTATGAGATTGTTTTAAAACCAGTACTCACAACTGCAGATGAAATCAGAAAAGTGATTCTTGACGTAAACAGCAATGAAGAGTGCGCAGGGGTAATCACATGGATGCACACATTTTCACCTGCGAAAATGTGGATAGCAGGGCTGAACCTTCTTCAAAAGCCTATGCTTCACCTTCATACACAGTTTAACCGGGATATACCGTGGGATAATATCGATATGGATTTCATGAACTTAAATCAGGCTGCCCATGGTGATCGTGAGTTTGGTTTTATGGTTTCCAGAATGAATATTGACCGCAAAGTAGTGGTTGGCCACTGGAGTATTCCCGAGGTACAGTCCCGCATAGGAGAATGGATGAAAACCGCTGCAGGGTATGCAGAAAACCGCCATGTAAAGGTTGCGCGCTTTGGTGATAACATGCGCCGTGTCGCTGTAACTGAAGGGGATAAAGTGGAGGCGCAGATTAAATTTGGTTGGACTGTTGACGGTTTTGGTGTAGGGGGTCTGGTAGAATATGTTAATGGTTTTTCCGATCAGGAAGTGGAGCGCTTATTTGAAGAATACGAAAATAAGTATACTATCGGTCAGAATATTAAATCGGACATCGAATTGAAACAATCTGTTCTGGATCAGGCGAGAATAGAATTAGGACTCAAAGCATTTTTAGATGATAACGGATATAATGCCTTTACAACAACGTTTGAGGACCTGCATGGCCTGAAGCAGCTTCCGGGGCTTGCGGCACAGCGTTTAATGGAACAGGGATACGGTTTTGCAGGTGAAGGAGACTGGAAAACAGCGGCTTTCCTGAGAATGATGAAGGTAATGACCGGAAATAAGGATACGACATTTATGGAAGATTACACGTACCATTTTGAACCGGGAAATGAAATGGTACTTGGATCACATATGCTTGAAATTTGTCCTAGTGTGGCCCATGACAAGCCGGAAATCCAGGTGCATCCTCTATCCATCGGCGGAAAAGCAGACCCTGCCCGATTAGTATTCAATGGGATGGGAGGACAGGCGGTAAATGCGAGCCTGGTGGATATGGGCAGCAGATTCCGTCTAATTATCAGTGAAGTGGACAGTGTGGTACCAATGCATGAGACACCTAACCTACCTGTAGCTAAACTCCTTTGGAAGCCTCAGCCATCACTTGCTACAGCAACAGAGGCGTGGATCTATGCAGGAGGAGCACACCACACAGTTCTCTCATTTTCCGCTACAAAAGACCAGCTGCTGGACTGGGCAGGAATGTCAGGAATCGAAGCTGTAGTTATTAATAAAGATACGAACCTCCATCAGTTTAAAAACGAACTGAAGTGGAATGAAGTGGTCTGGAAGGCTTAATCGGTAATGTAGTAATGAAACAGATTATTCCACAGGATATATCACTTGCCTGGTTTCGCGTGATATAATAGTTGTACGTATGAGTTGAGGATGCGAGGTGCCTTATGGAGACGAAGTATAATTACGTCAAAAACAAAATAAAATCAAAAATTTTACAGGGGTTCATTCAGCCGCACCAGAAGATTGGTTCTGAAAGTGAACTTATGAAGGAGTACCGGGTGAGCCGGCACACCATTCGCAAAGCGATTGACGACCTGGCTAATGATGGATGGGTATATAAAAATCAGGGTGCCGGCACTTTCTGCGCAGACCGTACAAATTACCAGACAACCTCTGTTAACCGCGCGAAAAATATAGCTGTTATTACTACTTATTTTTCCGATTATATCTTTCCTACCATCATTCGAGGGGCGGAAGGATATTTAAGTGAACATGGCTACCAGGTAACAGTTTTCAGCACGAATAATGACCATGAACAAGAACGCCGCTGCCTAGAAGCCGTTCTTTCCCAGCAGTTTGACGGTGTCATTGTGGAGCCAACGAAAAGTGCGCTGCCTAACCCGAATATTAATTACTATTTAAATATTGAGCGGGTAGGGATTCCATATGTTATGATTCACGCCTATTATGATGAGCTAGAACCAACCCATGTAGTGATGGATGATGTGGAAGGCGGTAGGATCCAGACTAAGCACTTAATTGAACAGGGACATGAGCATATTCTCGGATTTTTTAAGAATGATGATATACAGGGTACGAAGCGGATGAAAGGGTTTATTAAAGCTCACCGTGAGAGCCGTCTGCCGCTCAGCCCGCAAAATATAATCACATACACGACGGAAGCCAGGGATTCCGTTCCAAAGCAGGCATTAAGAAAAAAGCTGGAGGAAGGAAAGGATCTGCCAACTGCTATTGTTTGTTATAACGATCAGCTTGCTCTCCTGCTTCTGGATGTGATCAGAGAAATGGAATTAAAGGTGCCGGAGGACATTTCCATTACTGGTTATGATAATTCCTTCTTATCTGTTGCCTCAGAAGTGAAGCTCACAACAATCAAGCACCCGCAGGATAATATGGGTATTGAGGCAGGGAAGATCATTCTGGAGCTTATTGAGCAGAAACAGGATCCTTCTGTGAATAAAATAGTGAACCCTGTTGTCTTTCAGCCGGAACTTATAGTACGAAACTCAACCAGTAGGGCTGGTGTTAAAGAGGTGAACTGATTTGGAATCGTTTAATCTATGGTACGGAAAACACAGGGAAGCATGCACGTGCGGGTCAGAGCATCACCTTGCTGTTACGGAACGATTTGAAATTGGAGACGAAGCATTTCTTTTGCTTCGCTCTTTTTTATCAGAAAAAAACTATAAAAATGTATTGCTTGTCTATGATGAAAATACTTGGGAGGTAGCAGGCGCAAAGGTTTTCTCATTGCTTAACGGAAGCGGATTTCATGTAAAAGGCTCCAAAATCCCGGCCAATAACCAGGGAGATGTTATCGCAAACGAAGAGTCCATTGTCCATGCCCTGCTTGCTGCAAGTGAAGAGACAGAAGTTTTCATTGCGGTGGGAGCAGGAACCATTCATGATATAACCCGTTTTGTCAGCTATAAAATGGGATTGCCGTTTATTTCTGTTCCTACGGCTCCGTCCGTAGATGGATTTAATTCAAAGGGAGCGCCTATTGTGGTGAGGAAAAAGAAAGTCACTTTTCAAACGCATGCTCCTGTAGGTTTGTTCGCAGATACAAAAGTACTTTGCAATGCTCCTCAGGAAATGGTGGCGGCAGGTTTCGGAGATATGCTAGGTAAATATACTTCCCTTGCAGACTGGCGATTTGGACATCTCACAGGGGGTGAACCCTATTGTGAGGCAGCTGCCAAAATGACTGAAGAAGCACTGGAGGCATGTATAGGGCATGCTCGCTTAATCGCAGAAAAGAACGAAAAAGGTATTATTGAGCTGATGAATGCTTTAATAATGTCCGGCTTAGCCATGTCACTCTTCGGCCATTCACATCCTGCATCCGGCGGTGAGCATCACCTGTCCCATTATTGGGAAATGAAATTCCTGGAAGAAGACCGTAAGCAGCTTCTTCATGGGGAGAAAGTGGGAGTATCCTGCGCTCTAATTGCTGATTTTTATAAGGAAGAGAAAGAAAAGCTTTTAGAAGCTTCCTCCGAGGACGCTGCGAAGCAGATAGAAAAGATTCTAGCATGGATCCCGGAAGGCAATGTACTTAGAAAATATTTAAAGCAAATAGGAGGCAGCGCCACCTTAGAAGATATCGGGATTGAAGAATCTTTAATTAATGAAAGTCTCGCCAGTGCACATTCAATCCGTGACCGGAAGACAATGCTCAGATATCTAAATGAATCCAAAATGCGAACGGTGTAATTCACCGTTCGCATTTCTAGTCTGTTAAGCTACCATTTTGGACCATTAGGGTACGGGCAAAGTTTATCTGGCTGTGATGCTGTATAGTAAACAATATACCCTGAATGTTTGCAAGTATTTCCGTATAAAAGAGAGGGGCACTTCATACAGTTTTCTAAACGCTCTTCCATAATTTCCTCTGTAACTTCTACAGTTTCCTGGATGTAATCAGCCGGGTATATGGTCGTTTCTATTCCGCAGCTTTTACATGTTCTCAATGGGGGTGTCCCTCCTTTAATTCGTGGTTGAAATAAATTATGGGGCTAAGATTTTCATTTTTTAAAATGAAATAGCTCTTTCGTGGATAGAATCCAATTTTTCGCCGATTACACACCCAGCTAGATAGATTTAAATAATTCTTATCTAAGCGTGATAATGGAAACAGACTTTGAAGGAAGCTTTACTGTCAGTTCCTCCTCATTAATCTTAATATTTTTTAACGTTTCAGGCTTTACATTGTCTGGATTTTCAAATGTATTATGTGCGTTTGTCCCGGAGGCGGTTAGTACACGACCGTAAGCCTCACTAATCCCTTCTTTTAATCCTCGAAGTGATATGTTTAGGGATGCTTCCTTATTAGGATCAATATTACAAAAACTAATGTTAACTTCTCCAGCCTCATTTTTTGACGCTGATACACTAAGCTGAGGCAGGCTATCATCTTCAAACAAATAATCCTCAGAAGAAATTGATACAGGCAGATGCCGGGCATCATGGTGGACTTTATACATCTCAAAGACATGGTATGTGGGGGTCAAAATCAAATTTTCCCCCTCTGTTAGTATCATCGCCTGAAGCACGTTTACCGTCTGTGCTATATTTGCCATTTGAACACGTTCATGGTGCGCGTGGAAAATATGAAAATGAAGCCCGGCTACTAATGCATCACGTATAGTATTTTGCTGGTAGAGAAAGCCTGGGTTCGTTCCTGTTTCTACATCAAACCAGGTTCCCCATTCATCCACAATGAGGGCAACCTTTTTTTCTGGATCGTACTGGTCCATAATCGCAGAATGTTTTGTTATAAGTTCATCAATATGTGCAGCTTTTTTCATAGTGATAAACCATTCACTCTCTCTTGGGTCAGTTGCAGAACCTTTTCCTTTCCAGAAGTGACCGGGGATAGTGTAATAGTGAAGGCTCAGCCCATTCATGAATTCTCCGCTTTCACGCATGAGAACTTCGGTCCAGTGGTAATCATCAATATTAGCACCGCCGGCAATTTTATAAATTTTATTATCCCCGTAATTCCTCACATATGTCTGATAGCGGCGGTAAAGATCAGAGTAGTATTCAGGGCGCATGTTTCCGCCGCAGCCCCAGTTTTCATTGCCGACTCCGAAATATTTTAAATGCCATGGCTCTTCACGGCCATTTTCCTTTCGCAAGTTAGTCATTGGAGACTCGCCGTTAAAGGTCATGTACTCGACCCACTCCTGCATCTCCTGGACGGTCCCGCTTCCTACATTTCCACAAATATATGGTTCAGTGTTAAGCATCTCGCACAGCATCATAAATTCATGTGTGCCGAAATGATTGTTTTCTACGACACCGCCCCAATGAGTGTTGACCATTTTTTTACGGTTCTCCCGGGGGCCGATTCCGTCCTTCCAGTGGTATTCATCCGCAAAACAGCCGCCAGGCCAGCGGAGAACAGGGATATTAATATTTTTCAGAGCTTTTGTCACATCGTTGCGTATGCCATTTGTGTTTGGAATCTCTGAATCTTCTCCCACCCAGAAACCTTCGTAAATACAGCGGCCTAAATGTTCTGAAAAATGTCCGTAAATATTTTTGTTAATTGTTCCTTCGGGAGTATCAGTATTAATAATAAGATGATGATTTGCCATGTGTAATCCTCCAGTGATTTTACTTTTTGTATGAGTTTACTCCTTCGATTAGGCATCAAAATTTAAACAACGATTTCTTCTAACAACATGTAGTTTTCGCAAGTAACGTGGTAAATCGCTAGCAAAAAAACTGCACTATGGTAAGTAAACAGGCATTTCGTAAGAATGCTGGTTTCGTAAATTAACTCTGCATTAAAAAACTACTAGTTACGTAAGTTATCCAGCACATTGCAGTTAATAGCTTACGAGGTGAATCGGATGAAACCACCTTTTGCCTGGATATTAATCGGCCGAACGGTTCTCAATCTGCTGTTTTGCTTTTTCAAGTGCTTCCTTGGCGCTTGTTGATCCTTGGCGCAATACTTCATTAAATACATTAGTGGTCAGTTCATCAGTAACAGAAGGTGTTCTTTCAGTAATATTGATGGGATTAATTTCTTCCCGAAGTTCAACGAGAATTTCAAAAATATCATCATGGAAATACTGGAAATATTCATTATCCTCTGACATAGCCTCACTTTCCCATACATCCCAGCGAGGAGGGTCAAAACCAAGTATCTTCCAGAGGTCAATATTTCCTTCCTCAGAAAGCTTGGCATAAGCAAGAAACTCTTTTGCCAGTTCAGCATCCTCCGCCTGATTAGTTACTACTGTCCCGGTTCCGCCCATGCCGGCAGAACGATTGCCGTCTTCTTCCCAGGCTGGCAGCGGACGGATTTGAATTTTGCCTTCAAGGTCTTCCATATAATCTAAGAAGCGGCTCATATACCACAATGGCATCATGACAGAAGCGGCACCGCCATCGTTCATATAGCCAAAATATTCTTCCGCAGCATGCATACCTCCTGGCGCAATCTCAGCAATACCACGCTCGTGGATCAGCTCCTGCATAAAATCCAATGTCTGAATATTAATTTCATTATCTAAAATAAGATTTCCTTGGTCATCAATAAAGTCAGAATCTTGCTGGCTAAGCATAGACCAGTAAACAAATACATCTTCCGTTTCAAACGTTGTCATCATGGCATCTGTGTTTTCAACGACCTTTTCACCAGCTTCCACATAATCATTCCACGTTTCAATGGAGTCAATGTCTACACCGGCCTCGTTCATGATTTCTTCGTTGTAGTACATGACAGTTGCTCCAACGTGAGTGGGCATACCATAATACTGGCCGTCCTTAGAATAGATTTCAAATCGGGAGTCAATGAAGTTATCACGTACTGGTTCAACATAATCATTCATTGGCTCCAGTTGAGGTTGGCCCTGGAGGTAATCCGGGAAACGGTTAAGTTCAATATCAACTATGTCTGGCGCACCGCTGCCTGACTGGAGTGCCATGAGTAAATTATTATGCATTTGGTCATAAGGGTACACTTCTGCCTTCAATGTTATAGGTCTGTCAGGAAATTCTTCATTCCACCTAGTGATAGCGTTTTCAAAAATCCGGGTGTGCATCTGAGCAAATGTCCAGAAGGATAATTCCGTAGCTCCTTCCACATCCTCTCCAATGGTGATAGTCTCTTTCGCATCACTACCAAAATTTCCACAAGCAGTAAGTAACATTAGCATGAAAGCTGAACACAATAGAAAATTCTTGTTCATTGGTTTCCTCCTCTGGTCGATTTGTATGGATATCATTCGGAATAATAGATTTTTTTATAAATTGGTCCGAACAATATGCATTTATAATTATAGACATTTATGTTTAAGCAATTCAATACATTTTTTAGAATATTATGATAATGCACAGTTAATTTAATAATAATCCGTACAGATACACTATAAAAAGCTTGATATATAAGGGTTTAAAATATAAGTCAATTTAACTTTACAGAAAATTAAGACATATGTACTATTTTTAGGAATATCAAATATTTTATTAACTTATACGCATAAGTGTGAGGTATAATAGTTTTGAATTTGAAAAGGAGGTGAATTAGGTTTGTTCTGAAAGCCCTTACAATATATTTAGGAGGTAAAACTGTGAACAAACAAAAATGGTTGATAGGTTCTGGATTGGCTGCAATATTCTCAGTAGTATTAGTTTTTTCACTAACTTCTCTATCTTTTGCCAATGGGGAAAATGATGATGAGCGGAATGGCCATAATGGAAACGGAAAGGGAAAACCCCCTGAAGGTGTTCTCCAGATGTATGGTGAAACAGGGGAATATATCCCCGGAGAAGTAGATGATCCGGTTCATGATCCGGCAATTGTTCGTGACGGTAACACATATTATGTATTTTCCACTGGGATTTTACGTAATCCAGGTGACCCAGGCGGTATATTTATCAGAAAATCTGAGGGTACATTGGAAGGGCCTTGGGAATCAATTGGTGAAATCACCCCTCCTGACTGGGTGTATGATTATTCTCCATCTCATTTATGGGCTCCCCAGGTTGTGAAAAATGGTGATAGATTTTACTTATACTATGCTGTATCGTCCTTCGGCTCAAATAATTCAGCTATAGGTGTTGCCAGCACAAAAACTCCAGGGGATCCGGACAGCTGGGAAGACCACGGACCTGTTGTAACTTCTCAGCGGGGTCAGGAAAATTATAATGCCATTGATCCTCATGTTTTTAAAGCGGAAGGAAAATGGTGGATGGTTTTTGGATCCCACTTCAGCGGAATAAAACTACAGCAAATGGATGGCATGACTGATACGGTTGGCGAGGTTTATACGCTGGCAAACCGTCCCGGGATAGCACATAATCCAGTGGAAGCACCAACCATAATAAAAAAAGGGAAGTTTTATTATCTCTTCACCTCATGGGATAGATGCTGTGCGGGAGTTGACAGCACATATAAAATAGCTGTGGGCAGATCTGAGACTGTTACTGGTCCATATGTTGATAAGGATGGAGTCCCACTTGAAGAAGGAGGGGGCACAATCATTCTTGAAAGTGGAGGAAACCAAATCGGCCCAGGCGGCCAGGATATTCTCCAGGCAAATGGAAGAGACTATTTAATTCACCATTACTATGACGGAGATGCTGACGGTGTAATCCGTATGCAAATCCGCACCCTGGAATGGGAAGATAACTGGCCGGAAGCGATAAGATAGTTTTTTCTGCAATTCAGTGAATGATGGACAATAAAAGCCGCATACTTATTGCGGCCTTTTTTGTACTATAAGCTATGAGTAGGTGGAGGTAGAAATAATAGGAGGAATTTCTAAGTGATGCTATCAGGTTTGCGGAATATATATACGAGGTGTTTGGCAGCGCTCCGCGAAAAATAAATGGTTATGGTAGGCCTCAGGAAATTGAGCTTGCGCTTATAAAGCTGTATTCTAAAGAAGAAAAGTTTCTGGAGCTCAGTTGGATAAACCGCGGTACCAAAGGTCCATATATTTACCGCATGGAAGAAACTGATAAAGGAGATGAATTCATCAATCAGAAATTGAGCAAGCGCAGAGTTTAAGGAAATAAAACAGCCTGTTGCTTCTGTCTTTAAGGACGTCCCTGTAATTAAGAGTGAAATAACAGGCTTGTCTCAGATAATTGGATACCTGCTCAGTTTTATACTTATAAGTACCTGGGCCGCTATGAAAGAGCCGCTGTGGGCAAACACTGGATCAGGCAAAGAAATTAAGGAGGGGAAGCCACATGGATAAGCACACTCGCGCTGTATTTTTTGACCTGGATGATACACTTTATGACCAGCTCCTCCCATTTGCCAGGGCAATTAAACAGGAATCACTGGATATTGGAACAAATAATATAGAAGAAATTTTTAAAAGCTCCAGAAAAGCCAGTGATTTACTTTGGGAGGAATACAAGAAGGGAAATCTTAGTCTTGATGGCTTGCGCAGGGAGAGGCTCATACGTTCTTTCAGGGAGTACGGCATTACCCTGACACGTTCTCAGGCTAGCGGTATCCAGGAAAGCTACGAGAAATACCAGGGAGAAATATCCCTATTTCCTAGTGTGAAAAAGGCTGTTAAGCTCTTAAAAGATAATCATATTATCTGCGGAATTATCACTAACGGTCCAGTACAGCATCAAAAACGAAAGATTGAAGCCCTGAAACTGAGTGAGTTAATTTCTGATGAGTATATATTTGTTTCTGACGGGATAGGTTTTGCTAAGCCGGATAAAAATATCTTTTCTTATGTGAGCAAACGTATTAATATACCGGCAAATCAATCTGTTTACATAGGGGATTCGTGGGAAAACGATGTAGTGCCAGCTTATGAAGCTGGTTGGACTCCGGTATGGTACAACTACCGGCATAGAAAGGGTGGCACAGGTAAAGAACCTGAAATCATCGATGATTATGGGCGCCTTATTAGTTATTTAAAAGAAAAAATAAGTTGAAACACAGCAAAAAAACCAAGGTTTGTAGGTGAGCTAAATGAACATAACTAGTGAAAAATTCGACCAGATTGGCGGGAAAGATGTTACGGCTTATACATTAAAAAATTCAAATGGTATTAGTATGACGTGTATAAACTATGGCTGTATTATTACTAAATTAATAACTCCTGATAAAGAGGGTAACTTTGAAAATATTGTATTAGGTTTCGACAGTCTGAAAGACTATCATAATTATTCTTCTTATTTCGGAGCTGTGGTAGGGCGAGTAGCAGGCAGAATTAAGGACGGAGAATTTGAGCTTGATGGAAAAAAATATAAACTGGCAAAAAACGATGGGAATAATCACCTCCATGGGGGAGAGCGGGGATTTGATCAAGTTATCTGGAACGCAACTCCATTCAAGGCAGAGGGTAAAGTGGGTGTTGAATTTACTTACCTGAGCCCGGATGGGGAAGAAGGGTACCCTGGAAACCTGGAACTTTCCGTAACGTATGAACTGAATAATAGCGATGAGCTAACTATTTTCTACGGGGCATTCACCGATAAGAAGACAATAGTTAATATTACGAACCATTCTTATTTCAACCTCAGCGGCAACCTGAAGTGCCATATACTGAATCATAAGCTCCAGATAGAGAGTGACGAATTTTTAGAATTAAATAACGACCTGCTCCCTACCGGTAAGTTTATACGAGTGGACAATACTGTTTTCGATTTCAGAAAGGGCAGGGAAATAGTGGAAGGTGCGCAATCAGCAGACCCGCAGAATGTTCTTGCCGGGAATGGCTATGACCATCCTTTCCTCCTTCGGGAAGATTCATCCGGAGTTAAGATTGTCCTGAAAGATTCTCAAAGCGGCAGAATGCTTAGGATGGAGACAAATGAACCATGCGTTGTGCTTTATACGGGTAATCAGCTGACTGACAACTTTGAGATAAGGGGAGTACGTTCTAAAAAGTATGGTGCCCTTTGCCTGGAGACACAAGGGCTTCCCGATGCTGTAAACCACGAAAACTTCAAGTCTATTGTTTTAGAGAAAGGCCAGGAGTATAGCAGGTATACGAAATATAAGTTTAGCGTATAGAAGCGGACATTAGCGAAAATTAACGAGAAGAATACGAATCAATTCATTAGAAGAGTCAGTGACTCTTCTTTTTTATTTGGCCTTTTTTTAGATACGGAAGAGAGCTTATTCTTTTCATATAGAGACCCTGCAAATAAAGATGATATAGTAGCGATAAGTGGTAAATCTAGTGGCGAATAGCAACCTTTTGGTCTGGTGGTTTAGTAAGACTTTTTGAGTGGTCTCGTTGAGTAAGAGCTTTTGGTCATAAATAAACACCTCTCACAACAAGAGGTGCTAAATAATTCATTATTTGTCTTTTGCAAGTTCTTTTCTATTTGGAGCAAGAGGAGGCTCTTCCATCCAATTATTCTTTGTCATTATATTGAACCATTCTTTTGTCACCATTAAGTTTTTCGTGATAATCTTTTCATAAGTTAGTACAAGGTCAGTTCGCATTGCAAAAGCAAGTCCAGCTCCATGATAGGCTTGTGCAGCTTGTAATAAAAAACCAGTATGAAACATCATTAACTTATCTGAAAACGGAGAATCCTGAGAAGTTGTGACTTCTGACTCCCAAGACATTGGTACAGGCAAATTATCTTTCTTTAATATATTGCTAAGTGCTTGAATTTGGTTATTCGAAGTTTTATGCGATGATTCCAGAAATTTTCTTACTTCTTTAGATTGAGCAACTTGACTAAATCCAATAGAAAGAGTTTTCTCTAATATCTTCTTTTTTAAATTAAACGAAAGGCTAATTATTTCAGTTGCAGCTAAAGGTCGTTTATCCCCAAAGTAACCATCTGAATATTTTGGACCTGAAATGAATTCAGGAGTTGCTTCGGGATAAAAGTTAGGGTCTCTTTGAAAATGTCCCTTTTCTAGCAGTAATTCTATCGTTTGGTGATACATTCTTTTTCCGTCATTATCGCAAGAATCATAAAAACATCTTAAATCCTTTCTTACAGAGGCACTTAGTGAAGTCGTGTGTGCCAATAAACCATGTAACGTAATGACGTGTAAATAGTGTAAACAAAATATGTCTGAAAACAATCTTTTTGTTCCTTTATTAAGGTCTGCCTCAGTAAACCCAATGGGTACAGGAAACCCCTCCTTTTCAATAAACGTAATGATCTGTTTCTTCTGCTTTGCAAACATACTTATTGCATCCTCAAATATGGTTCTTATTTTTTTATCTTCTATAATGGATAACATATACCTGTTTATCATATCAACTGCTGTACCATTAACATATTGTCCCCACAAAGTCCCTATTTCGGCAGACGTAAGCTTTAAATCCTCTTTATCCATAAAATCACCTCATAAAATATATATTTCGCTAATTTGGTTAGAAACACAAAAAAACATTTGGGGAAATAAAGGTACAGTAAGTAAACCTGAGAATAAACGAAAAATACCCAACGTATATCCTTCTACATTAAGTGTGGTGTTAAATAATAACAATTGAAATTAGTATCTAACTGGAAAAGAAAATTATACACAGTAACAATGAATAGTAACTAATAACTTCGAAGTCAGTAATCAATAAAAGTGAGGTTTCATTTTTATTAACTAAAGGGGTTATCATTATTAAGAGACATAGCTCTTATGTTTATAAATGGTAGTAATGTTTAATATGAATCGGGTTGCGTGGGTACAACCAAGAATACTATAATAAAGTTAATAAAAAAGTAGGGGGGGAATTAAAGTGGATCATTATTTCGCTTCTTCATCTAAGCTAAGAGAATTTTTTGAAGCTAATAAAAATGATTTTGAAAGTACCTTGTTGGATGAAGCGGTAAACGTTAAAAATAAAATCACTGAAATACTGAAAATCGGTAATATAAATTTAGTTAATAATGCACACCAATTAACGGTTTATATCATTAATAGTGAAGATAATGAACTAAAACGGTTTGCGAAAAAGGAAGGGATAGCCTGGGCCACACATTCTCTAGAATTATCTTTTAAGTTGGAATGGGTACAAGCTATTCGTAGAACTTTATGGACTTTTATACATAAGTATTATGATCTATCTAATCAATATACTAGTAACGATTTTTTTACTCTAGAAGCACAGATAAATACTAGGGTAGACATTTTTTTAAATGAATTCTTTATTAGTTATTCTACATACAAGGATTCTCTGATCCATGCACAAAAAGAATTGGTCGAAAATCTATCAGTTCCAATTATTCCGATCAATAGTCATGTTAGTATTTTGCCATTGATTGGTTCAATTGACATGAATCGTATTTCTATTCTAAAGGAAAAAGTATTGGCAGAGGTTTCTAATTTACGAATTCAAACGTTAATAATGGATCTTTCAGGTCTCGCTAATATGGAACAAGTAGTCATCTCTGAATTTTTGACCGTGATTGATGGAATCTCACTGATGGGCTGCTCAACTGTATTAACAGGATTACGGAAGGAAGTAGCAATAGATATTACGCACTTGGGAATTAAATTCAATTCAGAAACGAAGGTCTTAGGAACGTTGCAACAAGCACTAGGTGAATACCTATAACACCACTAAAGCAGCTAAACGTTTACTGTTGAGACCTGTAAAGTAAGTCAATGATAGGAGAGACAGCCCCTCATATTCTCTCCATCTCCTTGACTTACTCATCTGCAGTACCTAACGTCATTCCACCATCAACTACTATTTCTGTGCCTGTACAATAAGAGCTTTCCTCAGAAGAAAGAAAGGCTACAGCCCGAGCAATTTCAATCGGTTGTCCAATACGTCCGAGTGGTACTGATTCGTAATAAGTAGGTACATCCTTTCCTTGAGTGGCCATATCCGTTTCGATTCCACCAGGATGAACCATATTTACTCGAATTCCTTTAGGACCTAATTCAACAGCTGCGGCTTTGGACATGGCTACCACAGATGCTTTTGTCGTAGAACCCCTGCATTATTCACTAACACATCAAGCTTACCGAATTTATGTAGGACCTGATCAACTGCTGATTTCCATTCTAATTCTTTTGTCTCATCTAACTGAACTGGGAAGGCATGGTCTTCTCCAATCATCTTAGCTACTTCCATTGCATCATCATAGTTCCGAGCACCTACCCCTACCTTAGCCCCTAATGCAGCAAGGTGTTGGGCAATCGCTTTTCCCTGTCCTCTATTAGCTCCGGTAATAAGAATGACGTGATTTTGTAAGTCCGGCATATACCCACTCCTTCATTTATCATACAACCATTAAAACAGAAATATGTAGCAAGAACCAATTAACTAAAACTTGATCTGGTTTTTACTGAGTAAAATTTTCATTATTTATCCAAAATATGTATCTTCTTTGTTATAGTAAGAATACTTAGACCAGGTTACTCTTTAGTGCGCCTCATCATGGATACCATTAGTCATTTACTGTAAGTACAGGCGACTATTAGGGACAAGATGTTTACCATTTTATAAGTGGGGGTGTCATTAAACATGAAATTCAAGCAAATACGGCGTATTGTAATGTGGGTATTACTTGTAATCGGCATCGGCATGATAATCCTTATTCAAATAGTAGAGCGCAATGAATTAACGAATTGGCAAGATCCAATTACGATGATGGTTTGGATGTACCTCATTATTACCTTCATTTATATTTTTTTCTACACCTGGTTCCAACGATGTGGAAATATTTTAAGGGGAACTGATTGAATTTTCGCTGTTCTTTTGTCGTTAAATAGAGAAGCAGGATTATTCAAGAAAATCTTACTGAGGAGGAGCCACTTTATGATGGTTGAAATAATTGGAGAGAAAGTTACTTTAAAAAAGATAACGTCTGAGGATATAAATGAATTGTATTATTGGAAGTTTGAAGAAAAGGAACAAGAAGCAAAGAAGTGGAACGGCCCCTATATTCCTGAAGAGAAAGTAACGAAAGAAGAGTACAGCAAAGATTGGGAGGAAGAGATTTTTCCAGGCATTCCTGATTCTTTAGTCGTAAAGTGCGATGAGAGAGTAGTTGGGTATGTTGGAGCTTATTGGGTGGATCAAAACACTAACTGGCTTGAGACGGGTATCGTGATTTATGACAGTCATTTTTGGAATGGTGGGTATGGTTCAGAAGCCTATAAGCTATGGATTGACTATCTTTTTACCTCCACTTTTATACACAGACTAGGCATGTCAACTTGGTCAGGAAATATACGAATGATAAAGGTAGCAGAGAAATTAGGGATGAAGGAAGAAGCGAGAATAAGAGAAGCAAGAATCGTAGATGGTGAATATTTTGATGCCATTAAGATGGGGATCTTAAGGAAGGAATGGGAAGAGAGATATAAAAAACACTGTTCAATACAGGTAAAGGAAGTGAGGTGAGCTTTATTAGAATTGAATTGAACTATTTCATGCGTTCACATTTTGAACAACTCATACATTGGATTGAAACACCAGAGTTCTTACTTCAATGGGGAGCTCCTACTTTTACTTTTCCATTAGATAAAGAGCAATTAGAAAAGTACCTTAAAGATGCTAACAATGACACTTCCAGTACTAAGATTTATAGCGTTATTGAAAAGGGATCGGGGAAAGTTATAGGGCATATTGCGTTAGGGAACATCGATAGAAAAAACAAATCAGCAAGAGTTGGAAAAGTTTTAGTTGGAGATAAGACTCTAAGGGGAAAAGGGATCGGTCCACAGATGATGTCGGAAATTCTTAAAATCGCATTCAATGAGCTTTTCTTACATAGAGTTAGTCTCGGGGTATTCGATTTTAATACCTCTGCAATTGCTTGTTATGAGAAGTCGGGCTTCATAAAAGAGGGATTTCTTAGAAACGCCAGGAAGAATGGCGAGGAATATTGGAGCTTATGGGAAATGTGTATATTAGATAATGAATGGGTTGAAAAGAATTAAGGGCAGTCTTAATATGCTGAGGAACAGGATATTTAACAATAATTTTATTTATAAAGTTGAATTTAAGGAGGAGAAAAAATGTTCCCAGTTTTAGAGACTGAAAGACTAACATTAAGAGAAATCAAAGAAGAAGATGCACCAACTATCTTTGATTGTTTTTCTATCGATGAGGTTATACGCTTTTATGGTCAGGAACCATTAAGGGATATCGCGCAGGCTAAACAGTTAGTTGAATTCTTCGCTACTAACTATAAAGAAAAAAGAGGGATACGCTGGGGAATTGAGCTGAAAGGAACACATTCATTAATAGGTACAGTTGGCTTCAACGGATGGATACCTAAACACAAGCGTGCTGAAATAGGTTATGAAATTCATCCAAAGTATTGGAGGAAGGGCTATACGACAGAAGCAGTATTAAAGGTACTCTCATACGGCTTTGAAGTTATGGAATTAACTCGAATAGGTGCAGTTGTATTTTTAGAAAATGGAGCATCCAATAAATTACTTACTAAAGTAGGGTTTCAAAAAGAAGGCATTCTAAGGGATTATATGTACCAAAATGATAAGGCCCACGACACGTATGTTTATTCATTGTTAAGAAAATAATTAATAGTTGAATTTGTGCTTCTCGTGTAGTGTAGCTAACCGGGAGAATCCTCAAATAAGGAAGTATTAATTACTTATATAAACTATAAGCCGAAGTATGCTCCTGTTTATTTTTTAGTTTCTTGAATTCATCGTTTTTATTAATTAAGTATAAATGGGGGAGTACAGTGCCGATTTTAAATGCTTTTGATTTGTACTATTTTGATAAGAATGGTCATTTTCAACAGTTTAATAAGGAAACACGTTGCGTGATTGGTTTATTTGAACATCATTTCCCGCGCTACAAGAATGAACATTTCAAAAAGATCAATATCATGTTTCATAGTAAAGAGTGTGCAGAAACATTAGAAGAATTGAAATCACGCTTAGGCAACCCACTTTGTATTGATGGATTTGGTGAAATTGAAACGGCTTTAAATTTGGATAAATATATAAAATCAGACAGCAAGACCAAAAAGAAACTTACCTTAGAATACCTCGAAATGGGGTTAGAGCCCTTTATTGAACAGTTTCACTTAGAACGTGAATTGTTCATTAACACTTTTAACAAAGTCAGCGAATTAAATTATATAAACGAGGGCATTTGGAAGAAGACCAAGTTAAATCCTTCAAAACAGTTAAGAGCTAAAATACTATGGCAGCATGATATCGATTCCTTTACTGCCATAATGATTATTGAAGATAAAAAGAAAAACGAAATGATGCGTCAAGAACTATTCAAGGAGGTTCCGAGTGAATTCATTTTTGGCTATCATTTTGGAGAGATTGTATGGTTTAACGATAAAGAAGTTGCTTTAAAAGACCGACTAGGTAATCGCGAATGGAGAGTTACTATCTAAATACTTTTCACTTGGTATCATTTCGTTGAGGAACTTCACATAAAGGGGATATAAATTTAATGGTTAATGGAGTAGCTTTTGGAGACTGGATCATGCATTATCTTGTTATAGGACTTATTGTTGCACTTGTCATTTCGATTGCCTTTTTTATGATTAGAAGCTTAGATTTAAATGCACTCGGAAAATATTCAATCATTGGTTTTTCATCAATTATTGTTGTCTTCTTTTTATTGCAGTCTTTTGGTTACAACTTTTTTATCGTTTTCAGTTTCATTGAATGGTCAACAAAATTTGTTCTTCCTTGGATTGTTTTGTATTGGCTGATCCGAGCCATTAAAATAGTAGAGAAAAGAAGATGATATATTGAAGTTTCGTTTATAAATACTGGATACGAAATTAATTTGGAGGGGTTATTTTGACAGTTGAAAAGACTTTAAGGATATGTGAGAAGGGACATAAGTATTATAAAAGTAGTGAGTGTCCTAGTTGCCCAACGTGTGATAAAGGGAATAAGCCTGAAAGTGGCTTCCTCTCGAAACTCAGTTCACCTGCAAGAAATGCATTGATTCACGAAGGGATAAATACGTCGAAAAAACTATCAACATTTACTGAAAAAGAAATCTTGAAAATTCATGGTATTGGACCAGCTTCCTTACCTATTATGAGGACTTTATTAGAAGAAGAAGGGTTATCATTTAAAAAATAAATAAACGACAATATGTAACGTTCTTTACATAACAAATGGTTGCGTTGATTTTACAAGGGTCAGCGCACTTCTTCTTATACTATTGAATCGGAATAATTAAATAATTTCACCTTTACTAATGTAGCATTTAGTAATTAAATAAGGAGATTACAGATATGAGAATACCAATTTATCAGATTGATGCATTTACCAACGAACAATTCAGAGGAAATTCGGCAGCCATATGTCCATTAACTGAATGGATAAATGATGATTTAATGCAAAAGATTGCAGCAGAAAATAATTTATCTGAGACAGCCTTTTTTGTAAAAACAGATGATGAATATGAGTTAAGGTGGTTCACTCCAAAAGGGGAAGTAGATTTATGTGGACATGCAACATTAGCGGCTGCTTATGTAATATGCACTTATCTAGATGAGAATTTAAAGAGTATCACGTTTCGTACAAAAAGTGGACTGTTAGGAGTATCCAAGGATAGCGGTCTATTTACATTGAGTTTTCCTTCTAGAGAAGGAGAAAAATGCGAGACTCCAGAGGCGCTTATTAAAGGTTTAGGTAAAGTACCTAAAGAGGTTTATAGATCAAGAGACTATATGGCGGTATTTGATACAGAACAAGATCTTTTAGATCTTGAATTAAATATGGATGAACTAAAAAAACTAGATGGATTTGGTGTAATAGCGACAGCTAAAGGAAATGAAGTAGACTTCGTATCAAGATTTTTTGCACCAAAGGCAGGGATAGATGAAGACCCCGTTACTGGTTCTGCTCATTGCACCTTAATTCCGTATTGGAAGAGTACATTGAATAAAAATGAACTTGTCGCCTTGCAATTATCAGAAAGAGGCGGAAAGCTATACTGTACTGATTTAGGGGGAACAGTAAAAATGTCTGGAGAGGCCGTCTCTTATTTAGAAGGATATATAAATGTTTAGGGGGGATTAGCTTTAATTATGAGTTCCATCTCGATGGGAATATATGCATATCAAAATTATAGTAATCAAGAAATGGGTTTCGGACTCTTTTTTACGTTATTCAATCCACTCTTGACCGCTTACAAGCACGAGGTATAACTAGTTATCGTACGGATATGAACGGTTCCATTGTATTTACTACGTCAGGTTCTGGCTGGCTTGTCAATAAACAAGCATGGTGGGGACCATAACATCATAATTAAAGGAGGAATCTCATGATTCATTTATTAAAATCTAAGTTTCACTTTATTATTGTATTAGCAGCATTTGCTTTTTTCTCTACTTTCCCTCACGTGGAGGCCTCTACTTACGACTGGAATATCTATCAAAATCATATTGAATATAAACATACTGGGCAGACATTTACTCATAAATCATGTGGACAGGTAAATAATGCTTCTCAAGGACATTTTAGATTACCTAACACTACTTCTTCTCAACTGATTGCTTCTTATCCAGTTGATCACAGAAGTGTTCAACTGGATTTCGGTTCATGTTCCACATATGGCATCACCCATATTTTAGCAAGGCACGCACCAGAACATTTCATTGGTAACCCTACAACCGTTCAATCATTCTTTAACCCTGGACATTCAATTTCCTTCTATGAATCCTTAATTTCTCAGATTATTAGTCAAAACCGTACACAAATTGCCAATAATGGCTTTACTAGCAACGGTACTGTCGTCTACGGTACAATCAGTGGAACCAGCCAGCAAGTTCGTCTTGTTATTAAAGGAGGAAAAGTAATCACCATGTATCCAAGCGGTTGGGGACTTGGGGAGAGAATGTACTAATGGATATTAACGGGAGGAATGAGAATGGTTAAGGTTCAAACCTACTTTATCTTAGACAATTCTAAGTCAAAGAAAACAGAAGCCGTTGAGTTATCACAACTGACACAGAGTAAGGTAAACGAAATAAAACATCAACCTGTATTTCCTGGTTATATAGAAATTAAGCACAATGAACAATTGATTCTCGGTAAACGATATCAAGACAGTGTCGATCATTTCTGGCTCAGTATAATCGATGGGTTAGAAAAGTTGAAAGCAACAGGACAATACTCAATTGACTACCTCTATCAGCCTCTAACATTTCACTTATATTTAAAAGATACTCGACTCATTCTTTCTATCCTGCATGATCAAACGTGCTTAGAGAGCTGGGATTTACCAAAAGAACAAGCGATCGATTCACTGCTTCAAGCTGCTGAAGAGTTTATGACATTGATTAAGAAGGGTTCATTCACATTATTCCAATCAGAGGTCGTTTCCCTTCAAAGAAAGCTGGTCGACTTGAATACGTTTTATAAGATCTAATATAAGAAAGCTTAAGCCCGCCCAAAGAATTTCCTAAAAAGGCTTTTGTTGTGTAAAAAAGGAGGTTGTTTAATGGATAGAAGAATAGAGAAATTTTCTACAAATGGGTTAACTCTAGAATATTCTATTATTGGTGACGGTGAACCTATATTTGTCATGCACGGAGGACATTCAAATTGTAATGAAGAGTTTGGGTATAAAGCATTATTAGAGAATGGGTTTTCTATAATTACTCCTTCAAGAGCAGGATATGGAGGTACATCGAAAGAAATAGGAGAAAGTCTATCTACTACTTGTGAGTATTATATGAAGTTACTAAATCATTTAAATATAAAAAAAGTCCACCTTGTTGCAATATCCGCAGGAGGTCCTAGTGGTATATATTTTGCTTCTAAATATCCAGAAATGGTTTGCTCGCTTACATTACAATCTGCTGTTACGAAAGAATGGCTTACTCCTAAGGATAAAGAATTCAAAGCTGCCAGGGTATTATTTCGTCCAAAAACAGAAAAATACACATGGAAATTAATATCATCTATAAATAATCTATTTCCACGATTTATCTTTAACCAAATGTTTCCTTCCTTTAGTAAATTAACATATAAAGAAGCAAAGGGGATGCTAAGTAAGGAGGATGTTGATGCAATAAGAAAAATGAATAATCGACAACGCTCAGGATATGGTTTTTTTATCGATTTAGTACAGATAAATGAGGTATCTACTGAAAATTTACAGGCTATAAGTTGTCCAACTCTTATTATGCACAGTAAACATGATGGTTCTGTACCGTTAGAGCATCCATATTTTGCTCGTAAAAACATACCTGTTTCTGAATTATGTCTACTTGACACATGGGGACATCTAATTTGGCTAGGTAAATCAGCAAAAGAAACTGATGAAAATCTTATTAAGTTCCTTAAATCTCAAAATACATTTTTGTAATGCTTGAATCTGACCAATTATTAAAATCGATTATTAATGGGATGTAATACATAGTGATTGTGAAAATATGAACTTAAATTAACGGGTGCGTTGATTTAATAAGGCCAACTCACTTATTATTGCACTCACGAGCGGGTTAGCTGATTCAACATTTGTGTATCTTTCTCATAACTATTATGGTCATTACCTGTAAAGGGAGGTTGCCTTTCTAATGGTTATTTGGGAGTGCTTTAACCTTATAAAAGAGGGGATTTTTACTCGCGTTATAAAATGTACCGATCTTTCAATTGATAAAAAGGGGTCTGAAACACAGTGAATAATCACGATTGTAAGGTTTTTAAGTCGTTCATTTGTTTTCTATTACTCTGGATTTTATTTGGATATCATCCTCCATCAACGTTTTCTGCAAATGAACCTATCTTTTCAGAAAATAAAGTAGAGGATTATCTAAAAGAACATAAGAAAGAGATCGCTGGTTTAGCAGCCATTGTGATAGACGAAGATGAAGTCATTTACAAAATGGAAGGTTATGCAGATAGAGAAAAAGAAATTCTGATTAAAGAAGATACTGTTTTTGAATGGGGTTCTGTTTCTAAAGTTCTGATTTGGATTAGTGTTTTACAATTGGTAGAGGAAGGAAGGCTTGATTTAGAAACGGATATCGAAACGTACTTGCCAAATGATTTCCGCTCCAAAAAAACATTTGAGGATCCAATCACAATGCGGCACTTAATGAATCATACAGCGGGATTTGATGACAGTTATACAGATTTAATGATTCATCGTTCAACCGAAAAATACATATTAAGAGAAGTACTTGAAGAAGCAGATATTAAGCAAAGATTTCCTCCTGGTGATATTGTGGCTTATTCAAATTATGGAAGTGGTCTTGCTGCTTACATAGTTGAAGAAGTTAGTGGTCTAGACTACCGGGAATACGTACGGAAGAATATTTTTGAGCCCCTTCACATGACAAAAACGTCAATAGATCCTTATCTAGATGATAACAAATGGGTGAGAGAACAGAGGGGAAAGGTGCAGGGGTATTCGAATGGAATGCAATTAATTGAACCTAATTTTTACTCGATTCCCATGTATCCGATAGGTAGTGCTATGGGAACAGCTACAGATCTACAAAAGGTATTACAAGCGTTATTAGCTGAAGATGGAGCCCTTTTATTTAACGAGAAAAATACGATTGATAGCATGTTTGAACCAACATTATATTATCCGGAAACCACGATCCCAAGGGTCGCAAACGGTTTATTTTATTTACCTTCGAAAAGTCAGCATGTGTATGGTCACGGTGGGAATTCGAAGGCCTTTAGCTCCTCTATTTATGTTGATCGAAAAGAAGGTATCGGAGTTATAGTGTTGACCAACATGAAAGATGAAAGTACGTTCACATCAGGAATACCTGAAATCATTTTTGGTGAATATGAACATGTGAAAAAAGACGTCAAGTTGGAAAATTCATCCCAATGGAGTGGTATGTATGAGCCGGCTCGGTTGCCCAGCTCTGGATTTAGTAAGGTGTATGGATTATTACTAAGGGGTAAAACGGCCCAAAGTGGATCACATCATGTAATCATGAACGACTTCCATTATTCCCAGCTAGAACCAGGCATTTACAAAACAGAGGATGGTTCTAGCTTGTACAGTCTAGATGTGTATTCAAAGCATCCACAATTGAAAAACGTGTTATCGAATACCTATTCAGATTTACTTTACGTTCCTTATTATAAACATCTCATAGAGTGGGGAGGAATGATTCTAGCAGTAGTAGCTATCCTGTTTTCTTTCATCTATGTGATCGTCACTTCTTTAAGAAGGATATGGACTAAAAAACACCTGCATCTATTCCTTTTTAGTCAACATGTTTTAAATCTACTGATGGTTATGAACGTTCTTTGGATAGGCTATCAGACAGTATCAATGGTCAGTTATGCCACCCTTAAACCACTTTTAACTTTCAATCTTATCTATGTAATTATCGCTCTTGTTAATAGTGGATTTCTAAGTGTTAAAATAAAAAAACAACGCCTAGGCACACGTGAAAAACGAATTTGGATGATGACAATTGTTTTTACGGTTATTTTATGTGCAAACATTTTGTATTGGGAGTTTTATTATTAGATTGGAATTTTTTTACGTATTAGCATCGATAAATTAGATTAGATTAGGAAATGAGGGATTTACATGGGGGATGCTGTGAATAGTAATCAAGAAATTTTTTTACTGTTGCTAAATATTGATTGTTTAAGAATTGTGTGGTGAATTTGCGGGAAGGTGTGTTAAATGAAAGTAGTCGTTCAAGCATGTATAGCGTCAGTCATTATTCATTTGGTTTATTTAATTGGCACGATCGGAATGGGATATCTAAAAACAAGATCTTATCAGCCTAATCTATAAGATGAATAAGAAAATGTAGATTATCTTCAAAGTGAAGGTGGATTTGGTATAGCTATTTCTCCATTTTTATATGCGTTTACTATAGTTGGAGTAGTGATTCTCCATGCAAACACCAATAATATGAAATACGCTTTCTTAAGGGAGTGATAATAATGAGTGAGAATATTGAAGGTATTAATTATAAAGAAGTAATTGAATATGCACTGGAGCCGTTAATTGTTCATTCGCAACTAAAGATAATTTATATAAATGAAGCAGCAGAAAAATTTTTTAGAGCTTCAAGGGATGGGGTAATTGGGGCAAGTCCGTTAGATATCTTTAAGGATACCTCTAAACCTGCAATTACACAAAGAATATTGGGGGCTTATAGTGAACCAGCAGAGCTTATTGAGGAAACTATATATAGAATGGATGGGACCCCAGTTGATGTTGAGTTATATTGTCACCCTATCAAGATTGGGGAAACAAAAGCCATTCAGACTTATGTAAAAGACATCACAGAGAGAAAACAACAAGAAAAAGTACAATATGAAATGAATATACAAATAAATGAGCTAGCGTCTAGAATAGTACCACTTATAGAAGGCATTGCTATACTTCCTTTGTTAGGAGCAATAAATAAGGATAGGGTAAATCTACTCTTAGAATTTGTGCCAGTCAATGTTCAAGAACAAAAGGTAAGTTGTTTGATTATAGATTGTTCAGGAATTTATAATATAAATAATTTAGTTATTGAATTTCTTTCTGAAATTAAGAGTGTACTAAAATTACTTGGGGTAGAGTGCATGTTGACTGGGGTAAGACCACAATTAGCTATAGATGCAGTTAAACTTGGCATCAACTTAAAAAGCATAATTACTTTTTCAAATGTTAAGGATGCCTTATCCTTTTTAGGGGTAAATAATACGAGGTCTTAGATGCATTTAGCCTTACGGCACCCCCCTCAATTAGCTGAACACTTTCAAAGTTTATAAGGAGTTAATTGGTAAGCTAATAGAACTATAAGAGTCCCTCATTCGAGAAAATGGGGTTTACTTCTCAATACAAGCTTAGGTAGATTTTATGTTCATTAATGGCTTTGTGAAATAATGTACTCAAAGTAACGGATGCGAGTGTTCAATAAGAGCATTTGCTTCTTGTGTTAACGAAGCAGGATACTGACAAGAAGGATACTGCAAAAAGGCAACACTGATAAAATCAGGTTGCCTTTTCTATATTGGTAATTAAATTAAACCATATAATTTAACGAATTATCAGTCTTTGTTTTTCCATTTTATTGGTAGTGTTGTACATACAAATTAAGAGGAGGTAGATTGGTGATGGATTATAGAATAACTACAAAAGAAAACTTTACCGAAAAAGTCGGGGAACTTGTATGTATGCTTGAGCACTCTAGAGAAGTTACGTTAAGTGAAATATCTACTTTGAATCCAAGAGAGTTGGATTATTTAGCAGATGGTAGTTCAAATTCAATTGGTTCTCTTTTATCACATATTGCATCTATAGAGTATGTTCATCAGATTATCTCGTTTGAAAACAGAGATTTAACAAATGATGAATACATAAAGTGGGGAACTGCTTTAGAGTTGGGAGATAAAGCAAGAGAGGGGATTAGGAATCATTCTATTGATTATTATCTAGAATCATTATCACAAGTTAGAGGAAATACACTAACGCATTTGAAATCGGTAAATGATATTTGGTTATTTGAAGAGAGTAAATGGGGTAATGGTGTCTCTTATAATAATTACTATTTATGGTTTCACGTTATGGAGGATGAAATTAATCATCGTGGCCAGATCAGAACAATTAAGAGACTATTGAAAAAAAGGTAAATCTTGCTCAACTAAAGGGTAGCATTCCTTTAACAAGGGATGCTTTTTGCTTTGTCAATAAAAAGGAAATTAATGTTAATCTAAAGGGCAGGTTTATGGAAAAAGTAAAACGTTATTTCTTCATACGTAGTAGACACATACTGCGCAACAAATAATTTCGTTTATAAAAGAATGTACTTTATTAAAGAGGTTTTATTTATCGGAGGTAGGTATCAACAATCTGGCATTTCAGGAGTAACGATAAAAGTCCAATTTCTCAATTTTACTGAGAAATTGGACTTTTTTATATTTACTTATCGTGAAAAATAACTCCTCAAATGACAGATTCCAAATATCGTTTGGGAACATTCAAGAAGCCACGAAACGCTTTCATTTTCAGAACCATTTGTGCAGCTTGTTATTCAACTGATGTTTTATCCGAATTTTCCTCCAAAAATGTTTTGAAATGATCTCCCCAATCACAGATGGAAGTGACAACGGGTTCTAGAAGTAAACCAACTTCACTTAGTTGATACTCCACTTTAGGAGGTACAACCGGGTATACAATTCTAGTAATGATTTGATCTTCTTCTAATTCCCTTAATTGTCTAATTAGCATACGTTGATTAACATTGGGAAGGTATTTTTGTATTTCACTTAACCTTAATGGAGATTGTTGGAGCAGACACCATATAATCGCTATTTTCCAGCGCCCGCCTATTACCGATAAAGCCAAATCTTTGCTAGTGAAAAACGTTTTTTCTTTATAGGAGATTTCCATATATTATTATCCCTTTCTCTGTTGTTATTTTTATAGTGACAGAAATGTCAGTATTGTCCGAACAATTATAATGTGTGATTATGAAAATGTAAATGAGAAAACAAGAGAAGGAAGGGATTCATTTGAAAAGTAGAGCTGCTGTTGCATTTAAACCAGGGGAACCGCTTCAAATTGTAGAAATCGATGTAGAAGAGCCAAAAGCAAAAGAGGTATTAGTGAAAATTCTCTATACTTCAGTCTGTCATACCGATGCTTTTACATTATCAGGTGATGACCCAGAAGGCGTATTTCCTGCTGTATTAGGTCATGAAGGTGCTGGGGTAGTTGTTGCTGTAGGAGATGAAGTCACTTCAGTAAAACCGGGGGACCATGTGATTCCACTATACACGGCTGAATGTGGAGAATGTAAATTTTGTCGTTCTGGTAAAACAAACTTATGTAGTGCCGTACGAGAAACTCAAGGTAAAGGTTTAATGCCTGATGGAACGACTCGTTTCTCTTATAATGGAGAGCCGATTTATCATTACATGGGAACAAGTACATTTAGTGAGTATACAGTTGTTTCTGAAGTCTCTTTAGCAAAAATTGATCCAGAAGCGCCGCTTGATAAAGTTGGTCTATTTGGATGCGGTGTGACTACAGGAATTGGCGCTGTACACAAAACAGCCAAAGTAGAAGAAGGAGCTGTGACAGCCGTATTTGGTCTAGGAGCGATCGGGTTAGCTGTGATTCAAGGATTGGTTCAAGCAAAAGCAAGCCGAATTATTGCGATAGACTTAAATGAAGATAAGTTTGAATTGGCTAAAAAAATGGGCGCAACTGATTTTATAAATCCTTCTAAATTTGATAAACCAATTCAAGAAGTCATTGTTGAAATGACAGATGGAGGAGTAGATTATAGCTTCGAGTGTATTGGAAATGTTGAAGTAATGAGGTCTGCTCTTGAATGTTGTCATAAAGGTTGGGGTGAAAGTGTGATTATCGGTGTAGCAGGCGCAGGTAAAGAGATTCATACTCGTCCATTCCAATTAGTAACGGGTCGAGTATGGCGTGGTTCTGCCTTTGGCGGCGTGAAAGGAAGAACGGAGCTTCCAGGAATGGTTAAAGATTATATGAATGGTGAAATCGATATCGATTCGTTTATCACAAACCAATTAAACTTTACAGACATCAATGAGGCATTTGATTTGCTTCATAAAGGTGAGTCAATTCGTACAATGTTAACATATGGAGAGTGAGAAAATGAGTCTTAAACTTATTGAAAAACATCGCTCTTTCGGCGGAGAACAATGTAAATATACTCATTACTCAGAAGTTTTAAAATGCGAGATGACCTTTAGTATCTACTTGCCATCAAATAAAGAAAAGAAAAAAATTCCTCTTATTTGGTGGCTGTCTGGTTTAACATGTACAGATGATAATTTTAGTCAAAAAAGTGGATTTCAACGATTGGCAGAAAAATATCAAGTGGCCGTTATGATTCCAGATACTTCACCACGTGGAGAACATGTGGCGGATGATGACGGATGGGATCTTGGAAAAGGTGCAGGTTTTTATTTAAATTCGACACAATATCCGTGGGCAAAGCATTATCACATGTATACGTATATCGTAGATGAATTAACAACTATTGCGTCAACTTTGGTGCCTCATTTTTCAGGAGAAGAAAGCATCATGGGCCACTCAATGGGTGGTCATGGAGCTTTAGTGATTGGCATGAAAAATGCAACAAGGTTTAAAGCGATTTCTGCTTTTTCTCCTATTTTGAGTCCTAGTCAAGTTCCATGGGGAATAAAGGCTTTCTCAACGTATTTAGGTGAAGATCAAGCTACTTGGAACGAATGGGATGCTTCAGAATTGGTCAAAGAAGCTAGCGTTCCACCTATTCTCATTACGCAAGGAACCGAAGATCAGTTTTATCAAAATCAATTAGACGAAACTTGCTTTTTAAAGAATGCTCGGGAAAATAATCAAGAAGTATATTACAAGAAAGCTGAAGGTTATGATCATAGCTATTTCTTTATTGCTACTTTCTTAGAGGGCCATTTCTCATTTCATATGCAGCACTTAAGATAATTCAATTAGTTTGAAAAATACAGAATGAAAAATAAAACTATCCACATGAGCTGCAATGTGGATAGTTTTATGACTTATTTAGTCGTGTTTAACCGGAATTTATTCGATAAATGGTTAATTGGGGGGGGAGAGCAACTATGGATTTCAAAAAAATATTAGCTAATGATCGTGTGAAATCATATTTATTAAAAGCCCGTTATGGGATTGAAAAAGAAAGTCATCGAGTGGACTTGTCGGGGAATTTAGCTAAAACAGATCATCCTAAGAGCATTACATTAAAAGATGATCACCCATATATTCAACGAGATTTTTCAGAAACACAAATGGAATTCATCACACCTGTTATGGAAACATTAGAGGATCTGTTTCATTACTTAGCAGCGATCCATGATGTTGCTTATCGTTCTATGGATGAGAATGAAATGCTATGGCCATTGAGCATGCCACCACAGCTACCAGAAAAAGAAGAAGATATTGCGATTGCAAAACTGGAAAATATTAAGAAATTCCGATATCGTCAAACTTTATCGCAATCTTATGGCCGTCGCAAACAAATGGTTAGCGGAATTCATTTCAACTTTGAATTTGGTGAAGAGTTGATCCAAGCGTTATTTAGCTTACAATCGGAGATAAAAGATTACCAACAGTTTAAAGCGGAGATTTATTTAAAGGTAACAAGAAATTATTTACACAACCGATGGTTAATGACTTATTTTTATGGGGCTTCTCCTATTAGTGAAAAGAATTTTTTTGAATATCATTCTTTGAATGGAGCCGTAAGAAGCATTAGAGGCAGTAAATACGGTTATGTCAATTCTGATGAGGTTAAAGTTTCGTATAGTAGTATCCAGAACTATCTATCAGATCTTTCTTTGATGGTTAAAAGAGGGCTTCTATCAGAAGAAAAGGAACTTTATGCACCTATTCGATTAAGAGGTGGGCATCATTTTTCAGATTTAGAAGATCACGGTGTTCAGTATATTGAAGTGCGCAATATCGATTTAAATCCCTTTGAAACATATGGAATTAGTTATGAACAAGGAGAATTTCTCCATCTTTTCTTACTTTATTTATTATGGAAAGATGAAGGACATTATGATGAATGGGGAGAAATGGGTGATTTTTACAATGAAATAGTGGCTCTTGAGCATCCGTTAGCGCACACACAATTTGAAAGAGAAGCTAAAACGATGATTGATGAGATGGAACATTTAGTAAACCTCTTAGATTTGCCTATTTCAGATACATTATTTGTTTATCTGAGAGAAATGCTAATGAATCCAAGTAAGACTTTAGCTGGTAGACTTTATATAGAAAGTGAAAAAAGCAGTCAAAGTCAAGTAGCTACGTCAATTGCAAAACAAAATTATAAAAAATCATGGGATAAACCATATCAATTAGCAGGTTTTACTGATATGGAGTTGTCCACTCAGATTTTCATGTTTGATGCAATTCAACAAGGAATCCAAGTAGAAATTTTGGATCGACAAGATCAATTTTTGAAGCTGAAATTAAAAGATCATGTTGAATATGTGAAGAATGGGAATATGACAAGTAAAGACAATTATGTTTCAACTTTAATTATGGAAAATAAAACAGTAACAAAGAAAATTCTTCATCAACATGGATTTCGAGTGCCTAAGGGTGAGGAGTTTCAAACCATCGATCAAGCTTTGCGATCCTATCATTTATTTTCCGCTAAACCTTTTGTTGTGAAACCGAAAACAACAAACTATGGATTAGGAATATCGATCTTCAAAGATGGCGCAAATGACGAGGATTATCAAAGGGCACTCACGCTAGCATTTAAAGAAGATTCATCTGTAATAATAGAAGAATTTATCAATGGAACGGAATATCGATTTTTTGTGTTAAATGATAAAGTGTATGCTGTTTTATTACGAATTCCTGCGAATGTTCAAGGTGACGGTAAACATACAATTGAAGAGTTAGTCATGCGAAAGAATCGTGACCCAGTAAGAGGAAGAGACCATCGAACCCCTTTAGAAAATATCCAATTAGGTGAATTAGAGAACCTCATGCTTAAAGGTCAAGGATATGGAATCGATTCGATCCCACAAGAGGGTGAAATCATCTATCTGCGTGAAAACTCTAATATTAGTACAGGTGGAGATTCGATTGATGTGACCGATCAAATTCCTGATGATTATAAAAAAATAGCAGTGGATGCGGTATCTGTACTCGGGGTGGAAATTTGTGGAATTGATTTGATTATTGAAAATACAGAGGTTCCTGCAGATCATGAAAACGCTTATGGAATTATTGAAGCGAACTTTAATCCATCCATGTATATGCACATTTATCCATATAAAGGAAAATCCCGACGGTTAACAATGCATATCATCCATTATTTATTCCCTGAACTATTACAAAGTCAGGAATCAAAGTCAGTCAAACGAGTACCAGTAGTCAAAAGCGGGTCACAACGGTAAGCTGTTGAATGACGATAAAGTGATTTATTCAGCAGAGGTAACCTCGCTCTGAGTAGGGGCATGGTCAAAATAATATTGAGAGGGGATTGAGTAATGATTGCCACTTATGAAGAAAATGTAGTTGGTTTTGATAAAATTGATTCGGCTAAAGCACAGGAATTGATAAAAGGGGAAGGTGAAGCCGTTATCTATATTGGCAAGACTGTATGTCCTTATTGTCAAATATTCGTCGAAAAATCAAAAAAGGTTGCTGAAGAAACGAACACTCACATCTATTATGTAAATAGTGTGGAACAATCTGATATGGAAGGCATTACGGCTTTCCGTAATGAATATGATATTCCAACGGTTCCCGGTTTCATCTATACGAATGGCGACAAAGTAACCGTGAAATGCGATTCATTCATGTCAGAAGAAGAAATCAAATCTTTTATGAATAAATAATTCAATTCCAAAGCGACAAGTGTCTGCCACATTTTGCTCGGAACATTTTTGACCAAGGCATATATTAATGTGAAAATAGATCAATCGTGTTATTCAATTAAAGGGCACGTTTATCTCATAACGCGTCTTTTTTGTTTAGGGTGTTAATATTGAATATGCACGACGAAAAAACAACAGATCTATTTATTGCGCAGTACAACGATACTGCACATAAAAGAAAAATCTATTTGTACTAACTTTGTGAAACAAAATACTTAAAGTAACGGGTGCATTCCTTCAACAAGGGATGCTTTTTTGTTTGTCACCGAAAAGGAAATTAATGTTAAAATAAAGAGGTTAGACAGTGGTGCTAAGTTAATTAGAAATGACTTTTTAAAAGGGAGAGAATGCAAGAGGAGTTAAGTATTAAGAGCAGGTATTAGATTTTATGTTTTATGTTTTATTTACTATCAATTA
>NZ_JAWJBA010000005.1:0-251754 GCF_032843265.1 Alkalihalophilus lindianensis
CGAACACGGTCGTTAAGCTCTTTTGCGCCGATGGTAGTTGGGGGCTTCCCCCTGTGAGAGTAGGACGTTGCCAGGCACCTGAAACCATTCCGATAAGGAATGGTTTTTTTGATATATAAGAGAGAGTAGAGGGGCGCAATAGAGCTTACTGGTCCGACGGGGCAGAAGCTTCTTCGACTACTTCCTGAAGAAGCTTCTATGAGTAACCACCGTGCTTTCCCCCTGTGAGACGAGTGCTTTCTCTTCGTCAAAAAACGTGAAAAGCTGCGGAGCAAAGCGGCATGAAAATTCATCCCCGTAGAAGAGAAAGAATGAGCCAGGACGTTGCTAGGAGATAAAGCATTCCATTTATGGAATGCTTTTTTTGATGCATAAAAGGTAGAGGGGAGCAATAGAGCTTATTAGTCTTAACTAAGTCGGCTTCATTGTCGTTGGTGAGCTTCTTAGAAAACATCTCTTACCTCAACTAGCTATCTTTCTCCTATTAATAACTCTGAATTATGCCTGTCCCAATACATTGGTGTAAGCTCAGGGTATTCAAAAAGGTATTTAAAGTACCATGTATATAATAAACGATGCTGCTTCTCTAACGTTTGCATTTCGTGTGTGTATTGCCTCAATTCACTTGTAACAGAGTCTCCTGCTTCGTGTTTTTCTATGATCTCTTCTTTAAGCAAAACCACTCTCTCCGTTTTAGTCTCAATCATGTGATAACCTAAATAGCTCATTATGCTGAAACCTATCAATAAGAAAAGAGTGAAAAATAAAATGAGTGGTTGGAGTTCTTTTAACACTGTGGTCCTCCTTTCTTTTGATATATTTTTGTGCCTTAAAAGTTGATTGCCCGTCCGACTATAATAATGTTAGTAAATCGACTCTGAGGCTTTAGTTATCCTATGTTTGTAAGATGTAATGTGTCCCACTTTTAAAAGAGGAATTTGCAGCAGAAAGAATCTTCTTTTTCTTTGAGAGATAAACTATCGCAGGGGTGGTGAAGACAAGCTTTAATAAGTTAAGATCAGATCAACATCACCAATGAAAAGAATTGAGTTTTAAATAGATAGGTACACAACACGGAAAGGGATGATGAGGTTGTTCACAGAATATCTAGAAGATCAATTTGGTATTTTAAAAGAAGATGAATTAATTTCACCTAAAACCAACAAAAAGATCAGCATTCAAAAAGTCATTATCTTATTAGAAGAAAAAGGGAAGTTGGATCAAGTCATTGAAACGATTGAAGCAATTAAATCTCTAGGAAGAAAAGGAGTCATAACTTACCTTTCAAAATTTATTGATCTAGATTGAAGACATTGTTTCAATAAGTCCTCTATAATAATAAATAGTAAACGAAACCTCTAATGCTAGAGGTTTTTTATATGAATGAGGAGTGAGAGAGTGATTGATCTAAGAAGTGATACCGTTACAAAACCGACTCAGGCTATGAGAGATGCTATGTATCATGCAGAGGTGGGGGATGATGTATACAAAGAAGATCCAACCGTTTGTAGGCTAGAAGAATTAGCAGCAAGTAAATTAGGAAAAGAAGATGCTCTTTTTGTGACAAGTGGTACCCAAGGTAATCAAATTGCAGTGCTAACGCATTGTAGAAGTGGAAATGAAGTATTACTTGAGCAAGATTCGCATATTTTCTATTATGAAGGTGGGGCTATTTCTGCTTTTGCAGGGGTTCAGACAAGGACAATTTCTGGAGTAAGAGGGGAGATGAATCCGGATGAACTTGAGTTAGCTATCCGTGGCAATGATATTCATGAGCCAGAGACTGGTTTAATCTGCATGGAGAATACTCATAACCGTGCAGGTGGTGCAATTGTTTCAGTGGAGAACATGAAAGCCGTATATAACGTAGCAAAAAAGCATGCAATACCTGTTCATTTAGACGGGGCAAGGTTGTTTAATGCAGCTGTTGCTAAGCAATGCTCAATTAAAGAATTTACTCAAAACGCTGACACGGTTCAAATTTGTTTATCTAAAGGGTTAGGAGCACCAATAGGCTCACTTATCGCAGGTTCTTCAGAAATCATTACAAGAGCTCGCAAGTGGAGAAAACGACTCGGTGGTGGTTTACGACAAGTAGGAACGATAGCGGCTCCTGGGATTATTGCTTTAACGGAGATGGTGGATCGTTTAAGTGAAGATCACCATCATGCTAAGGTTCTTGCAGAGGGAATAGGTGCAGTCGTTGGTCTAGAGGTAATAAATAATGTCGACACAAACATCGTGTTGGTCGATGTATCTGGTAAAAGAATGAGCTCAACTGAGTATATTGATAAACTCTCTGAAAATGGAATTAAGGCTGTTTCATTTGGCCCATCTGTTGTTAGATTCACCACTCATTATGACGTTACTAGTCAGCAAATAACTCAGGCATTAAAAACAATTAATTCTTTATAATTCTAGATTGGAGTGTAGGTATGTCAAAGTCAATTCAAGCCATTCACCTGGGGATACCACGTGAAATAGAGCATGGAAGTAAAATAATAAAGACAAGTATCTTTAAAGAACCCACTGAAAACGTAGTTTCAATACACTCCACTGGAATAAATGGGGATACACAAGCTGATCTCATTCATCACGGCGGTGTGGATAAAGCGATATGTGCTTATCCATATGAGCATTATTCGTTTTGGGAAAATAAGTTAAGTCAAGATGTGGGCTCTTCTGCTTTTGGAGAGAACCTAACATTAATTGGCTGGTTGGAAAAAGACGTACATATTGGAGATGTCTTTGAACTTGGAAGTGCAATCATTCAAGTAAGCCAGCCAAGACACCCATGCTTCAAATTAGGGCTTAAGCATAAACAACCAAAGATTCCGCTATGGGTGAAAGAAACTGGGTTTAGTGGCTATTATTTTCGAGTAGTAAAAGAAGGAGAAGCCTCCTTGGCTAATGAGCTCATACGAATTGAAAAACGGAGTGAGCACCCAACTATTATGGAAGTTAACGAGTGTAGGCATAATCCTCACGCTACTAAAGGACAACTAGAAGCGATGGTCGAAATAAAGGAACTAGCTTTAGAATGGCAGGATGCATTTCGTAAAAAGCTCACAACCATGTAAGAACTCTTTCTAATGAAAGGGTTCTTTTTTTGTTTACATCAGAGTAAATGAATGGAAAAAAAGCTTTCGGGCAAAATAAAACCACAACAATAAGGTAGGTGGTTGATAAAATGCCTTCAATTATTTCAATAAGTACCTATGCACCACCCAATACGTTAACCCAAGATACGACGACAGAGTTTGCGCGTGAGCTATTTAGTGAAAGCTTTCAAGATATCGAAAGACTATTGACTGTATTTTCAAATGCCCAAATCAGCGAGAGACAATTTGCAGTACCTATGAATTGGTTTAAAGAGGACCATACGTTAAAAGAAAAGAACGATCTCTATATTCAGTTAGCCACGAAGTATGGTGCGGAAGGTATAAAGAAATGTTTAAACAATCGTTTGTTTTTAAAAGAAGAAGTTGACTTGAAAGAAATTGAGGCGATTATTCTCGTATCAAGTTCTGGAATGTCTACACCTAGTATTGATGCTCGTATCATGAATGTCTTACCTTTTTCTCCTCATACGAAACGAATTCCGATATGGGGGCTAGGGTGCGCAGGGGGAGCAGCTGGAATGAGTCGGGCGTATGAATACTGTAGAGCCTATCCAGAGTCCAATGTATTAGTTGTTTGTATTGAATTATGTAGTCTTACGTTTCAACGAAATGATCGTTCAAAGAGTAACTTAGTAGGGACATCATTATTTGCTGATGGGATTGCGTGTGCTTTAGTATCTGGTGATCATTCTTCAATGGTACATAACAGCAACAGATCTGTACGTCCTGTAATTCGTCAAACGATGAGCACACTTATGCCTGATACAGAGGAAGTAATGGGGTGGGATGTAAAGGATACAGGGTTGCATGTGGTATTTTCTCGTAACATTCCATCTATAATTAAGAATTGGTTGAAGCCAAACGTCGATGAATTTTTAGCGCGTAACAATCTTGAAGCTGGTCAGATCGATGCTTTTGTTGCACATCCCGGTGGAAAGAAGGTGTTAGAAGCTTATGAGGAAACCCTATCAATTCCAGAAACAATGACTGAGGTTTCAAGAAAGGTCTTAAATAAGCATGGTAATATGTCTTCCCCAACCGTTTTATATGTACTTGAACAATTTATGAATCAAGAGATGGAGCCAGGTTCATACGGGTTAATGGCTGCATTAGGACCAGGCTTTTGCTCTGAGTTAGTTTTACTTCAGTGGGAGGGGGTTCATTAATGGGCTTTGTCTATCTATTTGTTGGCTTCGTTATGATCCAAAGGGTAATCGAAGTTATCATTGCAAATCAAAATGCTAGGTGGATCAAGAAGCAAGGAGGATATGAAGCTGGAGGGGAGCATTATAAATACATTGTTGCCTTGCATGCTTTCTTTTTTGTAGCACTCCTTATAGAAATTTCTTTTTTTGGTCCAGAAGTGCTTCGGTGGTCTTTGATCCCATTAATCGTATTTTTGATTGCTCAAGTAGGCCGGGTATGGGCTCTATCATCACTTGGACGTTTTTGGAATACGAGAATTATGATCTTACCAGGAGCAAAGGTAGTCGCTAAGGGACCTTATCGTTTTATGCGTCATCCTAATTATGTGATTGTAGCAATGGAAATCCTCGCTCTTCCTTTTATCTTTCAAGCCTATTGGACGGCCTTCATCTTTTCGATTTTAAATGTAATCGTATTGCGCGTAAGAATTAGAGAAGAAGAGAGTGCACTTAAAGAAGCTACGAATTATGAAGAAGTCTTCAAAGATAGAGGGCGATTTGTCCCGAGTTACGATGAATAGGCTAGCCTAGCTAGTCTATTTTTCTTGTCTATCAAGAGACAAAAACTCTCTTTTTTCAACAAAACTTCCTATGTTCTAAATCGAATTTTACATGTTAAGCTTGCCGGGAATGAGTTGTAGAAATAGGGGGTCCAATGGATGCTTACACTGCTAATGGAAAACGCGTTAACAATGGTAGTCATTATTTTAGTAATTAATGTGGTTTATGTTACGTTGTTTACGGTTCGAATGATTTTTACGTTGAAAGGACAACGGTATTTGGCTGCGGGGGTAAGTGTGATTGAAATTCTTGTCTATGTTATAGGTTTGAGCTTAGTACTAGACAATCTAGATCAGCCACAAAATCTGATTGCTTATGCAATTGGATATGGCATCGGTGTTATAATTGGGATGAAGGTAGAAGAGAAACTTGCTCTTGGGTATATTACCGTTAATGTAATTACAAAAGAATACGAACCAGATATTCCAAATACACTGCGGGATAAAGGATACGGGGTAACAAATTGGGTTGCGTATGGGCGTGAAGGAGAGCGTTTGATGATGGAAATTTTAACATCACGAAAATCAGAGCATAACCTTTATCAAACAGTTAAAGAGTTAGACCCGAAAGCTTTTATTATCTCACATGAGCCTAAAGCATTCTTCGGTGGATTCTGGGTAAAAGGAATTCGGAGGTAGGAAAGATGAAAAAGAAGAAAAAATTGAAGTTTGAAGTTGGAGAAAATGAAACGATCACTGATTGTTTAGATCGGATGCAAAAAGAGGGCTATCAACCAGTGCGACGTATGGAAGAGCCTGTTTTTGAGGAAAAAAAGAAAGGGAAGCAAGTCGAGTATGTACCGATTAGACAAAAAATCATCTTTGAAGGAAAGTTAGTAGAAAGCGAACAATAATAGTCTGACTTTTTTCGAACGTTCGACTTTTTGTTGACATATGTCGTTTGTGCTTGTAAGATGAAGATGAATAAGCGAGAAAACAGAATATCACCTCATATAATCTCACGGGAATAAGGCCCGAAAGTTTCTACCCAATGACCGTAAATCGTTGGACTATGAGGGAAAGTGTCACTTCAAGATCATTCATTCTGGAAGTGTCATGAAAGCGTGGAATTAGCTTCCTTTCTCTCACCTAGAGTAGACAAAGATAGCTAATTCTGCGCTTTTTTTATTGATTAGATATGTAGCTAAAGGAGTAGGATAGAATGAAGCCAGTAGTCGGAGTCATTATGGGGAGTACGTCCGATTGGGACACAATGAAGCATGCTTGTGAGATGCTTGAAGAACTTGAAATTCCATATGAGAAGAAAGTGGTATCGGCACACAGGACACCAGAATTGATGTTTGAATATGCAGAAGTTGCCATCGATCGAGGGTTACAAGTGATTATTGCAGGAGCCGGAGGAGCAGCTCATTTACCAGGAATGGTAGCTGCTAAAACGGTATTACCAGTAATCGGTGTGCCTGTTCAATCTAAGGCTTTACAAGGATTAGATTCATTACTTTCGATCGTTCAAATGCCAGGCGGAGTTCCGGTTGCAACTGTAGCGATAGGGAGTGCTGGAGCGAAAAATGCAGGACTACTAGCAGTACAAATCCTAGGTTCGACCAATAAAGAGATTCAAGATAGATTGATTAGTAAACGTCAGGAGACAAAACAAGCAGTCTTAGAAAGTAGTGACACTCTATGAAACAAGTCATTCGACCAGGTTCAACCATTGGAGTTATAGGTGGCGGGCAATTAGGAAGAATGCTATGTATCGCATCAAAACAAATGGGTTATAAGACGGCCGTTCTTGAACCGACACTAGAGTCACCTTGCCAAGGTGTGGCTGACGTGGTAATCGAAGCACGTTATGACGACCAAGATGCAGCTGAGAAGCTTGCGGAAATTTCAGACGTGATTACGTATGAGTTCGAGAATATTGATGCCCATACGGCAGCTCTCTTGACTGAGAAAGCATATTTTCCTCAAGGCTTTGAATTATTAAGAACCTCTCAACATAGAGCGCGTGAAAAAGAAGCGATCGCCTCACTTGGCATTAAAGTCGCTCCTTATAGAGTCATTAAGACGTTAAATGATTGCCAACAAGCCGCTAAAGAAATAGGGTTTCCAGCCGTATTGAAGACATGTCAAGGTGGCTATGATGGTAAAGGGCAAGCAGTCGTCGATGATGAAGCAACATTTCTTAAAGAAGCAAGACGACTCCTTGAGGTGGGTGAACTTGTCTTTGAAGGTTGGGTGCCTTTTGATAGCGAGATCTCCGTCATCGTTACCCGTTCAACAAATGGAGAAGTGAAGACCTTTCCTGCTAGTGAAAATATTCACGTCAACAACATTTTGCATCAGTCGATTGTGCCAGCGAGGGTACCTGATGAGTGGGTCCGTCATGCTGAAGCTATTGCTAAAAAGGTAGCTGATGGCGTTGGGTTAGTGGGCATACTAGCCATAGAGATGTTTGTGACGAGTGATGGAGAAGTGATCGTGAATGAGCTCGCACCAAGACCTCACAACTCTGGTCATTACACGATTGAAGGTTGTCACACATCACAATTTGAACAACATATTAGAGCAATATGTGGTTTACCTCTTGGAGCAACAGACTTACATCAAGCAACAGTGATGGAGAATATTTTAGGCCAACATTTAGAGGAAGCAATCTCAGAACTTGATTACTTAAAAGAAATAAAACTCCATTTATATGGAAAGAAAGAAGCAAAGTACAACCGGAAAATGGGGCATATAACGGCTTTAGGTGCGACGGTTGATGAAGCGCTCGAAAAGCTCAAGCGAAGAACAAAGTGAATGTGCTAGAATGAGTAAGGTATTTTACTTCAATAGTGGAGGATGGTTAGATGATTGAACGTTACACACGTCCTGAAATGGGTGCCATTTGGACAGAGGAAAATCGTTATAAAGCATGGTTAGAAGTTGAGATTGTAGCTTGTGAAGCATGGGCGGAACTTGGAGACATTCCTAAAGAAGACGTAGTGAAAATTCGTGAAAATGCTGGATTTGATGTGGCTCGTATTCATGAGATTGAAGCAGAAACAAGACATGATGTGGTTGCTTTCACGCGTGCCGTTTCAGAAACACTTGGAGAAGAGCGCAAATGGGTGCATTACGGTCTAACGTCAACAGATGTTGTAGACACAGCCTTATCGTATTTACTAAAGCAAGCAAATGAAATTTTGTTAGCAGACCTTGAGCGTTTCTTGTCAATTATTAAAGATAAGGCAATTGAGCATAAGTACACGGTCATGATGGGTCGTACTCATGGAGTACATGCTGAACCAACAACATTTGGTTTGAAGCTTGCACTTTGGTATGAGGAAATGAAACGTAATATCGAACGCTTCAAACATGCGGCTGAAGGAGTTCGCTTTGGTAAGCTATCTGGTGCAGTTGGTACTTATGCCAATATTGACCCTCGTGTTGAAGAACTTGTTTGTGAAAAGCTTGGGCTTGAGGCAGCACCGATCTCTACACAAACATTGCAACGTGACCGTCACGCTGAATACATGGCATCTATGGCCCTGGTTGCAACATCAATTGAAAAGTTCGCTGTAGAGATTCGTGGACTTCAAAAAAGTGAGACACGTGAAGTTGAAGAGTTTTTTGCAAAAGGTCAAAAAGGGTCATCCGCTATGCCACATAAACGTAACCCAATCGGGTCTGAGAATATGACTGGACTTGCCCGCGTTATTCGTGGTCATATGTTGACAGCTTATGAAAATGTTCCATTATGGCATGAACGTGATATTTCTCACTCATCAGCCGAGCGTATTATTTTGCCGGATGCTACGATTGCATTGAATTACATGCTAAATCGTTTTGGAAACATCGTTAAGAATTTAACTGTGTTCCCTGAAAATATGAAGCGCAATATGACTCGCACGTATGGTCTGATCTACTCACAGCGCGTTCTATTATCTTTAATTGATAAAGGGATGGCTCGTGAGGAAGCATATGATCTTGTGCAGCCAAAAACAATGGAAGCATGGGAGAAGGGCATTCAGTTCCGTGAGTTAGTGGAAGCAGAAGAAGCGATTACAGCTGTTCTTTCAAAAGAGGAAATTGATAATTGCTTTGATTACAATTACCACTTGCAGCATGTCGACACAATCTTTAATCGCTTAGGTCTAAAAGACAATTAAATGAAAAAGAGAAGTGAGCGCAGCTCCTTCTCTAGCAATAAGATTGCCAATATTCCGATTGTGAGGGTGGACAATGCAGAAAAGAGAGCAGCTTTACGAAGGAAAAGCCAAAAAGATTTATCGAACAGATGATGAGAATATTCTATGGATTTCTTATAAAGATGATGCGACTGCTTTTAATGGAGAGAAGAAGGATCGACTTGAAGGAAAAGCGAGACTCAACAATGAAATCTCAGCTCTGATCTTTACGAAGCTGAATGAGCAAGGGCTAGAAAGTCATTTTGTTGAACGTTTATCTGAGACAGATCAGCTAGTGAAGAAAGTTGAGATTGTGCCAATCGAAGTCGTTGTAAGAAACCTGGTGGCCGGTAGTATGGCAAAACGTCTTGGATTAGAAGAAGGGGTAGAGCTCAAACAGCCTATCGTTGAATTTTATTATAAAGATGATGCGCTAGGTGATCCGCTTATTACGGAAGACCATATTGCGCTCCTTGAAGCAGCTACAGCCGATGAAGTTGAACAGTTAAGAGAAATGGCTCAGAAAGTAAATAAGCTTCTTATTGAGTTATTTAATAATATCGGTGTTCGCTTAGTTGATTTTAAATTAGAATTTGGTCGTGCGGCCGATGGAGAGCTACTTTTAGCTGATGAAATTTCCCCAGATACTTGTCGACTGTGGGATAGCAAGACGAATGAGCGCTTTGATAAAGATTTGTTCCGTCGCAATCTAGGAAACTTGCAAGCTGGTTATCAAGAAATTTTAACTCGTCTAGGAGGTCCATCATGTACAAAGTAAAGGTGTATGTAACGTTAAGAGAGAGTGTACTAGATCCACAAGGAGTAGCGGTCAAGAGTGCCTTACACACAATGGATTATAAAGAAGTAGAAGATGTCCGCATTGGTAAATACTTAGAGTTAGTCGTAGCCGAAACAGAGCAAGTAGAAACGAGAGTAAAAGAAATGTGTGAGAAGTTACTAGCCAACACTGTGATTGAAGATTATCGATATGAAGTTGAGGAGGTTGTCCCATCATGAAATTTGCTGTAATCGTCTTTCCTGGCTCAAACTGTGACTCGGATATGTATCATGCAGCAAGTGATGCACTAGGCGCGGACGTTGAGTATGTGTGGCATCACGCGACATCTCTTGAAGGCTTTGACGGCATTTTGTTACCAGGTGGGTTCTCTCATGGTGACTACTTACGCTCAGGAGCTATTGCTCGCTTTGCACCTATTATGAAAGCTGTAATTGATGCTGCTAATGAAGGAAAGCCTGTTCTTGGAGTATGTAATGGATTTCAAATTTTACTAGAGGCTGGACTGCTTCCAGGTGCCATGAAGCGAAACGCTGGGTTGAAATTCATTTGTAGACCAACCGCTCTAACCGTTGAAAATGAAAAAACGATGTTCACTTCAGGGTATGAGAACGGTCAAGAAATCATGATACCTGTTGCTCATGGTGAAGGTAACTACGAGTGTGATGACGCTACATTTAATGAACTTGAGAAAAACGGACAAATTGTCTTCCGTTATAGAGATAATATCAATGGATCTCGTCACCAGATTGCAGGGATTATGAATGAGCAAGGAAATGTATTAGGTATGATGCCACACCCTGAGCGTGCAGTAGAAGCATTGCTTGGAAGTGAAGATGGCTTAGCTTTATTTCAATCAATTGTACGAAATTGGAGGGAAACTCATGTCGCTACTACTTGAACCTACAGCAGAACGTGTAAAAGAAGAGAAACTCTACTTGGAAATGGGTTTAACAGATGAAGAGTTTGTTCTAGCTGAATCTATTTTAGGACGCACACCAAATTATACGGAAACAGGATTATTCTCTGTCATGTGGTCTGAGCATTGTAGCTATAAAAACTCAAAGGTTCTTTTACGAAAATTCCCTACCGAAGGAGAGAAAGTTCTCCAAGGTCCAGGAGAAGGCGCAGGGATCATCGATATTGGTGATTCACAGGCTGTTGTCTTCAAGATTGAAAGTCACAACCACCCATCAGCAATTGAGCCATATCAAGGGGCTGCAACAGGTGTTGGTGGAATCTTACGTGATGTTTTTTCAATGGGAGCTCGTCCAATTTCGTTACTAAATTCTCTTCGCTTTGGTGAATTAACATCACCAAAAGTCCGCTACTTATTTGAAGAAGTTGTAGCAGGTATTGCAGGTTACGGTAACTGTATCGGTGTACCGACTGTAGGAGGAGAAGTACAGTTTGATCCTTGTTATGAAGGAAATCCATTAGTTAATGCCATGTGTGTTGGCTTAATTGATCATAAAGACATTCAAAAAGGTCAGGCAAAAGGTGTTGGCAACACGGTGATGTATGTTGGTGCAAGCACAGGTCGTGATGGGATTCACGGGGCAACATTTGCATCAGAGGAGCTAAGTGAGGATTCGGATGAAAAACGACCTGCTGTACAGGTTGGTGATCCGTTTATGGAGAAGTTATTACTTGAAGCATGTCTTGAATTGATCCAATCCGATGCATTAGTTGGTATTCAGGATATGGGAGCAGCGGGATTGACATCTTCATCAGCAGAAATGGCTAGTAAAGCAGGGTCTGGAGTTGAAATGAATCTTGATTTAATCCCACAGCGAGAAGAAGGGATGACGCCTTATGAAATGATGCTTTCAGAATCTCAAGAACGTATGCTGATCGTCGTTAAAAAAGGTCGTGAGCAAGAAATAAAAGATATCGTTGATCGTTGGGGTTTATTATCTGCTGAAGTTGGGGTCGTAACAGACGACAAACGCCTTCGTCTTCTTCATAACGGTGAAGTTGTAGCAGATGTACCAGTAGATGCACTTGCTGAAGAAGCTCCAGTTTATCACAAGCCATCAAGTGTTCCAGCTTATTATGAAAAGTTCCAACAACAGGCTGATTGGGCACCGAACATTGAGGATGCAAAAGAAACGTTGCTTCAATTACTTGCTCAACCGACGATTGCAAGTAAGGAATGGGTTTACGATCAATACGATCATATGGTTCAAACGAATACAGTCGTAACACCTGGATCTGATGCAGCGGTTGTACGTATTCGTGGCACACGTAAAGCACTGGCAATGACAACCGATTGTAATTCACGTTATCTCTATCTAGATCCTGAAGCGGGCGGTCAAATTGCAGTAGCTGAAGCAGCTCGTAATATCGTATGTTCAGGAGCTACACCACTAGGTCTTACAGATGGATTAAACTATGGTAGTCCTGATAAACCAGAGATTTTCTGGCAGCTAGAAAAATCAACAGATGGAATGAGCGAGGCATGCCGAGTGCTCGAAACACCGGTTATCGGAGGAAATGTGTCGCTTTATAATGAGACAAATGGAGTAGCTGTTTACCCGACACCGGTTATTGGTATGGTTGGCCTCATTGAAGATGTGGATCATATTACCACCCAATCTTTTAAAGAAGCAGGCGATTTAATCTATCTTATTGGACAAACAAAGCCTGAGTTTGGAGGCAGTGAACTTCAGAAGATGATCAATGGATCTATTTCTGGAAAGGCACCGACGCTTGATCTAAACGTGGAGAAAGCACTCCAAGCAATGCTCTTACAAGCAATCAAGTCAGGCTTAGTAGAATCTGCTCATGATGTAGCAGAGGGCGGAGTAGCTGTTGCATTGGCAGAGAGTGTAATCGATACAGAGGTAGGGGCACATGTGACGTTAGATGGTGAGATTATCTCACAATTATTCGCAGAGTCTCAATCGCGTTTCATCGTATCGGTCAAACCTGAAAATCAAGCTCAGTTTGAACAAGTAGTAGAGGCAACACTGATTGGTGAAGTGACGAACGATGATGCACTTGTTATTCGTACATCATCAGAACAGTCCGTCATTAATGCGAAAAAGGATGAAATGTCTAAGGCTTGGAAGGGAGCCATTCCATGTTTGCTGAAATCAAAGGTTTAAATGAAGAGTGCGGTGTATTTGCTGTTTGGGGCCATAAGGATGCTGCTCAAATTACGTATTACGGTCTCCATAGTTTACAACATCGAGGACAAGAAGGAGCTGGCATCGTCGTAACAGACGGTGAGCAGCTCTCGGTTCATAAAGGGATGGGTCTAGTTAATGATGTGTTCCGTCCTGAAGACCTAACACTTTTACACGGAAAAGCTGCAATCGGTCATGTTCGTTATGCAACAGCAGGCGGAGGCGGATTTGCCAATGTTCAACCGCTATTATTTCGCTCTCAACGTGGAGGGTTAGCGCTCGCACATAACGGTAACTTAGTGAATGCAAACAACTTGAAGCATCAATTAGAAAGTCAAGGTAGTATTTTTCAATCTACTTCAGATACAGAAGTGTTAGCTCATCTAATTAAGCGCAGCGGTTATTACACTCTTGAGGACCAATTAAAGAATGCATTAGCGATGTTAAAAGGGGCTTATGCTTTTGCTGTAATGAATGAAGATCAATTAATGGTAGCTCTTGATCCGAAGGGGCTTCGTCCACTTTCCATTGGTCGTCTAGGCGACGCATATGTGGTGGCGAGTGAGACATGTGCGTTTGATATTATTGGAGCAACTTATGAACGTGATGTGCAGCCAGGTGAACTAGTCATTATTGATGATAACGGATTACGTTCAGAGCGTTTTGTTAGTGCAACTTCAAGAGCAATTTGTAGTATGGAGTATGTGTATTTTGCAAGACCAGATAGTAATGTTGATGAAGTGAATGTTCATACAGCTAGGAAGAATCTAGGAAAGCAATTAGCTCTAGAATTTCCGGTTGAAGCAGATGTCGTCACTGGTGTTCCTGATTCAAGTATTTCAGCGGCAATTGGGTATGCGGAGCAGACTGGTATTCCATACGAACTTGGTCTGATCAAAAACCGTTATGTAGGTCGTACATTTATTCAACCTTCTCAAGAGTTAAGAGAACAAGGGGTGAAAATGAAGCTCTCGGCTGTGCGTGGTGTCGTTGAAGGAAAGCGTGTCGTGATGATTGATGATTCGATTGTCCGTGGAACGACAAGTAGACGAATTGTACGGATGCTACGTGAAGCAGGAGCAAAAGAAGTGCATGTACGCATAAGTTCACCTCCTATCAAGCATCCTTGTTTTTACGGAATTGATACATCAACTACCTCAGAGCTGATTGCTTCAAACCATTCGATTGAAGAAATGCGCGATATGATGGGTGCTGACACGCTTGCATTCTTATCAACAGAAGGGTTAATGACTGGTATCGGACGTGATGATCAATCACCAAACTGTGGACAATGTTTGGCATGCTTTACAGGAACTTATCCAACAGAGATCTATGCAGATACCCTACATCCACATGCAAAAGTATAAAGACTTAAAAGAATTTAGAGGGGGAACTGATGATGTCAGATGCATATAAGCAAGCCGGTGTTGACATTGAGGCTGGTTATGAAGCTGTACGCCGCATGGGGCAACATGTGAATCGAACGAATCGTCCAGGAGTTATGGGAGGATTAGGTGGTTTTGGAGGCATGTTTGATCTTTCAAGCCTCAACATGAAAGAGCCGGTACTCGTATCAGGAACAGACGGGGTAGGGACAAAGCTAATGCTTGCCTTTATGGCAGAAAAACACGATACGATCGGTGTAGATGCTGTAGCGATGTGCGTAAATGATATCGTGGTGCAAGGCGCAGAACCTCTCTATTTTCTTGATTATTTAGCAGTAGGAAAAGCAGAACCGAACCGGATTGAAGCAATCGTTAAGGGAGTAGCTGATGGTTGTGAGCAAGCTGGTTGTGCATTAATTGGTGGGGAAACAGCTGAAATGCCTGGAATGTATGAGGAAGACGAGTATGATGTAGCTGGATTTTCTGTAGGAGCTGTTGAAAAGAAAGATCTACTCACTGGTGAAAAGATAGCACCTGGTGATATTGTGATTGGTCTTTCTTCAAATGGACTTCATAGTAATGGTTTCTCCTTGGTCCGCAAGGTATTCCTTGATGAACACCAATTATCTTTAAATGAAAGTCTTCCTGGTCTTCAGGGTACGCTTGGTGAGGAGCTCTTAACACCGACAAGAATTTATGTGAAGCCATTACTTGAAGCACTTCGCACGTATCCTGTTCATGGCCTTGCTCATGTCACAGGTGGTGGGTTCTATGAGAATATCCCGCGTATGCTTCCTGCTGGCTGTAAGGTAGAAGTCGATTTTGGTTCTTGGCCGATTCCAACGATTTTCTACTTACTTGAGGAATACGGAAAACTTTCTAAAAAAGATATGTTTAGTGCATTTAATATGGGGATTGGGATGATTGCAGTGGTTCCTGAAGAGGTCCATACAAAAGTTATTCGATTGCTTGAGGAGCAAGGGGAGAAAGCATTCATTATTGGCAGAGTTTCAGAAGGGACTGGGGTTTCTATTGGAGGCATTGATTGATGAAGATCGCCATTTTTGCCTCAGGAACTGGGACGAATGCACAAGCGATTATTGATCAAGCTCAAAGTGGAGACATTGATGTAGAAGTGGCATTAGTTGTAAGTGACAAGCCAAACTCCAAAGCTCTCATTCGTGCTAGCTCCTCTAGTATAGCTACATTCGGTTTCAATCCGTCAAATTATACGTATAAAGAAGAATTCGAATCAGACATAGTAGTCGAGCTGCAGGCACGCAAGATTGACCTTGTTGTGCTAGCGGGCTATATGCGTTTGATTGGACCGACACTTCTATCTGCTTATGAAGGTAAAATCGTAAACATTCATCCATCGCTTTTGCCGAACTTTCCAGGGCTAGATGCAATCGGCCAGGCATTAAGGGCTGGTGTTAGTGAAACTGGGGTAACGATTCATGAAGTGGATGCCGGGATGGACACAGGACCAATCATCGCCCAAGAAGCGATCACTATTGAACAAGATGATACAATTGAAACATTAACAAAAAAGATACAAGCGGTCGAACATCGTCTCTATCCACAAACCATTGCAGCGTGGGGGAACACGATAAAGCTGGAAGGAGTTAAGAGCAAATGAAGAGAAGAGCATTAGTCAGTGTATCGAACAAAGAAGGGATCATTCCATTTGTAAGTGGCCTTGTCGATGCAGGGTTTGAAGTGGTTTCCACAGGTGGGACGAAAAAAGCGATCCAAGAGGCAGGGATTGCCGTAACAGGCATTCAAGAAGTAACCGGCTTTCCAGAGATTCTTGAAGGACGTGTGAAAACCCTCCACCCTAATATTCATGGGGGTCTTCTTGCCATGCGTGAAAAGCAAGAGCATCAAGAGCAACTACAAGAACATCATATTACACCGATTGATGTGGTTGTTGTAAACCTCTACCCATTCCAACAAACCATTGCAAAAGAAGATTCAACGTTTGAAGATGCCATTGAGAATATTGATATCGGTGGACCGAGTATGCTCCGTGCTGCCGCGAAAAATCATAAACATGTAACAGTAGTTGTTGACCCTGCAGATTATGACACTGTATTAACTGAATTAAAAGATGGTGTTACAACTGAAACACGACGTCGTCTTGCCGCTAAAGTATATCGCCATACAGCAGCCTATGATGCTGTGATTGCTGAATACTTAACAGAAGCAGTAGGGGAAGAGAGCCCAGAGACGTATACGGTTACATATGAGAAAAAACAAAGCTTGCGCTATGGAGAAAACCCCCATCAAAAGGCAACGTTCTATAAAAAGCCTCTTGCTAAAGATGGCTCAATAGCTACTGCCACTCAATTGCACGGTAAAGAACTTTCCTATAACAATATTAATGATGCTAATGCAGCGCTTGCTATTGTAAAAGAATTCACTGAGCCAGCTGCTGTAGCTATTAAGCATATGAACCCTTGTGGGGTTGGGACAGGTCAAACGATCGAGGAAGCCTATGATAAAGCATATGAAGCTGATCCTGTTTCTATATTTGGCGGAATCATAGCCTTAAATCAAGAGGTTGACCAAACGGCAGCTCTTAAGATGAAAGAAATTTTCTTGGAAATTATTATTGCGCCAGCGTTTACAGAGGAAGCTCTATCAGTATTGAAAGAAAAGAAAAACCTTCGTTTATTAACAGTAGACACAAGTAAAGCTAAGTCAACCGAAGCCACTCTTACATCGATTCATGGTGGTTTACTTGTACAAGATGAAGATACGCATAGCTTTGATGAAGCAGAGATTTCTGTTCCTACAAAGCGTGAACCAACAGAAGATGAGTGGAAAGCATTAAAGCTAGCATGGAAAGTCGTCAAACATGTGAAATCAAATGCGATTGTTCTTGCTAACGATCAAATGACGGTAGGTGTCGGTGCAGGGCAAATGAATCGTGTTGGGGCAGCTGCTATTGCACTAGAGCAAGCAGGTGATCGCATGGAAGGTGCCGTTATGGGATCAGATGCCTTCTTCCCAATGGGTGATACAGTTGAAGCAGCAGCTAAAGCAGGTGTACGTGCAATTATTCAGCCAGGTGGCTCGATTCGTGATCAGGAATCAATTGATATGGCTGATCGTTATGACATTGCAATGGTATTTACAGGAGTGCGTCATTTCAAACATTAAGAGGAGGTGTGTATCATGAATGTGCTTGTAATTGGGAGCGGTGGTCGTGAACATACAATTGCTTGGAAATTAAAACAAAGTGAGCAGGTAGCGACTGTTTTTGTAGCACCAGGTAATGATGGAATGAGAGACGTAGCAACGACGGTTCCGATAAGTGAAGACGATCAAGATGCGCTTGTGGAGTTTGCAAAGGATAACCAAGTCGAACTGACAATAGTAGGTCCTGAAGTTCCACTTTTAGCAGGATTGGTTGATCGCTTTAAAGCAGAAGGATTAATTGCTTTTGGACCATCAAAAGAAGCCGCGCGTCTTGAAGGTAGTAAGTCATTTGCAAAAGAGATCATGCAAAAATATAACATTCCAACAGGGGCGTATGAAACATTTACTGAGTACGAGTTAGCTGTTCAGTATGTAAAAGCAAAGGGTGCGCCGATTGTGATTAAAGCAGACGGTCTAGCAGCTGGTAAAGGCGTTGTCGTCGCTATGACCGAAATAGAAGCTATTGAAGCATTGGATTCGATGTTAAATAAACAAGCATTTGGTGAGGCGAGTGCTTCTGTTGTCATTGAAGAGTATTTAGAGGGCGAAGAACTTTCACTAATGGCATTCGTTCATGGGAATATCGTAATCCCAATGGTAGCAGCTCAAGATCATAAGAGAGCTTTTGATAACGATGAGGGTCCAAACACCGGGGGAATGGGTGCCTATTCTCCTGTCCCGCAGTTTGGCAGTGAACAGATTAATGAGGCAGTAGATACAATCCTTAAACCTACTGCAAATGCGATGATCGAAGAGGGTAATTCATTTACAGGGATTTTATATGCTGGTTTAATGATGACGCAAGCTGGTCCTAAAGTTATTGAATTTAATGCACGCTTTGGTGATCCAGAAACACAAGTCGTTCTACCTCGATTAGAGTCAAATCTTGAGCAAGTGATCTTAACACTATTAAAGGGGCAGAAGCCAGAACTTAAGTGGTCTGATGATGCTGTAGTAGGCGTAGTGATGGCAAGTAAAGGCTATCCGGGCTCTTACCAAAAAGGGGCAGTCATTGAAGGGTTCGATTCATTAAGTGAGCAATCATTGCTCTTTCATGCAGGAACAAAGAAACAAGAGGGAAAATGGCTGACCAACGGTGGACGTGTCCTCTTAGCGGCTTCAAAACAACCTACACTTAGTCTGGCTAAAGAGTCTGTTTATAAAGAAATCGAGCGCATTCAAAGTGATGGTCTTTTTTATCGTCAAGATATAGGAAATAAAGCTATTTCACGCGTTTCTTCTTTATGAACACATAAAGAAAAGCGATAACACTTCCAATTAGTAAAATATAAATAAATAACGAGTCTGTTGCATACTCTTGAATACTGAACATGTCGTCACCTCCAGTGATGATATTGAACCGTATAAGTTTTGAACTTATACGGTTTTTGATTTGTTTGGCTCCTTCTCCTGCGAGAAAAACGGTAGATCAAATAAAGTCAAAGAGCGACTTCATATTGCTCTCCATTATTTTTTAGCATGCCAGACCAGTCCGCAAACGCTTTTCATGTCTAGCTTTGTGGCTCAGGTCATCGGTCGCTTCACTTTGTCAAACGAAGCAAAAAGCGCTTCTCATTGCCAAAGCTCCACCGCCCTCATACCTAAACGAGCCAACACCGCTTTTCTTGTCTAGCTATGGCTCCTTGTCCTGCGAGAAAAAACGGTGAATCAAATGAAGTCAAAGAGCGACTTCATATTGCTCCCCCTTATTTTTCAGCATGCCAGACCAGTCGCCACCGCTTTTCTTTCTAAGATGGGTTCATGACTCTTCCGTCTGGGTGATGGTCTTCTTCATGCCGGTCATGGCCAGGGTGTATCATTTCACTTTTGGCTAAGTAGACAAGAGGGCAAAAACGTGTAATACCTTCTGCCACTTTCATGCCCCCAAGCATTGCTGCTAGTAGAGAACGGTTTCTGTGTGGTTTACGTACCATTTTTGCAATAGAATAAGAAAGAACGGTAAAGCCTGCTGTAATCCGAATTAATGCATCGATTCGACCAATATTAGGTTTCATTTAAAAACAACTGCCTTTCTGGATGTTTGTTCACCGAGTTGTCAAAAAAACATGTAAAAAGATTTGACAACTTTAGTGAGTTAATGAGTGATTGTATGGTACGATAGAAACAATAGATAATTTACAAAAAAAAGGAACGATAGAAACGGGTGAATTGAGATGACGGAGCGAATTTATCGCTGGACAAAAAAACGTTTACGCCAACAACTTGAAGTTGTTAGAGGAGAGCAGGCGCCTTCGCTCGTCCTAAAAAATGCAACCTACTTAAACCATGCAAGAAGAAAATGGTTACAGGCAAATATATGGATGGCACAAGATCGTATTGTCTACGTTGGTGACGAAATGCCTAACGTATTAACTGAAACGGAAGTGGTGGACTGTTCAAATCAATATATAGTCCCTGGATATATCGAGCATCATGCTCACCCATTTCAACTTTATAATCCCCACAGCTTTGCAAAATATGCAGCATCACGTGGAACAACAACCTTGATCAATGATAACTTAATGTTCTTTTTGAATCTCGAAAAAAAGAAAGCGCTTTCTTTAATTGAAGCTCTTGATGAGCTACCAACCTCGATGTATTGGTGGTGTCGCTATGATGCTCAGACAGAATTAAAGAGTGATGAGGCTTTCTCGAATTCGAAAATGAAAGCATGGCTAGAACATCACTTAGTCATTCAAGGTGGGGAACTTACCTCATGGCCAAAAGTTTTAAATGGAGATGACTCGACCTTGCATTGGATGCAAGAGACAACACGTCTTCGAAAACCAATTGAAGGACATCTACCAGGGGCATCAGAAAAGACGCTCTCACAAATGGCTCTTCTTGGAGTAACATGTGATCATGAAGCGATGACAGGTGAAGAAGTAGTAAAAAGGTTAAATCTAGGGTATACAACTTCCCTACGACATTCTTCCATTCGCCCAGACTTACCTAAATTGCTAAAAGAAATGCAAGAACTCGGTGTGGATGTATTTGATCGTTGCATAATGACGACTGATGGTTCCACTCCTACTTTTTATGAAGATGGTGTAATGGATCAGTTGATAAAAATTGCGCTTGATGCAGGCATTGCCCCGATTGATGCTTACGGAATGGCTACTTACAATGTGGCGAGATATTATAATCTTGATCACAAACTAGGAATGATTGCACCAGGCCGTGTTGCTCATCTTAATTTCTTAACAGATATTAATGATCCGAAACCGACCTCTGTTATAGCAAAAGGACAATGGGTTGTAAGAGATGGACGGCAATGTGAAGGGTATGAATCATTCCCGTGGGAAGATTATGGGATCGGCTCTCTTGAATTAGATTGGGAGCTGTCTGAAGATGACTTACACTTCTCGATGCCGATGGGAATTGAGATGGTCAATGCCGTTATTTTAAAACCTTATCAGATTCCCATCGAATGCACTGATCGAACGCTAAGTCATGAGCATGATGAAAGTTTCTTCGTGATGTTAGATAAGAATGGAAAATGGTTGATTACATCGATGCTGAAAGGATTTGCTAACCAGATCTCTGGCTTTGCCAGTTCCTTCTCAAATACAGGTGATATTGTCTTAATTGGTAAGAGTATCTCCGATATGGTAAAAGCATTCAATGCATTGAAAGCACAAGGTGGCGGAATGACACTGGTTGAAGAAGGTGAAGTCATCGGTTCTATTCCATTGAACCTTTTTGGGATCCTTTCTTCTAAATCAATGAAAGATGTGATGCAAGACGAGAAAGTATTTGTTAAGCTGCTGCGTGAACGTGGTTATAAGCATGAAGACCCTATTTACAGCTTGTTATTTTTCTCTTCTACGCACTTACCTTATATTCGTGTTACACAAAATGGAATTTATGACGTTCATAAGAAAACGGTACTCTTTCCCTCGATTATGCGTTAAACTATAAAAGAGTTCTGCCTTAGAATGACATTTATTTTACGAAGAAAAGGACGTGTAGACGTCACATGAAACGGTGGATAACAGTAGCTTTTATTGCCTCAATCCTTCTTGTAGGGTGTAACAACGAGGCAGACGAGATAAGCGAAGCAATTGAATCAACTCCAAATACACTAGATGATGAAAACACTGAAGAAGAACAACCGTTTACTTATCCTTTAACGGGTGATAAAAGCGACGTAGAACTTGATCACCGGCCGGTTGGGGTGATGATTAATAATCATCCAGCTGCTAGACCGCAATCTGGATTAGTCGATGCTGATGTTGTATATGAGGTATTAGCGGAAGGGGAAATGACTCGCTTTCTCGCTCTTTTCCATAGTACTTTTCCAAAAGTTGTAGGTCCGGTTAGAAGTGCCCGAGATTATTATATTGACCTAGCGAATGGGTATGATGCGGTGTTTATTACTCATGGTTGGAGCCCAGGTGCTGAGGCTAGATTAAAGGCCGGGGAGGCAGATTATTTGAGTGGGCTTCACTATGATGGCACGTTATTTCAACGCTCAACTGACAGACGTGCACCCCATAACTCCTATATCACTTTTGAAAATATCCAAAAAGGGATAGAGGAGCAAGGGTATGACTGGAAAAAAGAAGTATCCCCACTTTCTTTTTATACAAGTGAGGATATTCAAGTAGTTGGACATGCTGCCTCTACTATTGTTATTAACTACTTGAATCGAAATGAAGTGTCCTACCAATTCGATGAACAAACAGGGAAGTACTACAGGTTCAATGGGGACTCGCAAACAGTTGATTATCATACAAATGAACCTCTGTTGGTCGCTAATCTGTTCATTGTAGAAACAGAACATAACGTCCTTGATGAAGCTGGGCGTCGTGATATTAACCTTACCTCAGGCGGGAGAGGTCATCTTGTTCAGAGTGGGATTGCCAATGAAGTAAATTGGAAGAATATTGATGGTAGAATCTTACCCGTTGATGAGAATGGGAATGAAATGCCGCTAAAACCAGGTATGACATGGATTAATGTAGTTCCTACTTCGCCGAGTATGGATAAAAGTGTGTCATACAATTAATTTTAATAAAGGGATGTGTGGCTATATGCAAATTGATAAATTAAGAGGGAAAGAGCTTGATCAATTATTTAACGCGATCTTGTCTTTAAATAACCTAGAAGAGTGCTATGAATTTTTTGATGATCTTTGTACGATTAATGAGATTCAGTCACTAGCACAGCGTCTTGAAGTGGCACGTATGTTACAAAACGGCTATACGTACCATAAAATTGAGACGGAAACTGGTGCTAGTACAGCAACAATTTCACGAGTGAAGCGTTGTTTGAATTACGGCAACGACGGCTATAAAATGACTTTAGATCGTATTAAAGAAGAAGAGCCAGTAGAAGAAAAATAAGCAGTTAAGGCATGAGGTCTACTTTAAGACCTCATGCCTTTTTGTGTACTCGAAATGTTTACATTTCCTCAATTACGTGTATTACCTAATTAACAAATGATTTATTAGATTAGTAATGTCAGGAAACCAATTTGGAGGTATATACGATGTTAACAAGTGAGCAAATTAAAACATTAGAAAATAAACTGCTTCATATGAAAAAGGAAATCGAAGACCGAGTATCAGATGATGTGAGTGAAGCAGACTTAGAAAATCGTGGAGAGGATACTGGAGAATTATCAAACTATGACAATCACCCGGGTGATCTTGCTACTGAACTTCATGATAGGGAACTAGAAGCTGCTCTCGATCAACATTCTAAAGATGAACTGGAAGAGATTAATCAAGCACTTGCTGCAATCGAGAATGATACGTACGGAATTTGTGAAGTGTGCGGAGAGCCAATACCGTATGAAAGGCTAGAGGCGCTACCAACGGCAAGGCGTCGAGTAGAGCATGCTGATGTGCAACTTGACCCTAATCGGCGTCCGGTTGAGGAAGAAGTAGTAAATCCAACTATCGAATCAAGCGAAGGAGAAGACAAAGTCATTTATGACCGTGAAGATACGTGGAGAGATATAAGTCAACATGGGACTTCAGATTCTCCATCAGACTTAACAAATCCCGAAGATGGGTACAATCCTGAACCTAGAGATGAAGAACCGCTAGAAGAAATTGATTCGATGAAAGTAGCAGATATCAAAGGTAATGGCTCAGGTCGAACATCAGACCGAAAAGAGCATATTTAAGTGAAATAATTTCTCTTCTAATTATCATAATTAGGGGAGTTTTTTTGCTTAGTAATGATTTTACGTTACATTCCCTCTCAAAAATAGTGCATAAATCATTCATTTATCCTACAATAGTAAAAATGTCTAAAGGAGTGGGGCGCGATGCAGAAAGAAAGTTTACAAAATCAAATTGCAGCGGCATCAAAGCGTAAGAAAGCAGATCTTGTTCTAAAAGGTGGGATGGTCGTCGATGTATTTAACATCACAACGTTTCAAGCAGACGTAGCAATTTGTGATGGGATGATCATTGGAGTTGGTGATTACGAGGGTGAAAAAGAGATAGAGCTGAATGGGAAATATATAGCTCCTTCATTTATTGATGGCCATGTTCATATCGAATCAGCCATGGTGCCGCCGGAAGAATTTTCTAAGGTTGTTCTTCCACACGGTGTGACCACGGTGATCGCCGATCCTCATGAGATTGCAAATGTTGGTGGTCTTCCTGCTGTTCAGTATATGGTTGAAGCATCTAAAGGCTTACCACTCGATGTGAAAATGATGGCGCCATCTTCAGTTCCAGCAACCCCTTTTGAACATAACGGGGCAGACCTTTCAGCTAAAGAAGTATCTCAGCTTATAAGAAATGGTGAAGTACATGGATTAGCAGAGGTGATGGATTATCCAGCTGTACTTAAAGGAGAAGAGGAGATGGTCAAAAAACTTCTGGCTGCACACGAAAATGAATGTGTGATTGATGGACATGCGGCTGGACTGGATGAGACGGCGTTGAACACCTATTTAACAGCAGGAATACGAAATGATCATGAAGCAGTAAGTTCGGAGGAAGCAAAGCAACGAATTAAACGTGGAATGTATGTCTTGATGAGAGAAGGAACAGCTGCAAAAGATATGGAAGCTTTAATTGGATCGGTAACTCCTTATAACGCAAGACGGTTTGTGTTCGCCACAGATGACAAACATCTCGATGAATTAGTGGAAGATGGGAGCATTGATGCGAGTGTAAGAAAAGCAATTAAGCTTGGAATGGATCCCATTCAAGCTCTTCAAATGGCTAGTTTAAATGCGGCTGAGTGCTTTGGCTTGAAAACGAAAGGCGCCATTGCTCCAGGATACGAAGCGAGCTTTATTGTATTATCTGATTTAAAAAATATCACGATTGAAGCAGTGTATGTGAAAGGTGAAAAGGTAGTTGAGGAAGGTCAGTTAATAAGCGAAGTAAGAGATTCCTTGCAACCACCAGAAGTTTTACTAAGTAGTGTACGCATGAAGAAATGGGGGTCAGATGCGCTAAAGCTCAGATTAGGTTCGACGAAAGCAAAAATAATTGGAGTCGAACTTGGATCAATTGTTACGAAATCTCTGTGTGAAGAAGTGACGGTTGAAGGTGGACTTTTTAAACCCTCGATCGAAAAAAATCAACTAAAGTTAGTTGTTGCAGAGAGACATCATGAGCTTGGACATTTTGGAGTGGGCATTGTAAAAGGGATTAGTCTTAAACAGGGGGCGATCGCAACATCGATTTCGCATGATTCCCACAATATTATTGCATGTGGAGTAGATGATGAAAGCCTCGCACAAGCTATTAAAGAGCTTGAACGCATCCAAGGAGGGTTAGTTGTTGTTTCAAAAGGAAAGGTTCTTGCAGCTCTTCCGTTAGAGCTTGGTGGACTAATGTCGATTGCACCGCATGAGGTAGTAATGAAACAGTTAAAGCAAATTGATCGTGGTTTAGTTGAGTTGGGCTATTCAGGCGAATCGAATCCTTTTTTAACTCTCTCTTTTCTAGCCCTGCCAGTCATCCCATCCCTGAAGTTAACAGATACAGGTTTATTTGATGTTACTACTTTCTCTCATATTAGCCCTGAAGGTGAAAGTGTTTCCCTATAAAAAAGGAGGTTACGAGCATTCATACTCGTAACCTGTTTACTACTTGGGAGTTTTACTATCTGGGTTCACGTCTGGGGAAGAAGTGATCTTTTGTTCCTTTTGTAATGTATTAATATAATGATAGACCTTTACGAGTTGCTCATCATTTAAATGAAGCAACATCATGTAAATCTCTTCTTTCGTAAGGTACATAAGCCTCCCCTCTCTCTTTATCGAAGATAGTTCTTTACCCATCTTACCCTTTACCCTTACCCATGAAATATAATCCTTATCATCGAGTACTTTTAAAAAAAGCTCTGACCGAAGAGGGTCAGAGCTTATCATAATATCTTGGTACACGCTTGCTGATGGCACAAACAATCTCATAATTGATCGTATTCGTAAGCTGTGCCATTTCATCAATTGGGAATTCTACTACATCTCCAACCTGAATATCAGTTAGGTCGGTTGCATCAATCATTGTTTGGTCCATACATACTCTTCCGATAATAGGGGCGTGTTGATCACCAAAAAGTACATGACCTTTATTTGATAAGGCTCGGGATAACCCATCCGCATAGCCTATTGGCATTGTCGCCACGATTCTTTGCTCGGATAGCTTATGTGTTCTACCATAGCTAATGGACGACCCCTCTGGCAAGGTGCGCAATGAAACAATACTGGAATAAAGACGCATAGCTTGAGTTAGCTTAATAGGAAATCTAAGGTCAGGATCTGGCTTTAATCCATACAGACTAATACCTACTCGTACCATATCAAGATGTTTATCACGGTGAAAGAGTGTCCCGGCACTATTACAGCAATGTTTAATGGGGATCATTATTCCTTCTTTTTCTAAAGCATTGATAAAAGAAAGAAATTTTTCGAATTGTTCATCTGTGTAAGTAGAAGTAGGGGCATCTGCTTCTGCAAAGTGAGTGAACAATCCCTCAATCTCGATCATTTCATGTTGAGCTAAGGGTGAGATGACTTCAAGCAGTTCTTCTTCTGTTTGCAGGCCGACTCGTCCCATACCAGTATCTGTTTTGATATGAACTTTAATAGGATTGCTTAAAGTGGGTGCGAGTTGAAGTAAGGCATCACGCACATCTGTAGAGAATACCGTTATTGTGATATTACATTGAATCGCTTCTTGTAACGCATGGGGGCCTGTGTATCCTAAAACAAGGATAGGAACATCAATCCCTGCTTCACGTAGCTCGATGGCTTCATCTAAGATCGCAACACCTAAATAAGTCGCCCCACCACGCAAGGCAGCTTTTGCAGCAACGACTGCACCATGGCCATACCCATCACCTTTAACAACGGCCATCAATCTGCACTCAGGTGTTTGTAAGGAGGCTTTAAACGACGTTGCATTTTCTTCTATGGCACGTAATGAGATATCTGCATATGTATGTCTGAAACTGCTCGTCTTCATCTGACAAACTCCTTTAAATTCTACTTTTCTTTTAATAGACCCCCTCAGTCAAAGGAGACCGAGGGGGTAGGTTTATATCTATATTATAGTACTTTCTTATGCTTGAACAGGTGTTTTACTAAGTGCATCCATAACAGATACTAACTCATAGCCAAGGTCACGTGCCACAGCGTTGTAAGTAACATCTCCGTTTGCAACGTTTACACCAAGTGCTAATGCAGGGTTCTCAGCTACAGCTTTTTCAACGCCTTTGTTAGCAATTTGCATTGCATAAGGCATTGTTACATTTGTTAAGCCGATTGTGGAAGTACGAGAAACTGCTCCAGGCATGTTCGCTACTGCATAGTGTACGACACCATGTTTCGTGTAAGTTGGGTTATCGTGAGTTGTGATTTGGTCAACTGTTTCGATAATACCACCTTGGTCAATTGCCACATCCACAACAACAGAACCAGGTGACATAGATTTGATCATTTCTTCTGTAACAAGCTTAGGTGCTTTTGCTCCAGGAATTAATACAGCCCCAATTACTAGGTCCGATTCCTTTACAGCTTCAGCGATGTTAAGTGGGTTTGACATAAGAGTTTGGATGTCGTTACCGAATTGATCATCAAGTTGACGAAGACGATCTGCACTTAAGTCGATAAGAGTTACATCAGCTCCAAGACCAACTGCAATCTTCGCAGCGTTTGTACCAACAACACCACCACCGATGATTGTTACTTTTCCGCGTTTCACACCAGGTACGCCTGATAGAAGAATTCCTTTTCCACCTTTAGATTTCTCAAGGAATTGTGCACCAATCTGAGAAGCCATACGACCAGCAACTTCACTCATAGGAGTAAGTAGTGGAAGTGTACGGTTTACTTCAACTGTTTCATATGCAATTGCAATCACACCGCTATCTACTAGTGCTTTAGCAAGTTCAGGCTCTGCTGCTAAGTGTAGGTATGTGAATAGAATTAACCCTTTACGGAAGTAGCCATATTCAGAGCTAAGTGGTTCTTTAACTTTCATGACCATTTCAGCTTTTGCCCATACATCTTTCGCTTCTGGGATAATTGTAGCTCCTGCTGCTGTGTAATCAGTATCTTCAAATCCACTACCAATCCCAGCACCTTGCTCAATTAAGATCTCATGGCCACTTTTAGTTAATGCAACAACACCAGCTGGCGTAATTGCAACGCGGTTTTCGTTATTTTTAATTTCCTTTGGAATACCAATAATCATGTTTGTCGTCCTCCTAAAACGGATGTTTGTTATATCGTTAGTATAAATCCACAAAAGGAGGAACGCATTGTGTGTAAAGTTGAAAATGTAAACGTTTTTTTGTTCGATTTAACAAATCGTCTTAATCGTTTGTTAGCGTCCGCGAAAAAGCTTCATATCTAAATATAAGCCTAGCTTTTGCACCGGGTCCTTTAATTGTATATTGGCAATCTCTTGAATGCGTTTTAGTCGGTAATTTAACGTGTTTACATGGCAATGAAGCTCCTTGGCTGCTTCATTCATGTTCCCGTCTTTATTAAGAATCACATCTAACGTCTCTAATAAGTTAGTGCGATGCTCAAGATCATAAGTTTCGAGCTTTCTTATAGCAGGGTTGATAGAAATATCTTTGACTTGTTCATCTTGTTGCAAAATATCTATATAGCGAAAGATGCCAAGTTCATGATAAAAGGTAGCTGATTGTAACTCCTGATCAAAGCTTTGCTTTAGAGAAATCACCTTTGTCGCTTCATCATAACTTCTTTTAATCCATTCATAATTTTCATACGCATACCCACATCCTGACCAAATCTGAGAAATGCCAAAACGTTCCCTTATTTGCGTTTTAAATGTTTCAATGAAGTCTTTGGTCTCTTTCACAAAGTCATTTTGAATGTGTGAGGAGATCAGGAATACGACTTGATTTTCATCTAGTGTTTGAATGAGAATATTGATCTTTTGAGTTGTTTTGGCTACATATACTAGCTTTTTATAAAGTTCATCGCTCATAACATCAAAGCTGAACAAAATGACAGCAAGTGGTTTTTGAGGATTTATCCCAATTTTAGAGAGTTGTTCTGCGATCACTTGATGATTTCTTGCATCACCTGTGATCATTTGCCACAGCAATTCTTGATGATTCTTTTCTTTCTTTTTCTTTTGCATATTTAATTGTAGAAGTTGGTTTTTAGCTTTACTAGCAGCAAGCTTTAAGTCAGCAAGATCTTCTTTTGTAAGGGTGCGCCCCACTTCAAGTACCCAAATATATCCGAGCACTTCATTGTTTTTTCGGATAGAGACCGCGACACGATTACCAAGGCCAATATCGTGAATTTGTGGAATGACAAGTGGTTCATCGCTTTGGTTAAGGGTAGGGATTACGCCTTCTTTCCAAAAACGATTAATCACTTTCTCGGGTACGCGTCTGCCAATAATCGTCGAAATCCTAGCAGCATCTGTACCATCATCATGTGAACTGTATGCGAGTAAATGATGATTAGAATCCTCAATCGTTACCGGACATTGCAGGCGTTCACTAATCGCGTCAACAAATTCTTCTAACGAGTCAAATTGTCGATTAAATGATTGGTGATTTTTATCGGTCATAGGAAAACTCCTTATCTATAGTTAGGAAAATAGTCGTCAGTATTTTGTCGAAAATCACAAGTGAAGCGTTTTCAGTTTGTGTGCTCTCACAAACAAAAGCTTGCATTGCCATGTTAGAATAACATATACATTCTTATTATAATATATGAAAGCGTTATCTGTGGGGAGTGAAAGTTATGGACATCTTAGACATACTAGGAAAGATTAATAACGTATTATGGGGGCCTCCTAGTTTAATCTTATTATTTGGGACAGGCTTATTTTTAACCATCGCTTTAAAAGGGTTACAATTCCGTCGTCTCATTTATGCATTTAAGATTGGCTTTGGTAAAGAAGATAGTAAAGATGCAGCTGCTGAAGGGGATGTAAGTCATTTTAAAGCCTTGATGACTGCGCTTGCGGCTACAATCGGGAATGGTAATATTGCCGGGGTAGCTACAGCTATTACATTAGGTGGACCGGGAGCAATCTTTTGGATGTGGATTGTTGGTTTACTAGGTATGGCGACGAAGTACGGCGAGGCATTACTTGCGGTTAAATACCGTGTCAAGAATGATAATGGTGAGTATTCTAGTGGACCTATGTATTACATCGAGCGAGGGCTCGGTCGGAAGTTCAAATGGCTAGCCATTGCGTTTGCGGTATTCGGTGCATTTGCCGCTTTAGGAATCGGAAACAGTGTACAATCTAATACCATTGCTGATGTAACGAGCAGCAGTTTCGGTATGGCTAATTGGGTAACTGGTTTAATTTTAATTGTACTCGTAAGTGTCATTATTTTTGGTGGAATTCAACGTATTAGTACAGTTGCTAGTTTCTTTGTGCCGATTATGGCTTTCCTTTATATGGGCGGTGCAACCTTAATTCTTATTTTAAATTACGATATGATCATTCCTGCTTTTGAACTAATTTTCTATTATGCCTTTAATCCTGTTGCTGCAGCTGGTGGTTTCCTTGGAGTAGTCGTATCTGAAGCAATTCGTAATGGGGTTGCTCGTGGGATCTTCTCTAATGAAGCAGGTCTTGGTACAGCAGCATTAATTGCAGGTAATGCACGTGCTGATCACCCAGTTAAACAAGCACTTGTAGCCATGACTGGTACATTTATTGTAACGATCATTGTTTGTACGATGACTGGTCTGACCCTTCTTATTACAGGCTTCTGGGATCCTTCTGGTGGCGTACTTTCAGGTGTCACTCATGATCCGTCTCTTGAAGGTGGGGCATTAACAAGTGCAGCATTTGGTTCAGTACTTGGTGCTGTAGGAGAATACATTGTCGCGTTCTCTGTTATTTTCTTCGGTTTCTCGACGATTGTTGGTTGGTATGTATACGGGGAAAAATGTTTTGAGTATCTTGCTGGATCAAGAGGAATTGCAGGATACCGTCTTGTTTATATCGCAGCTTGTGGTGTTGGTACAGTGGCAAACCTTGCAACTGTATGGGCTTTTGCGGATATGGCGAATGCCTTAATGATGATTCCAAACTTAATTGCTTTGTTATTACTGTGGAAAGTCATTGTAGCTGAAACGAATGATTACTTCAATAATTTCTACGAAGCTGCTAAAGCAGGTTCAGTGAAAAAAGCAAGCTAATACTTTTATTGGGAGGCTCTGTCGAGTAGACAGGGCCTTTTTTGTTGGAGGTAGTGGTGGGTAAGCTAGACAAGGACATACAAATATATTATTATCATTATATATAATGATAATAATAAAGTGGAGGGTACGACGTGTCCCGAAAAAAGGCTGATATCATGCTCCATCCAATCCGCATGAGAATTATTCAAGAGCTTCTTAAAACACCAAATCAAACGGTGCAACACCTGATCGATCATCTTGAGGATGTGCCGCAAGCAACGATGTATCGTCACCTGAAGCTTCTTTTAGATGCTGGACTTATTCATGTAGTGGAAACGAACAAAGTTAGAGGTACGGTCGAGAAGGTCTATGCGGTAGTGACCGATAATTTGACTATCTCTGATGAAGAAATAAAAGAGACTGCACCTGAAGAGTATTTAAAGTATTTTATGACGTACCAAGCGAACTTACTGAAAGAGTTTGAACGTTATGTCATGAGTGCGGAACCCCGATCATATAAAGAAGATGGGCTAGGTTTTTGGCAAGCAACGCTTCATTTAAGCGATGAGGAACTTTTAGAGTTTGGAGAAAAGGTAGGTCAGTTGATTCAAGAAGCAGTTGATAAGAAGCCGAATGAAAATAGACGTGCCAGAACATTGGCAACCATTTTGATACCGGAGGCGGAGTCATGAGTTCAAAAGAAGTTTCAATTGAACAAGGTGAGATCACGATCAGTGGAACAATCGACATACCTAGTAAAGGGCAACCGCATTATCCGGCTGTTCTGATCTTATCAGGATCAGGTTCAGCTGATCGAAATGGGAATGGCAAAGGAAAGCAAGTTTTTAATTTGTATAATTCTCTTTCCACTTTTTTTGTGGGAAATGGATGTCTCACTCTTCGCTATGATAAAAGGGGAGTGGGGAAGTCGACCGGAAGCTATATGGAAGCAGGGATGTGGGATTTAGTTGAGGATGCGAAGGCTGCGCTTCTTTTTTTGAAAAAACACCCACAGGTGGATCCAAAGCGTGTGTTCATCGTTGGTCACAGTGAGGGAGCCATGCTTGCGCCAGCAGTTATAGAAGATGAAAAGGTAGCAGGGTTAATCTTACTCGCTGGTGCATCTGAATCAATGGCTGAGGCCCTTTCCTATCAACGCCATCAAATGGTAAGAGGCTTACAAGATATCGAGGGGATAAGGGGCAAACTTCTGAACCTATTTAAAGTAGTAGAAAGAGTGGAAAAGCAGGGACCGAAATTTGATGAAAAGATGATGAGGGCAGATGCTGTAACGGCTCGTTTTCAAGGGGTTAAAGTAAATGCAAAATGGTTTCGCGAGCACTATCAATTTAATGTGCGAGAGTCATTGAAGAAAGTCGAGTGTCCCATCCTTGCCATTACAGGATCAAAAGATCTCCAAGTGATACCGGAGCGAGTGTTTGAAGTAGAGAAGCTAGTAGAGGGACAGGTAGAGGCGAAGATTATCCAAGGGATGAATCATATGCTTAGAGATCAAGAGGAGGATTATTCCATTCTTCAACTTAAAAAGGCATATAAAAAGACTGGAACAAAGCCCCTCTCAAAAGAGCTAACAAAGACGATGAGAGATTGGTTAAAGAACTATGTATAGGCGCTTGAAATTCGTTCTTATCAGTCTAGCTGTCCTTTTTCAACTGCTGACCATTCTTTTTGTTTTTATTAATATCACATGGGCTCTACTAGCGGTTGGAGGAAATGTAGCTAGTTTTCTAGCAGTGTTAATCGTTTTTATGCTGGAACGAAAAAAGGAGAAAGAGGAGGAAATTGATTATGAAAATAGTGACTACTGATTCAATTGCGGGATCTGAGATTATCGAAGTGATTGGCTACGTAAAAGGGGGAACGATTCAGACGAAGCATATAGGCCGTGATATTACAGCGGGGCTTAAAGGAATTGTCGGTGGTGAAATTAAAGGGTACAACGAGATGATGGATGAAGCCAGAAAGCTTGCGATCCATCGCATGGTAGAGGAGGCGACGAAAAAAGGAGCAAATGCAATTGTCGGAATGCGTCTCCAATCATCGACGGTTATGGGGTCTGCAGCAGAGATCATTGCTTATGGTACGGCCGTTAAAATTAAGGAATAAGAATGAAAGCCTTGATGCTAATATGCAACAGGGCTTTTAAAAATTTGATTGAAAGAAAAGTCTTGCATCTCAGCTATATTTCCGGTACGATTTCAATATATCGTAGCATTGGAAGTTTTATTCAACTATATATTGTATTACGAAATGTTGGTGCTGCTTAGCAGCTTAATAGGGAATCTGGTGAGAATCCAGAACTGTCCCCGCAACTGTAAGTGTGGATGAAATGAGGCAACCACTGTATAAGAGTGCTTAATAGGTGCTTATACGGGAAGGCTCAAAGTAAGGTGAAGCACAAGTCAGGAGACCTGCCACCATTTCTTAGTCAGCTATCTTCGGGGGATGAGAAGTGAGACGGCAGCGACTAGACAAGCGCTATTTTAAGTGACTGTCTACTGCTCGTTTAGTTTGCAACGACCAACGAAGCCGTTTTACGTCCTATCTCTCAAATTGAGGGGTAGGGCGTTTTTTTATTTGTTATCGAGATGAGGAGTGAGAGAAATGAAAGAATTAAAGATGATGAACAAGCAAGATACACAATTACAGCAACGTTTTCCGAATCTAGTAACAGAGGAGTGGTTAGAGGAAACATCTACATTAACATGGCAGCAACGCGCATTATCAGCATTAAATGAACTCTCCGTTGATCAACCGGATTGGACGTTTGTAGCGTCATTTTGCTATATCAATGATTTGAAAGAGCATATTGCCAAAGGGCGAGGAGAGGAAGTTGATTCTCTTCCATTAAGCTTCCCTGCCTATTTCAAACAGCAAATAGAAAATGGTATCTATGACAAACGTCTGGACTCCTATACTAGTGAGGAACTAAATCTACTAGCTCTTGTGATAGAACCAACTCGTGATGAAAAATTCACATATATTGGGATTAAAACATTAGCCGATCGTTATTTAGCTAAGAACTTTGAAGATCAAATTATCGAATTGCCACAGGAGCGTATGTTGGTCATTGCGATGATGTTGATGGTAGAAGAACCGCAAGATAAGCGGCTTGATTTAGTAAAAGAAGCCTATTGGGCGTTGTCTAACTTATATATGACAGTTGCCACACCGACACTTTGTAATGCTGGTAAAGTAGGTGGTCAGCTCTCGAGTTGTTTTATTGATACAGTCGATGATGACCTTCGCTCTATTTTTGATAGTTGTACAGATGCCGCAACCGTAAGTAAAAATGGTGGTGGACTTGGAATATATCTCGGTAAGATCCGGGCAAAAGGCTCGTCGATTAGAGGATTTAAGAATGTCTCGTCTGGAGTCATTCCTTGGATGAAGCAGCTTAACAATGTTGCGGTGAGTGTCGATCAGTTAGGGCAACGTCAAGGGGCAATTGCTGTGTACTTAGATGTTTGGCACAAGGACATATTTGCTTTTTTAGATGCCAAGTTAAATAACGGTGATGAACGTCAACGAACACATGACTTATTTACAGCTGTTACGATTCCTGATGTATTTATGGAAGCAGTTGAGAAGCGAGAGAATTGGTCTTTGTTTGACCCTCATGAGGTTCGAATTAAGATGGGATATTCTTTGGAAGATTTCTATGATGAAGCAAGAGGCGAAGGGGAGTTTCGACAAAAGTATGCTGAATGCTTAGCGAATTCTGAGCTCTCGCGGATAGAGGTTCCTGCTATAGAGATTATGAAACGTATCATGCTTTCTCAATTAGAAACAGGGAGCCCGTTTATGTTCTATCGTGATACGGCAAACCGATTAAATCCTAATCGCCATAAAGGGATGATTTACGGGTCTAATCTATGCACAGAGATCATGCAAAATATGAGTGCAACTACGGTCATTGAAGAAGAGCTAGAAGAAGATATGATTTCGATTAAAAAGAAGCCTGGTGACTATGTCGTATGTAATTTAAGCTCACTTTCACTTGGGACAGTGTTAGCGGATGAGGTCGTAGAGCGAGTGGTCACAATTCAAGTACGTATGCTAGATAATGTGATTGATTTAAACCAAATAGGAGTTAAACAAGCAGAGCAGACAAATAAAAAGTATCGAGCAATTGGATTAGGTACGTATGGATGGCATCATCATCTAGCAAAAAAGGGCATTATCTGGGAAAGTGATGAGGCTATTGAGGAAGTAGATCGTGTGTATGAGCGAATTAATAGAGCAGCCATAAAAGCGAGTGCACAGTTAGCACAAGAAAAAGGCGCGTATCCTCATTACGATGGCTCAGATTGGCAAAGTGGAGAGTATTTTAGAATGCGTGGGTATGAAAATGAGGATTGGAAAGAGGTTCGCTCAAAAGTATCTAGGTATGGGATGAGAAATGGTTATGTGATGGCGGTAGCACCAAATGCGACTACTTCACTGATCGCGGGCTCAACAGCTTCCATCGACCCGATCTTTTCAAAATACTACATCGAAGAAAAGAAAAATTATCGTATTCCAGTTGTAGCACCTGATCTTGATCCTACAACGACATGGTATTACAAGCCTGCACATGCCTTAGACCAGAAGTGGAGCATAAGACAGAATGGTGCGAGACAACGCCACGTTGATCAAGGCATCTCGTTTAATCTCTACGTACCAAGTACAGTGAAAGCAAAAGAGTTGCTTACTCTTCACTTGCTTGCTTGGAAAGAAGGGTTGAAGACAACCTACTATGTACGTTCGACATCAGTCTCAGTTGATGAATGTGAAAGTTGTTCAAGCTAATTATGAGGAGGAGAATCAATGAATCTAGAAAAGAGAAAGCTCTATGATCCCACAGCTCCTAATGCATCAACGGCGATCGTAAATGGAAAAAGCTCAAATGTCCTAAATTGGGATGATGTCCGTTTTAGTTGGGCATATCCCCTTTATAAAAATATGCTAGCAAATTTTTGGACGCCATTTGAAATCAATATGACTCATGATGCAAAGCAATTTAAAAACCTGACCGAGCCTGAACAAGAATCATTCAAGAAAATTATTGGTCTATTAGCTTTCTTAGATAGCGTACAAACTGATTATTCAATAAAAGTTGCTGATTACTTAACGGACTCGTCTCTTGTTGCCTTAATGAGTGTGTTGTCTTTTCAAGAGGTTGTTCATAATCAGAGCTATTCGTATGTGCTCTCCAGTCTTGTTCCAAAATCAACTCAAGATGAAATTTTTGATTACTGGAAATCTGATCCGATCTTGAGGGAACGAAACGAATTTATCGTAAATGGCTACGAAGAATTTATTCACAATCCCACTCCTGAAACGTTAGCCAAATCTATCGTCTATGATGTCATTTTAGAAGGAGTAAATTTCTACTCTGGCTTTGCCTTCTTCTATAATTTAGCTCGTCATCAAAAGATGGTCTCTACTTCTACAATGATTAACTACATTAACCGTGATGAGCAGCTTCATGTCTATTTGTTTACGAACTTATTTAAGGAGCTACAACATGAACACCCTGAATTGAAAACAGAAGAGATGGAGTGTTTTGTTAAGGAGGCTTTGATAGAGGCAACAGAGCTTGAGTTAAAGTGGTTCAAATACATTATTGGCGATCAGGTTGAAGGGGTGACTCCTGCAGATATGGAAGCATATTTAAAGTTCATTGCAAATAAAAGGGCAAAACAGCTTGGCTATGACCATATCTTTCCGCAGCACCGTACGAACAATTTGAAGTGGATTAAAGCATACGAGGATGTAAATGCAGCTAAAAGTGATTTCTTTGAACAAAAATCTCGTCAATACGCCAAGGTGTCAAGTGATAATGGCTTTGATGAACTTTAAGAAGGGAACAATCACTATAACGGCTGATCGTTTCCTCGTCGAAAAGGTGTTGCAGGAAGGGGCTTTTCACAAGAGTCTCAAACAATTTAGATTGCCTAACGAACAGCAGCAAGCGATGCTTCGGGCACTTCGAACTTTAGATGTTGATCTTGCACTAGCTTTCGATGGGGAAACAATCCTAGGGTATACAATGATTTTGCCACCAGAGGCAGATGAGCGCTGGTCGCAAATGGCTCAAATTAAAGTTCTAGGCGTAATTGAAGTGGCTATTCCTTTAAGAAATCAAGGACTAGCCAGTGCATTACTTACAAAAATACTTGGCGCGAGATCTTATGAAAAAGACATCCTAATCTCGCTTGAGTACCGCTGGCATTGGGATTTATCATCAGTAGAGGGGGATAGTAGCCTCTACAAGCAACTTCTTCAAAAGCTCCTAATGAAAGGGGGCTTTGAAGAGGTATTAACCAACGAACCAGACGTGATGGCCTATCAAGATAATTTTATGATGGCGAGGTTTGGGAGTGAGATTACAAGTGAAGAATATCTACGCTTTTTTGAGTTGGCTGGAGGTCCGACTACAAATTTATTAAGATGAGTTATCAAACTAAGGTTGCAATCTAACCCTATTGAAGTTAGAATTATTGAAATATTTAAAAAGGAGGGGTTGGATGCAAACACTTGAAAAAGTTGGTTTGTGGATGAGTAAGTATTTTGCTCTTATTATCATTTTATGTAGTTTTGTTGCGTTCTCTGTACCACAGTTATTTACGTGGATTGCCCCTCATATCACGCTGCTACTTGGTGTGATTATGTTTGGAATGGGTCTGACGATGAGGGCGGTCGACTTTAGTGTGATAGCGAAAAAGCCAATTCCAGTCGTGATTGGAGTTGTGGCGCAATTTTTAATCATGCCGCTTGTTGCCTATGCAATAGCTATATTACTGCAACTTCCACCTGAACTTGCAGTAGGTTTAATCCTTGTTGGAGCTTGCCCTGGAGGTACTGCGTCAAATGTAATGGTTTATTTAGCGAAAGGGGACTTGCCCGTTTCGGTGGCAATGACCTCGATTTCTACACTTTTAGCACCCTTATTAACACCAGCTATTCTTCTATTATTGGCTGGTCAATGGTTACCTGTTAATGCAGGGTCGATGTTCCAATCGATTATTCAAGTTATCATTATTCCAATTATACTTGGTTTACTAGTTAGAAAATTCTTCCCACGTGCTGTGGAAAGCGGAGTAAAGACATTGCCAATTATCTCGATTGTGGCGATCTTAGCGATTGTATTAGCTGTAGTCGGTGTAAACCAAGCAAATATCGCTCAAACTGGATTGCTCGTATTTCTAGCTGTCATGCTACATAATGGATTTGGGTTACTCTTGGGGTACGTAGCAGCGAGGGCTTGTGGGCTCGATGAAGCGAAGAGAAGAGCCATTTCAATTGAAGTAGGAATGCAGAACTCGGGATTAGGAGCATCACTAGCTGCAGCTCATTTTTCTCCATTAGCTGCACTTCCAAGCGCCATTTTCTCTGTTTGGCATAATGTATCAGGACCTGCCCTAGTATCCATTTGGTCTAGAAAAAATAAAGATCTTGAACCTTTACAAGCTGAAAAGAAAATTAGTTAATGAACGAAAGCTTCTTCCTACTAGTAAATACTAATAGGGAGAAGCTTTTTTGTTGAATGTGAGATAAATGATGTAGATCTCCCATTCCTTCTGTTGGGCGACAAGCAACCTGTTCTTTGATATAATGACGTTCAGAATCATGTGATTTAATATAGCTAATCCCTTTTTAATTTGTTGAAGGGAATGACATAGGAGTTGAAGATTCATGCTTGAATTTACAGAATGGAAGCATGTGTTTAAATTAGACCCAAATAAAGAGTTATCAGACGAAGATTTAGAAGCCATTTGTGAGTCAGGGACAGATGGCTTAATTATTGGTGGGACTGACGGAGTGACACTAGATAATACGTTACAGTTGCTTGCTCGTGTAAGGCGGTTTTCGGTTTCAGTGGCATTAGAAGTCTCCAATCTTGAATCAATTACACCAGGATTTGATTATTATTTCATTCCTTCGGTTTTGAATAGTCAAAAGATCGATTGGATCTCTGGCTTGCATCATCAGGCTATTAAGGAGTATGGCGCCATTATGAACTGGGATGAAATTGTGGTGGAAGGCTATTGCATCCTAAATCCTGAAGCTAAAGCAGCGGTTGTAACCGAAGCAAAAACAAATCTAAGTGATGAAGATGTCATTGCCTATGCAAGAATGGCAGAGCGTCTTTACCGGTTCCCGATCTTCTATTTGGAATACAGTGGAACATACGGGGATTCAAACTTGGTAAGAAAAGTGAAACATGTCCTAAAGGAGACGAAGCTTGTCTACGGGGGCGGAATTGAAACTCTTGAACAAGCACAAGAAATGGCAGAGGTAGCGGATGTAATTGTCGTAGGGAATATCATTTATGATAATTTAGAAGCTGCCTTAAAAACGGTAAAAGCTGTTCAATCATAAATTTGAGATTAGATTGCATCAAAGGTTGTAGAGCTGTAAACTAATAACAAGAACATTCGTTTGGTGGTGAAGGTATGCAAGAGAAAATAATAGAGAAGATGCTTTCAGGGTTAAATCCTGAACAAAGGCAAGCAACAACTCATACAGAAGGACCCTTATTACTTATGGCTGGTGCGGGAAGTGGGAAGACACGAGTGCTTACTCACCGTATTGCTTATTTGTTACGTGAAAAAGCGATTGCACCTTGGAATGTGTTAGCTATTACATTTACGAATAAAGCAGCACGAGAGATGAAGGACCGTGTCGCAAAACTAGTAGGGCCGGTAGCTGAAGATATTTGGATCTCGACATTCCACTCGATGTGTGTTCGGATCCTAAGACGTGATATCGACCGAATTGGCTATAATCGCAACTTTACGATTCTCGATTCATCAGATCAACTATCTGTGATTAAACAGATCTTAAAAAAGAAAAACATGGATCCGAAGAAATTCGATCCAAGAAGCATGCTTGGTACGATTAGTGGATGGAAAAATGAATTGAAAAAACCGGATGCTTGTATGAACCAAGCAACTGGTCTTTATGATCAGACTGCCGCTGAAGTGTACGTCGATTATCAGAAGCAATTAAAGAAAAACCATGCCCTTGATTTTGATGATCTGATTATGAAAACGATTGAGGTATTTAAGCTTGTTCCAGAAGTGTTAGAATTCTATCAACGCAAGTTTCAATACATTTTAGTGGATGAGTATCAAGATACAAATAAAGCTCAGTATATGCTTGTACGAATGCTCAGTGATAAGTATGAAAATATTTGTGTAGTTGGGGATTCTGATCAGTCGATTTATCGTTGGCGCGGAGCAGATATTGCTAATATTCTATCGTTTGAAGAAGATTATCCTAATGCGACGGTTATTTTACTAGAACAAAATTACCGCTCAACAAAAATGATCTTACAAGCGGCAAATAAAGTGATCGAAAACAACTTCAATCGTAAGCCTAAAAATTTATGGACTGAAAATGACCCTGGTCCAAAGATTGGTTATTACGGCGCTGACACAGAGCAATCAGAGGCACAGTTTGTGGTTGAGAAAATTCGTGAAGCAACAAGAGATGGCTCACATTCCTATTCTGATATCGCGATTTTGTATCGTACAAATGCTCAATCTCGTGTAATTGAGGAATTTTTCGTTAAGTCTAATATTGAATACAATATCGTTGGCGGGACAAAGTTCTATGATCGTAAAGAAATTAAAGATGTCCTCGCTTATTTACGTTTGATTGCAAATCCTGATGATGATATCAGTTTGCAGCGTATTGTCAACGTGCCAAAGCGCGGAATTGGTGCAACAACCGTTGATAAAATTGGAGCGTACGCGGTGGAGCAAGGGATCTCTCTGTTTGCTGCCCTACAAGAAATTGAGCAAGTAGGTATTACTGCGCGTGCAGTCACAAAGTTAAAAGAATTTAGAGATCAATTGGCACATTGGATTCAAATGCAAGAATATCTTTCGGTAACAGAGCTAGTTGAGGAATTACTTGATCGGACAGGCTATCGTGAGATGCTACGAAACGAGCAATCGATTGAAGCGCAAAGTCGACTTGAGAACATTGATGAGTTTATTACGGTTACCAATGAGTTTGAAAAAGGTAATGAAGATAAATCTTTAGTCGCTTTCTTAACTGATTTAGCACTTGTTGCAGACATTGATAAGTTAGAAGACGACGAAGGTGGAAAGCCTAAAGATGCGATCACCTTGATGACACTGCACTCAGCAAAGGGACTTGAATTTCCGCTTGTTTTCCTTATTGGAATGGAAGAAGGAATTTTTCCGCATAGTCGATCCCTTTTTGAGGAAGAAGAAATGGAAGAGGAACGTCGCTTAGCATACGTAGGAATTACTCGGGCTGAAAAGCAGCTTTACTTAACAAATGCTAGAATGCGTACATTGTACGGTAAGACGAATACGAACCCACCATCTCGTTTCATTAAAGAAATCCCGGAAGAGTGTTTAGATGAAATGAATGAACAAAAAGCGACACCAGCGTGGATGAAAACATCTCGTGGGGCTTCTCTTGCTCCTAAAGCAAGGCCACAAGTGAGAGCTTCGGTAACGACATCTACTGGTGGCGATCAATTTTCGTGGGCGGTTGGAGATAAAGCTGAGCATAAAAAATGGGGAGTCGGGACGGTTGTTAGCATAAAAGGTACGGGTGAATCTGTGGAGCTTGATATTGCATTTCCACAACCAACTGGTGTTAAACGACTTTTTGCTAAGTTTGCCCCGATCACTAAGCAGTAAGAAAGGAAGAACAGAATGGAGCGACAAGAGGCAGAAATACGAGTTCAAACCTTGCGTGAGAAATTAGAAGAGTATGGCTACCATTATTATGTATTAGATAACCCCCTTGTTACAGATGCTGAATATGATCAACTTATGCAAGAGCTCATTGCTCTTGAAGGAGAGCATCCTGAATTAGTAAGTGAAGATTCTCCGTCTGTACGTGTGGGTGGAGAGCCTCTTCCTTTCTTTGAAAAGGTTGAACATCAAATTCCAATGCTAAGTCTTGGCAATGCTTTTAATGATCAAGAGTTACGTGATTTTGATCGACGTGTTCGTGAGCGTGTCGGTGATGAGGTGACGTATAGTTGTGAGTTGAAGATTGATGGTTTAGCTGTTTCGTTAACCTATGAGGATGGAAAATTTGTGCGTGGAGCGACACGTGGCGATGGAACGATTGGTGAGGATATCACGAATAATTTGAAAACCATTCAAGCCATTCCACTACGTCTAAAACAGCCTGTAAGCGTAGAGGTTCGCGGGGAAGCGTATATGCCTAAGAACTCATTCGAAGCCTTGAACGTGGCCAAGGTGGAAGCAGGTGAAGAGAAGTTCGCTAACCCGCGTAATGCAGCAGCCGGCTCTCTTCGTCAACTTGATCCTAAAATTGCAGCAAAGCGTCATTTATCAATCTTTATTTATGCGATTGGAAACGCAGAAGGGCAAGACCTCGCTTCGCACCATGAAGGATTAGCGTTTCTAAGTGAGCTTGGCTTTAAAGTAAATAATGAAAGTAAACATTGTCCGACTATTGAAGAAGTAATCGACTATACAAATGAATGGTTAGAAAAACGAGCAGAACTTCCTTATGAAATTGATGGGATTGTCATTAAAGTTGATTCGATTGAACAGCAAAAAAGTCTTGGTTTTACCGCTAAAAGTCCTAGATGGGCAACCGCTTTTAAGTTTCCAGCTGAAGAGGTCGTAACGATCCTCCGGGATATCGAGCTTAGCGTAGGGCGCACTGGCGTGGTGACACCTACAGCTATTCTGGAGCCTGTAGTCGTAGCTGGAACGACAGTTAAGCGTGCTTCTTTGCATAATGAAGATTTAATTCGGGAGAAGGATGTAAAGCTTGGCGATACAGTGATCGTTAAAAAAGCAGGCGACATCATTCCAGAAGTGGTTAATGTGTTAACTGATCGCCGTGACGGTTCAGAGCGAGAGTTTAGTATGCCGACCCATTGCCCGGAATGTGATAGTGAGCTTGTTCGGTTAGAAGGAGAAGTAGCCCTTCGTTGCATCAATCCAGAATGTCCTGCACAAATACGTGAAGGGTTGATTCATTTTGTCTCAAGACAAGCAATGAACATCGATGGATTAGGTGAAAAGGTGATTGCTCAATTATTTGATCACAAGCTAGTTCAAACCGTAGCCGATCTCTACCAATTAGAGAAAGAAGAGCTATTACGTCTTGAAAGAATGGGAGAGAAATCTGTTGATAATCTCCTTCAAGCGATTGAAAAGTCAAAAGGGAATTCTTTGGAGAAGCTTCTTTTTGGACTAGGTATTCGGTTTGTAGGTTCAAAAGCGGCTAAAACTCTTGCGATAGAGTTTGAAACAATTGATGCTCTTATTGAGGCAAAAGAAGCGGAATTAGTAGCAGTTAATGAAATCGGAGAGAAAATGGCTTCCTCTATTGTGCGTTTTTTTGAAACAGACGGGGCACAAGAGCTTGTTAGCAGACTTCAATCACTTGGTGTAAACACAGCGTATAAGGGACCGAAACCTGTAGCGGCGACCGAAGTTGCAAGTAGTCCGTTTGCAGATAAGACCATTGTATTAACTGGTAAGTTGCATGAACTAACAAGAGAAGAAGCGAAGGAACAAATTGAAGCACTTGGTGGAAAAGTCACTGGTAGTGTGAGTAAGAAGACTGATATAGTAATTGCAGGTGAGGATGCTGGCTCAAAGAAAAAGAAAGCTGAGCAACTCGGAATTGAAATTTGGGATGAGGCTGCATTGGTAGAAGGGCTTAAGTAGCTCTTTTCTATGGATGGAGAGGAGGAAAGATTTAATGTTAAAACGGTGGGGATTACTCTCCTTAACTGGGCTATTGTTTCTTACTGGGTGTTTTCCGATGTTTCAACAAGACGAGGAAGACCCTATTGTAGAAGAGCCGCAGCAAGAAGAACAGGTCGTGGACATTGTCCCACGAGTATCTACTCCAGAAAATTATTACCAAAGTGTACTCTATGATCGTTCCTATTTACATGGACAATCAAGAGGGTTCGGGAATTCTGTTGTTTACAACCGTCTAGACCTAGATCAGCTTGAATTAGGCTTAACTCAAATTGCTAAAGAACAATTTGACCCTGAGGAATACTTTTTTAGGGAAGGGCAGTTTATTGCCAGGAACGAGCTTAATAATTGGTTGATGCGTTATGACGAAGAGGGAAATCCTGCAGGGTTAAACCCGGAACTAGGCGAGGGAGAAACTCTACGTGAGCAAGAAGAAAATCAACCACGCTACTTATCGCATATTCTTGAACATAACTATTTAGTCGAAAATGAAAGTGGCAATTATGAGCTTGGTGGGATCGTCATTGGCTTATCGATGAATAGTGTCTATAATTTCAGAGTGGAAGATGATCAAGGACGCTATTATCTTTATGAAACACCGATTAATCAAGAGGACATGGAGCGTGAAGGCCAACGAATAGCTGATATTATTGTCCAGAGGCTACGTGATCAATCAAGAGAAGAAGGGGTTTTTAATAATATCCCAATAACAGTGGCTATGTTTAAAGAACAGCCAAGGCAGTCAACGGTTCCCGGCAATTACATCATGCAATCAACAGCTCCTCCTGGTGAAGGACTTGAGCGTTGGCAACGAATGAATGAACGATATTATTTATTTCCATCGAGTTCTGCGAATGAGGACGTAAGCAATGATGCGGCTCAATTCCAACACGTAAAAGATGATATTCAAAGCTTCTTTGATACGTTTGTCGGTGTGGTGGGTCGTGGCTATTATATTGATAACCAACTACAAGAGTTAACGATCGAAGTACCACTGCGTTATCAAGGTAAAGCGGAGATTGTCGCTTTAACTCAATATGCAGCAGATGTTATCAGCCAACGAATTAATGATCAAAATGTAAAAGTTAATTTGTATATAACGTCTGTTGCTGGAAAACAAGAAAGTATGGTCGTACGTAATCCGGGCGAAGAACCATTCATACATGTGTTTGAATAAGACTCCTAATAGGGGTCTTTTTTTCTATATATGAACGCTATATCCATATTTTATCTGTTCAATATCATATTGACTTCGCTTTCTTCAATAAAGTGTGGCAAAAATATGTGAACAATGAAAAAAAGTGTTTATTAATGTCTGATATCATGATATATTTATCTCGTTTGGTGGAGGTTGTACACAGAGATAAGAAGTCTGATGTCTTACCAACGCCAAGCCTGTAAGATAGCGCTTACAAAAAGTTAGACAAGTGATAGTGAATTGGTTATGATTGTGTCTAAGGTCATAGCTTGATGAGCCTACTAATGTGTCATACTAATTTGAAGTGCTCTCATGCAAACATTTATAAGGGGGAAATAAAATGAAAAAGTGGTTACGTACGTTAACACTGTCTGTTGCTGCCGCTGTTGCTCTTACTGCTTGTGGTTCGGGGGATGATGCTGCTGAAACGCCTGCTGGTGAAGGTGAAGATGCTCCATCTGAGGATGCTGTTGAAGCTGGTGATTTTAAAGTAGCAATGGTTACCGATGTTGGGGGAATTGATGATAAATCGTTTAACCAATCAGCTTGGGAAGGATTAACTACATTTGGTGAAGAGGCTGGTCTAGAAGAGGGAACAGGATATCGTTACCTTCAATCTGCTACAATGGATGACTTTGAACCAAATCTACGTAGTTTAGTTCGTGAAGATTCTGACCTTGTTTGGGGTATTGGTTTCTTAATGGAAGATGCTGTACGTACGATTGCTGAGCAAGTTGAAGAGGCACAAATTGCGATCGTCGATACTGTTGTATTAGATGCAGACGAGAACACGTATGATAATATTGCAAACGTTACATTTAAAGAGCACGAAGGTTCTTTCCTAGTTGGTGTAGCTGCTGGTCTTCACACTGAAGGCGATAAAGTTGGTTTCATTGGTGGGGTAGAAAGTGGTCTAATTAAGAAATTTGAAAATGGATTTAAAGCTGGCGTTAAAGCCGTTAACCCAGATGCTGAAATCCTAGTACAATATGCAGAGAGCTTCAATGATGCATCAATTGGTTCTCAAATCGCTAACACAATGTACAGCCAAGGCGCTGATATCATTTATCATGCTGCTGGTGGAACTGGTAACGGATTATTCACAGAAGCAATCAACCGTGCGCGTAACGGTGAAGCTGTATGGGCTATCGGTGTAGACCGTGACCAACATGATGAAGGTGCATATGGTGATGAGTCAGTTACACTTACTTCAATGGTAAAACGTGTAGATACTGCTGTAGCAATCGTTTCTGAGCAAACAATGAATGGCGAATTTCCAGGTGGAGAAATTCTTGAGTATGGTCTTGAAGAAGATGCTGTAGGTATTGCTCCTACTACAGATAACCTATCTGAGGAAGCGTTATCTGCTGTTGAAGATTACAAAGCTCAAATTCAATCCGGTGACATTAGCGTACCTTCAACTGATGATGAGTACGATGAGTACCTTGAAGGTTTAGAATAACCAATAAAATAGTACACAAGCAAAGGCTAGTATCGCGCTAGCCTTTGTTTTACCTTAAAGAGGTAACTGGTATGAAATGACAATCTCTTAGTACGAAGGGACAATGACGGATTGCTGTTTGCACAATCCATCATTGCCTCTTTTTTGGCTAAAACAGTCCTCAAAGAAATAGCGGTCAACGTACCTTCTCTTAAATTGTAAGGAGTGAATTAGATGAGTTATGTGATTGAAATGAATAGCATCCGTAAAGAATTCCCTGGCATTGTAGCCAATGACAATATTACACTCCAGCTTAAAAAAGGTGAGATTCATGCTTTACTAGGTGAGAATGGAGCTGGGAAATCAACATTAATGAACGTGTTATTTGGATTGTATCAACCTGAACGAGGCGAGATCCGAGTCCGAGGTGAAAAAGTAGAAATTACAGATCCGAATATTGCTAATCGTTTAGGTATCGGAATGGTACATCAACACTTTATGCTTGTTGACAAATTTACGGTTACTGAAAACATCGTAATGGGAAATGAGCCTACAAAATTTGGGGTAGTAAACATTAAAAAAGCAGCAAAAGAAGTAGAAGCCATTTCTAAAAGATATGGTTTATCTGTTGATCCTTATGCAAAGATCGAAAACATTTCAGTTGGGATGCAGCAGCGTGTAGAAATACTAAAAACGCTCTACCGTGGAGCAGATATTTTGATCTTTGATGAACCGACGGCAGTTTTAACCCCTCAAGAGATTCAAGAACTAATTGGAATTATGAAAACGTTAGTGGCTGAAGGGAAGTCTATTATTCTTATTACCCACAAATTAAAGGAGATTATGTCTGTTTGTGACCGTTGTACGGTTATCCGTCGTGGTAAGGGGATTGGAACGGTTGATGTCAGTGAAACAGACCAGGACAAGCTTGCAGCGATGATGGTTGGACGCGAAGTGAACTTTAAAGTGGAGAAAACACCAGCTATACCAAAAGAAACTGTACTGGCTGTATCGGATTTAACAGTAAAAGATTCGCGTGGCGTAGACGCAGTTAAAGCCCTTAACTTAGACATTAAAGCAGGAGAAATTTTAGGTCTTGCAGGAGTAGATGGGAATGGACAATCTGAGTTTATTGAGGCAATTACGGGCCTTCGTAAAGCAGACAAAGGATCGATTAAATTAAATAACAAAGAATTAGTGGGTCTAAAGCCACGTAAGGTCACCGAGGCCGGAATCGGTCACATTCCAGAGGATCGTCATAAGCATGGTCTAGTATTAGACTTTTCAATTGGTGAGAATATTGTATTGCAGACCTATTATCAACAACCTTATTCAAAGAATACCGTATTAAATTATCCTAACATCTTTAAGAAGGCTAAAGATTTAATCGAAGACTATGATGTGCGTACACCTTCAGAACACACGCCAGCTCGTGCTCTCTCTGGTGGTAATCAACAAAAGGCAATCATTGCTCGTGAAGTTGATCGTTCACCGGACTTTCTTATTGCTGCGCAACCAACACGCGGGCTAGATGTTGGGGCAATCGAATCGATTCATAAACGTTTGATCTCAGAACGTGATAAAGGCCGTGCGGTTTTATTAATGTCGCTTGAATTAGATGAAATTTTAAATGTTAGTGATCGAATTGCTGTTATGTATGAAGGTCAAATCGTGGACATCGTCGATGCGGATAAAACAAATGAGAAAGAGCTCGGGTTACTTATGGCTGGAGGAAAGAAAGAGAAAGCAGGTGAAGCGAAGTGATGGCGAAATTGCTTCCTAAAGGAAGACTATTATCTTGGTCAATCCCCCTAATTGCGGTTTTTCTAGGTATCTTTATCGGGGGGATTATCATGCTAGTCAGTGGCTACAATCCAATTACGGGTTATTCAGCACTTATTAGAGGGATATTTAGCGACTCCTATTATCTCGGTGAAACGGTTCGTATGATGACTCCGCTAATCCTAGCCGGGTTAGCAGTTGCATTTGCTTTTCGTACAGGCTTATTAAACATCGGAGTTGAAGGGCAATTAATCGTAGGATGGTTAGCTTCAGTGTATGTGGGAATTACGTTTGATTTACCAGCGGTTCTGCATTTACCAATGGCTATTTTAGCAGGTGCTCTTGCTGGTGCGTTATGGGGATTCATACCAGGCTTATTAAAAGCTAAATTCCAAGTACATGAAGTTATTGTAACGATTATGATGAACTATATCGCACTATATACAGCTAATGCTATCATTCGTTCTTATTTACTTGTTCCTGGGGAAAGAACAGGATCTATCAATCAGTCGGCTTCACTTTCTTCACCTCTTTTGCAATCATTAACGGATTATTCACGATTACACTGGGGATTTGTTGTAGCGGTCTTAGCGTGTGTGATTATGTGGTTTATTTTATGGAGAACGACAAAAGGATACGAGCTTCGTGCAGTTGGTCTTAACCAACATGCATCCCAATATGCAGGCATGAATGTCCAACGTAACATTATATTATCGATGTTAATAAGTGGTGGTTTTGCCGGTGTTGCAGGTGCTATGGAGGGACTTGGAACTTACGGATATATGAGTATTTTGTCTGGGTTCTCTGGGCTTGGATTTGATGGTATCGCTGTTGCCCTACTTGGAGCAAACACAGCGGTTGGTGTTCTTCTTGCTTCATTCTTATTTGGGGGCTTAAAAATTGGTGCATTAAATATGCAATCACAAGCGGGTGTACCAACAGAATTAGTTGAAATTGTCATTGCCTTAATCATCTTCTTTGTAGCTTCAAGTTATATCATTCGTTGGGTAATGAACCGTGTGAAGAAGGAGGACATCTAATGGATATTATGCAAATTCTTAGCCTAGTGATTCCGGCTGCGATCTTTGCAGCGGCGCCACTTATATTAACAGCATTAGGTGGACTATTTAGTGAACGTGCGGGTGTCGTAAATATCGGTCTGGAAGGCTTAATGGTAATGGGAGCCTTTACGGCAATTATTACGACCTTAACATTAGAAGGAATGGGAATGAGCGGGATGATGGTCATTATTCTTGCGCTCATTATCTCCATTTTAATTGGTTCGGTTTTCTCGTTGTTCCATGCGGTTGCTTCGATTACATTTCGTGCCGACCAAATCGTAAGTGGGGTAGCTCTTAACTTCCTTGCTGTTGGGTTAACTGTATTCTTAGTGCGTTTACTATATAACAAGGGTCAAACAGATTACATTTCCAACCGTATTTACAGAATGGATGTACCGGTATTGAGTGATATTCCGTTCATTGGACCATTGTTTTTCTCAAGTGCTTATGTGACATCTTATGTAGCTATCCTATTAGCCGTAGTTGTTTACTTTATCGTATTTTATACGCCGTTTGGACTTCGCCTTCGTTCAGTAGGTGAGCATCCAATGGCTGCTGATACTATGGGGATCAATGTTAACCGTATGCGTTATATTGGCGTTATGCTAAGTGGTGCATTTGCAGGACTTGGTGGGGCTGTTTTCGCATTAACGGTAACAGGTAACTTCTCTGGTACAACCATTGTCGGACAAGGGTTCATGGCACTTGCTGCCTTAATCTTTGGAAAGTGGAATCCGCTTGGTGCGCTTGGAGCCGCTTTATTCTTTGGGCTTGCTCAAGCTCTAAGTATTACAGGGCAACAAATTCCATTGCTATCCGATGTGCCACCAGTATTCTTATTGATTGCTCCGTATGTTCTAACGATCCTAGCTTTAGCAGGGTTTGTAGGGCGTGCTGAAGGACCAAAAGCAATCGGAAAGCCTTATATTAAAGGTTCAAGATAATCAAGCAAGACCATCTTCTTTAAAAGAAGATGGTCTTTTTGACTTGATGTAATGCTTTTTATTAGCTATTACACCTTATCCTAATAAAGAAATTATTTAGCATAAAGCATTTACAAAAAAGGAAAACTACTCAAGAATCACGAATAAGAATTGACAGCTTCTGTAGGAATATGGGAAAATCTATGGTTCCTTTATTCTGATAAAGAAATTAATGATCATTTATTTTCATGAATATATATCACTATATAGAAGAGAAAGCGATTACAGAAGCGGAAATTATGCATATTTATACATATTTAAATTTTAAAAATAAAAAACTGAATGTTCTAATAAGGATACTGTGTTATGATTAATTTCGGAAAAGTTGATGTGGCCTTCATGTTCCGTCTTAGTGGGGCGTGAGTGTAAAATAAGTAATGCATATTCATTGTATAAATCTATCTTTAGAAATGGAGGTGATTGGATGGACTATGGATTAACAACAGCTACTTGGTTGCTTTTGTACATCCCGATGCCATTATTAATTTTGTTTTCATTAGTTTCGTTACTGAATAGGAGGAGAGGATAACGTTGGAATTAGCTACGATTGTCACATTTATCGTTTATTTAGTTGGTATGCTCGTCATCGGACTTGTAGCATACAAAATGACAAGTAATTTATCAGATTATGTATTAGGTGGACGTCGTCTTGGCGGTAGTGTTGCCGCATTAAGTGCAGGGGCGTCAGATATGAGTAGTTGGCTATTACTAGGTCTACCGGGCGCTATGTATGTCGGAGGAATGAGTGAAATATGGCTCGCGGTTGGTTTAGCAATTGGTGCTTATTTAAATTGGCAGTTCATGGCGGCACGTCTTCGTATGTACACAAAAATTGCGAATGATTCCATTACTCTACCGGACTTCTTAGAACATCGTTTCCATGATAAGTCTAAGTCGCTTCGTATTATTTCTGCACTTGTAATTTTAGTATTCTTTGCATTCTACACGTCTTCAGGACTTGTAGGTGGAGCATTGCTTTTTGAATCATCATTTGGAATGACGTATACACAAGCACTTTGGATTGGTGCTATTGTCATTATTTCATATACTTTCTTAGGAGGATTCCTAGCTGTAAGTTGGACTGACTTCTTTCAGGGGATTCTAATGTTTTTAGCTTTAGTCATTGTCCCTATTGTAGCCATTTCTGAAATGGGTGGCTGGGGTGAAACCGTGAACGCTGTTGGAGAGATTGATCCATCGTATCTTGATGCATTCACAGGTGTTGGAATCATCTCGATTCTTTCATTGCTTGCTTGGGGTCTTGGTTACTTTGGTCAGCCTCATATTATCACTCGTTTTATGGCTGTAAAATCAGTCGACGAAATTCCTAAAGCTCGTTTTGTTGGGATGACTTGGATGGTCCTTGCGTTATTTGGAGCCATCTTCACTGGTTTTATCGGGATTGCGTACTTCTCTGTAAATGGTCCAGCTGGTGCTGCGATTGGAGAAGGCGCACATGAGACTGTGTTTATCTTATTTACTCAAGTGCTCTTTAACCCTTGGGTATCAGGATTCTTGCTTGCTGCTATTTTATCAGCAATTATGTCTACAATTGACTCACAGCTACTTGTATCATCAAGTGCTCTGGCTGAGGATGTGTATAAAGGATTTATCCGTAAAGACGCTTCACAAACTGAGTTGGTATGGGTAGGACGTATCGGGGTAGTTGTGATCGCCTTAGTTGCGATTGCACTAGCATATAACCCTGAGAGCTCAGTACTTGAGCTAGTTGGTTATGCATGGGCAGGATTTGGTGCAGCATTTGGTCCAGTTTTACTACTATCCTTATTCTGGAAACGTATGACACGTAACGGTGCGCTTGCTGGTATGATTGTCGGTGGTGTCACTGTTATTGTGTGGGCTGAGCTTGATCGCTGGTTTGGTTTAAGTGCTGATCAGTTCCCAATCTTAGGTTTATATGAAATCATTCCAGGTTTCATTTTAGCGTGGATTGCAGCGTTGATATTTAGTATCATCGATAAAGAACCATCTGCAGACATTAAAGCTCAATTTGAACAAGTTGATCAAGAATTAAAATAAAGAAATGATAGAAGGCTGATCTGAACGTGGGATCAGCCTTCTTATTTATTATGTGAATATAATTTGGTGGGTTCCTTTAAAGTGATAAAGAAGTATTGATACTATTGGGCTTTGTTGCCTATAAGAGCGTAATTTGGTATCATAATGAATATTGTCTACATGCACGTAATACTACTGGAGGTGATTGAGATGTCACGAATCTCAACGGATGAAGTTAAGCATGTTGCTAACTTAGCAAGACTTGCTATTACAGATGAAGAAGCCGAAATGTTCCAAGGGCAGCTAGATGCAATCATCACATTTGCTGAACAGTTAAATGAGCTAGATACAACAGGAGTGGAGCCAACTTCTCATGTCCTTGATATGAAAAATGTTCTGCGCGAAGATAAACCAGCGGAAGGTTTACCAATCAAAGAAGTACTTAAAAACGCACCAGATCATGAAGATGGCCATATTCGAGTGCCGTCTATCTTGGATTAACAGGGAGGACAAGCTTCATGTCGTTATTTGACCACAAAATGAAAGATTTACATACGATGCTTCACAATAAAGAAGTGAAAGTTTCAGAGCTTGTTAATGAGTCCTACAAACGTATTGCCAAAGTAGATGACAAGGTAGGGGCCTTTTTATCTTTAGACGAGGAAAAAGCACGTTCTTATGCTGCTGAGTTAGATGAAGCTCTAGGAACAGATGCATCTCGCGGTTTATTATTTGGTATGCCAATTGGGGTAAAAGATAATATCGTTACAAAGGACTTACGCACAACTTGCTCAAGCCGTATATTAGAAAACTTTGATCCAATCTATGACGCTACCGTTGTTCATAAGTTGAGAGATGCGCAATCTGTGACAATCGGTAAACTGAACATGGACGAGTTTGCGATGGGATCATCAACTGAGAACTCTGCATATAAAGAAACGAAAAACCCATGGAATCTTGACTATGTACCTGGTGGATCGAGTGGTGGTTCTGCAGCAGCTGTAGCAGCAGGCGAAGTACCATTTACGCTTGGTTCAGATACGGGTGGGTCGATCCGCCAACCAGCAGCTTATTGCGGAGTAGTTGGTTTAAAGCCTACATATGGTCGAGTATCACGTTTTGGATTAGTTGCTTTTGCCTCTTCTCTTGATCAAATTGGTCCTGTTACTCGTAATGTTGAAGATAATGCATACTTACTGCAAGCTATCTCTGGTGTTGACCCGATGGATGGTACGTCTGCACCAGTTGATGTACCTGACTTTTTATCAGCTCTTACAGGAGATATTAAAGGGCTTAAAATTGCTGTGCCTAAGGAGTATTTAGGAGAAGGCGTTGATGAGAACGTTAAGCAGTCTGTTCTTGATTCTCTAAAAGTACTTGAAGCCCAAGGTGCAATGTGGGAGGAAGTGTCGCTGCCTCACTCTAAATATGCCCTAGCCACGTACTACTTACTGTCATCATCAGAAGCATCTGCTAACCTTTCTCGCTTTGACGGGGTGCGCTACGGTTTCCGTTCGGATAATGCAGATAACTTAATCGATATGTACAAGCAAACTCGAGCGGAAGGTTTCGGTAACGAGGTGAAACGTCGTATTATGCTTGGAACATTTGCTTTAAGCTCGGGTTATTATGATGCTTACTACAAAAAAGCACAACAAGTTCGTACATTAATCAAACAAGACTTCGAGAAAATATTTGAAAACTATGATGTTATTATTGGGCCTACAACACCAACCCCTGCCTTTAAAATTGGTGAGAAAACAGATGATCCATTAACGATGTATGCAAATGATATTCTCACGATCCCAGTTAACTTGGCTGGCGTACCAGGAATCTCTCTCCCTTGTGGATTCCAAGACGGCTTACCATTAGGTTTGCAAATTATTGGGAAGCATTTTGATGAGAGTACGATTTATCGTGTGGCGCATGTGTTTGAACAAGTAACGGACTATCATACAAAAAAACCAACATTGTAAGGGGTGAAATAGACAGATGAATTTTGAAACGATTATTGGCCTTGAAGTACATGTCGAGTTAAAAACAGATTCAAAAATATTCTCATCAAGTCCGAACCACTTCGGTTCAGAACCAAATGCCAATACAAGTGTTATTGACCTAGGTTATCCGGGCGTGTTACCTGTATTAAATAAACGCGCAGTAGAATATGCGATGAAAGCTGCGATGGCTCTTAACTGTGAAGTTGCAACTGATACAAAATTTGATCGTAAAAACTACTTCTACCCAGATAATCCGAAAGCCTATCAAATTTCCCAATTTGATAAGCCGATTGGTGAACACGGCTATATCGATATCGAAGTAGGCGGAAAAACAAAACGAATCGGAATCACTCGTCTTCACTTAGAAGAAGACGCTGGTAAACTGACTCACTCAGGCAGCTATTCCCTTTGTGACTACAACCGCCAAGGTACACCGTTAATTGAGATCGTATCTGAGCCCGACATTCGCACACCGGAAGAAGCGTATGCGTATCTAGAGAAGCTTAAATCGATTATTCAATATACAAATGTATCTGATTGTAAGATGGAAGAAGGCTCACTACGTTGTGATGCTAATATTTCTCTTCGCCCAGTAGGACAAGAGAAATTCGGTACTAAAGCTGAGCTTAAAAACTTAAACTCATTCAACTTCGTACGTAAAGGTCTAGAATATGAAGTGAAACGCCAAGAGCAAGTTCTGCTTGCAGGCGGAGTAATCGAACAAGAAACTCGTCGCTTTGACGAAGCGACCGGCAAGACGCTTCTAATGCGTGTAAAAGAAGGGTCGGATGATTATCGTTACTTCCCAGAGCCGGACTTGATCCCACTCTATATTGATGATGAGTGGAAAGATAGAATCCGTGCTGAAATCCCAGAGCTTCCTGATACGAGAAAGAAACGCTACGTGGAAGAGTTAGGACTACCAGAATATGATGCAACAGTCCTCACAATTACAAAAGAAATGGCTGATTTCTTTGAAGCTACGGTTGAACAAGGTGGGGATGCGAAGCTTGCATCGAACTGGCTGATGGGTTCTGTAAATGAGTATCTAAATGCTGAGCAAAAAGAGCTTGATGATGTAGCACTAACGCCAGAGGGCCTTGCCAAAATGATTCAACTAATTGAAAAAGGGACGATCTCATCTAAAATTGCCAAGAAAGTATTTAAGGATCTGATCGAAAAAGGCGGAGATCCTGAGCAAATCGTTAAAGATAAAGGGCTTGTTCAAATTTCCGATGAAGGCGAACTTCTTAAAATGGTTTCAGAAGTGCTTGATAACAACGAGCAATCAATTGATGATTTCAAAAGCGGTAAAGAACGTGCGATTGGCTTCCTTGTTGGTCAAATTATGAAAGCTTCTAGAGGGAAAGCCAACCCGCAAATGGTAAACAAGATTTTATTAGAAGAAATAAAAAAACGTTAATATGTACTCTCCTACGTAGGGGATCAAAAACGAGTGGAGAACCTTGTAGGTTAACCACTCGTTTTTTCATGATGAGAGGAAGTGAATCAAGTGATTTACGGTTATCTTTTAGTTGGACTTTTGATTATTGTGGGATGGGTGTATTTTTTTAAGAAGAGATGATGGCGAGAGAATTAAGTGAAAGAGCTAAGCATGTACGACTTATTTTCACATACACTTTAGATAAGCAATATTCATTGTCCTTTTCTCTCTAAGTAGGTTACAATACACTCATAAATAACTGACAATAAGTGGTTTTTACTCAATTTAATTAAAGTAGGGGATCGCAATGAAAAAAGCACGTCTTATCTACAATCCAACGTCTGGACGTGAACAGATTCGTAAAAATCTTGCCTATGTTCTAGAACGGCTTGAAAAAGCAGGATATGAAACATCTGCTCATGCTACAACAGGTGAAGGGTGTGCCAAAAAAGCTGCCAAGCTCGCTGCAGAGCGTGGAGCTGACCTTGTGATAGCGGCTGGTGGTGACGGAACGATATTTGAAGTCGTAAACGGTCTTGCAGAACTTGACAAGCGTCCAATGCTTGGATTGATTCCTGCGGGGACAACGAATGATTTTGCTCGTGCGTTACACATTCCAAAAGAAATTGAAAAAGCATGTGATATCTTATGTAACGGACATACTGAACCGATCGATATTGGACGAGTGAACGATAAATACTTTATTAACATCGCTGCAGGAGGTACGTTAACGGAGCTTACGTATGAAGTGCCAAGTAAGATGAAGACAATGGTTGGACAGCTTGCTTATTACATTAAAGGGCTAGAGAAATTACCTCAAGTCGCGCCAACTCATGTAAAGATCGAATACGACGGCAAGCTATTTGAAGGTGAAATCATGATGTTCTTAGTCTCAAATACAAATTCCGTCGGTGGTTTCGAGCGCCTTGCACCAAAAGCATCCCTACAAGATGGAATGTTTGATTTTATCGTCGTTAAAAAGATCTCATTCCCAGAGTTCTTACATTTAACAACCCTCGCCATGCGAGGGGAGCATCTCACTCATCCAAAAGTGATGTATGTCCAAGCGAACCGGATTAAAGTGCATGTTGAAAGTGATATGCAACTTAACTTAGACGGGGAACACGGCGGTGCATTACCAGCTGAATTCGTTAACCTTTATCAACATTTTCAAATGCTTACACCGAAAGATCGGAAGAAGCGTGCGTAAATTTGAAGGCTGCAGCTATTTCTGCAGCTTTTTTTATGTTTGGGAAGGATGTTGAGCGGTGTTATGTATGTAATTCGAATGCAAACAGCACGATTTCGCTCAGAGTGAAGAATTAATCGTTACAACCTTCCCATTAATTCGAACACAAATCAAATTATTTCGTACAAATGCATCAAGAATATGGAAATTCAGCTCCACAGTGAAGTTCCGTTTCGTAATCCCTTCAAACCATGCTACAATCACTACAGAAACAAAAGTGAAAAGGACGGCTATAACATGAGTAAACAACCCGCACCAATTGAAAAAAATGAAATCATAGAAGTACAAATAGAAGATTTAACCCACGACGGAGCAGGCGTAGCGAAAGTAGATGGCTACGCTTTGTTTATCCCAAAAGCTCTACCTGGTGAGAAGATTAAAGCGAAGGTCGTCAAAGTGAAAAAAGGATACGGCTTTGCACGTGTCATGGAGACGATTGAAGAAAGCGCACATCGCGCTGAACCACCCTGTCCAATCTACAACCAATGCGGAGGCTGTCAGCTGCAGCATATGAGCTATGAGGCACAGCTAACGTACAAACAAAAACAAGTGAAAGACGTACTTGAGAGAATCGGTCAGATTAAGGGTATTCCTGTACATGCAACCCTTGGTATGAACGATCCGTGGCGCTACCGCAATAAAGCGCAAGTACCTGTAGGAGAAGAGGAAGGGGGACTGATCGCAGGCTTCTATCAAGAGCGCAGCCATCGCATTATTGACATGGATGAGTGTTTAATACAGCATCAAGAAAATGATGAAGTCGTAAGCATTGTCAAAGAAATTGCCAAGAGATATGGCATTCGTGGCTATGATGAGGACAAGCATCGAGGTACCCTTCGTCACGTTGTCGCACGTTACGGCAAACAAACAGGAGATATCATGGTCGTCCTCATAACAAGAGGTAAGGAGCTGCCAAATAAGAAGAACATCATAGAAGATATCCAACAAGCGATTCCTAAAGTGAAGTCAATTGTACAAAACATTAATCCAAAGCGCACAAATGTCATCTTCGGTGATCAAACGATTATCTTATGGGGAGACGAATACATTTATGACTCAATAGGAAACATCCGCTTTGCGATATCAGCTCGCTCATTTTACCAAGTCAACCCAGACCAAACGAAAGTGCTGTATGATAAAGCATTAGAATACGCCGATTTAAAAGGAAACGAAACGGTCATCGACGCCTATTGTGGCATTGGAACGATCTCTCTGTTTCTCGCTCAAAAAGCAAAGCATGTATACGGCGTTGAAATTGTGCCAGAAGCGATTTCAGATGCAAAGAAAAATGCAGAAATTAACGGCTTCACAAATGTCGACTTTGCAGTAGGAGAAGCAGAAAACGTCATGCCGTGGTGGTATGCACAAGGCATCCGCCCAGATGTCATCGTCGTCGATCCACCGCGTAAAGGCTGTGATGAAAAGCTTCTTGAAACGATCTTAAACATGAAGCCAAAGCGCGTCGTCTATGTATCCTGTAATCCAGCAACCCTAGCGCGCGACCTGCGAGTGTTAGAAGATGGTGGGTATAAGACAAAAGAAGTGCAGCCGGTGGATATGTTTCCACATTCGACACATGTGGAGTGTGTAGCGCAACTTGTTTTAAACAAATAACCTTAAATTAAACTTTTGCTAACCCGACCCTGAGATCGCAAAAAAACCTTTTGCACTCTCGGTTTTTTTGTTAACCACCGAGTCAGTATTCTTCCAATTTTCCTTGTTTAAACTCGAATAGTTGAATGCTGCTTATGGTTGGATTTAGCAAGAACTCTTTTTTGTGGTAGAAAGATTGTGAAGTTAACATGAAGATTAGCGTTCAGTTTGATAAAACGTGTTTAAGCATGGTATAAATTTATAAGAAACTAGGACATTCTACTTTTGAATTTGAGATAATGGGTTGGTCTGATACCCCATCATGAAAGTATTTGAATATAAAGATGGATGTGAATATAAAGATGGATTTGAATATAAATAAAAAAGAAAATTTCTGGGCTGATTTACCTCGACCTTTTTTTATACTGGCACCAATGGAAGAGGTGACGGACGTTGTTTTTCGTCATGTAGTAAGTGAAGCGGCTAGACCTGATGTGTTTTTCACAGAGTTTACCAACAGCGAGAGCTATTGTCACCCGGATGGGATGAAAAGTGTGCGTGGGCGTTTGACTTTTACAGAAGATGAGCAGCCGATTGTAGCTCATATATGGGGGGACAAGCCTGAATACTTTCGTCAAATGAGTATTGGGATGGCGGAGCTTGGCTTTAAAGGTCTGGATATTAATATGGGCTGTCCTGTACCTAATGTGGTTCAGAATGGGAAAGGAAGCGGGCTGATTCATCGTCATGAAGTGGCTGCCGAATTGATCCAGGCAGCAAAAGCAGGTGGATTGCCTGTAAGTGTAAAGACAAGGATTGGTTTTGCGGAAGTAGACGAATGGCGGGACTGGCTGACTCACATATTTAAGCAAGATATTGTGAACCTTTCTATTCATCTGCGTACAAGAAATGAAATGAGCAAAGTGGATGCTCATTGGGAGTTGATCCCAGAGATTAAAAAACTGCGTGACGAGGTGGCACCACATACACTATTGACGATCAATGGAGATATTCCTGACCGTCAAACTGGCTTGAAGCTTGTTGAGCAATATGGTGTTGATGGTGTGATGATTGGGCGTGGTATTTTTCATAATCCATTTGCCTTTGAAAAGGAGCCAAAAAATCATAGCAGCAAGGAATTGCTAAATCTCTTAAGGTTGCATCTAGATCTCTATGATAAATACTCACATTTAGAGCTGCGTCCGTTCAAGGCTCTTCATCGCTTTTTTAAGATTTATGTCAAAGGATTTAGAGGGGCGAGTCAATTAAGAAATGAGCTAATGAACACAGCATCAACAGATGCAGTGCGTGAATTGCTTGATCAATTTGAGTCAAAGAATCTTGATGGAATGCAGGAACAGTAGAAGTGTCCCATTTAAAATACAAGGAAATTAAGAGCAAGAGCCTTTCAACATGAAACGGCTCTTTTTCTTATGTACAACCTTATTATGAAAAGCACTACTGCGCACTCCACTCATACATTCATACGGAGTATTTTTTAGCTTCCACTGAGAAGGGATGAATCAAATGGATAACAGTACGTGGAGTGGCAGGGATGATGAGAGACGAGGAAATGTTAATGATTTTGTCTCCATTTTGGAGGGGAATGGGTTTATTGTTCAGCAAGGAATCCTTAAGTATAAAGACATATTAAAGTTATGTAGTTTGGGAATTATAGAAGATTATTTTGGCAATCACGCGGTGGCACCATATGCATCTTACTTCCTCCAGCTCCTAATCAGAAATCATCCAAAGGACTGAGGCATCAAAAAGGGTATGACCCTAGTAAATGGTCTTCTTATAATGAGGGGGATCTTGATGTATGGAGTGAACTCAGTCTATTTTTCGAAGATGAAAATCCAGTCTAAAATTATCAGAGTTACCTTTTTCTGAGCACCTTTTTATTAAAAAATTGAGTATTTATAGCGTGCTTATCCTAATGGTATATGCATGATTTTTAGTATGTGTATTATTGTCGAAAAAAGAATTATCAACTCAACGTTTGGAACATAGTGTTAAAATGTAGGTTAGTGATGTAAGTTAGAAAAAAGGAGTTAAGAGAATGGGCAGAAAGTTCGCTCCTTTAAATGTTCTGAGATCAGAGGAAATTGAACTTCTAAGAAGGACAAAATTGAATATCAAACGTGCTAAGACCAAAAAGGAATTGGAGTATTATCAATCTATTTTTCAGGCACTCGTTATAAGCTCTACAAGCAACATAAATAAGCACATACCTCCGAAGGGTGAAGATGTAAGACCAGAAAAATAAAAGGTTGAACTCTAGTGCTTAAAAGCTATGTTGGAAAACTTAATTTATGGTAACTTTTTCTTATTTTCACTTATTTTGTTTTGTTGAATGAGTGAATATCATTATTGTACGAAATAAATAAAGGAGTTTATTATGCAAAAAGATAAGCGCGCTCAGATTTTAGAAGCTTCAGTCCATTTATTTGCGGAGCGAGGATTTCATGCTACTACAATTCCAATGATTGCAGATCAGGCTAAGGTAGGAGCAGGAACAATTTATCGCTATTTTGAGAACAAAGAAACGTTGGTTAATGAGCTATTTCAGGAATACATTGAAAAGTTAAAACAGACAATATTAAATAATTATCCGCCTGAAGAAGCAGAGATTCAAACAAAGTTTAACCATCTTTTTTTTGCAATGGTTTCTTATGCAGAGGAACATTTACAAGCTCTTTATTTTATTGATTCTCACAGCAATAATCATTGTTTAGATGCCAAAAGTCTAGAAAGTTACCAGTCCCTTCTAGAACTTTTTAACTCTTTTATAAAAGAAGGTCAGAAAGAAAGATTAATCAAGCCGCTGCCCTCATATGTTTTAATAGTGATGGTATTTGGGGCCTTTTTAGGGTATTACAAATTTATTCAACGTGGTCATTTTTCTGCTACAGACCATCTAATGGATGAATTTAAAAAATGTTGTTGGGATGCTATTTCTTTACACTAAGCGGAATGAATATTCATTCCGTTTTAATTATTAAGAAGGAGAGAGAATAAATGAAAAAACTTAAAACAAGAAACGAAATACCACAACCCCGTACTTACGGGCAGTTATTAAATTTACCTCAGATCAATTTTGATGCCCCTACACAATCGTTTTCTAAGTTAGCTACTAAGTATGGGCCTATTTTTAGAATGCAGCTTCCTGGAAGAGATACATTGTATGTATCTGGACACAAGATTGTCGAAGAGGTTAGTGATGAGAGCAGATTTGCCAAAAACGTATGGAAGCCATTGCGAAATGTCAGAGAATTTTCTGGAGATGGGTTATTCACGAGTTGGACGCATGAAGATAATTGGAAGAAAGCTCATAATATATTGTTGCCTAGTTTTAGTCAAAGAGCGATGCAAGGCTATCACGATAAAATGCTCGATATTGCACTTCAATTAATTCAAAAATGGGCAAGGCTCAATGAGGATGAAGAAATTGATGTGCCTGAAGATATGACACGTCTAACCCTTGATACCATCGGCTTATGTGGGTTTAACTATCGGTTTAATAGTTTTTATACTGAAAAAAATCACCCATTTATTGAAAGTATGGTTAGTGCGCTTGATGAAGCAATGAATCAATTGCATCGCCTTGAAATACAAGATAAATTAAGTATTCGAAAGAAGAACACATTTAAAAAAGATATTGATACGATGTATGAACTGGTAGATAAATTAATTGCTGACCGCAAACGCTCAGATGAGATCGACAAGGGCGACCTCCTATCTCGAATGCTTGAAGGAGTAGATCCTCAAACTGGAGAAGGGTTAGATGATGAGAATATACGCTATCAAATGATTACATTCTTAATCGCAGGTCATGAAACAACAAGTGGACTTCTTTCTTTTGCAGTATATTACTTGCTGAAAAATGAAGATAAATTAAAGAAAGCACAAGAAGAAGTGGAAACGGTTCTAACACATGAACTACCAAGCTATCAACAAGTGCGTCAGCTTAAATATATACGAATGATTTTAGAGGAGACCTTACGCCTTTGGCCAACAGCACCAGCGTTTTCCCTTTATGCACTAGAAGATACAACGCTTCAGGGAGAATATCAAATCAAAAAAGGCGATTCAGTCAATGTTCTCCTCTCTGCTCTGCACCGAGATAAGGAAGCCTGGGGAGAGGATATAGATGTATTTAAACCGGAGAGGTTTGAAGATCCTACTAAAGTGCCTGAGAATGCATATAAACCATTTGGTAATGGGAAAAGAGCATGTATTGGACAACAGTTTGCTTTACATGAAGCAACACTGGTACTAGGTATGCTTTTAAGAGAATTTGACTTTATTGACCATACTGATTACCAACTTGAAGTTAAAGAAACATTAACTCTAAAGCCTCATGACTTTAAAATAAAAACACAAGTACGTGAAAGAAAAGACATCATGATGCCTAGCCCTAAACGTACTGTTAAAAAAAGAGAAACTCAGCCGGTAGAAGAAAAGGCAAAGAAAAATAATCACGGGACTCCTTTACTCGTTTTATATGGTTCCGTGATGGGTACCGCAGAAGGAGTAGCAAGAGATTTAGCAGAGGCTGGTCGCCTGCAAGGGTTCGATTGTAATGTAGCGACTTTAAATGAGTTTAAAGGAAGTTTGCCTAAGGAAGGGCTTGTTCTTATTGTGTCAGCCTCTTACAACGGAAAGCCACCTGAAAATGCCGAGGAATTTATAGAATGGCTCGATCAGACTGATGCTTCACTTGATGGGGTGAGGTACGCTGTATTCGGGTGTGGCGATACTAATTGGGCAAGTACGTATCAAAAAGTACCTGTACTCATTGACCAACAGTTAGAACGAAAAGGAGCTATACGAGTATATGAGCGTGGTGAGGGGAACGCAAATGCTGATTTTGAAATGGAGTTCGAGGAGTGGCACGGAGCCATGTGGCCTGCTGTTCTAAAGGAACTTGATATCGAGCTGAAGGAAGATCTATGGAATCAAGGGACGCGTCTTGAGCTTCAATATGTGAGTGGAATTGCTGAGGCCTCAATAGCAAATAATCATTTAACAAAGGAAAGCACTGTTCTAGAAAATCGTGAACTTCAAAGTGAGGAAAGCGGGCGCTTCACCCGTCACCTTGAAATAGCTGTTCCGAAAGGGTTGCATTATCGCGAAGGTGACCACTTGGGGATCATCCCAAAAAATAATCATTTCTTGGTTGAGCGTGTCTTAAAACGTTTTAACTTGAAGGGAACAGAAAAAGTGATTTTACAAGGGAGTGGACGCAAATTAGCCCATTTACCAAAAAGAAAACCAGTAAGTATCCAAGATCTTCTTAGCTACAGTGTTGAATTACAAGAACCTGCTAGCAAACAACAAGTAGTAGAAATGGCGTCTAAAACGACTTGTCCTCCTCATAAAATCGAATTAGAGCAGTTGCTAGAAGATGAGCACTTTCGTATTGAAGTTTCTAAGAAAAGAGTCTCTATGCTTGATTTCCTAGAAAGGTATGATGCATGTGAGATTGAATTTGAGCACTTTTTATCTTTATTGCCACCGTTAAAACCTAGATATTACTCTATCTCGAGCGCCCCAAGTGTCCAGAGAGATCAAGTAAGTATTACGGTTAGTGTGGTAAGAGGAGACGCATATAGTGGAAATGGAGAATACAGAGGGGTAGCTTCCAATTATTTGATGGAACTTAAAGAAGGCGATGACGTAGTGATCTTCTTTAGAACTCAACGTGCCTTTAAGCTGCCAGAAAAACCTAGCTCTCCTGTGATAATGGTTGGACCAGGGACAGGGATTGCCCCATTCCGAGGGTTTATACAAGCGAGAGATGCATTGAAAAAAGAAGGCACAGAGCTTGGAGAAGCACATCTCTACTTTGGAAGTCGTCACGAGAAGCATGATTATTTATATGACTCGGAATTAAAAGAGTATGAGAAAGAAGGCATCGTTTCCCTGCATACCGCATTTTCCCGTATGGAAGACAGGCCTAAAACGTATGTACAAGATCTGATGAATGAAAACGCCGGCCAATTAATTCGACTGCTTGATGAAGAAGGAGGCTACCTCTATATTTGTGGGGAAGGAAGTAGGATGGCACCGGACGTAGAACAAACATTAAAAAGCAATTATGTCACTATTAAAAATGAATCAGATACAAACGCTCAAAAGTGGTTAGATGATCTTCAACAAGAAGGGCGTTATGTAAAGGATGTGTGGTAAGGAGATTTTAATCGGTAATTTCAGCGCTGGCTGATTTTTAAACTTCTTTAAATAACTCAAAAAAAGCTCCAGGACCAACCTCCTGGAGCTTCTTCCTTGATTAAAGTGATATCTTAATAACCTTCTTATAATAAAGAACCGATAAGACACCGAAAATCGAATACATTGCTGCATATAATCCCATCACAATGATCATTGGTGTCCATAGCTCGGTGCCGAAGAAGAACCAGCCTGATTTGACGGCAAAGTAGCTGTGCACTAGTCCAACAACTAAAGGGATACCAAAATTAAATAGCTGCTTTCCTAGTATACCTTTTAGTAGATCTTTTTCTGTGAAACCCAATTTTCTAAGAATCTTGTAGTTTGGTTGTTCCTCGTCGCCTTCTTCCACTTGTTTAAAATAGAGAATACAGCCTGAGGTAATTAAAAAGGTAAGTCCAAGGAATCCGACGATGAACATGATAAGTCCCATGTTCATTTTTTGCTGGCGCACTTCTGAGTATTGAGAGGCATAGCCGTAGTCTTCACTGAACGGCATGCTGTTAAATAATTCATCCGCTACTCCCACGGTGTCCCTATCCTCTAATGCAAATCCTACAAAGATCGAGGATTCAAGTTGAATATCTGGATTCATGTCATTAGCGAGTTTTGTAAATGTCGCATCATCGACTATCGCTGTTGGCAATCCAAATGTGAAATAGTGAGGAAGCACACTTTCTTTCGCTAATCCTAGATACTCTTGCTCGACTGCTTCAGTGAGTCCATGAAAGGTGAGTGTACCTGAATCTTGTAAGTTTAGCAGAGCTTGCATCGCATCACTAAACCCTGAGAATGTCGTTTCGCCTTCGCTAACATCAATCCCTTCCACATGACGGTCGCTAATCACAGACATGGTCATTTTACCCGTATCAAATTGAAAGTTCTCCATATCTCTTCCCACAATTTCTTCTACATTTACTTCCATTTGGATCACATCAATCACTTTTTCACTGTAAGTAATTCCGCTTTCTTGTAATACCTCACCAAAAGCTTCTGCATTCTCTGTGGTGATAAACGTAAAATCGGCAGGAGCTGTACTCTCCGCTGTTTTTTCAGCAGAATAATACGAGATATAGCTTAATGACAGGAGACCAATAGCAAGAGCAGATACCGTTGTGATAATCGTGAGCAGCATCGCATTTGATTTCATGCGGAACATAATTGACGATAGCGACATCACTTCATTAATGTTTAAGTATCCACTCTTATTCTTTCTAATGAGGTTGGCTATAAATCGGACTGAGCCTTTGTAGAAAAAGTAAGTCCCGATAATAACTGATGCCAAAATAAAGATCATCGCAAAAAATAGATAGTTCATAGATACAAAGCTTCCATCAAAAAGCCTCGCAGATACGTAATAACCAGTTGCAATCAACGTGATACCGAGGATTCCAATTAAGATTTCAACTAATGAAATCCTCTTCACCCGGCCTTCTGTTTTACTTTTGATCTGAAACAGAGACAGGATGCTTTGATGCTTAATAAACAGATAGTTCATCAGCATGATTAAAAGATAAATAGCACCGAATACGAGCAGTGTTTGAATGAAAGCATTGCCTGAAAAGTAAAGAGAGGCAACAGCTTCCACCCCCGTTATTTTAAGTAAGGTCATCGCGACTAATTTCGATACGGCAAAGCCGATAAAGATCCCAATTAATAACGAGCCGAAATAAAGCATTAAATTTTCAGCACTAAGAATCATGAAGATACGATTCTTTGTCATACCGATCAGTTGAAACAGCCCAATTTCTTTACTACGTCTTTTGATGAATAAATTATTTGCATATAGTAGAAATACGGTCACGATCGCAATAAGAAGAACGGATGCTGTCTGTATGGCAGCTAACCCTCTAAGCGATTCGGATGCTTCATCCATTGAAGGGTCATACTGCAAAGTGACAAAGGCGAAGTAGAGTGCGGCGCTAAACATGAGTGCAAACACATATAGATAATAGCTCTTTATATTCTTCTTAAAGCTGCGAATAATAAGCTGATTAATGCTCATAGTGCACCCCGCCTAACACTCCTTGTGTTTTCATAATATCTTTTAAGAAGGTGTTGCGGCTCTCTTCTCCCTTATTTAGTTGGGTGTAAATTTGGCCATCTTTTATAAAGATGACGCGGCTGCTGTAGCTGGCTGCAACAGGGTCATGTGTCACCATCACAATCGTTGATTTTCGCTTTTCATTTAAGCTGCTTAATTTACCTAAAAGGTCAGACGCTGATTTTGAATCAAGAGCACCTGTAGGCTCATCAGCAAATATTATACTCGGCTGGTGAATAAACGCGCGCGCTGCAGATGTTCGCTGCTTTTGCCCTCCTGAGATTTCATTAGGATATTTATCTGCAATTCCTTCAATTCCAAGCTCTGCTGCTACTGATTGGAATTTCTCGAGTGCTACTTTTTTAGCAGTGTTCGTAATTGAGAGAGGTAACATTATATTTTCTTTAACGGTTAATGTATCTAGCAAATTATAGTCCTGAAAGATGAACCCTAAATGATGCTTTCTAAATTCTGCTAGCTTCTTTTCCTTGCTCTTCGTTAGTTCCTCTCCATTGATCATAAGTGAACCATGGCTTAGACGGTCAATCGTTGATAATACATTTAAAAGAGTGGTTTTCCCTGAGCCAGATGCACCCATGATTGTTAGAAACTCACCCTTTTCAATGCTGATATCGATTCCTTTCAAAACTTCTTGCTTCGTAAATTTATTTCCATAGCTTTTATGAATTTTTCTAGCTTCAAGTATTGTCATATCACATTTCCTCCACCTGTTAAGATACTCTTATTGTATAAAGTCTGGCACATAGAGTCCTTTGATTCTCCTAACAAAAAGGCAAAAGCGAGTGACATTTTTGTCACACGCCTTGAATCTGGAGATATTGATTTTCTTTTGAGAAGGTAAGGGTAAAGGTTGTCCCGCGGCCAATAGTTGACTGAACAGAAATATGAATGCCAAGCGGGGGAGCGGCCTTTTTTGCTAAATACAAGCCCATGCCAGTTGCATGCTGATCGTGCTGCTGAATGGTAGACGTAAAACCTTTATCAAAAATTCTTGGAAGGTCTCGTGGGTCGATGCCGCGGCCGGTATCAGCTACAGATAGGGTCGTTTGCCCTTTTTGCACAAATGATTGGATCGTAATTTCTGATCCTTCCTCGCTGTATTTAACAGCATTTGTTAAAAGCTGACGGAGGATAAAAGACAGCCATTTCGCATCTGTGAGCACTTTTGATGAAGCTAATTCAACATCAAAACCAATTCCCTTCTTTAAGCACCAAGACCGTAACGTATGAATTTCACTATAAAGAAGCGGTTCAAGTTCAACCTTTTCAATAAATAAATCATTTTCAATAAAAGGTATCCGCTTTTGGTGCAGCTGTTGATCGAGCAAATAGTGAATTCGTAACCACTCATGCATGAGCTCTGACTTTAGCGTAGGATCATCAGTACGATCAATGATTAATCGCAGAGTAGTTAATGGTGTTTTCACCTCATGAATCCAAGAAAGCAGCTCGTCCTTCTCTTGTTCAAGGAGAAGGTGCTTCCAAGAGGCTTCTTTTTCTATTTGTTCAATAGGAGAGGTAATTTGCTCATATATCAATGATTCAAATGGGCTGGTTGGTTCAGGTAGACTTGTCATATCAGTCGTAGAATCCCGCGCGTCAAGCTCTTTAAAAAAGGACGTTTCCTTGAAATATCGTATTACGATAAATATCGATGAAATAACGAAGGCCAGAAATACATAATAGTATATCGAGCCAAGCGAAAGAGAGGGATCTAAGTAAGCCATCAATAAAGCAAGCAGCTGCAAAAGAACAATCAAAAAGATCCAGCTTCTTCTCTCCCTGATAAAGGTCTTGATCATTTCCTCACCTGCTCAATGGCCATATACCCTTGACCAACCTTCGTTTCAATTCCTGCTCCCAGACCAATTTCAGTTAGTTTCTTGCGGAGCCGGTTTACATTAACAGTTAACGTATTATCACTAATAAAGCGTTGGTCATCCCACAATAAGTTTATTAACTCTTCTCGGCTGACGATTTTATTTTTACGCTCAACAAGCAGCTTTAAGATAAATATCTCATTTTTGGTAAGTTCAATCATTCCATCATCATTCGTTATACGACTTCTTTCCAAGTCAATCGTTGCACCCATCCACGTTTTTAGTTCCGATGTGCCAGTATTGTAGTTATAAACACGGCGCAAAATCGCTTGAATCTTTGCGATTAGTACTTCAAAGTGAAAGGGCTTCTGAATAAAATCATCTGCACCTAAATTCATCGACATTACCATGTCGGTAGGATGATCACGTGAAGATAAGAAAACAATTGGTACATTCGAATGTTCCCGAATCATCCGACACCAATGAAAGCCATCATATTTCGGAAGCTGGATATCGATGATGACTAAGTCTGGCTGAACCTCAGCAAAGCTTTCCATCACCTTTTGAAAGTCCCGGACCCCATACACTTCATATTCCCAATCTATAAGCCGGTCTTTAATCTCTTTAAAAAGAGAAGTATCATCTTCAATTAAAAATATTTTAAACAACGAATTCACCACACTTTCACTAAAAGTATAGCAAAAACTTAAGGGGAAGGGGAATTATGGTAGAAAGTAGGTTGGGATAAAGAGCTTTTTCACTTAGAAAAACTCGAAAGAAATTTCATTTTAGAATTTAGGAATCAATCCAAAGTGGGGGGCCTAGCAGTTGCCGTTCGTAAGGGTGACGTTAGCAAAATAGTTGTTCGTTTGAGCTAGGACAATCTCTACTATTAACTTAAAATAAACTCCACATACGAAAAGAAAAGACCTGCAATCGAAATTGCAGGTCTTTTTCCCTTTTATCTAAGGGTGATTAAAGCTTAAATGAACTCTTTAATGAAACGATTAAGTTAAACACAGGGTGACCCTTCGTTGTCTCTTTTGGATCGACATTGAAGTAGCCGTGTCTGAAGAATTGGAACTTCTCTTGTGGACTTACGTCTTTCATATTCGGTTCAACGAAGCCTTTTAGTACTTCAAGAGAGTTAGGGTTTACTTGATCTAAGAACGTTTTTTCCTCTGCTGGTTCTGTTGTTTCTTCTACTTCTTCTTGCGTTTCGCTCAGTAGAAGTGGCTCGAATAGATTGAATTCAGCTGGAACGGCTTGAGTTGCTTCGACCCAATGCAATGTTCCTTTTACTTTACGACCAGTGAAGCCAGATCCACTCTTTGTCTCTTGGTCATACGTACAATGGATTTCAACCACGTTTCCGTCCGCATCTTTGACGACGTTTTCACACTTAATGAAGTACGCATGCTTTAGACGAACTTCGTTACCAGGGAAGAGGCGGAAGTATTTCTTTGGAGGGTTCTCCATAAAATCTTCTTGTTCAATATAGATTTCTCTTGAAAATGGGATTTGTCTTGTTCCCATATCTGGGTTTTCAGGGTTGATTTCCGCATCAAGCATTTCAACTTGTCCTTCTGGATAGTTAGTGATGACTACTTTTAACGGGCGAAGGATTCCCATTGTACGGGGAGCTTTCAATTTTAAGTCCTCTCGTACAAAGTAATCAAGCATTTGAGAGTCTACTGCTCCCCATCCTTTTGAAACACCAGTCTCACGGACAAATGTACGGATTGCCTCAGGTGTATAACCTCTTCTTCTAAGACCAGAAATCGTTGGCATACGCGGGTCATCCCAGCCATCTACAAATCCTTCATCAACGAGCTGCTTTAATTTACGTTTACTCATAACTGTATTTGTAATGTTTAGGCGGCCGAACTCGATTTGTTGCGGTACACTTTGGGTTTCACATTGTTCAATGATCCAATCATAAAGAGGGCGTTGATCTTCAAATTCTGTTGTACAGATTGAATGAGTTACACCTTCAATTGCATCTTCTAATGGGTGAGCGAAGGCATACATTGGGTAAATGCACCACTCATTCCCAGTGTTGTGGTGTGTTGTATGAGAAATACGATAAATAACAGGATCTCTTAGGTTGATGTTAGGTGAGCTCATATCAATTTTTGCACGTAATACTTTTTCCCCGTTTCCAAACTCGCCTTTACGCATGCGCTCGAATAAGTCTAAGTTCTCCTCAATTGAACGACTGCGATAAGGGCTATCTTTCCCGGGCTCTGTTAATGTTCCTCGGTATTCACGGATTTCATCAGCTGAAAGGTCATCGACATATGCTTTTCCTTTGTTAATAAGCAAGACCGCTCTCTCATACATCTCTTTGAAATAATCTGAAGCGAAAAAGAGGCCATCCCAATTATAGCCGAGCCATTTCACATCCTCTTTAATGGCATGGACATATTCTGAATCCTCTTTTAGTGGGTTCGTGTCATCAAAGCGCAAATTTGTTTTTCCATCAAATTCATCTGCTAGATCAAAGTTAATGACGATCGATTTAGCATGTCCGATATGTAGGTAACCATTTGGTTCTGGTGGGAAACGAGTCATAACATGGTTTCGTTTGCCGGAGTCCAAGTCTTCTTTTATGATATTTCGTATAAAATTGGAAGAAGTATGTTCCATGTTTTTTCACGCCTTTTCTTATTATGAATTGTGTATAGAATGTTTTTCCATCATACACTGTGTAATAGAGAATATTGTATCACATGTCCGTGTTTGAACAAATGCTAGGCTTTATATTTGCCGGGGTTTTAGAGGTTTTTTTGTAGAAAACATTATTCTTACCCGAATCGATTAGAAGTATGTAATCGATAAAAATTAAAGGTACAATATTTACCCAAACAAGTAGCAATATTTCATATAGCCCATAGGATAAGGATAGGAGTCTAGCAGGGGGAGAGGCGTATAATATGTATTATTCTAGGGTTACCAATGGTCAAGTGCAAGTTGTAGCTTATGCAGAGGGAGATGTAACAGGAGACGGTGTTATCGATCAAGTATATCTCACTGGTATACAAACGCCTGATAGTCCTTTTATACAGGATATCACTCTAGTTGTTCAAGACGGGAGTACAGGCTACATGTCGAGTGTCGCACTTAGTGATAATACGGGCTATGAACCTACTTTGTTTTTAGGCGATTTTACCGGAAACGGAGTTGATGATATTTTTATAAGTATTAATACGGGCGGCAGCGGAGCGATTATGTATCATTTCATTTATTCCTACCTTGATAATATGGCTCAACTACTTTTTGATTTTAATGTGTATAATGAGCAGTATAAATATGAAGTCACGTACCAAGATTATTATAAAGTCGAAGTCATTAGCCTCATAAATAATACAAAATACATCATTGATATCTCAACTCGAGATAGTGATTATTTAAATGAAATATATGATGAAAACGGTTTGCTTCTCAGTCCGATCAGCGGTTTTGTCAATCCTTTAAGTGGTCTATATCCAATCGATTTTAATTCAGATGGTGTGTATGAGCTACTTGCTTATCAAAAAATAGCAGGGAGATACAATGCAGACTCTCTTGGGTATGTCCTGAACACTTTAGGGTGGAATGGTCATAACTTCGGGCTGCAGAATCAAAATGTTGCGATTTGGGGTACGGAAAATGATTAAAGGGCAATAGACATCGAACACTATATGCAAAATATGACGCCCATGTAGGGTGTCTTTTTTGCATTTCTGCCCATAGTGAATGGTGTCACTGAATTTACGTAAATTTTATTAGTGAAGTGTTTTTGTCATGGTACATCTTCGTATAGTCATAATCTGAATAAGTAAAACAATACGAGGGGGGATGTGTAAGATGGTTAATGAGTTTCAACCAGAATCGTATACACATTGGTATAGGAACAGTCCTTACCATTCGTCTCAATGGCAGCAGGGTTATGGATACCAAAACGATGATCAACCGCAATATAACCCATACCCATTTCAACAAGGGTATCAACTGCAATCCAACCCATACACACTTCAACAAGGATACGAGTTTCAAAATAATCCATACACACATCAGCCGTATACTCCGACTTATTATGATCAACATGAGGGCCACAATCTTGATTGGCGTCAAAGTTGGAGAGAGTGGGAGGATCTTGGTTCCCCTCCACGTGGATTTAGGGGGTCACCTACTGTAGCATCATGGCAGGCTAACCGACTTGATTGTTTCGTTCGAGGAAACAACAATAATATGTGGCATAAATGGTGGGACGGGGCAAGGTGGAATAATTGGGAGGACCTAGGTTCGCCAAGGGGTGGTTTAAGAAGCTCACCGGAGGCCGTTTCATGGGGACCAAATCGAATTGATTGTTTTGCAAGAGCTGGAAGGGATACGATGTGGCATAAATGGTGGGACGGTTCAAGGTGGAGAGAATGGGAAGATCTTGGAGCTCCTCGGCCTGGGTTTACAGGGAAACCTGCTGTGGCATCATGGCAAGCAAATCGATTAGATTGCTTTGTACAAGGGAATGATAACAACCTTTGGCACAAATGGTGGGACGGGGCAAGGTGGAGCAGCTGGGAAAATCTCGGTGCTCCAAGGGGAGGATTAAATGGTTCCCCAGGTGCTGTCTCTTGGGGACCAAATCGAATTGATTGTTTTGTTCGAGGCAGGAACAATCGAATGTGGCATAAATGGTGGGATGGCTCAAGGTGGAGCGGGTGGGAAGATCTCGGATCACCACAGGGAGGGTTTGATGGCTCACCGGCTGTTTCTTCTTGGGCGCCTAACCGAATTGATTGTTTTGTAAGAGCTAGGAACAATCGAATGTGGCATAAATGGTGGAACGGATCAAGGTGGAGTAACTGGGAGAACCTCGGAGCCCCACAAGGAGGAATTCGTTCTTCCCCAGGGGCTGTGTCATGGGGATTGAACCGGATTGATTGTTTTGCAAGGGGAAGAAATGATGGTATGTGGCATAAATCGTTTGCATAAGGAGGAGCGTATACACTTCTTTTTAATAGCTTATAACCAAGCAGATATGACAACTGTCATATCTGCTTCTTGACGTTCATGACTTCTTTGCCGCATCTGTTTCTTTTATGATTAAGTTAATTAAATAGTTCCCATAATAAATTTAAAGATGTTATCAAGGGGGAAGTCATGAGTAGTAATTCAAAGTTATCTCAACTCAAAAAAAGTATTGCGCCATTTGAAAAATCAGATATTAAATCAAGCTTAAAACAAATATTGAATACGGTTCCACCGTTTTTCTTATTATGGTTTTTAGCGTATCAAAGTTTATCCATTTCAATCTGGTTAACCTTTGCATTTGCCGTTGTAGCAGCAGGATTTGTTGTTCGCATCTTCATTATTTTTCATGATTGTTGTCACGGTTCATTTTTTAAAAGTAAAAAGCTTAATAATATAGTTGGTACCATTACGGGTGTCATTACGATGTTCCCTTACGAAAAGTGGAAACGTGAGCATTCGATTCACCATGCAACAAGCAGTAATTTAGCTAAACGTGGCACGGGTGACGTGTGGATTATGACGGTAGATGAATATGTATCAGCCTCATTTAAGGAAAGAATGGCATACCGCCTTTATCGCAATCCAATTGTGATGTTTGGATTGGGGCCACTTTACTTGTTCTTGATTACAAATCGCTTCAATCGTAAAGATGCTAGAAAGAAAGAAAGACTAAATACACATTTGATTAACGTTTCAGTTGTGGCTGTTTATTCCGTGCTCATCTGGTTAATTGGTTGGCAGGCGTTCTTACTTGTTCAAACACCTATTTTATTCGTATCAGGATCGCTTGGAATTTGGTTATTTTATGTGCAACATCAATTTGAAGACTCTTACTTTGAAAATGAAGAAGAGTGGGATTATGTGAAAGCTGCTATAGATGGAAGTTCGTATTATAAACTCCCAAAAGTATTACAATGGGTGACAGGAAATATTGGCTACCATCATGTACATCATTTAAGTCCTAGAGTTCCGAATTACAACTTAGAAAAAGTTCATGAAACAACACCACCACTGCAACAAGCGACAACGATTACTGTGGGATCAAGTTTACAATCGATTCGTTTCCGTCTATATGACCAAAAAAGTAAAACGTTTGTTAGTTTTAAACAAGTAGCACACCTACTTCCTAAGGCAAAATCAAATGTAGAGTTGAAAAAGAGGCAAGCGAGCCTTCAAACTAATAATAAATAGTTCAATGAAAAGCCGTTCAATCACCATTGAATGGTTTTTCGTTGCTTCTTAAAAAGGACAAAAAAAGGAAAATTATTGTATGATAAAAGTATCATCTAAATAAAGAAAGGAGGTCATTATGCAAAGTTGGTATAATATCTTTCCGAAAAATACGGGGCTAAGCGTGTACGTATGGATTATTTTTTGTTTATTACCATTCTACTTCATCTTTAGGTCATCTTCGGCTATCGAAATTATTTTTGGTATTATTATGATCTTATTGTTCTTTGTTTCGTACCGTCTATCGTTTATTTCTAAAGGTGGGCTCGTCTATTTATGGGTAGGAATTGAGATGGCGATCAGTATTGGTATGAGCTTATTTTACGGGTATGTTTATTTTGCTCTTTTCCTCGCCTTTTTCATAGGGAATATTCAAAGTAAAGTGGGGTTTTTCACCCTTTATGTCACGCACTTGTTAACAACGATTATTGCAGCGAGCTTAAGTTTTTTTACTCAAAATGAACTGTTTTTTGCTCAATTTCCTTTTATTATTATTTCGATTATCGGTGTGATTTTGTTGCCCATTAATTCGTATAATCGAAACAAACGTGAAAAGTTGGAAGGACAATTAGAAGATGCAAACAAACGAATCTCTCAACTTATCGTTATTGAAGAACGGCAACGGATTGCCCGTGACTTACATGACACACTTGGTCAAAAATTATCTCTTATTGGATTAAAAAGTGATTTGGCTAAGAAATTAATTGAGATCAACCCGGAGAATGCAAAAGTTGAATTAAGTGATATTAATCAAACAGCGAGGACAGCATTGAAAGAAGTTCGTGAAATGGTATCTGATATGCGTGGGGCAAAGCTAGAAGATGAAATCATTCATATGCAGCAAATTTTAAAAGCAGCACAAATGGAATTCATTTTTGAAGGGAATGCCAAATTAACGAATACCCCCTTATTAGTCGAAAATGTCGTGAGTATGTGTTTGAAAGAGGCAGTGACCAACGTCATTAAGCATAGTCAGGCTACTTCTTGTAAATTAGTGATCCAAGAGCTAGATGAAGAACTTCAAATTATTGTACATGATAATGGCATTGGGATATCAGAGGACGAGGGTTCAACGGAAGGAAATGGACTGAGGGGAATTAGAGAACGGTTAGAGTTTGTAAATGGCAGTGTGGACATCTCAGCATCAGATGGGACTACTCTTGATATTCGAGTGCCAAATATCATTCAACAAAGGACATAGGGGGGATTGACTTGATTCGAATAGTAATTGCCGAAGATCAGCGAATGTTGCTAGGGGCTCTCAGTTCTTTACTTGATTTGGAAGAAGATATGGAAGTGGTTGGGAAAGCACGGAACGGTGAAGAAGCTTTAGCCTTAGTGAAGCAGCACCAACCTGATATTTGTATCATGGATATTGAAATGCCAATGAAAAGTGGACTTGATGTAGCAGAAGAACTGATCGATCAACCATGTAAAGTCATTATCTTAACCACCTTTGCACGCGCCGGTTATTTTGAACGGGCCAGAAATGCAGAGGTGAGCGGCTATTTGTTAAAAGATAGTCCTAGTGAAGAACTAGCAAACTCGATTCGTATCATCATGGACGGCAGGCGGATTTATGCCCCAGAATTAATCGATTTGGCTTACGATGATAAAAATCCACTTACGAATCGTGAAAAGCAGGTCATGGAGTTAATTGCTGAAGGGAAAAGCACTAACGAGATCGCAAGTGAGCTTTATCTGACAAATGGTACGGTGCGTAATTATATTTCAGTCATACTGGATAAGCTTGATGTAGGTAACAGAATTGAAGCAATTTCGAGGTTTAAAGAGAAGGGTTGGTTTAAATAGCGGAATGCTTTGTTAAAAGTCAGATGCACTCTTTCTTATCGAAGGAAGCACTGACTTTTTTTGTGCTTGATTCGATGTTTCTTGTTAGGATTCTGAAAATTATATACAATTAAAGAGTGATAATTCATAATATTTACTTTGAGAGGGTGTAGATTGTGCTTACATTTGGATCTGTTTTCAAGCAAAATGCTGAGAAATTTAAAGATAAGCCTGCCGTGATTTTTAAAGGTGAGACCTTGACTTATCACGATGTAAACCAACGTACAAATCAAATTGCGAACGCTTTCTTATCACAAGGTTACAAAAAAGGCGATAAAGTTTCAGTGATGATGAAAAATCATGCTGCCTACATTGAGGTAATTATAGGACTCGCTAAGATCGGTGTCATTGTTGTTCCAATAAACTACCGTTTAGTCGGTCCAGAAATGGAATATATCATAGCGAATTCAGAAAGCCGCGGGTTTATTACCACTGCCGAATATGTAGCAGATATTAAAGCATTACTTCCAAAGCTGCCCCAGCTAGATACGGTGTTAGTTGTAGGCAAGGAAGAGACTGCGAGCAACTTGTTAAACTACGAACCATTCCTATCACGGAATTCAACGGCTGAACCGGATGTTGAAGTGGACGAGAAGGATACCCTCTATATTGGCTACACCTCTGGGACGACGGGCAAACCAAAGGGTGTCGTAATTTCTCACCGCTCACGTATGCTGACGGGGATGGCTGCAGCCTACGAGTATAAAATAGATGAATCGGATGTACATATTGTGGCTGGCCCTATTTATCACGCTGCACCTTGGATATTCTTGATGATGCAGCTAATTGTCGGTGGGACAGTAGTCGTTGAAGAATCCTACAATCCAGAACAATTTCTTGCAGATGTAGAAAAGTATAAAGCGACTAATACTTTCATGGCTCCTACGATGTTTAATTTTCTAGTAAACGTAGATAATGAAACGAAAAATAAGTATAATACGAGCTCAATGAGGATCCTGATATCAGCAGGGGCACCGCTACCTACCCAAACGAAGCACGATGTTCTTCATTTCTTTTCAAATGTAGACCTTCATGAGTTTTACGGTTCCACAGAAGCGGCGATTACACTCAATATCAAACCTAAAGATATTAAGAGAAAGGATGGGTGTGTCGGGCAGCCGTTTCCTTATGTTGAATGTCTTATTTTAGATGAAAAGAAGAAACCTGTACCGCATGGGGAAGTAGGAGAGCTTTATTTTAAGACGCCTTATTTGTTAGATCGCTATTATAATAATCCAGAAGCGACAGACGAATCCTTTTGGAATGGTTATTTTTCTGTAGGAGATATGGCGATGCAGGATGAGGAAGGCTATTACTATATTGTCGACCGGAAAAAAGATATGCTGATCAGCGGAGGGGTAAATACCGTGAAATAGAAGAAGTGCTGTATGCTCATCCAGATATTCTAGATGTTGCGGTAATTGGAGTTCCAGATCCAGTATGGGGAGAATCAGTGAAGGCAATTGTTGTACCAAAGGATGATGTATCGATTTTAAGTGAAGATGTGATTGAATTTTGTAATGGCAGGTTAGCCAGTTATAAGAAACCAAAATCGATTAAATTTGTCGATGAGTTGCCAAGAAACCCATCTGGCAAGGTCTTAAAAGTAGAGCTTCGAGAGACTTACAGCAAAGCTCATCAAACGAAATAAACTGCGCCCTTATCACATCATGTGATAAGGTTTTTTCTTATTCTTTAAACGTCCATTTCAATTAAGAAATAGATACTGCCTTTATCCAATAGAGCATATAGTATATAAAGTTTGCATCGTTTAAAAGAGTTAACATGCAGGGGGCGATCACATGAGAAACAAGAAGAGAAAGAAGCCGAACATTCTTATCTTAATGGTGGACCAGCAACGGTATCCCGCAGTGTATGAAACGAACGAATTAAAAAAATGGTGTGAAGAAAACTTAACAGCACAAAAACTGTTACGTAAAAATGGGATGGTATTTAAAAATCATTATGCTGGTAGTACCGCCTGTTCCCCGAGTCGAACCACATTATATACGGGACAATACCCTTCCCTGCACGGAGTCACTCAAACCACTGGTGTCGCTAAGGGAGCATTTGACCCAGATGTTTTTTGGCTCGATCCTAATACTGTACCGACCATGGGGCATTATTTTCGCGCAGCGGGATATGATACTTTTTGGAAAGGTAAGTGGCATGCATCGGATGAAGATATTTTAATTCCAGGTACTCATGATGCATATTCTAGCTATAACACAAATACGGGGGTCCCTGTGAAAGACAAGGTAAAAATGTATAAACAAGCAAATCGCCTTGATGCTTTTGGATTTTCTAGCTGGATAGGACCTGAACCTCATGGAACAGACCCTCGTAACTCTGCTTCTTCTGCGGCTAAGGGTATGAGTGGGCGTGATCAGGTTTATGCAGAAGATACGGTGAAGCTGATAAAGTCTTTAGATAAGAAAAGTCAAAAAATAGAGGAACAAAAGCCGTGGTTTGTTATGTGTTCATTGGTAAATCCTCATGATATCGCTTTGTACGGTGTACTAACGGCTGTGCAGCCAGCTTTTCATTTTGAGGTCGATCAGACACTGCCATTTATTCCGCCAGCTCCTACGGTAGAGGAGTCATTATCAACTAAACCGAGAGCACAGGAGAGCTATCGTTACACTTACCCCAGAGCCCTTCAGCCGATTATCGACAATAATTTTTACAGACAGCTGTATTACAGCCTACAAAAGAAAGCAGATCAAGAGATGAAAAAGGTTTTTAAAGCTCTTAAACAATCTAGTTTTTATGAAGATACCATTGTGATCTTTACCTCTGACCATGGAGAGCTGCTAGGGGCACATGGGGGATTGCATCAAAAGTGGTATAACATGTACGAAGAATCTATCCACGTTCCGCTCATTATTCATAATCCGCTTCTTTTCGAGCAGGATGAGGAAACGGATATGCTGACGAGTCATGTTGATATTCTGCCTACATTATTAGGGTTATCAGGAGTGAAGATAGAAAAGGTGCAGGATAAGCTTGCAAAAAGTCATACAGAAGTAAGGCCTTTAGTTGGAAAGGATCTAACCCCGTTAATAAAAGGGTCAGAGGCGTTTCAAGAGGCAGATGAACCTCTTTACTTTATGACGGATGACGATGTCACTAAGGGACTGAATCAAACAACCGCTAGAGGAGAGCCTTATCAGTCAGTTCTTCAGCCTAATCATATCGAAGCGGTTATTGCTAAACTTCCGAGCGGAAAGAGAAGCGAGAAGGAAATCTGGAAGTATGCCCGATATTTTGACAATCCTCAGTTCGATGATGATCAAACAAGAAAGCAAGTGCCTGATGAATTTGAATTATATAATCTTACTCAAGATCCGTTTGAAGAAAGAAATTTAGCCAACCCTGAACATGCTACAGAACTGACTGGCCGCATACAAAAGGTTTTAAGTGCGATCTTAGCCGAACAATCTAAACAAAAACGACTCCTTCCAATAGATGGTGAATAAAAAGAAAGAAAACAGCCCTTTATCTATACAGGTGAGGGGCTGTTAGCTATTACTTTAAAAGCATTCGTTTAATAATGATATAAATGGTAATAAATACATAGAGAGTGTATTGCTAGAATACTTGATAGTCTTTAAGGAGGTTCTTATGGAGAAGAAGAGTATAGCCAATGATTTGAATAATGTTAAGAAGGATGACTATTCGAGACGGAACCTTTGGTCTGGGATCTTATTTGGAATTGGCCTCATTGCTTTCATTGATGAAATGGTCTTTCATCAGCTGCTACGGTGGCATCATTTTTACGATTTGTCGACTACAGATATCGGGTTGATCTCAGATGGGTTATTTCATGCCTTTAGTTGGTTTGCAACAATTGGCGGCCTTTTCTTATTTGCTGATTTGAGACGGCGTCATGCCGTGAATATTAAACGGTGGTGGGGCGGGATCTTTCTTGGTGCCGGAGTGTTTCAGCTGTATGATGGGATCATTCAGCATAAGGTGATGCGTATTCACCAGATTCGCTATGTAGAAAATGTCATTGTGTATGATTTGGTATGGAATATCGGTGCAGTTGTCATGATCATTATTGGTATTGTTCTTGTTAAGCGATCTAATCAATCAAGACAAGTAAAGGGGGAATAATTCATGGAAGGTCATCATCATTACCAACACGCTATGGAGCAGACCCGGTTTGTCCTGGCTGAGTGGATTTTAGCCTCTCCCTTTATTGTACTATTTATTTTATATTTGGCCGCTGTCATGATATCTAATCATACTCATAAAAAATGGCCCGTCTACCGAATTGGGTTGTGGACGGCTGGAACAGCTTTAGCGGTCATTTCTGTTCTAGGTCCGTTAGCTAAGCTTGCTCATGAGGATTTTGTTTGGCATATGGCCGGGCATCTATTTTTGGGAATGCTCGCACCTCTCTTCATGGTTCTCGCAGCGCCTATGACCTTGTTCTTACGTACACTTCCTACCCATGCTGCTAGAAAGGTAACAAACGTATTACGAACGAGAGTAGCAGCGTTTTTTACAGACCCAATTATTGCTTCTCTATTAAATGTAGGAGGACTTTGGCTTCTCTATACGACAGACCTCTATCTGATGATGCACGAGATTGTCGCTCTTCATATCTTTATTCATTTCCACGTTTTTTTAGCTGGATATCTATTTACGGTGTCGATGATCTATATCGATCCGATGCCTCATATAAGGAGCTATCTTTATCGTTCAGTAGTATTGGTCCTTGCACTAGCAGGACATGGGATTCTATCAAAATATATTTATGCTAACCCTCCTCAAGGAGTGGAAAGAGCCCAAGCGGAAAGTGGAGGAATGTTAATGTATTACGGCGGAGATGCTGTTGATATCATCATTATTTTCATCCTTTGCTTGCATTGGTATAAGGCAACAAAGCCTAAAGTACAGATGAGTAGGCAATCAACTGCTGAAAGTGTGTAAGAGAGCTTGTTCATATTATGTTCATAAACCTTCGTTATAATAGAGTGAGCACGTATTCTAAATAAACAGAGGTAAGAAGATGAAACATAAGGCATTAACTGTATTAATTATAGAGGACGACCTTCATATTGCTGAGCTGATTCAATTATATATGGAGAAACTAGGCTATTTGACGCTCGTTGCCTATGACGGGGAAGAAGGTCTTGAAGCGTATTTTGATTCTTATCCTAATTTTATTTTCCTAGATATTATGCTGCCCAAGATAAACGGGTGGGAAGTGTGCCGAGACATTAGAAGGGATAACCGGAAGATTCCTATTATTATGCTGACGGGAAAGGGAGAAAGCCAGGATAAGATTAAAGGGCTCCACATCGGTGCAGACGATTATGTGGTGAAGCCTTTTGATCCAAATGAATTGGTTGCTAGAATGAAGGCGGTTATGAGAAGGGCCGATCTGTTAGATGATGAGGAACAGATTATATCTCTCTCAGAGCTTATTATTGATAGGAAGCAATATAAGGCAGCTGTTGGCAGTAAAGAGATGATCATGCCGCCTAAGGAGATGGATTTGATTTATTATCTTGCCAGTCACCCTAATCAAGTGTTCACTCGCCAGCAGCTACTAGATGAGATTTGGGGCTATGCGTTTGATGGAGATCCAAGAACAATCGATGTTCATATTAAACGTATTCGCGAGAAGTTAACAGACGCTGATGCGAAATGGACGATCAAAACGATTCGTGGCGTAGGGTATAAGTTTATGGAGAAGCAAAATGATTAGACATCAAAATATTTTTACAAAGCTGTTCGTCACCTATTTTGTGATTATCCTTGTCTCATTTTTCTTATTTAGTTCAATCTTTCTCTATCTTTTTCATGTGAATATGTATGATGACTTTAAAGAGGGGTTTGATTATTCAAAAGCGAAGATTGAAGGACATTTCGATCTGGCAGCAACAGAAGGCTGGAGCGAGGAGGTCCTTGATGCTTCACTCGACATCAGTTTGAGTCAAATGAATAATAGCATCTTTATTTACAATTCAGAGGCAAACCGTGTATATCAATCGAGCTATGATCAAGCCCCACAGCTTAAAGTCAATGTACATGTGGTTGAAGACCTGCTTAGCGGAGGGGAACTAGCTGAAGGGATGTGGGTGGATAACCGTCTTGTTTATACGTTAGCCGAACCGATTGATGTCAATGCCCCCACACCTCATGTCATGGTCATGGTGTATTATGAATTAGATCATCAGTATAAACAAGTGCTGATCATGATTGGTTTAACCTTCACGATCACTATGTCACTTACAGGATTTATTCTCTGGTTTATCTCAAGAAGGCTGACGGCTCCGTTAAGAGAGATGAATCAAATTGCCCTTCAATTAGCTAAAGGCGATTTTTCTCAACATGTACGAGTTGCTACGAATGATGAGATTGGCCAGTTAGGAACGACCTTTAATTACATGGCAAAAGAGCTCGAGAATATTGAACAGATGAGAACGGACTTTATTACAAATGTGTCCCATGACTTAAGGTCGCCGCTCACATCTATTAAAGGATTTCTAACAGCCCTTCTTGATGGCACAATCGCGGATCATCGTAAAAAACACTATTACGCGATCATGAAAAATGAAACTGAACGTTTAAGCAAGCTGGTAAATGATCTATTAGATATGTCACAGCTTCAACATGGTCATATAACGATCAAGCCAAGCTCCTATAATTTGAGTGAACAAGCTCGTCTTGTTGCAGCAAAAATGGAGCCCCAGCTGCAATCGGCAGAGATCTTTATTGAACTAGAGGAAGAAGCTGGTGATGTGTTTGTGTTCGCTGATAAAGACCGGATTGAACAAGTCTTTATCAATCTAATAGAAAACGCCATCCATCACTCGCCGCCCGATAAGCCTATATACATTCACATTACTGAGGCAGGTGAGAGCGTGAAAGTGAGCATCGAGGATGTAGGAGAGGGCATTAAAAAGGAGGATCTCTCCTACATTTGGGAGAGGTTTTATAAATCTGATAAAGCTCGCTCCAAAAAAGTCGGGACGGGAGTAGGATTGTCCATCGTTAAATCGATAATTGAGCTTCACCAGTCTTCCATTCATGTTAAAAGTGAGGTTGGATTAGGAACGACCTTCACGTTTACATTGCCGCAATCGAATAAGAAAGATGGAGTATAGAAAAAGGTTGGCTTTATAGCTGGCCTTTTTTTGTTCATCTTGTGTTCATATTAGAATGATAATCTATATTTGAAGTTAGGAAGCTAGAAACTATACAAGCTTGAAATTTGCTGAAAGAAAAGAGGAGAATACATGAAAACGATTGCTACATTTGCCTCGAACCGAAAAGGGGTGTGGATCATTTTACTTGCCTGGGTCATTATTGCGGGAGTGCTGAGTCTCGCACCTTCTGCGAAAGACTACACGGTAAATACTGGTGAAAATGACCTTCCAAAAGAGGCCCAATCGGTAATTGCGAAAGAGAAAATTAACCACTATTTTCCTGAGGATAAGGGAATGCTCGGCTTACTCGTTTTTCAAAATGAATCCGGGTTTGATGAATCTACGTTCACAGAGGTCGATCAAGTAAGTGAGTGGATTGGCGAAGAAATCCCCGAAGAACGGTTAGAGTCTGCTATACCATTTCATCAGTTTCCAGCTCATGCGAAGGAGATGTTCTTATCAGAAGATGGTACGACGCTTGTCCTTCCTTTAATGCTTGCAGAACAACTTGAGATGGATGAAATCAATGAGACTGTCATAGCTATAGAAGAGTACAGTTCAACTGTTCTTGATAATGGGAAGCTGATGATCACTGGACCAGCAGGAATTGCTTCAGACACAATTGCTATTTTCTCGAATGCCGATCTCGTTTTATTATTTTCAACCATTGTATTAGTTCTGATCTTGTTAATTATGATCTATCGTTCACCATTGCTTGCTATTATTCCGTTAGTGGCTGTTGCGGTTGTGTATCAGGTGGTGGATCGAGTGCTCGGTATGTTAGCTGCCCAAGGAGCACTTACGATTGAATCACAATCCTTATCGATTGTCATGATCCTCCTATTTGGAGCAACGACAGACTACAGTTTATTTGTCTTTTCACGTTTTCGTGAAGAGCTAAGAAAGCGAGAAAATAAACATGAAGCAATGAATGCTGCTGTCAAAGAAGTGGCCGAGCCGATCTTCTTTAGCGGAGGAACGGTATTTGCTGCGATGCTTGTTTTGTTACTAGCTCAATATGGGCCTTATCAAAACTTTTCGCTTATCTTTGCCATTACGATTGCTATTGTTCTGCTTGCAGGATTAACCTTAATTCCGGCTCTCTTCACGATCGTCGGCCGCCGTTCATTCTGGCCTTTTATTCCGAAAGTAGGAGAAGAGACTTTAGAGAAAAATCGCTTCTGGACAGCGATCGGATCCTTTGTGACTAAAAAGCCTCTGTTAGCAGGTGGCTTAGTGCTTATTTTCTTATTAGTGAATGCGTCTAATGTGTTTAATGCTCAGTACTCATTTAATATTATTCAATCGTTCCCTGAAGATATGAAGTCAAGAATAGGGTTTGAACAGCTAGAAGAACGTTTCCCTCCTGGAGAGCTGGCACCGATCTCTATTTTAATAGAAGCAGAACAAGGGTTTTCATTAACAGATGCAGAGCTTGACTCCATTGAAGCTTTAAATGAACAGCTCCTCCTAATTGATGGGGTAGATTCGACTTCTCTGCCTGATAGAGAGCAAATAAGAGAAGGGAGTGAACATGGAGGAAGTGTACTAAATGAAACAGGAGAAGCATTGAAGTTTGATATGATCATAAGGATGAACCCTTATGATCAGGCGTCACTTGATGTAGTGGATGAATTAATTGATAGGAGAGGTGAGCTGCTCCTTGAAAGCGAACTTGGTGCCGAGTATGAACTCTATATAGGCGGCGAAACAGCTAAATCAGCTGACATCCGAGCACTAAGTAATTGGGATACGTTCGTTATTATCGTTACGGTCACGCTTGTTATTTTTGTCATGCTTATTTTCCATACTAGATCACTAGTTGCACCATTGTATATGATGGCGACGATCCTACTGTCATATGCTTCAGCCTTAGGACTAAGCTGGTTTTTCTTTGAAACTATTTTTGGGTATGAGGGGATGAGCTACCGGATTCCGCTCTATGCATTCGTTTTCCTAGTCGCACTAGGAGTCGATTACAACATCATGCTTATTTCAAGAATTCGGGAGGAGAACAGAAGCTATAGTATAAGAGAAGCAACGAAACGTGGAGTAGCGTTAACAGGCGGTGTAATCTCATCAGCCGGGTTAATACTAGCAGCAACGTTTGGTGTATTAATGACGCAGCCTATTTTAGAGTTATTTATGTTTGGCTTTATTGTCTCAATCGGTATATTGCTTGATGCCTTTTTAGTACGAGGCATGCTTGTTCCAGCGCTTGTGACCTTGTTAAAACAATGGAATTGGTGGCCGTCTAAGGCTAAAAAAGAACAAACAAAAGAGGTGTCAAAATGAATAAAACGAAAGTATTACTAAGATTTTCAGCCCTTTACGCGTTAATTGGAACATTTTTAGGAAGTCATATGGCAGGAGCAGGTTCCATGTTATTTAGAGCCATTCATGCCCACATTTTGCTAGTGGGCTGGCTTTCATTATTTGCCTTTGCGATCTTCTATGCCGTATTTGCTATTCCAAAGCATTCTAAGCTTGCCGCAGCACACGTCTGGACCGCATTGATCGGAAGCTTTGGATTGACATTTGGCATGTGGATGCACTACTTTAAGCCTGAATGGGCACCAGAAACATTCAGCCTCATCTTCTACATTGTAGGAGGAACGGTGTTGATTATTAGCTTCGGACTCTTTACAGTTATTATGTTTGTGTATGGAAGGTATTTAGGAGAAAAAGAATAGTTTCGTTTTTGATTATCCATTGTTTCCTCCGTAGGTATAAAAAAGCCTTTACCAAAACTGGTAAAGGCTCTTTGAATGCCAAAAAGACCTCTACCTAATTATGTTTAGGAATGTAAATTATTATTTTCAGGTTGAAGTTCTGCAGTTGTACATAATTGAATAATTGTAGTTCCTCCTTGAATCTGAGATAATAAAGCAATAACAAATTGGTAGAATTGGATAAAAAGGAAGGTACATATGTCCGAGCAGAATATTACAAGGATAAACTTAGAAGGTAAGGAGCTTATCTTAATTGGTACAGCTCATGTATCTAAGCAAAGTGCTGAGGAAGTAAAGCAAGTCATTGAGGCTGAACAACCGGATTCGGTATGTATTGAATTGGATGAACAGCGTTATCAATCGGTTACAGCTGGCAGTAAATGGAAAGATATGGACATTTTTAAGGTGATTAAGGAAAAGAAAGCGACTCTCCTTTTAATGAACCTATTTATCTCATCTTTCCAAAAACGAATGGCTAAGCAATTTGATATTAAGCCAGGGCAAGAAATGATTCAGGGTATTGAGTCAGCAAAAGAGGTAGGGGCAGATCTTGTGCTTGCAGATCGTAATATTCAAATTACCTTCTCGAGAATTTGGCATGGGGTCGGGTTATGGGGCCGTGCGAAGCTTCTAATGTCGATCGTTTATAGTGTTTTTAACAATGAAGAGATTTCAGAAGAAGAGCTTGAGCGTCTGAAGACAGAAGATATGCTGAACACGATGCTACATGATCTAACGGTCTCATTCCCGAGACTTAAAAAGCCGTTAATTGATGAACGAGATCAGTATCTTGCTCAAAAGATTAAAGAAGCACCAGGGGATAAAGTCGTTGCCGTTCTAGGGGCTGCCCATGTTCCGGGAATTAAAGAAGAAATTAAGAAAGACCATGATCTAGATAAATTAAATGAAAGACCTAAAAAGTCAGTAGCTCCGACCATTGTTGCTTGGATGATTCCACTGCTCATACTAGGTATGATTGGATATGCTTTTTATACCAATCCTGAAGTAGGAACCAATCTAACCTTAAGTTGGGTGCTATGGAATAGTGCTTTTGCAGCTATTGGAGCAGCTGTTGCGTTTGGTCATCCATTGACGATTGTAACGGCACTCGTTTTAGCTCCGCTGACCTCATTGTATCCGTTGCTTGCAGCCGGTTGGTTTGCTGGGATTGTGGAAGCCTATATACGAAAGCCTAAAGTGGGAGATTTTGAGAGCTTATCGGATGATGTCTTTACTGTAAAAGGATTCTGGCGAAACAATGTTACCCGTATTTTACTCGTTGTTGTGTTAACGAATTTAGGTAGTACACTCGGTACGATTATTGGTGGGGCCGATGTAGTTCGAATCTTCATTCAAAATATTTTTGGATAGTGGTCGAGTGTTTTGACGATCATTAGGTAGGAAGTAAGGTGAAAAATATGTCAGTCATTGATTTTAAAGCCGCTCAAAAATGGGCGAAAATACCAAAGGACTTTCAGAAACAACTAATAGAAAATGTCTTTTGTAGTAAATGTGGCGTTACTACGATTGTAAACTATACGTTAAAAGATTGTAGCTAGAGTTGTTGAAGATAATTAGAAATGAAACGAGAAAAACGCCCCGTCCTGAGCTCATGTCAGACGGGGCGTTTTTCTTATTCTACGTTTGCAATCCTCTCTAAAATGTCACCGTATTGTTCTTCGTATTTTTCATACACAGGCTCAACTTGTTGGCGGAAGGCCTCTAAATCTAGTTCCTCAGCTGAAACAATCTCAATTCCGTTATCTAGTAATTGTTGTTTTTGGTCTTCCTCAAGTCCTTGAGAAATCTCTCTTTGAGTTTGGGCGAACTCTTTCCCGAGAGTAATAATCGTTTCCTGGATGTCTTCGGGTAGTGATGTGTATAAGTCATCATTCATCAAAAGAGTAGCAGATGCGTAGTAAAGACCCGCTTCTGTAAGGTGGTCGACCTGCTCATAAACATTCGTACTCCAAATCACACCGTATGAGAAATCTGATCCGTCTATAACGCCCTGTTGCAATCCTCCGTATACTTCCGGAAAAGCCATTGGTGTTGCATTCGTTCCAAGTGCGCTATATGTATCTAGTAAAATATCACTTTCAATGGTGCGCATTTTTAAGCCTTTAAGATCTTCTGGTGTAAGTACTGGATGTTTATTGTTGGCAATATGACGTTGCCCGTTTTCCCAGAAAGCAATCCCCTTTAATCCGGCATCACTCATTTTATCAAGCAACTCTTGACCAATTTCTCCGTCTAGAGTGTTGTAAGCATGCTCTAAATCTCTAAATAAAAACGGGAATTCAATGGCAGTGACATCCGGTACAAAGTTTGTCACGACTCCCGTTGTGATGACACTCATATCTAGATTCTGTAATTGTACGCCTTCGAGTAATTCACGCTCTCCACCAAGCGCCCCGTTTCCATAAATCTCAAATTGTACCTGGCCATCTGTTGCTTCTTCAACGGCTTCTGCATATTCCTCAAAACCAAGGGAATAAGCTTCCTCAGGTGGTGCAATATGTCCTACTTTTAAAGTAATCACGTCATCAGATGCGGTGTTTTCTGCAGCTTCTGCTTCAGATGTAGCACTATCTGCGCCCCCACACGCAGTTAACCATAGTAAACAAGTAGCTGTTGATACGATTGATAAGATTTTTCTCTTTTTCATCTTCTCTCCCCCTACTAAATCTTTAACACTTAAAAGCGTTGAATTGATAATGTATTGCCTATTATAAACTATGTTAGATCATTTTACACTAATTATTTGAATTTTTTGTTATCTCTTTGGTTTTATTTCGCTAAGCAAAATATTTGAAAGTAAGATAAAACCTCTTTATGATAGAACAAACCGTAAAAGGTTTTAATCGTTAGGAGGAATGTAAGATGAATGAACAATATAAATCTTTGTTTACTAACTATACATTTAAACGCGGGGTAGAGCTGAAAAATAGAGTAATGATGGCCCCTATGACGAACTTTGCTTCAGATGAACAGGGAAAGGTAACTGATGCTGAATTAGATTACTATAGAGAACGTTCAGGTGGTGTAGGAGCGGTTATTACGGCTGTTGCTTACGTAACACGTGATGGAAAAGGATTTCAAAATGAAATTAGTGCCGATTCAGATGAAATGATTCAAAGCTTAAAGAGATTAGCAGATACGATTAAAGGAGAAGGAGCGAAAGCTATTCTGCAAATTTTCCATGCGGGAAGAATGGCTCCTAAAGAAGAACTTGTAGGAGATCAGCCTGTAAGTGCAAGTGACGTGGCTGCTCTGCGACCAGGTGCGATTACACCAAGAGAACTAACAAATTCGGAGGTCGAAACGATTATTCAAGCTTTCGGAGGTGCAACTCGCCGTGCTATTGAAGCTGGATTTGATGGAGTAGAGATTCACGGTGCCAATACGTATCTCATTCAACAATTCTTCTCACCTCACTCAAACCGTCGCAACGATAAGTGGGGAGGAAGTGTAGAGAGTCGAATGACGTTTCCTCTTGCTGTCATTGAGACAGTAAAAGAAACAGTAGCGACTCATGCCAGAGAGCCGTTTATTATAGGATACAGAATTTCTCCTGAGGAAATGGAGAACCCTGGGATTACAATGGAGGATACATTAACATTTGTGGATGTATTAGCAGATCAGGACCTTGATTATCTTCATATCTCTGTTCAAGATTTCTGGCAAGGCTCGATTCGAGATGAAGAGGATAAGGAGTCGCGTGTTACCCTCATTTCGAAACGTGTAGGTGACAAGGTACCAATTATCGGAGTTGGATTGCTTAAAACCCCAGACGAAGTAAAAGAAGCTCTAGATTCGGGAGTGCCATTTGTGAGCTTAGGAAGAGAGTTAATTATGGAACCTAAATGGGTCGAAAAAGTACAAGCAGGCAGAGAGTCTGAAATTAAGACTACCGTAACAAAGAATGATCAAGAAAAATTAGTTGTGCCGGATGTTCTTTGGAGTGCGATTATGAACACTCCTGGCTGGTTCCCTGTAGAAGAATAAGCAATTTGGCACCTGCACTTAGCGTGTAGGTGCTTTTTAAGTTATTAGACCGAAATTCACTCAAATAGGCATTAACCTTTGTTAGATCACCTACATAAACTGATTAAAAGATTATGAGAGGGTGATTTGGTGAAGGGATCAATTCGGAACTATTATGCTGGGGGGAACACAGCTAAGGGGTTCTATAGCCTTTATGATTCGGCTATTGATGGACTGGATCGATTGTTTATTTTAAAGGGTGGTCCAGGTACTGGGAAGTCAACGTTAATGAAGGCAATCGGCCAAGAAATGGTCGATAAAGGATTTGATATTGAATTTTTACACTGCTCCTCTGATACCAATTCAATCGATGGTGTCATTGTGCCTAAATACGGAATTGGAATAGTTGATGGCACGGCCCCACATGTGATTGAACCGAAGGCGCCTGGTGTAGTAGAAGAATATGTGAATTTAGGTGTTGCGTGGGATACAGATAAATTAATGCCTCATAAAGAAGAGATTCTCACCTTGAATGCCGACATCTCTCATGCTTTCCATACAGCTTATGATACATTTGCTGCTTCCTTACGAGCTCACGATGATATTGAAGACATATATATAAGCAATATGGATTTTGCCAAAGCTGATCAACTCGCCACAGAACTAATCAATCTGTTTTACGGAGACGACAATCTAGGGAAAGATGCTAATGTGAAACATCGATTCCTAGGTGCAGCTACACCAGTAGGGGCAGTAGATCATATTCAAAACTTAACAGCTGATATTCAAGATCGTTACTTTATTAAAGGGCGGGCAGGCTCTGGGAAATCAACGATGTTAAAGAAAATTGCAGCCGCTGGTGAGGAAAAAGGATTTGATGTTGAAGTCTATCACTGTGGATTTGATCCAAATAGTCTTGATATGGTCATTATTAGAGAGAAAAGCATTGCAATCTTTGATAGCACGGCCCCACATGAATACTTCCCGGAGCGTGAGGGGGATCATATCGTTGACGTATATGAACAGTGTATCACTCCAGGTACTGATGAGTTGTACGCAGAGGAAATAGCAAGAACGACTAAATCGTATAAGGACAAAATGAAAGAAGCTATCACCTATTTAGCAAACGCCAAAATGTTAAGAGATCAGCTTGAAGCCATTTATATTAAAGCGATGGATTTCAATAAAGTAGATCAGATCAAAGAAGACATTCTAAGGGAATTTAATCAACATATTTCAAAGTAGATTAAACGGGTACTGCTCTTATGTCGAGAGTAAGTACCTATTTTTACGTTAATTAAACGTTTATTTAACGAAGGTGAAATCCTATAGCGACTATGGTAAGATTTGAACAAACTTCTAGAATTGAGGGAAATGGATGTATGATCCAACGATTTTTGAAAACTTGAAAGTGGCAATTGAAAACCATATTTATGACTTAGATAACCTAGATCAAATAATTCAAATTCATAATAGAGTTGATCGACTTGAAATGGCTGTGATGGCTCGGGAGTTTGCGCTACGATTCTCGCTTAGGGAACGCTCCAAACTACAAGTGGAAATTAACTTAGTGGCATCTGTGAAGGATTTAGCGGCAGAGATTCTTGAGTCGGATGACCAAACAATTGGCTGTGAATTAAAGGTGAAGTTTTTCTTGGAAGTGGAAGATGTGGATCGTCAGTGTCGAGAAATTGAAGAAACATTAACTGAAATCTGGAAACCAGAGCTAGAGCAATCTATCAAACAAAAGCTTGAATTTTACTATCAGGAGCAAGGGTCAAGTTATCATAATACGGTTATTATTACATTTCCAACAAAAATTAATGAAGAACAAATGGAGCAATTGCCGGAATTTATTGATCATGTCTTAGTGAGCCTTAAGCAATTACAGGCGATTAAGTGAGGGGATAGGTATGAGGCCGATTGAAAAAGCATTAGCTACCATCCAACAAACGGAAATTTCCTTTCCTTGTCAAGAAGATGCATTGGAAGAAGCAATGGATACATATACAACATTTTACGGAGTCAAGCTAACCGATATTAAGCACTCTTATGGCTATGTAATGATTAATCAGCATAGAGTTTTTCTGCAATCTTTTAAACCAAAGAGACATCAAGCGACTATATTACTTGTTCATGGTTATTTTGATCATACAGGATCAATGAGTCACCTAATCAATTTTTTGACCACTAATGGCTATCATGTCTGGAGCTATGATTTAACTGGCCATGGACTTTCTGGTGGTGAACGTATCTCCATTGATGATTTTTCATATTACCAAGAAGTTTTGGTTGAAGTTAGTGAAAAGTATGTCATGAACGAATACCATCCAACCTACTTGGTTGCACACAGTACAGGAGCTGCAATCTCATTGAATATCCTCACGCAACAACCTCATACCTTTAATAAAGTTGTGATGCTCGCTCCATTAATTCGTTCTTACGCCTGGCATGCTTCGATAGTAGGGAAGAAAATGATCCCTTCATTTATTAAACATACGAAACGGTATTATCGAAAAAACACCTCCAATAGAGAGTATCACTCATTTGTTAAACAGGATCCATTGCAACATCATCAAGTCTCTCTCAAATGGTTAAATGCGCTCTTTTTATGGAATCAGAAAGTAAAGGTGTATTCAAAGTCTGACCAAAGCGTTCTAGTAATCCAAGGGGATGAGGATCGAACAGTCGACTGGAGATTTAACTGCGCATTTATACACCAAAAGCTTCCTGAAAGTAACATTATCTTAGTAAGCGGGGCTAATCACCAGTTAATGAATGAACATCAACAACTAAGAGACCAAATTTTTTATTTAATGAAGCAATATCTTGAAGAATAGAGTCTTTCACCTATCGAAAGGCTTTTTTGTTTGCATGAAAGCTACATAGGGGATGAATAGACAGGGGATAATGTAGTGGTTCCTCAAGCATTTGCTTTTATATTGTCAAACAATTATAATAATTAAAATGATTAATATGGAATGGTTGTTCCGAATAGTGGAATAGGAGGGTTGATATGGGAGGCATACAACAAAATAGAACGATTGAACCGTTAAGTGATACATCGATTATCGTGACCTTTGGAAGGGAGATTAACTCTTCGATACATAATGAAGTGCAGGCATTTAATCATTATCTTGATCAATTTCCTTTTAAAGGATTTATTGAGTATGTGTCTGCGTTTACAAGCGTAACCATTTTTTATGACCCAATAATAGTTCGAGAAAATAGAGGGGATGCTGAGTTTCGTTCTGCATACGAAATCGTGCATTCTTTTGTAGAGCATGGTCTGAATCAGATGGAACGAGATGTCGTGCAAAAGACTAGAGAGATTGAGATCCCAGTTTGTTATGGGGGAGAATATGGAGAAGATCTAGAGGTAGTTGCAAGACATAATAATCTAACTACCGATGCGGTCATTAATATCCATTCAAAAGGTGACTATCTTGTCTACATGATTGGATTTGCCCCGGGATTCCCATACTTAGGCGGGATGTCTAAGGAAATTGCAACCCCTCGTAGATCAAATCCTAGAACGTCTATTCCAAGGGGATCAGTTGGTATCGCAGGAGAGCAGACGGGAGTTTATTCACTAGATACACCAGGTGGCTGGCAGATTATAGGACGCACACCATTAGAACTTTTTCGTCCCAATGATAATCCACCTACTTTATTGAAACCGGGTGATAAGATTCAGTTCAAACCAATCACTTTAGCAGAATATAACGAGTACAAGGAGAAGATTACATGAGTATAAAAGTACTTCGCCCTGGACTACTTACGACGATTCAAGATTTAGGAAGAGTTGGCTATCAAAAATATGGTGTGATCGTTAGCGGGGCGATGGACGCTTACGCACTGCGAATGGCAAATCTCTTAGTTGGAAACAGCGAAACAATGGCAGCTCTTGAGATCACAATGGCTGGTCCTACACTTGAGGTTCAACAAGATACGTTATTAGCGGTTACCGGAGGACAACTTTCACCAAGTATTGGGAATTATCAACTACCTTCATGGCGACCGGTTTTTGTGAAAAAAGGTAGTGTCATTAGGTTCGGCAAATGTATAAGTGGGTGCCGGTCATACCTAGCATTTGCTGGAGGATTTAATACCGAGAAGGTAATGGGAAGCCAAAGCACTTATTTGCGTGCGGAAATTGGTGGCTATAAAGGTCGTACCTTAAAAGAAGGAGACATCCTATCTTTAAATAACCAAACATCACCACTTGCCGATCACTTTACAGCACTTTTTTCGAGGGATACAAAAAAATCATTTTATGCGCCGGCTTGGCGGGTGAGAACTTCAATTCAGCCACAAAAGAAAGAAACGGTTATTCGTGTTCTCACTGGAACGCACTATACACAATTCGACTCAGACTCACAAGAGCAATTTTTCACGAAAACGTTTACGATCTCTCCTCAGTCTGATCGGATGGGTTATCGATTACGAGGTCCCGAATTGAAGCTAGATGAGACATTTGAAGTCCTATCCGAAGCGGTAGCATTAGGGACTGTTCAAGTACCTGCAGATGGAAACCCTATCATCCTTTTAGCTGATCGCCAAACAACGGGAGGTTACCCTAGAATGGGACAAGTCATTAATGTAGACATCCCGCTTCTCGCACAATTAAAGCCCGGTGATACCATTGCGTTTAAAAAAATAAGCTTAATGGAAGCAGAAGAACTGTACATCGGTCTTGAAAAGGAATTAAATGACGTTAGGGTAGGAATGTTAGTAAAGAGACATGAAAAGACCCCGTAAAACGGGGGTTATCTGTAGCCAAGCGCATGCGAGATTTTCGCAGCTGAAGCTTTTACCTTTTGAATCATCTTAGCAAGTTGTTGTTCATCAAAACGATCAGAAGGACCTGCAATACTAAGTCCACCTGCAATTTGCCCTTTGTAATCAAAAATAGGAGCTGCCAGAGCAGTTGTTCCATTCTCAAGCTCGGAATGGCTCACTGTATAGCCTTCTAGTCGTGAGGTGTTTAATACTTCACGAAGTAAAGTCGGGTCTGTAATTGTACCTTCTCCATAAGAGAGTAAGGCTTGTCCTTTTAAATAATTCTCCATCTCTTCTTCGGACAAATGAGCTAGGATAATTCGCGAACAAGCACCTGCATATAAAGGGGAACGTCTTCCGACTTTTGTGAACAGTCTAACCGGATGCGATGTGTCAAGCTTTTCAATGTATAGCGCTTCTGCTCGATCTTTAATGGTTAAATTAACGGCTTCACCAATCTCATCACGTAGGTCTTTCATTATTGGGAGAGCAAGTTGTCTTAAATCAATACGATCAGAAACAAGCTGACCAAATTCAAGAAAAATCATGCCTAATGAATACGTTCCGGTATGATCTTTTTGAAGCAAGCCTACTTCTTCAAGAGAGACAATCATACGGTGGGTAGAAGTTTTAGGAAGACCGGTTAACTCAACCATTTCATTTAGAGTAAGCGACGAACGAGTACGAAAAAGATCTAGGAGCTTCATGGATTTTACGACGGTTTTATTAATATTTTGCAAAAGAAACGCTCCTTTATTTATGGGTTATCTATTTTATTTATTGTATTAAACGAGTTCGTAGCTGTCTACATCTGAGAATGAAGTGAGCTATTTCAAATAAGAAAATGAAAGGGTGAAAAAAATGAAGCAAAATCCAATTGAAGAACAACAAGAAAACATGACAGCTAAACAACGATTAAGTGCGATGATGGGGGCTGCCTTTTTAATGGCAACTTCAGCCATTGGACCTGGATTTCTAACACAAACAGCCGTATTCACGGAACAATTGCTTGCAAGCTTTGCCTTCATCATTCTTGCTTCCATTATTTTAGATATTGGAGCTCAGATGAATATTTGGAGAATTATTGCCGTCTCAAGAATGCGAGGTCAAGAAATCGCTAATGCTGTTCTCCCCGGTCTTGGGTACGTTGTAGCCTTTTTTATTGTATTAGGTGGACTTGCCTTTAATATCGGAAATGTAGCCGGCGGTGGCCTTGGGGTCAATGCTTTAATGGGGCTTGATACAACCGTTGGTGCCATTATGACTGGAGTTATTTGTATCCTTATCTTCTCCTTAAAAGAAGCAAATGTGGCGATGGATAAGATCGTTCGTTATCTTGGGGCTTTAATGATTTTACTAACATTGTATGTGATGTTTGTTAGTAACCCTCCATACGCTGAGGCAGCACTTCGTACAGTTGTTCCACTTGAATTGGATTTCTTAGCATTGATTACGGTGGTAGGAGGAACGGTAGGTGGATATATTACATTCGCTGGAGGTCACCGTCTGCTTGAAGCGGGTATTTCCGGGAAAGAAAATATTAGCCATGTGACAAAGACTGCCGTATCAGGGATTGTTGTTGCTTCTGTTATGCGTTTTATTTTATTTTTAGCTGTACTAGGTGTGGTTTCAGCTGGCTTTGCGTTGAATGCTGATAATCCTACTGCTTCTGTTTTCCAAATTGCAGCTGGTGAAGTAGGCTATCGTATTTTTGGTTTAGTATTGTGGGCTGCTGGTATCACATCTGTTATCGGAGCTGCTTACACATCTGTATCTTTTTTAACGACGTTTCATTCAAGCATTGAAAAGAATAAAAATTACTGGACGATTGGATTTATTGTGTTCTCAACAATTGTTTTTGCACTAATTGGCCGTCCTGTTACATTACTTATTTTAGCTGGAGCATTTAATGGCTTAATTCTTCCATTAACACTTTCATGTGTATTACTAGCAGCACATCGTTCAAAGATCGTCGGCGATTACAAACATCCAATTTGGATGACGATATTTGGTGCAATTATCGTATTGTTAACGACGTATTTAGGAATCCATACGTTAACTCAAATGATTCCACAATTATTCCAATAATCAAGAAAGAATAGGAGTGAGAGGATGAAACGAGTTGATTTGAACTGCGATTTAGGGGAGAGTTTTGGAGCTTATAAAATTGGTCAGGATGAATTAATCTTAGACTATATCTCTTCGGCCAATGTAGCTTGTGGCTATCATGCTGGTGACCACAATGTGATGGCTGAAACAGTTAAGATGGCAAAGGAAAAAAAGGTGAGCATCGGAGCTCATCCTGGTTTTCAAGATTTAATGGGGTTTGGTAGACGAGCTATCCAAACGAGTCCAGAAGATATTTATCATTTCATTATTTATCAAATTAATGCCTTAAAAGGATTCTGTCATCTCCATAATGTACCAATGAAGCATGTGAAGCCACACGGAGCACTGTTTAACATGGCTGCGAAAGATCCGGTTATGGCAGAAGCAATTGCGAAAGCGGTATATGATACTGATCCATCTCTCGTGTTATTTGGCTTATCAGGTAGTGAATTAACAAAGCAAGGGACAAAGCTTGGCTTAGACGTTGCGAATGAAGTATTTGCTGATCGCACCTATCAACCTGACGGGACGTTAACTCCCCGAACGCAAACAAATGCCTTAATTCACGATACGAACAAAGCGATTGAGCAAGTGTTGCAAATGGTACAAACAGGAACAGTAACAGCTGTAGATGGCTCCACCATCTCTATAAAAGCGGATACTGTTTGCATTCACGGTGACGGAGAAAATGCTTTGGCTTTTGCTCAAAATTTGAGAGAGACTATAGTTAATGAAGGCATATCAATAAAATCTATAAAGTAAACGTACGAAAAGAGGGAGTCGGGTGGCTCTCTTTTTTTACGTCTAAGCGAGCAAAAACGAATAAGTGAGCAAATAAGTACGGAACACTTGTGCTATATTCCGTGTCCTTTAAATGAATTGGTTCTATGGTCATATCCTCTCTATACAATTTAATCCATTTAACCCATTGGTTTATAAATTGAGCGTGCTATAGTTAAAAAGATGCTAAAAAGGTGAAAAATTAACGGTTTCTAAAGAAATAGAATGTAAGGGAAAATCTATAAATAAATTGTAAATTGTTTAAAAGAACGCTTCTTTTAAAAATCTTAAGTGGGTGATGTGTGAAATGAAAGTATTAGATGTGAGTGCACTTGATTTAGCAATAGAAGAAACAAAACGCACTCTAATGAAGCAAAGCGAGCAAATCCAACAAATAGAACAAGCAATAAAATCATTCACATCACTTCAAGATTCATTTAAAGGGAGCGGTGCTGATGCTATTCGTTCGTTTTACGAAGAATGTCACCAGCCATTTTTACTGTTATTTCAAGCGGTCATTGATGAGTATTCAACAATTCTTGATCAGATCAAAGGAGCAATGTATTCCTTTGAACCAGCGCCGAATGGCTTCATTCATCAACAATTTTTAGATGATGAATTAAACCAAGGGTTAGAGCAAACTAGAAGCACAACGATGTATCTCACAGATCAAGCAAATTCAATTATGCAGCGTGTGTCTGATATTGTGCAACTGCCCCGGTTAAGTGATGATGATGTGCTGATGCATGTTGATCAGACGAAAAGACATGTCACTGAGACAAGTGAGAACATTATGCATTTCGACTATGAACAAACCAACTCCTTGCAGGCTGTTGAACAAAGTTTAAGAATGATGTCTCAATACCTGATGACTATCTCAAATATGTTTGCACACCAAGGGTTTACGATTTCATCCTTTATATCTGGTCAATTAAAGGATGATGCTAGTTATAAAATGGTTAACGAGGCTCTCTTATCTAAAACTGGCCAAAGCATTGAACAAAGTTTACAACAAACAGACGAATCACCTTCCTGGGTAGGAAAAGTGCTAGACTATTTTAATACGGCTAATCGAACAATCGGTTTCTCAGATTTAGCTGTAGTAGGATCTCAAGCAGCAATGACGACTTCAACGATATTTTTAACTAGAAAGCTAGAGGTTGGCTATCTCCCGAAAAAAACACCGCCTCTTATGCAAAGATTAAAAGGTGATTACCGCTTTTCAGTAGGAGCGCATGAGTCGTGGACGAGTAAAAGCAAGCACAGCTCAAAAACGGCAAAATTTTTATTGGACTTTTCAAGGTCACAGCCAACGAATTCAATGGCCCAGGGGCTGCAGCGGTTTGCAGCAAGCTACAACAGCCCATCGCATATGCTCAGTCACCTAGCTGGATTCCCGAAAAACCACACCGGCTCCATTGTAGGTTCAACTCTGCAAACCAGCTTCCAATCAAGGATGACAACCGGAACGAAAGAGGTTGTGAAGCAGGTGTTTGATGCCAAAGGGCTGCAAAGTGTAGGGAGAAGGATTCCGATTGTTGGAGGGGCTGTTTCCATTGCAGCTAATGTAGCCGATGCGGTCGATCCTAATAATGCAGATAAGTCTAGATCTGAGAAAACAGGAAGAGTACTTGCTGGTATTGCTGCAGATACCGGAGCAATTGCAGTAGGTGCTAAGGCTGGTGCAGTTATTGGCAGTGTTGGAGGTCCGGTAGGTGTTATCGTGGGCGGAACCGTAGGAGGGCTTGTTGGAGGGGTAGCTAGTAGTTTCGCTGGAGATAAAGTAAAAGATTTTGGCGGAAGTATTGGGAAGTCTATAGGATCTGGTATGAATTCTATAGGAAATTCCTTTAAGTCAAGTACGGTTGGAAGTTGGTTTAAATAAGCTATACAATTCTATAAAGGAGATTATCGCTAGTGATGTCAGAACAGACTTTAGAAAATATTGAGTTTATCCTTTTATCTCCAGTGCTAGCGCAAATTGCTTTTGCATTTTTAGTGTTAATTTTGGGCTTTGTCATTGTTGATTATTATGAGTGGGGAGTCTTTAGGCCGGCTGAGACATGGTTTCAAAAGCTCACAAATGTTTTTATGAAAGGCTTCTTTGGTACAGGTCCCTACTTTTATAAGCGTTATAAGAAACATAATTGGTTAACAGCGAAAGTCCTATACTTTTTTACTTTTATCGGCATATGTATAGGGGCCTTTGTTGCATACGGATTACTTTGGCTGATTCTAAGAACATTAGTCAAATTGCTAGGGATTGAGTTGTACTAATAAAGAAAGAAAAGATATTCTAGAATTCTTTCGAGGAAGAGTATCATGACGGAATCAGAAGTATCAAACTTAATCATTATTATTGCCTCGCCTATTCTCACACAGATTAGTTATGCGTTTTTAGTTTTAATTTTAGGGTCTGTCATAGTGGAGTATTATGAATGGGGAGTTTTTAGGCCGGCTGAAACTAAGTTCCAAAAGTTCACGAACTTTATTATGAAAGGTATGTTCGGAGCAGGTTTTTATTTTTATCATAAGTACAGTAAGTATAAATGGTTAACGGCAAAAGTTCTATATGCGATTACTTTTATCGGAATGTGCATAGTTGCTTTGATTGCGTTTAATATTGTAAGAATCATAGTTATGTTTGTACTTCACCTGTTTTCTTTGGTTTAGAATCTATTGTTCTTAGAAAGAAAAAAATTAAGGTTTTATTAAGAGAGAAGAATACAAATGTTATCAGATCAAATAATTGAGTACATCGAAATATTTATTGCAATGGTTTTTGTAGCTCAGTTTGGCTTTGGTATTGCCTTATTGGTGCTTGGAAAAGTCATGATGGAGTACTATGAATGGGGGATTTTTCGTCCAGCAACCAATTGGTTTCAGAAATCGACTAATCTCTTTATGAAGGGAACAATAGGAGCAGGTCCTTATTTCTATGCAAGACTCATTAAATATCCTTGGATCATTACTAAACTTCTATTTGCAATAACATTAATCTTTATGGGGCTAACAAGCATCGTACTTTATTATATATTGACGTGGATCATTAATATTTTGTTAGGTTAGTTTAGAAAAGAGATGAAGATGTTAACTGAAGATACCATCACTTTGATAGAGAACATCATGATGATATTCATTCTATCCCAAGTAGCATATGCTACACTTGTTTTTATTTTGGGTTTTATTATGGTTGATTACTATGAGTGGGGAGTTTTTAGGCCGGCTGAGACATGGTTTCAAAAGCTCACAAATGGAATAATGAAAAGCTTATTTGGATTAGGTCCTTATTTTTATCAACGTTATTAGTAACATAACTGGTTAACTGCAAAAATCCTATACTTATATGGTGTCTAATCAAATGATTGAGTACATCGAAATTTAAAGCAATACCAAAGGATGTGTTATAGGCAAATGAATTTTGTAATGAAGTGTTCGACTGAGGAGCTGGCGCTGCTTGTATCATTAACCGGATTTCCGAATGTGGCAAAAGGAATTCTAGAGGCAGGATTAGGGACAAAAACTCAACAAGAGTGGGATGCTGTGATGGAAGCTACAGCTCATCAATTAATGGTAAAAGAACTTTGGGTAGAAGAAGCTGAACGGAGCGGGGAAATTCCATTAAGCGAGGAAATGCAGACCTTTATCAAATCCTATGTTGAGTCAAAATATATGGTTCGTGTTCCGGATGCGCCAAATCAACATGCTGCAATCTTGCATCATATCAAAGGGGATACATGGCTGCTTCACTCAATCGACCGCGATATTATTCATGAATTTGCTTATATGACGGTAGATGAAATGCCTCAGGTGATCAAAGATTATTATGCATTTAGCGAGAAGAATCCAGACGTTCAAAGGACGTTTTCTCTATCTGAAGAGGCGTTTGACTTACTCAGTATCCGAGATCAGGTAAAAAAGGTACAGATGCTCGCAGATCTAGCACCAGAAGAAGAAATGCACTTCCAAGCATTCTTAACGGATCTAGATCATCATGCATGGACTCTCCACAATATTTCTTTCTTTCATATTCCATCAATTGATGAGGATCCTTTTCTTGAGAACATTACGTTTTTCTTGCCTGGTAAGGAAGGAATTTGGATAGTAAGTTATCGTGAAGGCGAAGAGCTGCCAGTTCAAGTGAAGCTAGAGTCTACAGATGAATGGAATGCGATAGTTCAAGGAGTAGCCGTAGTTGCTAAACAGACAAGTGAATAAAAACAAAAAGCATTCAGAGGATTTTCATCTGAATGCTTTTTTAGTTTCTTTTTATATAATCATAAATCAGGCTGGTGTAAGTCTTTCTTTACTAGTTGTTTTATAGAGACCACCTCCTAATCGTTCGTAGGTATGCCAAAAAAAGTATTGCACCAATTAAGTACGGGGTTAAGGTGTAAGTACAAAAAAAAGCCCAAAGATCAACTTTAGTCAAAAGTGGATCTCTTGGCTTTTTTATGTTTCTCGATTACTTCTGTGTAGAAACAACCTCTTTCTTCGCATCCTCTAACATATTATTAATCGACTGAATGTACTCTTTTAAACTCATGAATATCTCCTCCTTGTTTATGTAGTGTTTTATATTTTGTATTTGTTTTTTGTTTTGTTACCTATATATTTGCCAACTTTTAAATTCTATAAACCTATCAAGCTTTAAATGAGTAAAAAGTCTTATAAATAGATGGTGTTCTATTTTTTACAACGGAATTATGTCTGACTTTTTCCTGAAAAAATTGGTTAAGCCTGGTCTGTTCAGGGAATCAATGAAAGTATACAGGGGAGGACTGGTTATGAATCAAATAAAAGATGATATAAAAGATTATTTAGAGAAAATTATTAAAGAAGAAAAGCAAGTCGCAAGGGATGGGAAAATCCCTGATTATATTGAGAAAGTAGATAATGAGGATCATGGGGCTATTTCTATGGCGATCACCGGGCTTGATGGAAGATGCATCAAGGCTGGTGATGATGAAGGTAGATTTTCGATCCAGAGCATGTCTAAAGTCATTTCACTTGCTGTTGCTTTAATGGATCAAGGAGAAGAAAAGTTATTTCAGCATGTGGGTAAAGAGCCGACAGGTGACCCTTATCACTCATTAAGTAAGATGGAGTTGCAGGAAGATGGTGGCCCATTAAATCCAATGGTAAATGCAGGTGCTATTGCAGTGGTTGGTCAAATAAAAGGGAAATCAGTTGATGATAAGTTTAGTAGAATTCTTGATTTAACAAGGAATTTAGCTGGAAATGAAGAGATCGATTATAATCCTGAAATTGTACAAGCGGAAGGGCATGACTTGAACCGCGCCCTCTTCTACTATAATCGCTATGGTGGATATGTCGATGGCGAGCTTGAGGATGTACTACCGATTTACTGGAGAATGACTTCGATTGAGATGACAATTGAAGAGCTTTCTCGCGTTGCGGCAGTGATTGCTAATTACGGAGTGGACCTTGATACAGGAGAGCAGCTTATACCACGAGAAGTTGTGAAAGTATTGAAGACATTTATGGTGACATGTGGAATGTATGATCAATCAGGTGCATTTGCTGTTGATGTGGGGATACCTGCCAAAAGTGGAATTTCAGGGGGGATCTTTGCTTCAATCCCAGGTAGAATGGGAATTGGTGTGTTAGGACCAGATCTTAACCGACATAATAATAGTATTGCAGGTATCCGTTTATTAAAGAAAATCTCAGACCGTTGGAATTTAAGCTTATTTAACCAATGATCATGAAGACCACTTCTCGGCTATGAGGAGTGGTCTTTTTTGAAAACAAAAAAAGCGCCCTGATGAGGACGCTAAAAATAGGAGGTTATGACGGGTTTGGTGGAGAGTTAAATGTACACAACAACAATGAAGAATAAGATAAAAGATAATGTTGTGTCTTCTTAACGTCTCTCCTTTTCGTCAAGAATAATACAGTGTACGTAAAAATTAAGAAGTTGCATAGACTGAAGACATGTAAAAGGGAAAAATCCGCAATTTGTATTGGAGTTATGTTATTAAAGAAACTGTAGAAGTGCCTGCTCTAAGATTACAAAAATTGGAATTGATAGGTCGATGAAGCGAATAGATTCTATCATGGAAAATGATAAGGAGAGGAATTCTAGAAAATTATGACGTGTAGGAGTTACTCTTTCACTAAACGTGGAAGGGTTTTTTGTGCGCATTATTCAAATGAGAATTATTATTCATATTTGAATAATGTGGTGTATGATAAATAAAAGTCAGAAAATAAGGATAAATATACATGCATTCTATTCAATATTGAATAATGAGAGGAGAGAAACATGATGTTTTTTGAAGAAGTAAATGAGAGTGAAGAAATATTAAAAGCTTTGAAGGATGATTTATTAGTTACAGATAGAGATGGGAGGATTATATATGTTAGCGACATAACGAAGGCTTTATATGGGGTTGAAGGTCAAAAAATCATTGGTGCTTCAGTTTATGAATTAGAGAAACAAGGGGTCTTCACACCGATTGTAACTCCACTGGTACTGAAGAAAAAAGAACGTGTTAATGTTATTCAAACAACGAATAAAGGGAGAAAACTGCTTATTACAGGTGTACCAGTTTTTGATGGGAAAGGAGAGGTTCACAGAGTTGCTTCTTATTCTCATGACATTACAGAAATGGTGAATATGAAGCACTTTCTATCTGAAATGCAAGATGAGATGGAGCGAGTTCGAAATGAATTAGAAATATTAAGGAATCAACAGATGAAAAATACCGGTTTTGTGGGTAGTTCTTATGAAATGAAGAAGTGTTTATCAGTAGCGAAACAAGTGGCTGAAGTAGATGTAAATGTATTAATACTAGGTGAATCAGGAGTTGGGAAGACTCACTTAGCAAAGTTAATCCATCGCGAGAGCGAACGGAAGGACAAACCTTTTATTGAAGTGAACTGCGGGGCAATTCCTGAAAGTCTATTTGAATCAGAATTCTTTGGGTATGAAGCAGGTTCTTTTACTAGTGCAAATAAAAAAGGAAAGCTCGGTTTAGCTGAGTTAGCAGAAGGAGGTACCCTTTTCCTAGATGAAATAGGAGAGCTTTCTCTACCACTGCAAGTGAAGGTGCTCCGTTTTATTCAAGATAAACAATTTTATCGTGTTGGAGGAACAAAACCAAGAAGTGTTGATTTCAGGTTGATTGCTGCTACGAATCAGCCTTTAGAACAGTTGGTTAAAGAAAAAAAGTTTCGTGAGGATCTCTATTTTCGTTTGAATGTCGTTCCTATTCGTATTCCACCTTTAAGAGAAAGAACAACAGATATACTCCCTTTAATCGACCATTTTGTAAATGAATTTGCTAGTAAGTACAAACGAAGTCGCATTTTAGATGACGCTGTGAAGCAACAATTGTTTAAACAACCATGGCCAGGTAATATCAGAGAATTAATAAATTTGATTGAGAGGTTGGTCGTCGTTTCTACTTCGGAAATTATAACGATTAAAGATTTACCAGAGACCTATTACTTAACTTATGGACAAGATTTTATTCATAAAGAAAAAACTCTACCGGAAATAATCGAGCAAGTAGAAAAGGAAGTGCTGCAAGAAGCCAAAAATAAATATAAAACAACCGTTAGGATGTCAAAGAATCTAGGGATTAGTCAACCTACAGTAGTCAGAAAACTCAATAAATACAAAATTAACTAACGAATTGGTATGTTTATTGCATTAATCATTATTAGATCATCAACTAGATCGTAGCTGGATGAAAATAAAAATACTGATAAGGTGAGGTGTTGAGTATGGAGTTAGAGAAGAAGGAATTTTTGATTTCAGAAGTTGAACCAAAGGAAACGATGACTACCGCGAATAAAATGAAATTCATTGTGCCATCTTTGCTTGGTCTATTCTTATTCTTAATCCCGATCAATTATGGAGGGAAGTGGACAATAGGGGTAGGGATATTAGCTGAGTCTGCTCAAGGCCTAACGGCTGATTACCTTCCTGGCTTTATGGTAGGAGTGCTTGTTTTATCGGTTTTGTTAACTCTGGTAGCAAGATTTGCCGAACCAAGATGGGTAATGAAATCAGACTTTTTAAAAGGTTTATTTCATGTTAGTGGTTTCTGGCTCGTCATGAGGATTGCTGGTGCGAGCTTTGCTGTTATGGTAATTCTGAAAGTTGGTCCGACATTTATTTGGAATGATTTCACTGGTGGAACCGTGCTCTATGAACTCGTACCTGTTCTAACAATGTGGTTTTTATTTGCAGGACTACTTATGCCTTTATTATTAGAATTTGGTTTAATGGAATTTATCGGAACATCACTAAGAAATATTATGAGACCTTTGTTTCGCCTGCCAGGTAGATCGTCTATCGATGCGGTTGCTTCGTGGATGGGAAGTGGAACAGTGGGTGTATTAATTACAACCAAACAATATGAAGAAGGTTACTATACAAAGCGTGAGGCAGCTGTCATTGCTACTAACTTTTCCGTTGCTTCGATTGCTTTTAGTCTAGTGGTTATTAGCTTCATTGGGCTTGATCATATGTTTGTTCAATTTTATGTGACGGTTATGGTAGCGGGTCTAATTGCGGCAATTATCTGTCCAAGGATTCCCCCACTTTCAAGAAAGCAAGATACGTATTATGAAGAGGTAGGCAAGCAAATCTCAGAGGATGTCCCCAAAGGCAAGACAAGTAGACAGTGGGCATTAGAAAGGGCGGTAGCTAAAGCGTCACAAGTTAAAGGTGTTTCGGGTGTAGCGAGGAAAGGATTTCAAAATGTATTAGATATTTGGTTTGGATTGATCCCTCTTGTTATGGCCCTTGGAACGGTTGCACTAGTAATTGTTGAATACACATCGATTTTCGTATATATGTCTTATCCATTCGTGCCAATCCTAGAGTTAATGAGAATTCCAGAAGCGCAAGCAGCTGCTCCGGCTTTATTAGTTGGTTTTGCAGATATGTTCTTACCAGCAGTAGTTGGAAGTGGCATTGAAAGTGAGTTAACAAGATTTGTCATTGCGGCTGTATCTCTTACACAGCTTGTATACATGTCTGAAATTGGGATCTTATTACTTCGTTCAAAAATACCTTTAAGTTTTCTAGATTTAGTGATCGTATTTTTTCAACGCACGATTATCACGTTGCCGATCATTGTTCTCATGGCGCATTTTCTATTCTTTTAAACCTATTTATAAACAAAGAAGGAGTGAAGAGGATGTCTCAAGATTGGAGTCAACTTAGAGAAAAGCTAGCAACACGTCTAGCTCCAAGTATGGCAAAAGATCATCCGAACCTGCCCGTTGTGAAAGAAGAAGGGTGTTATTACTACGGGGTCGATGGAAGAAAGTATTTAGATTTCACCTCGGGCATTGCGGTAACAAATGTTGGACACCGTCATCCTAAAGTTGTTGAAGCAATCAAAGAAGCCGCTGATTCACTTACACACGGACCAATTGGAGTCATACAATATGAATCTATTTTACGTTTAGCAGATGAGCTTGCTGAGGTACTTCCTGGTGATCTTGATTGTTTCTTTTTTGCTAATAGTGGAACAGAAGCGATTGAAGGTGCACTGAAACTAGCTAAATTTGTGACGAAACGACCGTATGTCGTTTCCTTTACGGGGTGTTTTCATGGCAGAACACAAGGTGCACTTAGTGTAAGCACTTCAAAGAGTAAGTACCGCAAATTTCTTCAACCGAACGGGCTAACTTACCAAATTCCATACTTTAATCCATATGATCCGAGAATACTAGATGAGAGCGGAATAGTGGTTGAAGCAAAAGCAATTGATCTACTAGAAGAAGACTTTACCAAGCTCTTTAAGTATCATGTCTCTCCTGAGGAAGTAGCGGCCATTATTTTGGAGCCCGTTCTTGGTGAAGGTGGTTATATTATTCCTCCTGCTTCGTGGTTAAAAAAGATAAGAGAAATTTGTGATCGCCATCAGATGTTACTCATCTTTGATGAAGTACAAACTGGATTTGGGAGAACGGGAGAATGGTTTGCTGCTCAAACATTTGGTGTGACACCGGATATCATGGCAATTGCCAAAGGGATTGCCTCCGGTTTGCCACTTAGCGCTACAGTGGCAAACCATACATTAATGCAACAGTGGCCTTTAGGGAGTCATGGCACGACATTTGGGGGAAACCCAATCGCATGTTCAGCAGCTCTTGCAACCGTTGAGGTCATGAAAGAAGAACACTTATTAGATAATGCAAAAGTGGTAGGGGCCTTTGCAAGAGAAAGACTAGATGAAATGAAGAAACAGTACGAAATGATTGGAAGTGTTCGTAGTGTTGGTTTAATGATTGGGATTGAAATTATTAATGAAAAGACAAATAAAGCAGATGGGGAAGCTGTGCTCCGTATATTAGATTTGGCCTTAAAAGAAGGCGTATTGTTCTACCTTTGTGGAAATGAAGGAGAAGTAATACGGATGATACCGCCTTTAAGTGTGACAAAACAACAGGTTGACGAGGGCTTAAACATGCTTGAAAAAGCGATTGTCACTTATCTTGAAGAAAAGCATCAACCATTAAATAATCGGTAAGGAGCTTAAAAAATGAAGTATCAACCGAAAGATTCCTCCCAATCCCCACGCTTTTGTGGGATAAGAACATTTATGAGATTAGAGCATATTAAAACAACAGATGACATCGATTTTGCTATTGTAGGGGTGCCTTTTGATACGGCTGCTTCTAATCGAGTCGGAGCACGCTATGGCCCTGATCATGTCAGAAATGCATCAGTCTTATTGCGACCATACAATCCAGACCAAGAAATTAATATTTTCGAACATTGTTCGGGTGTTGATTACGGAGATATTGATGTTATTCCAGGCAATATTCATAGAACGTATGACCGAATTGTAGAGGGAATCATTCCACTTCTTCAAAAAGGAATCATCCCGATTATGATTGGTGGCGATCATTCAATTTCACTAGCCCACTTACGTGCTATGGCTCAAGTATATGGACCAATATCCCTTGTTCACTTTGATTCACATGGTGATACCTGGGACCATTATTATGGTGAGAAATATATGCATGGTACTCCTTTTAGGCGAGCTGTTGAAGAAGGGTTAATAGATGTTGAGCACTCAATTCAGGTAGGGATGCGTGGACCACTATATGGTCCAACTTGTATTGAAGATGCACGAGACATAGGGTTTGAAGTTATTCCAATGCGTGAGATGAGAAAACTTGGCCAAGAGAATGTGATTGAGAGAATTCAAAGCCGCGTTGGGAGTTCTAATCGTCCAGTTTTCGTGACTTTTGATATTGATTTTGTTGATCCAGCCTACGCTCCAGGTACAGGAACGCCTGAAGTAGCTGGTCCAACAAGTCATGAAGCGTTAGAGTACGTGAGGAGTTTAACGAACTTTAATATTGTTGGATTTGATTTAGTTGAAGTCTTACCAGCCTATGATCATGGTGATATTACGGCTTATTTAGCAAGTGCAGTTGCTTTTGAGATGATTTCATTAATTGCAATAAAAAAACGAGATAAAGTAGTCCAGGCACCTTACAGCGAACAAAAGAATTAAAAGTGATTAGAGCTATTTCTTGTACTTCCTCGCTAGAAATGATATCAATAGAGATATAAAACTTTTTACCTATATCTTTCGGTGTGTAGGGATTGTTTAGACGGGGTGAGGAATTGAATGCGAGAAAAACAGATGAAGAGATTTTAGAGGCGATCGTAACAGCAGCACCTTATATCCAAGAAGCGGCTAAAGAAGAAATTGCGATTTCTATATGTGATCATGATAAATGGTTATTACAGCTGGACCATCCCAACCTAGTACTTGGGAATAAAACAGGAGATCCTGTATCAAATGATGATCCGGTCATCCAAAGTGCATTGAATGGAAAAGGTGGAATGGGGAGACCTCCATTTGAGGTATACGGCATGCATTTCTTTGGTAAAACGACACCCATTATGAATGAGGGCCGTGTTATTGGCGCTATTGGTATGGCTTATAACATTGAAGTACTCATGAAGATGGAGAAAAATGTTGAAAAACTAAATGAAATTACTGCTAGCATTCAACAGTTAATCGAGCAGATTATTTCACAAGCTAGCCAACTCCAAACGACTAATCAACAGCTATATGACCTATCTGAGAAATCGAAGGAAAATTCCGAAGAGGTCAATCATATCCTCGAATTAATGAATAAGATCTCGAGGCAGACAAATATTTTAGGGTTAAATGCCAATATAGAAGCAGCGCGTGCAGGAGAAGCAGGTAAAGGGTTTTCGGTTGTAGCAAATGAAGTGAGAACGATCTCTAAAGAAACCGCAGAGTCTTCAGATAAGATTAATCAATCCATTACCGTCATTAAAGACAATCTCGGACAAATGATTAAGAGTTTATCTACGATTAGAGGGTTAACGACTGAACAAACGACTTTAGTTAAAAATGTGGCAGAAACACTTGATACATTAGCGACGATTATTCATCAACTGCATGATTATATGAAAACATTAGGTTAAGTAGAAGAGTACTCTATCAGATTTTGATAGAGTATTTTTTATGCTCTTATAAGGTGACTTATCTTCTAGTAAACAGATTGTAAATAGTTGAAATAAATGTAAAGGGTTAAACGTATACAAACCATAATATTTACCATCTCTTTATATTGTTAAAATAATTCGAATATTATTTACTTAGCTAGAACATTGTCTTCATTCTCCCTTCATTTTCAATCTGTAACATAAGGCTTGTAAGAAAACTTTGGTTGGAGGGTGAATCATGAAGAGAGCTTGGAAATGGTTAGGTATGTCAGTTACAGCAGTCTCGCTTGCCTTTATGGCAGCATGTGGTGGGAGCGAAGAAACCAGTCAATCGCAGACAGGATCTTCTGAGGTGGAAGCATCTGATGGTATTGACCGAACAGATTGGCCTGAAAAGTTTGTATATGGAATTTTACCTACAGAAGATCAAGGAGAACTCACTAGACAATTTGAGCCGATGATCGAATATATGGAAAATCGACTTGGTATTGAATTTGAATTATTTGTGGGGAATGACTATAACGCTTTAATTGAAGCAATGAGAAATGGCCACCTGCATGCATCTGGCTTTGGACCATTTTCATACATGCTTGCTCATGACCGCGCAAACGCTGAAGCTTTTGCTATGGGAGTGGAGGATGAGGACTCTGCAACGTATCACTCTACTTTTATTACACTTGAAGACAGTGGAATTGAGTCGCTTGATGATCTAGAAGGAACAACCATTGCTTATGCTGATCCAGCTTCTGCATCTGGCCATATTTTTCCTAAAGGAATGGTGATTAACCACCTTGGTTTAACAATGGATACAGTTGATGATCATTTTGAATACGTCACATTTTCTGGTAGCCACGAAGCCTCGCTCTATTCTATTTTAAATGGAGATGTTCTAGTAGCTGGTGTATGCGATGTATGTATTGAACGTGTATATGAGCGAGTAGAAGATCACCCCAAATTTGATAAATTGAAAGTTATTGCTGAGTCAGAGCCTATTCCACGCGGGCCACAAGCAATTAATATGGATTTACCAGAAAGTCTACGTGAAGCTGTCATCACAGCATTTCATGAAATGAAAGATGACCCTAATGCAAAAGAGTTTTTAGAAGAAAGTGGTTACTCTGATTATATGCCTGCCGATGATAGCATGTACGATGTCATACGTGAAACAGCGGAAGCTCTAGAAATGAGTGCTGAGGATCTTTTGCAATAAATGTAATGACTAGGTGATGAGCATGAAAGTGTTTCATCACCTCTTCTTTTATAACTATTCACAAGGAGGAAAGAACAGTGGCTGAAGCAATATTGAAAATTGAGAATCTAAAGAAAGTGTATCCTGATGGCACTGTAGGTTTAAAGGAGATTAATACGACCATTCATAAAGGTGAATTGATTGCGATAATCGGACCAAGTGGTGCAGGAAAGAGTACGTTCCTTAGATCGATTAATCGATTAAATGAACCCACATCAGGAGCGGTCTACATTGGTGGTGAAAATATTTGTGAGGCAAAAGGAAAAAAGCTCAGAATGATTAGGCGTAAAGTTGGTATGATCTTTCAAGGATATAACTTAATCAAACGATCCACGACTGTACAAAATGTTCTTCATGGACGTCTTGGTTATATGTCTTCTCTTAAAGGGGGCTTTGGTCGTTTTAGTGAGGAAGATACAAAGGAAGCGCTTGATATTCTCATGCGAGTCGGCTTAGAGGATCAGGCATTTAAAAAGGCAGGAGATCTCTCAGGGGGGCAACAGCAACGTGTTGGAATTGCTAGAGCCATTGCACAGAATCCAGATCTCTTATTAGCGGATGAGCCTATTGCTAGTCTAGACCCCTCTTCCTCTGAGAAAGTCATGAGTTACTTAAAAACAATCGGAAAAGAGGACGGAATTACAACCATTGTTAATTTGCATCAAGTCGATTTTGCAAAAGAATTTGCTGATCGTATTATTGGGGTGAAAGCTGGTGAAATTGTCTTTGACGGAACACCTAGAGAACTGACAGATTATACGACTGAACAGCTATATCGTTAAAAGGAGGTTTAAAAGGTGAGTGTACCTGCTAAGAAACTAGAAGCAGCTCAACCGTTGCAATTAAAAACGAGAGAAAAACATTGGCGTTCAGTAGATGAACTTTATAAAGATCTTAAAAGAAGAAAAAAGTTAGTCAGATCCAATCAATTACTCATTCTATCTGTTATCTTGGCTCTTATCATTTGGTCATGGTATGAAACAGGCTTTCAATTATCCTCCTTATATTCAGGGCTAGGGAATATTGCTAATTTCATCATGGTCGATTTATTACCTCCTGACTTTTCAGCAATTGGGATTTTTATTGGACCTGCAATTGATACCGTGCTGATGAGTTACGTGGGAATGATTTTCTCTGTTTTCTTTTCCCTAATCTTTGGTTTTCTTGCTGCAAAGAATCTTACTTTCCACCCAGTGATCGGTGTAATAAGTCGCTCGATTATTGCCTTTTTACGAGCGGTACCAGCATTAGTTTGGGGGATATTAATGGTTGCATCTTTTGGACTTGGACCTTTTGCCGGAACTGTTGCTCTTGGCTTATCTGGAATTGGGATTCTTGCAAAGGCATATGCTGATATTTTAGAAGAGCTTGATCCTGGCCAAATTGAAGCGGTGCGTGCGACAGGAGCTAGTTGGTTTCAAGTGGTCGGTCAAGCTGTTTGGCCGCAATTTAAAGCCGGTTTTGTAGGGTGGTCTCTTTATAAAATGGATTTGAATATTCGCGAAGCAGCTGTACTTGGATTAATCGGAGCCGGCGGTATTGGATCAATTTTGCAAAGCTCAATTAGTCTTTTTCAGTATCAACGAGCTGCTCTTGGAATCTTGATTATCTGGCTGCTTATTTTAATCGTTGAATTTACAACCGCGAAGGTAAGGGAGCGTATTTTATGAATGACTATCAGAAAAAACGTGATCAACTAACAAAGCGGATTATTGGTTTTGGAGCTGTTGTCCTATTTATCTATAGTATTTTACAATTGGAAATTTTACCAGAACGTATTATCAAGAGCTGGGAGAGGAGTCAGCATTTAATTCTTGGGATGGTACCTCCGTCTTTAAATGACCCCATTGATATTTTCGGAGCTGCATTAGAATCTCTTCATGTTGCTGTGATGGGAACCCTTTTAGGCATTATCTTCTCTGCAGTCTTAGCTTGTCTAGCTGCGCGCAATTTATCTCCTCATATATCTGTAAGTTATGTTGTAAAAGGGTTTGCTGCATTTGTCCGGGCTGTGCCGGCTTTAATTTGGGCCATTCTCTTTATCGTTGCAGTAGGTCTTGGACCAACACCCGGGATATTAGCCTTGGCTATTAATAGTGTGGGAATGCTTGTAAAGGTATATGCTGAAGCGATTGAGGATATTGATACGAGCGTGATTGAAACGATAAAGGCAACTGGTGCCTCCCAGTTTCAAGTGATTATGCAGGGGATTGTTCCAACGATGATGAGTGCATTTATTTCGTGGTCTGTGTTCAGATTTGATGTAAATATTCGCTATGCAGCAGTGCTTGGTGTAGTTGGTGCTGGAGGAATTGGATGGGAGCTTGTCCGAGCGTCCCGAGTGATGGCATACGATCAAGTGATGGGAGTTACTCTTGTGATTTTTGGGATGATTATTAGCATGGAATTTTTAACACGTTACTTAAAGAAACGGACAGACCTAGTAGCGGCGAAAGCGGCAAATTAGTGTGATTGATTATGTGGAGGAGCAGGTGAGATTATTCTCTCCTGCTTTCTTCACCATACATTCAAGGGAGAGAGGGATTGAAATGAAGTTAATAGCGATTGATTTAGATGGGACATTGTTGAATGGTCATGGGAAAGTAACCAATTATACAAGGACAGTCGTTAATCATCTTGCCAAAGAGGGCCATAAAATCGTTCTTGTTACAGGGCGTCACCAAGTAATGACTCGTGAAATAGCTAGTCTTTTCCCCTTATCAAAGTTTATGGTTTGTTTTAACGGCGCGGCGATTATTGAACGAGCAACAAATCAAGTTGTGGTGGAGAATACATATCGTACATGCGATATCGATCATGTTATTGAGACGATTAAAGAGTGGGAGCTTTCATATTTAGTAGAAACGAAGGAAGGCTTTTTGATTGAAGGTGCTTATCTAGGTTTAATTCAACAGTTTAACACTTTGAATCTACCTTTCTCTATTATTTCCGAATTGAAGGATATAGAACAAACGATTATCAAGCTTTCTATTCGAGGAGTAGAAGAAGAGTTAGATCGGTTAACACCATTGATTGCTCAATTAGTGCCTGAATTATATGTCGTTAGAAGTGGAGAAGAGTCGGTCGATATTATGAATAAATCAGTAAGTAAAGGGAGAGCAGTTAGATGGATAGGGGATTATTATCAAATAGATTCATCTGACACCATCACATTTGGAAACTATGATAATGACTGTAGCATGTTAAAGTATGCAGGAATAGGAGTAGCTATGGGCAATGCTCCAACACGGGTTAAAAAAGTAGCTGATGTCGTTGCGAAATCGAATGAAGAAGATGGAGTGGCTACATTTTTAGAGGAATGTAAATGGGGCAGGGAGAGTGCAAGCCTTCAGCAATTAATAAAGCCGAATACAAATTAGAGAGGATACGAGAAATGAGTCCGACAAAGGAGCAAAAGAAAGCTGTAACCGTTGTTTCACTTATAACAGCTTTATGTTTACTTGGTGATTCGATGTTGTATGTTGCTCTACCTATTTATTATCAACAAGTAGGGCTCGCATCCTTATGGGAAGTAGGCTTGATCTTGTCTATTAATCGTTTTATTCGCATCCCGGTTAACCCTATAGTTGGATGGGCTTACCGGAAGCTTTCCTTGCGAGTTGGGCTTGTTATTTCAGTGATATTAGCAGTGATTACAACGATTGGTTATGGTGTTGGTTACGGCTTAGTCATTTGGTTAGTACTAAGGATTTTATGGGGTATAGCATGGTCATTTTTACGACTTGGTGGCTTTCTATTAGTTGTAGGAATTTCAAATGATTCAAACCGTGGAGAAAATATTGGACGCTACAATGGTCTTTATCGTCTTGGTAGTTTAGGAGGTATGCTTGGAGGGGGGATTTTGGCTGCTGTTATAGGCTTTGAGTGGACTGCTATTCTATTTGGAATCAGTATGTTGGCTGGTATCCCTATAGTATTGCATGCCATTCCTAAAAATGTATTAACCACATCTACTGACGAACCAATGATCAAACAACCAAATATAAAAATGAAGCCAGCCCACAAAACGGTGGCTGTTATATTAAGTGGCATGGTTATAGCCTTTTTAATTCAAGGGGTGTTTAGTTCTTCTATAAGCTTAGTCATGGCAGACCATTTTGGCGATGAGTTATTTTTAATTGGCCTTACAGTCGGTGTCACTGCGTTGGCAGGAATTCTTCAGGGGGTGAGGTGGCTGTGGGAACCATATTTAGCTAAGAAATTTGGAGAATGGTCTGATGGTGATCGAGGTCGGCTACCTTTATATATTGGTTCGTTAATTGTTTCAATGATTGGCTTTTTATTGATTCCTATTCAATTCTCGATCTTTATTTGGGTTGGTCTTGCATTAATTCTAATGACAGCATCCACCGCGCTGACAACTATTGGTGATGCGTTAACAGCAGATGTGGCTAAGTCTGGTGATGCGAATAGAGTTCTTACAATATATACTGTTTTCCTAGATGTGGGGGCTGCTCTAGGACCATTATTTATCTACGGAAGTCTTTCAATAGGACTTAGTCTTCAACAAGCTTTTTCGCTATCAGCTGCTCTATTTCTCCTATTAGTCGTGTATTGGGTGGTAGCGTATCGAAAGGTAGACTTTGTCTATTGAGATAATTTGACTGCAAACGAAACAAAAGATTGATTTTTTCTTGGTGTATAATGGTAATGTGGAACCTTCAATGAGCGTGAGGGTTTTTTATTTGAATTTATTTCTATATGGAAATCAACCTTTTTGTCAAATGATCTGCCAGCTAGAGCCCTTACTATTTCAGCTTTTTTTACAAAGTGTAAAATGACTCACTACTAAATAGAAACAAGTTGTATAATTAAAATTTTGAATATTTAGACTAAAATAGAGTCAAACAACTATTTGGAGGGATTCATAATGAAAACGGCTTTTTCTGTTTCCAGCTTGACGGTAAATCATCAACGCTTGCAATCACGACTTGAGCAATTAGCTGAAATTGGCAAGATTGGTGAAACGGGAGTTTGTAGACTGACCTTATCAAAAGAAGATAAACAAGCCGTTCTGAAAGTGAAAGATTGGATGGAGGAAGCTGGCCTTGATACAAGGATTGACGACTTTGGCAATTTGATTGGTCAATGGGAGGGTGAAGAAGATACTCTACCTATTTTGGTGGTCGGCTCTCATATAGATAGTCAGCCATATGGAGGTCGTTTTGATGGCACGGTAGGAGTACTCGGGGCATTAGAAGTAGTACAAACGATGAAAGAAAAAGGATTAACGCCTAAACGTACAATCGAGGTTATCGCTTTTTCAGATGAAGAAGGATGTCGATTTGATAAAGGGTTATTCGGTGTTAGAGGAATCTTAAATCAACTTGAAGAAGGCGAACTTGAGCGAGTAGATAGTGATGGGGTCTCCCGACGAAATGCATTGATTGAATTTGGCTGCAATCCTGATCAGCTAGAGGCATCGGTTTATCCAGAAGGACGCATTGGTGAGTTTATTGAAATGCATATCGAACAAGGACCCATTCTAGATCGAGGAAATGTTCCTGTAGGGATTGTAACAGGGATTTCAGGACCTCTTTGGCTAACAGTGGAACTACAAGGATTTGCAGGTCACGCGGGTTCAGTACCAATGTCTTATCGTCAGGACGCACTTGTGGCTGCAGCAGAAATTACTCTTACATTAAACGAGCTTGCCTCCATGGACCCTGAAGCTCCGACTGTAGCAACGGTTGGAAAAATGGAGGTATTCCCGAATTCTAGAAATATCATACCAGAACGGGTTCGTTTTACGATTGATCTTCGTGATATTGATCTTGAAAGAAGAAAGGATATCGAGGCCACTCTTTATCCGGCAATCGATCATATTTGTGAAAAGCATCAAGTCACTAGTACGATTCGCGTGGATACAGAAAGTGAACCTAGATATTGTGCAGAAGCGATTATGGATGATATGAGAAAGTCGGCACAAGAGATATTCGGGCAAGCTGTTCCTGAATTAATGAGTGGACCTTTTCATGATGCGATTGCGATGTCTACAGTATGCGATTATGGAATGATCTTTGTCCGTTGCAAAGACGGAATTAGCCATAATCCTAAAGAGAGTGCAGAGTTTGAAGATATCTCTAAAGGGGCGGAGTTATTGTACCAAACAGTAGTGAAACGAGTGGTGGAATAAGAAGAAGGAGATTGATTATTAGACGAGGGGGACGGGACATGTTTCAGCGATATCCTACAAAAAAGAAGGTCTTATATAGCTTAATCATTCTCAGCTTTATTGTCATGGAGACACCGCTCATTTTATTAGCAAATACGACCGAGCCTTTTGTGCTCGGTATGCCATTTTTCCTTTTTTGGAATCTCTTATGGTGGTTTGTGTTAACTGCTTTGTTTTTGATTGGATATTTAATCAACTGGGGAAGTAAAGAAAGTTCTGAGACGGTAACAGACGAATCGTAGGGGGAGAGTCAATTGACTATTGGTGTATTAATCATTGCAGCATTTATGATCATTCCACTTGTTGTTGGCTTTTTTGCCGCAACAAAATCAACAAAGACTAGTGAAGATTTCTTTATTCAAGGAAGAGGAATGGGAGCGATTGCCGTTTTCTTCACAGTAGCTGCAACGTGGTGGAGCTCGTTTGCTTTTCTAGGCTCCAATGCAACGTTCTATACGAATGGGCCAGTTTATTTAACTGCTCTAGCTTGGAATTTATTATTTGGCTTCATGTATTACTGGGTAGGTAAGCGTGTTTGGTTTTTAGGGAAACGCTTTAACTATATTACTGCCTCAGATCTAATCGGGGATTTTTATAACAATGAAAAACTTAGGATCATCGTGGCCGGAATTTTGCTAGTCTTTACGATTCCATACTTGCAAATTCAATTAACTGGTGGAGCCTATCTGATTGAGGTTGCATCTGGTGGAGTAATTCCATTTTGGCTTTCAGCTTTAATGTTTTATTTCATCATTGTTACTTATGTATGGGTCGGAGGGATTCGAGCTGTTGCATGGACGGATATCATTTACGGGGCTCTCTTATTCTTTGGAATGATGTATGCAGGTTATTATATCTCCCAACATGTAGGTGGACCAACGGGGTTATTTAATGGATTATTAGAAACAAGTCCAGAACACTTGACGTTGCCAGGTCCATTAGGGGCGATGGGCTACCCAATGTGGTTCTCATTATTTGCCGTAACAGCTATTGGAGCCTTTATGGGGCCACAGATATGGCTTCGAATGTACTCGGTTAAGAGTGGGAAGTTATTTAATTTAATGCCTTTCTTACTAGGGTTTGCGGCAATCGCCTACATGGGCTCTTTATTAGCCGGTTTCACAGGTGTGTTACTTGAACCGGGCTTAGCAAATCCAGATCAAATATTACCCGTCATGTTAATGGAATATGCGCCATTTGCATTAGCATCGCTTATATTAGCAGCAGGTGCTGCAGCCGCTATGTCGACTGCCAATTCTCAAATTCATGCGATTTCAACGATTGTGACGATGGACATTTATAAGCGCTATCAAAATCCTAAAGCAAGTCAAGAGAGTATTATCAAAGTTGGTAGATGGTCATTAATTGTCTTTTCTTTAATTGCTTATATTATGGCATTAGTTGTGCCGGGTGTACTCGTCACAATCGGGATTGCAGCACTTGCAGGAACCGCTCAATTATTAATACCTACCATAGGTGCGATTAGTTGGCGTCGTGCACACCCAACGGCTGCTATCTGGGGCTTAGTAGTGAGTATTGCAGTTGTCTTGTTATTTACCTTTATCCCAGCGTTGAAAAATCCTCTAGGGTTCCACGCAGGGGTATGGGGGCTTCTCATTAATGCGATTTTGTTTGTGACCATTAGTCTTGCGCTTAAGCGTACAGATGAGGAAGTGGTCAAGCGCTTTGATGTGGCAAGAAATGATTACAACAAAGCTTATCACCCAGAATTAGTAGAAGAGAATCATTCAAATAAAAAACGCGAAGCATTATAAGCTGAACGAAGTGGAGTGATGGTATTGGAAGATCTTACAGAAGTGGTGACATTAACTAGAGAACTCATTCAAATTCCATCAGAAAACCCGATCGGTTCTGAGAAAGCTTGTGCCACTTATATTGAATCTTGGTTAAAAAAAGTAGATAAGATTAACATTGAAGTCCAAGAAGTAGAAGAGGGCAGACAAAATATTATTGCAACCTATGAAGCGAAAAAACCGATTAAGCGCCCGTTAGTATATATCGGTCATATGGATACAGTTCCAGTAGAAGGTGATTGGAGTTACCATCCATTTGGAGGACAAATAGTAGATGGTAAACTTTACGGCCGGGGAGCTTGTGATATGAAGAGTGGGTTGGCTTGTGCCCTAATTGCTTTAAAAAGGTTATCTGAAAAAGGAATAGAGCTTGAAAGAGATCTTATTGTCATAGCTAGCATTGATGAGGAAGGTCCTTTTATGAAAGGAGCAGTAGCTCTAGAGAAAGAGAAATTCATTCCGGAAGATGCGTTATTAGTTGCAATGGAGCCTACAAGTCTTACCATGTCCACTTCGCATAAAGGGACCATCTGGTATGAGCTGAATATCGAAGGGAAAAGCTCTCATGGAGGTCGAGCACATTTAGGGGCAGATGCTGTTCATGCAGCTTCTGAAATTATTAATCGGTTAAAAAAGAAAGTGGCCGACCTTTCATATAATCATGAGGTGTTTGGCAAACCAGCTTTGTCTGTAGGCACGATTTCAGGTGGGAACAAAACAAATATGGTGGCAGGGTCATGTCGGGTAGAGCTAGATTTTCGTCTAGTCCCTCCGATGACAAAAGAAGAAGCTAATACCATCATTAATCAATGTGTCAAAGAAGGTTGTGAACAAGTATCAGGGACTAAAGCAGTGATCAAACATTATGGTTGGCAACGTCCACCAATTGAAACGGATATTGCTAGTCCATTAGTAAAGATGATGGGATCTACGTATGAAAAGGTTGTCGGAGAGGAAATAAAAGAATCAGGGTTTCCGGCTTATACGGATGTGAGTATGATTAGTTTGCGGACTGGAAATAAAGATATTATTGTGTTTGGGCCTGGTGACCTTGACCAAGCTCATGCAGTTGATGAATTTGTCGACATCCATCAACTTGATGTGTGTACAGATGTCTTATTTGAATTAGCTCGATCACATGGGTGATCGAGCTTTTTTCCTATCGGTGGCTTATAAAATTCCTAAAGTGTTAATGAAGACAATAATAATGACAAGTGGCACGACATACTTCATTAAGAATAACCAAACCGTAAAGAATCGGTTAGTAAGTCGATTTCCACTTAAAATTTCTTGCTCCATCAATCTTTTCTCCATTCGAAGCGAGATAAATAAAGAGATCAATAGGCAACCTAGTGGCAGCATGATATTACTAACAAGAAAATCAGTAGCATCAAAAATGGATAAGTTAAAGAATTGAACGTTTGATAGGGCGCCAAAGCTTAGAGCTGCAGGGATTCCAGCTAAAAAAATTACTAGCCCAGAATAAGCAGCCACTCTTTTTCTTGTTCTTTTCTTACTTTCTGTGAAGGCTGACACAATTATTTCTAATAAACTAAAAGAAGAGGTCAACGTAGCAAAAAGAAACAATAAGAGAAATAAGGCCAAGAAGAGTTCTCCCAAAACCATCTCTGCAAAAACAGCTGGAAGGACAATGAATAATAATCCAGGGCCTTCAGTCGGCTCAAACCCTAAGGCGAAGATGGCTGGAAAAATAGCGAGTCCTGCTAATAAAGAGACAAAAAGGTTCATCCCAACGACGGAAACAGCAGCTGTAGGAATGCTTTCTTTTTTGTCTAAATAAGAGCTATATGTAACTAAACACGAAAAGCCAACTGCTAATGCAAAGAAGGATTGCCCTAATGCATAAAGTACTCCTTCACTAGTAATGGAATAGAAATCTGGCTGTAGAAAGAATCGAATCCCCTCGCTAGCGCCCTCTAAAGTTAGTGATCGAGCGACTAAAATAAGGAAGAAGACAAATAGAAGTGGCATAAGAAACTTATTAGCTTTCTCAATCCCATTTCGAATTCCGAGTGATAAAACGAGCACATTAATAACTAAGAAAATGGCAAGCCCAACTAAACCGATCCAAGGTGTGCCAGTAATTGACCCAAATAATGCACCGTAATCAGCAGTTGGCCCTATAATTTGTCCTGATGTTGCCAGGATTGCATAGGTTAGTACCCATCCGCCGACTACACTATAAAAAGAAAGAAGCAAAAAGCATCCTACTAAGCCGAATTTTCCAATCCACGTCCAACCGCTCTTAGGTGCAAGCTTTTGATAAGCAGATACGGCCTCTTTTTTTGACCCTCGTCCAATCACAAATTCTGAAATTAACATCGGAAGTCCGATAAGCAACGTAAAGGCAATGAAGAGGAGGAAGAAAGCTCCTCCACCATTCGTGCCCGTTACATAAGGGAATTTCCAGATAGCACCTAAGCCTATGGCAGCACCTGCTGAAGCAAGGATAAATCCAATCTTAGAAGACCACTGTTCTCTTTGTTCTCCCATCTGTTTCTCCCCCTTATAATGATTAGATTTTAAATTTCAGTACGTAAATTCCATAATTCTGGGAAGAAACGTTGATCAAGTACTTTCTTTAAATAATTTACACCAGAAGAACCGCCTGTACCAACTTTAAAGCCAATGATTCGTTCTACCGTCTTCATGTGACGGAAACGCCATTGTTGAAGCCAATCTTCAATATCTACTAATTTTTCAGCTAATTGATAGAGATCCCAATACTGCTCGACATCTCGATAAACGGTAAGCCATGCATCTTTAACACTTTCATCTTCCTCGTAAGGCTTGGAATAATCACGATTAAGAATATCAGGATTAATCTTAAAACCAGCTTTAGCCAAGGCTTTGATTGCTACGTCATACAGACCAGGGCTGTGATAAGCCTCCGTTAATTCTTTATGAAGAACTTCATCCTTCTCATAAATCTTTAAGATATGTGGTGTTTTATAACCAAGAGCAAATTCGATTAGGCGATATTGATGAGATTGAAATCCAGATGCTTGTCCAAGAGAATCACGGAATTCCATATATTCTGCTGGTGTTAGCGTCGATAACACATCCCATGCTTGAATGATCTGTGATTGAATCTTTGATACACGCGCTAGTCGCTTGAAAGACGTTTGTAAGTCACCTGATTGAATAGACTCAATAGCTGCTGTTGTTTCGTGGAGAATTAACTTCATCCAAAGCTCACTTACTTGATGAATAATAATGAATAGCATCTCATCATGATGATCAGATAAACGTTCTTGCCCTGCTAGAATGAGATCAAGTTTGAGGTATTCACCATAGGTCATGTTGTTTTGGAAATCAGTATGGATGCCTTTTTCATTAGCAGTTGTTTTTGTAGAATAAGGTTCTTTTGTCATGGTTATTCTCCTTTTTGGATCTGTATTAGTGGACGAATGACAGCGCGAACAGGACTACCATCTCCATCTCGAATCGGAAGAGGGAGCGCAATTAAGTCATAATCACCATCTGGTACAAGATCAAGCATCACATTCTCTAGAATGGCAACATCGTTTTGAAGAAGTGCGTGATGTCCACTTAGCTCTTTACTATCAGGATGATCAACGGAGGGAACATCGACTCCGATTAACTTAATTCCATTCTTCCCTAAATAATTTGCCCCACATGCAGAGACCGATGGAAAGTCTTGAGGGAAGTGAGTGGGATTATTTGAAACAGATGTTTTGACGAGTAGACGTGTGACACCGTTTAGATCAAATTGACTGAAGGTGTGTTCGTCTAATTGTTTAAAAGAAGAAGCATCAATGATACGAGCAGCTCCAATATAGCGATTAATGTCCAAATCAAGCACTCGGGCGCCTTCATTATCAAAATGAAAAGGAGCATCGATGTGAGTGCCTGAATGAAGGCTTGTCGTCATCTTTCCAATATTAACGGAACCTGTTTGCTCTTTTGTATATTCTGTTACATATTCAAAAGGTGTATCACCAGGCCAATGTGCGAGCTTATCATCTAACGGTTGTGAAATATCAATCCATTTAGACTTTGTCATTAAGCAATCACACCTCGCTTATTTTCGTAGTTTTTATATGTTTGATTTTCCATAATCTCTTTTAGGATTTGTACACTGTTCCATACATCTTCAAAGGAATTGTACAATGCTACCGGAGCAAGTCGAATGCCATTTGGTGAACGGAAATCAGGAATAACACCTTTATCTTTTAGTGCTTTACAAATACGAGCAGCTTCTGGGTGCTCAATATATAAATGCCCACCACGGCGGTGATCTTCATCTGGATTCCTGAATATAAAATGTGCATCCCCGATCTCTTGCTCGATTAAATCTTTCATAAAACGGGTGAGCTGAAGAGATTTATTGCGAATATTTTCAATCCCTGCCTCAGAGAATAGTTCAAGTGATCCAATTAAAGGAGCAACACTTAATACATGTGGTGTGCCTATTTGAAATGCACCTGCATCATGAGCTGGAGAAAGGATGTGTTCCATATCAAATTGCTTTTCTTTACTTGAACTGAACCATCCAGCTAATCCTGGAGAAATGCCAAAGTGCTTTTCGTTAACATAGAGCCCACCTACAGCACCCGGTCCACCATTTAAGTGTTTGTAATTACACCAAAAAGCAAAATCAACACCCCATTCACTCAACTCATGGGGAATGGAACCAATCGAATGACAAAGGTCAAAGCCAATAATGATGTTCCGTTTATGTGCTTCTTGGGTAAGGCGTTTCATATCTACTATTTGACCACTGCGATAAAGAATGCTTGGCAGTAGGATCAGTGCTATATCTTCAGTCATCGCAGCGATAATGTCTTTTTCATCCAACGTATGACCATCGCGACTTTTCACTTCAATTAGGTGTTCGTGAAAATCTAATCCTTTTTGCTTGATTTGGCTTTGTAGAGCATAGATATCACTTGGGAAATTTAATTCATCGGCAAGAATTTTTGTGCGTCCTTCCGAAGGATTATAGAAGGTCGCGACAAGTTGATGAAGATTTGTTGTCGTGGAACCGGTTACAATCACTTCTTCAGCTTTAGCTCCTACGAGTGGTGCGATTTGCTCTCCTAATGATTCAGATAGATAAAACCAAGGATGATCCCCCTCAGTCCAACCATCAATCCCGAATGTTTTCCATGATTCAAGAAGAGTGAGAAGGGTCTTCTCAGCACGTTTTGATAATAAACCTAGAGAGTTTCCATCTAAATAGATGTTCGAGTTATTTAAATAAAATTCATTTCGAAAAGGAGCAAGAGAATCTTTTTTATCTAATTCAATTGCTGATGTATAAGTAAGTTGTTCAGCCATAATGGACCTCCTTTTAATCCTTTACTTTGTTAAACAAGTGAAAATTATGAATACTTTTGTTACTATTGTATAAAAGAAACTGACATAACGTCAATGACATTATGTCAATTAAGGAATAGCTATTTGAAATGACAAAGTAAGGAGGTTGTTAGGAGTGGAAAAAAAGTTAACGAGAGAAGAGAAAGCGACTCAAACAAGAGCACGTCTCCTACAATGTGCAGAAGAATTATTTATTGAACAAGGGTTTGTTAAGACGACGATCTCCCAAATTATAAAGAGAGCTGGACTTGGGTATGGAACAGCTTATGTATATTTTAAAAATAAAGATGAATTGTTTGTTGAATTACTAGATGAGTTGATGGGGCAGTTTTATGATGTGGCAGAAAGGTCTTTTGTTCCAAAGTCAGTTATAGAGGCAGCGGAGTGTATTAAAGAACAAGTTGGGATGTTTTTAACTTTAGCCCAAAAAGAACATCAACTCATGCGTGTATTAAAAGAGGCTAGAGGGGCATCGATAGTGATTGATCAACGGTGGAGTGAGATACGTGAGCAGTTTATTCATCGAATTTCTGTTGATATTTCATATGCTCAATCAAACGGATTAGCTTCTAGGCATTTAGATCCGGAGTTAATTGCAAGAGGCTGGTTCTACGCCAATGAAATGTTTATGTGGGAGTGTGTGACTGGGGAGTGTCGTTATTCGATTGCCCAATTAAGAGAACAGCTGACGGACATCTACATGAATGGACTATATATTAAATAAGTTAGCTTTAAGATTCATGAAAAAGGAAACCTCCTCATATTCTGTTACATCGACTTTCTCAATTATAGAAATGGGGGAGGCACATGGAGGTTCGTGTAAGACAAGGGGATAATGTATGGTATTATAGTCAACTTTTCCAAATCCCGCTTCAACTATTACTGGATTCAAATCGAGGTAGCAACCCTACAGCTTTAATGGTTGGGGCAGTTATTCGTATTCCAGGTTACGTGCTAAATCGTTACACCGTGCAGACAGGAGATACATTTTGGAGTATATCTAGAAAGTTATCCATCCCCATTGATCAGCTCTTTTTAGTAAACCAGCAAGTTAACCCTAACTTTTTGCAGGTGGGGCAAGCGTTGTTCATGCCAAGTAGGATCACAAATAAACGATTTGTTCAAACGGGCGGATACGACTCGACGGTACTAACAACAGATCTTGACCAATTAACGGAAGCCTATCCTTTCATCAGAAGACGTGTGATTGGAACGAGTGTCATGGGAAAGCCAATTGAAGAAATACGTATTGGGAATGGGTCAAAAAGAGTTCATTTTAATGGCTCTTTTCATGCTCATGAATGGATTACTACGCCAGTTTTAGTCGAATTTATCAATGATTATGCATTAGCCTTAACAAATCAGACGCCCATCCGTGGCTTGTCTATGTTGCCATATTACAATGATGTAGAGTTATCGATTGTACCGATGGTGAACCCTGATGGTGTGGATTTAGTGATTAATGGTTTACCAACTTCAGAGCCTTACCGAAGCGAAGTACTTGAGATCAATGATGGTAGCACCGATTTCTCTGGTTGGAGAGCAAATATTAGAGGGGTTGATCTAAACAATCAATACCCTGCTAAGTGGGAACAAGAAGCAAGCTTAAAGCCCAGCCAACCATCACCGAGAGACTACCCAGGGAGAGCCCCTTTAACAGAACCTGAGGCGATCGCGATCGCGTGTCTTACACTCGATAGTGATTTTAGCCGTGTTCTAGCCTTTCATACACAGGGGCAAGTTATTTTTTGGGGATTTGAAGGGTTAGAGCCTCCAGAATCGGAGGTGATCGTTAATAAGTTTGCCCGAGTTAGTGGATTTAGGCCGATTCAATATACAGACAGCTATGCAGGGTACAAAGATTGGTTTATTAAACAATGGAGAAGGCCAGGATTTACTGTAGAGCTTGGTCTCGGAACGAATCCTTTACCTTTTTCTGATTACCCTCAAATTTATGAGGATGCAGTAGGGATTATGCTTGCCTCCATGTATATGTAGACACCAAAATGATCAGACCTGTATTGTTCTGATCATTTTTTATTATTTTATTATTCATATTAGTGAAAATCTTATTTTTGCGCTATCATTGATAATAGATTATTTCGTTTAGCTAACAAACTTAGTTGGGGTGTCGATTAATGAGAAAGGTATTTTCCTTTTTAAAACCATATCGTTTTCCGATGTGGATAGCCATCATATTAATGCTAGTAGAACTCACCGTTGAACTTTTTCATCCATTACTTTTAGCGAGAATCATTGATGAAGGAGTTATGACAGGTGATTTTGATATGGTTGTACGTTGGGGATTGATCATGGTAGGAATGTCGTTCCTTGCTTTTTTATCAGGGGTAATTAATTCATTTTATGCAGCTCATGTATCTCAAAGTACAGGATACGATCTGCGTCACAGTATGTATAGTCGGGTGCAATCTTTTGCTTTTTCGAAACTGCAAAAGTTTGAAACATCGTCTTTAATAACGAGGATGACCAATGATGTCACACAGGTTCAGAACACTATTTTTATGAGTTTGCGCATCATGATGAGAGCGCCGCTTTTAGTCATTGGTGGAACGATTATGGCGTTGCTGGTCAATGTGAAGCTCGCGTTATTTCTAGTGGTAACGATTCCTGTTCTTATCTTCTTTTTAGTCTGGATGATGAAAAAGGGTGGAAAAATGTTCAGAGATGTTCAAGCTAAGCTTGATCAAGTAAATCATGTCATGCGTGAAAATTTAAAAGGAATTCGAATTATAAAGGCATTTGTTAGAAGAAAGCATGAAGGAGGACGTTTTAAAAAAGAAAATGAAGGATTAAAGGATGGAACCATTCAAGCGTTACGATGGATGGAGATCACAATACCGATTCTTTTACTATTAATGAACGGAGCGATCATTGGTGTACTCTGGTTCGGAGCAATTGATGTTGGAGCAAATCAAGCACAGGTAGGAGAAGTTGTGGCAATTATTAACTATGCAACAAGAATCACGTCGGCTCTTACTGTCTTTTCAATGATTATCATTGTCTTCTCAAGAGCTAGAGCCTCTGCAAGCCGTATTGCAGAAGTGCTTGAAACCGATATTGGGATGGAAGATGGAGAGGTGGCGGAGGCTGATACTGAGAATGACGTTCATCTTCATTTTGAAAATGTGTCGTTCCGTTACCCAAATGCTCATCAGAATGTCTTACAAAATCTTACGTTCTCTGTTAATAAGGGTGAAACGATTGCGATACTTGGTGCAACTGGGTCAGGGAAGTCCACCTTATTTCAATTAATTCCAAGGCTTTATGATGTTGGCACTGGTTCTGTATTAGTGGGCGGGGAAGATGTGAGGGAATGGAATATGAAAAAGCTGCGTCAAATGATTGGATATGTACCACAGGAGTCGCTTCTATTCTCTGGATCAATTAAAGAGAATTTGAGTTGGGGGCGGGAGGACGTTACGGAAGAAGAGATGATAGTAGCCGCAAAAGCTGCTCAGATTCATGACACAATTGAAGCACTCCCTAAACAATATGAAACGAAGATCGGTCAAAAGGGTGTAAATTTATCTGGCGGTCAAAAGCAAAGATTATCGATTGCCCGAGCGCTTATTCGCTATCCGCGTATCTTGTTGCTTGATGATAGTACGAGTGCCTTAGATATGCGAACAGAGAAGAAGTTTTTACGAGCATTAGAGGCTTACTCATGTACGACCCTTGTTATTACGCAAAAGTTAAAAACAGCGATGGAAGCTGACCGGATCATCATACTAGATGAGGGGGAATTGCTTGCTGTCGGCACACATGAAGAATTAGTCAAACAGTCTTCCCTTTATCAGCAAATTGCCCAGTCACAGCTTGGAAAGGAGACGATCAATCATGCTTGATCCCCTCACACGTCCTTTTCGGTATAAACCAATTGACTGGAAAAAGAGTGAACCAAAATCAAAAAGCAAGAAAAAGGAACGAGCGAGAAATTGGTCTGGAACGTTAAAGAGATTGTGGACATACTTATCGATTTATAAAATAAAATTGATTCTTGTCGTCCTTATGGTCATTGTAAGTTCAGCTTTAAGTCTCCTTGGACCTTTTCTTGTGGGAATCTCGATTGATCAATTTATCGTCACGAATGAAATGAACGGCCTAGTCGGAATGCTCCTTTTTTTAGTCCTCATTTATATAGGGTATTCTGTTAGCATATGGTTGCAAAATTATTGGATGGTAGACATCGCTCAAAAGTCCGTCTACGAAATTCGTTCGCATCTTTTTACGCACCTTCAGAAGCTGCCGATATCTTTTTTTGATCAACGTCAACATGGGGAACTCATGAGTAGAGTAACGAATGATATGGAAAACGTTAGTTCTACGTTAAATAGTTCTGTTATTCAAATACTCTCGAGCATATTAACGTTTGTTGGTATCTTAGTTGTGATGATTTACTTGAGTCCATTAATGACTATTCTTACTTTAACAATCATTCCAGTCATGGTATTTGGTCTAAAATGGATAACAAAACGAACAAGTATCTTCTTTAAGGAGCAACAACGAAACATTGGTGAAGTAAATGGTTTTATCGAAGAAACCGTTTCGGGTCAATCGATAGTCAAGGTGTTCTCTCAAGAAGAAAGAGTAGTTAATGAGTTTGAAAGAAAAAATCAAAAGCTGAAACAATCTGGCTTTTGGGCTCAGACATACTCTGGGTTCATTCCAAAACTGATGAACTTATTGAACAATATGAGTTTTGCCGTGATTGCAGGGGTTGGGGGCATATTGGTGCTTCAAGATGCGATTACAATTGGTGTGATTGTTATATTTGCTGAGTATGCGAGACAATTTACTCGTCCGCTAAATGATTTAGCCAACCAATTTAACACGCTTTTATCTGCTGTTGCAGGGGCAGAGCGCGTTTTTCAAATGATTGATGAACCAATTGAGAAGGATCATCAAGACAATAGGAGAGCTCCGGTATTAAAAGGAAATGTGGAATTTAAACATGTTTCATTTTCATATGATTCTAGTGAAAAAATCATTGATGATATCAGTTTTAGGGCAAGTGCTGGTGAAACGGTTGCTTTTGTCGGTCCTACTGGGGCTGGAAAAACAACGATCATTAATATGATTTCACGATTTTATGATGCAAATGATGGTGAGGTTCTTTTTGACGGAGAAAATGTTAACACCTTTAAAAGAGAAGAATTGCGAAGTCAGATGGGCTATGTACTTCAAGATCCTTTTTTGTTTGAAGGGACGATTCGGGAGAACATCCGATACGGTAAATTAGACGCCACAGATGAAGAAGTAGAGGCAGCTGCTAAAGAGGCAAATGCGCATTCCTTTATTATGCGGCTTAAAGACCATTATGAGACAAGCCTCTCTCAAGATGGAAGTGGAATCAGTCAAGGTCAAAAGCAATTATTATCTATTGCCAGAGCACTATTAGCTGACCCATCACTTTTGATTTTAGATGAAGCAACTAGTAGCATAGACACGGTTACAGAATTGAAAATCCAAGAAGCCCTCAGACGCTTAATGAAAGGTAGAACAAGCTTCGTCATTGCTCATAGATTGAATACGATTGAGAATGCCGACCAAATTCTAGTTCTTGTTGATGGAAAGATTATCGAACGAGGGACTCATCATCAATTATCGGTGAAAAAAGGATTCTACCAAAAATTATATGATGGAGTAGAACAATAAAACGAAAAGCTATGTAGGTCCTTCCTCGCATAGCTTTTTTAGCATGGAAGATGATCATTTACGAACTTTGTCGAAAGATGTGTAATAAAAATGAGAGGAATCAATCAGTCTTTGTCGAATGTACGAAAAGAGAAAAAATTAGGAGATTTGAGAGATGATAATCGAAAAATTATTACTTCAAGTGCTTATTGTGTTATCTCCGGTACTTGTATATAGCGTTATTTCAAATGGGAAGAAAGAACTGAAATTCCCGTTTTTGATGGTGTTTTATGCTATTGCAGGTGTACTATGTATCGTTTTTTCCTATCAAACGTTTGGGCTGTATTGGGACCTTCGTTATGTTATTGTTGTATGTGCCTTTTTATATGGAGGAATGAAAACGGGCTGGCTGGTCTTTGCAACAGTAATGATTACACGAACAATAATGGGAGGAGACCACCTAGTATTTGCTTATGTATGCATCGCTTCCGCTGCGATCACCGTCTATTTTTTCCGAGTTAAATATCAAACCGTATTATCAAAATGGGGAAAAACCCTCTTTACGATTGTTCTGTCACTAGTACCTGTAGTGGTTCAAGTTTCGATTGTAAGTGTTCTGATACGAGATGACATTTTACTCATATTAGACCAATCCGTTTTAGCTCGTTATTTATTTTATTATGTAACCGTTATTATGATTGCAGCTGGTTTTATTACGCTGTTGCATGAAGCAATTAATGAAAAAAAACGGATGCAAGAAGAAATTATTCGAGCGGAAAAGTTCAATACGTTAGCTGGGCTTGCTGCTTCTATTGCTCACGAGGTTCGAAACCCTCTTACAGTTGTGAAGGGATTTTTGCAGTTAATGAAAGAGGAAAAGAAGGATTCAAATCAACAATACTATTCTTTAGTGTTAAGTGAACTAGGACGAGCGGAAAATATTATTAATGATTACTTGAGCTTTGCTAAGCCGGAATTAAAGAGTGTAGAAGATGTAAAACTACTCGAAAACATTCATGAAATTCTCGCGCTCTTACATCCATATGCTATTAAGGATGGCGTTCATTTAAATGAATTAATCGAAATTAGTGATCATCTCTTGGTTAGAGTTGACCGAAATCAATTAAAACAAGCATTAGTTAACTTTGTTAAAAACGCTATAGAAGCCACTCCTAATGGAGGCAATGTTACCTTAGTCGTTCAGAAGTCATCAGATCTGGTTACGATTCATATTTCTGATACTGGAAAAGGGATGAATAAAGAAGAATTGAGTAGAATAGGAACACTTTTTTATACGACAAAGGACAAGGGAACTGGACTTGGAACGATGGTTTCGATTCGTATTATTGAAGCGATGAGAGGGACGGTCTCTTATCAAAGTAAAGAGTTCGTTGGTACAACAGTGTCTATTTCTTTACCTATTAGAAGAGACGAAACCTCATCGATCCATACTTTTAAAGATAAGAATAAACAAGTAATCTAATAGAAAAGGGGTTGGGCAACATGTCCAGCCCCTCTTCTTTAGTTAGTTTATAGTCCTAATTCGTTTCTTTCCTCTGAGGTGAACACTCGTGAACGGGTTAAAAATCGTTTTCCTTCTGGACCTTCAAGAGAAAACATTCCTCCGCGGCCTGCGACGACATCAATAATAAGCTGTGTATGCTTCCAATAGGCATATTGATCCTTTGCAATATAAAAGGGGGATTCGCCTATATGGCCAAGAAGAACATCTTGCTCTCCAACACGGAGTTCCCCTTCTTGGTAGCACATCGGAGAGCTTCCATCACAGCACCCACCAGACTGGTGAAACATTAAAGGACCATGAATTTTCTTTAGATGGTTAATAAATTCTAGAGTTGCATCGGTTGCGACGACTCGTTCAACCATCTGTATCCCTCCATTCTTGTTTAAAAGAATCCAAGTGCATCCTCACTATAACTTACAAGCATATTCTTCGTTTGTTGGTAGTGACTGAGCATCATCTTGTGATTCTCTCTTCCAATTCCTGATTTTTTGTAGCCGCCAAACGCAGCATGAGCAGGGTAAGCATGGTAGCAGTTTGTCCAAACACGTCCTGCTTGAATTTCACGACCGAAACGGTAAGCAGTGTTAATATTTCTAGACCACACACCAGCTCCTAATCCATAAAGCGTATCATTGGCAATAGCTAATGCTTCAGCATCATCTTTAAAGGTCGTCACAGACACAACTGGACCAAAAATTTCTTCTTGGAAAATGCGCATATCATTTTTACCAGCAAAGACTGTTGGTTGGACGTAGTAGCCATTTTCAAGGTCGCCCTCCAGCTGATTACGAGCACCGCCTGTTAAACAAGTTGCACCTTCTTGTTTGCCGATATCTAAATAAGATAGGATCTTTTCTAATTGTTCTTGTGAAGCTTGTGCACCCATCATCGTATCTGGGTCAAGTGGATTACCAGTCTTAATTTCTTTTACTCTAGCAATCGCACGTTCCATAAATTCATCATAGATAGACTCATGAATTAGCGCACGAGATGGGCATGTACAAACTTCCCCTTGGTTTAGTGCGAACATGACAAAGCCTTCTACAGCTTTATTTAAGAATGCATCATCTTTATCCATAATGTCAGAGAAGAAGATATTAGGTGATTTTCCCCCAAGCTCTAACGTGACTGGGATGATGTTTTCTGAAGCATATTGCATAATGAGGCGACCAGTAGTCGTTTCTCCTGTGAAGGCAACTTTAGCAATTCGGTTGCTTTGTGCGAGTGGCTTCCCAGCTTCTACGCCAAAACCATTGACGACATTTAATACGCCTTTTGGCAGGAGGTCTTCAATTAATTCTAATAATACAAAGATCGAAACAGGTGTTTGTTCAGCTGGCTTAAGAACAACGCAGTTACCTGCTGCAAGTGCTGGAGCCAATTTCCATGTAGCCATGAGAATCGGGAAATTCCAAGGAATAATTTGTCCGACTACCCCAAGTGGCTCTTGGAAGTGATAAGCAACGGTGTTTTCATCGATTTGAGATAGACTTCCTTCTTCAGCACGTATTACGCCTGCAAAATACCGGAAATGGTCGATCGCTAGAGGAATATCAGCATTCAATGTCTCACGCACAGCTTTCCCATTTTCCCATGTCTCGGTTACTGCAAGCATTTCAAGATTTTCTTCCATTCGATCGGCAATTTTATTTAAGATGTTGGCACGTTCTGCAGGAGAGGTTTTACCCCAGCTGTCTTTTGCGGCATGAGCAGCATCAAGTGCCAATTCAATATCTTCAGCAGACGATCTAGCTACTTCACAAAAAACGTTACCTGTTACAGGTGTGATATTTTCAAAGTAGTTGCCGCCTACAGGAGCTGTCCACTCACCATTTATATAATTTTCATAGCGATCCTTAAAGTTAATTAGTGCTCCGTCTGTGTTTGGATTTTTATAAACCATGTAAATTCCTCCTAAAAGTAGATTGATAGAGAATGGCCCATGAGAACAGGACCTAAATAACAGATGGTGAAAGCGATTACAAAAACAACTATCTAAATAAAGTTAAACAAACACATGCTAATATAGAAGTAGTAGAACTGTCTAGAAAGGAATTACCCATGTGAGAATTCAATTGTATATAAGTAAAACAGGATACTGCTCAAGAAGAGAGACAGAAAGATTATTAGCTGCTGGTCGTCTAACAGTTAATGGCAAAGTTGCTACGAAAGATTCCTTTGTTGAACTATCCGATTGTATCTTGTTAGATGGTCAACCTATTCCGATGAAAGAGCGTAATATTTACCTTTTGTTAAATAAACCAACGGGCATTATATGTACGGCCCAACGGCAAGTGAAAAATAACTTAATTGATTACATGAACTACCCAGAACGTATTTTTGCAGTGGGTAGGCTGGATAAAGAGTCTCAAGGTCTGCTGTTATTAACGAATGATGGAGATATTGTTAATAAGCTAATGCGTGTAGAAAATGGCCATGAGAAAGAATACGTTGTAACAGTTGATCGTGCCTTTCCAGATTCCTTTATGGAGAGTATGGCATCTGGTGTTGAAATATTAGACCAGGTGACCAAACCATGTAAGGTGACTAGAGTCGACGATCAAACATTTAAAATCGTTTTAACCCAAGGTCTTAATCGTCAAATTAGGAGAATGACAAAAGCATTTGGTTACTATGTGACAAGGCTTGAAAGAGTTCGAATTATGAATCTTACTTTAAGTGGATTGCCATATGGAAAATGGCGTGAATTAACTGGCGAAGAAAGAAACGTCCTGATGGAGAGTCTAAGGTGAAAGGGCATAGAAGTTGTTCGTACCACCTCCTAGAACTAGTGTACTAAATAAACTAGAACTTGTCGATTGTTATTTTATTTTTCTGAAAATTACCTTTAATAGGATATAGATTCCCTTTACAAGATTGATAGAGTCATGTATATTAGAAAGCAAGTTTATAATGAAGCTGATGAGTTCAATTGAGAGGCAGCTTTTTGCGAGAAGTGATCATTAAAGATCGTTCCTCGCAGAAAGCTGTCTCTTTTTTTATTCTTATCGGTAAACGCTTCCATGAAAGGGGTAAGGTACATGAGTGTCTATTTAGCGGAATTAATTGGTACAATGATTTTAATTATTTTTGGAGGAGGAGTTGTAGCAGGTGTCGTTTTAAAGAAATCAAAAGCAGAGAACTCTGGATGGATTGTTATTACGTTTGGATGGGGATTTGCAGTAGCTTTTGCGGTTTACGCGGTAGGTGGTATTAGTGGAGCCCATCTTAATCCTGCTGTTACACTCGGTTTAGCATCAGTAGGGGAATTCTCATGGAGCTTAGTTCCAGGCTATATTCTCTTTCAGGTGATTGGAGCCTTTATAGGTGCAGTTATTGTCTTCGTTCACTACTTGCCTCATTGGAAGGAAACACAAGATCAAGGAGCTAAATTGGCTGTATTCTCTACAGATCCAGCGATCGCTCACACACCTTCAAATTTGCTTAGTGAAGCCATTGGAACAGCTGTTTTATTATTTGGGTTACTAGCTATCGGTGCAAATCAATTCACAGAAGGACTTAATCCATTAATTGTTGGGTTCTTAATTGTTGCTATTGGTCTTTCATTAGGAGGAACGACTGGTTATGCGATTAATCCAGCTCGTGATTTAGGCCCGAGACTTGCACACTTTCTTCTACCGATTGCAGGAAAAGGCACGTCGAACTGGAAGTATGCATGGGTACCCATTGTTGGACCAGTAATGGGTGGCGTGCTAGGTGCACAATTTTATCATATTATCTTTAATGGCGGATCAATCATCCCGCTCTTTGTCTTAATTACTATCCTGTTGATCATTAGTGCTGCTTCAAAAATGATGCCGGCTACATCAGAGGTAACCACACACTATCAAAATAACGTAAAAGAAATCTCATAAACAAAAGAGGAGAGAAAATAAATGGAAAAAACATACATTCTATCACTTGATCAAGGAACAACAAGCTCGCGTGCTATTTTATTTGATGGTAACGGAGAGATTGTTCATTCTGCTCAAAAAGAATTTACACAATATTTCCCAAAGCCTGGTTGGGTAGAACATGATGCAAATGAAATATGGGGGTCTGTTTTATCTGTTATTGCTAGTGTCTTATCAGAGTCAGATATAAAACCCAGTCAAATTGCTGCGATTGGTATTACGAATCAACGTGAAACGACTGTGGTTTGGGATAAGCATACAGGTAAGCCAATCCACAAAGCAGTCGTATGGCAGTCTCGTCAAACAGCTGATATATGTACTGAGTTAAAGGGAAATGGTTATAATGACTTATTCCGAAATAAAACAGGCTTACTCATTGATGCTTATTTCTCCGGGACTAAGGTGAAATGGTTACTTGATCACGTAGAAGGAGCACGTGAGCGAGCTGAAGCGGGAGATTTATTATTCGGGACGATTGATACATGGCTCATTTGGAAATTAAGTGGTGGAGCAGCTCATGTTACGGATTATACAAATGCTTCTAGAACATTGATGTATAACATTTATGATTTAAAGTGGGATGATGAATTACTTGAAATCTTAGATATTCCAAAATCCATGTTACCTGAGGTTCGTTCTTCTTCTGAAGTGTATGCAGAAACGAAAGGGTACCATTTCTTTGGTGAACAAGTACCGATTGCTGGTGCTGCTGGTGATCAACAAGCTGCTTTATTTGGGCAAGCATGCTTTGAAAAAGGAATGGCAAAAAATACGTATGGTACAGGCTGTTTCATGTTAATGAATACGGGAGAAAAAGCAGTCAAATCAGAGAGTGGCCTATTAACAACGATTGCTTGGGGAATTGATGGGAAAGTAGAATATGCGCTTGAAGGAAGTATTTTTGTTGCTGGTTCAGCGATTCAATGGCTACGAGATGGAATGCGTATGGTCAATCAAGCAGCTGATACTGAAGGCTATGCGGCTAAAGTCGATTCTACAGAGGGTGTGTACATGGTGCCGGCATTTGTTGGACTTGGCACTCCTTATTGGGATAGTGAAGCCCGTGGAGCGGTATTTGGTTTATCAAGAGGTACAACAAAAGAGCACTTTATTCGTGCGACTCTTGAATCGCTAGCTTATCAGACAAAGGATGTCTTGCAAGCGATGGAGGCTGATTCTGAGATTCGACTAAGAAAACTTCGCACAGATGGTGGAGCTGTTAAGAATAATTTCTTAATGCAGTTCCAAAGTGATATTTTAAACGTTCCTGTTGAGCGTCCTGTTGTAAATGAAACGACTGCTCTTGGCGCAGCTTACCTTGCGGGGCTTGCTGTAGGGTTTTGGGGAGATAAACAAGAGATTGCAACAAATTGGAGAATGGATCGTTCTTTTGAAGTGCAGATGGATGAGGCGACACGCACGCCATTATATGAGGGTTGGAAGCAGGCTGTTAAGTCAACGATGGGTTTTAAACCAAACTCTAAGTCTTAATTACCCACTTGCAATCATTTACGTTCACAAAGAGACTTGCTATACTTGGTGTAAGTTAATAAATAGTCTATGAGGAGAGGGCTACAACTTTTTTGATTGATGAGTCAGTCAAGTCTAGTTGTAGTCTCTTTTTTTTATCTTAGGAGTTTCGTGCTACAATTATCAAACATGTCATAGTGAGGGTGATTAAGATGGATTTTAATGGGCAAAAGGTTTTACCTGCTATTAAGAGGATGAAGGATTTTGAGAAGGTGATTTCAAATAACGATGAATATATGGTTATGCTAGATCTTCATATCGCCCAACTTGGAGCGGTTATGAGTCATGTACGGAAAGCTGGAAAGAAAGTGATTCTTCATGCAGACATGATCCAAGGTTTACGAAATGACAAATATTCAACAGAGTTTCTATGTCAACAAGTCAAGCCTGCTGGTCTCATCTCAACACGAGGAGATGTGCTAAGAACAGCGAAGAAGAATAATGTAATGGCTATTCAACGTTTATTTCTCTTAGATACGATTGCACTTGAAACTAGCTATAAATTAGTCGAACAAATTGAGCCGGATTTTATTGAGGTATTACCTGGAGTCATCCCTCAATACATTGAGAAAGTTCGTAAAGATACGAAGACTGAAGTGATTACAGGAGGCTTAATTGAGACGGAAGAAGATGTGATGCGTGCATTTGATGCAGGAGCTCGGGCAATTACAACATCTAGAGAAGACTTATGGAAATTCAACTCGATGAACTAAAGAAGGCTGCAAGTTTTAACTTGCAGCCTTCTTTTCAGATTGGTGGCTTATTGATTTTTCTTTATTTCCTACTAAAATGCCTGCTAAGATAATTATTACTCCCACCCATTGAATAAAAGTGACTGCTTCACCAAGAACGATAAAGGACATGAATACAGCTACTGGGAGTTCGGCAGAGGTTAAGATCGTCCCCAGGCCTGATCCGATATGGGGCATGCCAATTGAAAATAATAAAGGTGGCAAGGCAACTCCAAATAAACCTAACATAAACCCGAAAAATAAAATATCAGCTGATAAAGTTGCGTGAAGCAAAGTTGATGGTGGAAATACAAACAGGACCAAGATTAAACTGCCTGTTGCAAATAACGTACTCCGTTGAATAGGCGGAAGAGATACGCCAACCGTTCCGCTTAAATAAACAAATAAAGAAAACGTAATCGAAGAAAGAAACCCCCAGAAAGCGCCATTCCAGGTAAAAGAAGTATCTCCATGTGTAAACATTCCTGCTGCGAGTAACGACCCAAACAATAAAATAGCGATGGATAGTAGCTTTAGTCTGCTTGGTCGTTTTCCCTCTAGCACCCATTCAAGTAATGAACCAACCCAAACAAATTGGAAAAGAAAGATAATAGCAAGAGATGCGTCTAATGTTTGTAGTGCCTGATAATAAAATAAGCCTGTAAGGGCCATCGGTACACCGGCTATGAACATCAACATTATTTTTTTGAAAGGTAGTTTGGTTTTAGGTGAAAAGAGGAAAATAATCCAAAGGAAAACGATACCAAATATAAATTGACTCAATGTCACAACACTGAGGGTATAACCAGCACTATAAGCAAGCTTTACAAAGGTAGATAAAATGCCAAGACAACAACCACCGATAAAAACAAGTAATGGATAGATCCATAATTTCATCGAGGAAAGCTCCTTTCTTATTACAATGAGTAGCCTAAACAAACAAAAAACCACACAGCTACAACAAGTAGCTGTGTGGCGAAAATAAGAGAAAAACCTCTTAGAAAAATCCACTCCTATAGGCATAGGTTTTGATTTGAATATATGATACCTTTATTTTAGAAGGGGGGACAAGCTGTTGTCAAGATCATGTAATTATATTTGAAATTTTCAGAAAAATAATGTTTTTCTATTAGCTTGTTATAATTAAGTAGATATTAAAAAATTGAGGTGAGCAGATTGACTGAAAGCATTTTGAATGGATTAAATTGGGTCGTTGACAGTGGGAATAACCTACTGTGGACGTATGTGTTAATCGCTTTATTGCTAGGATTGGGCGTCTACTTCACGGTTCGTACGAATTTTGTACAAGTACGATTATTTGGAGAAATGTTCCGTGTTATCGGTGAGAAAAAGGATGGAGAGAAAGGAATATCTGCATTCCAAGCTTTCACCATCAGTACAGCTTCCCGTGTTGGAACAGGGAACTTGGCAGGGGTTGCCATTGCGATCGCTCTTGGAGGTCCAGGGGCTGTATTTTGGATGTGGGTGATAGCTCTCATCGGTATGGCAACAGCATTTATTGAAAGTACTTTAGCTCAAGTATATAAAGTGCGTGATGGTGATCAGTTCCGTGGTGGACCTGCCTATTATATGGAGAAGGCTTTAAATAAGCGAGGTTTAGGCATTGCTTTTGCTATTTTAATTACACTTTGTTTTGGATTAATCTTTAACGCGGTTCAAGCAAATACCATCACATTAGCTTTTGAAAACGCATTTAATGTTGATCGTCTTATCATTGGAGTTATTGTAGCGGCTATTGCGGGGGTAGTTATCTTTGGTGGCGTTAAGCGAATTGCAAGCGTTACACAGATTGTCGTACCAGTGATGGCCATTATCTATTTAGTTATTGCTTTCTTTATTGTGTTAACGAACTTCACGCAAATTCCAGCTGTGTTTAGTTTAATCGTCTCTAATGCTTTTGGGTTAAATGAAGTCATTGGTGGGGGAATTGGGGCTGCGATTATGCAAGGTGTACGTCGCGGATTATTCTCGAATGAAGCTGGTATGGGTAGTGTCCCGAATGCTGCAGCGACTGCCAATGTAAGTCACCCAGCAAAACAGGGGTTAGTACAATCATTAGGTGTATTCGTCGATACAATGATTATCTGTTCTGCCACTGCTTTTATGATTCTTTTAACAGATGTTTACCAAACTGGCGAATCAAACGGGATTGTGTTAACTCAAAATGCATTAAGCCAACATATTGGTTCATGGGCACCAAGTTTTGTAGCCATTGCTATCTTACTATTTGCCTTTAGCTCGATCATCGGGAACTATTATTATGGTGAAACAAATATTGAATTCATTCGTGAAAGCTCTTCATGGAAAATGGTGTACCGAGTAGCAGTATTATTAATGGTGTTATTTGGTTCAGTTGCTGAAATTATTTTAGTATGGAATATGGCTGATTTATTTATGGGCTTAATGGCTGTATTAAACTTAGTGGTAATCTTCCTAATCGGTAAGATTGCACTTGATGTTCTAAAAGATTATACAGCTCAACGAAAAGCCGGCAAAAATCCTGTCTTCTATGCTAAAAACATAACTGGATTAAAAAATACAGAATGTTGGGATGAGCAAGCAGAAAAGGAACGTCAATAAATCACATGGATGACACCTATCAATTTTTGATAGGTGTTTTTCATTTTAAAAACCACCCATAATCTCTCAACTTGTCTCATATATAAAAGGTGAGGGAGTGGGGCTTGTATGAATACGTTTGTAAAAGGTGCGATCTTACTCATTATCGTCGCATTTGTAGGTGAATGTCTTGAATTTTTAATAAACATCGTCTTAGCAAGAGAATTAGGTGAAGAAGGACTTGGTTTATATATGTCCATCTTGCCTACTGTGTTATTTGTCGTAGTGATTGCAAGTTTGGAGTTGCCAATATCGATTTCTAAATTTGTAGCGGAAAAGGAAGCTATTTTTCATCGAAGTATGATTATTCACGCCTTACGATTTGCAGCGGGGTGCACAATCATCTTTAGTGCCATTTCGTTCGTTATTTTACCAGTTATTCCGGTATTTGATCGCTATCATCCTGCTACTCCATTTCTATTTATCATTTTAATTCCGATAATAGCCTTCTCTTCTGTTGCGAGAGGATACTTTATGGGAGCTCAAGTTATGCGAAAAATTGCGATTGCAAATTTTTTGCGACGTGCAGGTCAGCTTATACTCCTAGTACTTGTTTTTTCATTTTTCTCTTTTGACACTCCTACAGCTATTTTTATTTCATTATGTACCTTAATAGCAACAGAAATGATCGTGCTAACGTACTTAATGATTGCTTTTTATTTACAAATGAATGAATTGAAAAAACACCCACAAGCAAAGCTTGATGGGCCAAAAGTGAGAAAAGCCTTACTGAAAATATCTTTACCGACAACCGGTCTTAGAATCTTTCATGCAGCATCATTTGCAATCAAGCCGTTTCTAATTAAAGAGGCGCTAGTCAGAGCTGGAATGATCGATACGATGGCGATGATTCAATACGGAAAACTAGCAGGGGTTGCTTTTACGATTGGCTTCTTTCCTGCTTTTATTGCCCATTCTTTATTAATTGTCTTAATTCCAGCTGTTTCTGAAGCTTACGCTAAAGGAGATCTAGAGCGCCTTCAAAAATTATTAAGAAGAGTGATGCTCACAACCTTTGCATATGGGATTCCAGCTGTTTATGTTTTTTATTTTTATGCTGAACCCCTTACAAATTTGTTTTTTGAGGAATCTCCTGCAGCAGGTTATTTACAATTGTTAGTGCCTTATTTCTTATTTCACTATTTCGTGATGCCAATGCAGGCTTATTTAATAGGCCTTGGCCTTGTGAAAGATGCATTTTGGCATGCGGTATGGGCGACCACATTATCCTTCATTCTCATGTTTGTGCTAGGTTCAAGACCGGAATTTGGCATGGGGGGAATTATTATTGGGATGAATCTCGGTGCAGTATTGCTTACTCTCATGCATTATATGACAATTACTAAAAAAATTGGGTTAACCATTGGTTTGCGTAAAGAAAGACCATGATGATTGATTGAAAAAGATGAGCAACCGTGTTCATCTTTTTTATTTTTAGGGTAAAGAGAAATGAAAAAAGGTAAAAAAATTGTCGAAAAAACAATTGACGAATTTGTATATACAAGATAAAATGAAAACGTAATCACGACATGTATATACAAGGTGTGAGAATGACACATATTTACCCGAAGATATTGGGAAACTATATGAATAATATCAATCAGCCTCATCTTTTATATTCGAAATGAAAACGCTAACAGAGGGGGAAGAGAAATGAGTGCTAATAAAGAAGCTGCTAAGCAAATACTCGAAGCCATTGGTGGCGAAGAAAATATTGCATCAGCTACTCATTGTGTAACACGTCTACGTTTTGCCCTACATGACGAGGGGAAAGTAGATAAAGAAAAGCTTGAAAATATTGATGTTGTTAAAGGTTCATTTGCAACGAACGGCCAGTTCCAGGTGATTATCGGACAAGGACTGGTTGATAAGATCTTTAAGGAATTGAGTGATTTAGCTGGTATTTCACAGTCTTCTAAAGAAGATACTAAAAATGCAGCATCGAAAAACTTAAATCCCTTACAACGTGCAATTAAAGTATTAGCGGATGTCTTTATCCCGATTTTACCTGCGATTGTAACAGCTGGTTTATTAATGGGGGTTAATAATATTTTAACGGCCCCTGGTATTTTTGGAAGTGAATCACTTGTTGAGATGTTTCCACAATGGGCAGATTTTGCTAATATCATTCATTTAATTGCGAACACCGCCTTTGTCTTCTTGCCAGCATTAATTGGTTGGTCCGCAGTGAAGCGGTTTGGTGGAAATGAATTACTCGGGGTAGTACTTGGTTTAATGCTCGTTCATCCAGACTTGCTAAATGCTTGGGCATACGGAGAGGCCTTAGAAGCTGGAGAAATACCTTATTGGAACTTATTTGGATTTGATATCGCTCAAGTAGGTTATCAAGGACAAGTTCTTCCGATTTTATTTGCATCGTTTGTACTTGCTAAAATTGAAGTATTTCTTAAAAAACGTATTCCAGATGGATTCCAATTATTAGTCGTTGCTCCTATCGCGTTGCTTGTAACTGGTTTCTTATCTTTCATCGTTATCGGTCCTATCACATTTGCTATTGGTAATGGAATTACAGATGTATTTGTAGGTATTTTTGATAACTTTGCTGCTGTTGGTGGTTTATTATACGGGGCTATTTATGCGCCTCTTGTTATTACAGGTATGCACCACACATTCCTTGCAGTTGATTTACAATTAATTGGAAGCACCGGTGGAACATTCTTGTGGCCGATTGTTGCGCTATCAAATATTGCTCAAGGTTCTGCAGCTCTTGCTATGTACTTCGTTTTACGAGATGACAAAGTAAAAGGTTTATCGTTTACATCTGCTGTTTCAGCTTATCTTGGGATTACTGAACCGGCTATGTTCGGGGTTAACCTACGCTATCGTTTCCCATTTATTTGTGCGATTATCGGTTCAGCGATTGCAGCTGTGTGGATTACCATTAATGCTGTAACAGCTCCTGCAATTGGTGTAGGTGGCTTGCCAGCGGTCTTCTCGATTGAAGGCGGAAAATGGTTAGTGTTCTCTATCGGTATGGTTATTGCATTTGTAGTACCAATCGTCCTAACGTATCTATATGCGAAAGTACGTAAGCCTAATCTTTAAGGATAATTGGAAGTAATGATTGAAGCCATTTGTAGGTCAGCTTATTCATAAGTGAATAAAGGCTGAGTATGAATGGCTTTCTTGTTTTTTAATAGGAAAAAAGGTAAACTTAACTTGTATATACAAGTCAAGTTTTAAATGTGATAAGGAAGGTGACAACACATGAATGAATGGTGGAGAAAGTCAGTCGTATATCAAATTTATCCAAAGAGCTTTAATGATACAACAGGAAATGGAGTAGGTGATCTACAAGGGATCATTGAAAAGCTCGATTACTTAAAGCATCTAGGAGTAGATGTACTTTGGTTAACGCCGGTGTATGCATCCCCTCAAAAGGATAACGGGTATGATATTAGTGATTATTATTCGATTCACCATGAATACGGTACAATGGAAGACTTTGACCGTTTACTAGCAGAAACGCATAAGCGTGGAATGAAACTAATTATGGATCTAGTCGTGAATCACACTTCGACTGAGCATGGTTGGTTTAAGGAATCTAAGCAATCAAAAGACAATAAGTATCGTGATTTTTATATTTGGAAAGATGCAGTAGACGGGGGTGAGCCGACTAACTGGCAATCTAAGTTTGGAGGGAATGCTTGGAAGTGGGATGAGAAAACCGAGCAATACTACTTACACTTATTTGATGTGAGCCAAGCTGATCTGAATTGGGAAAACGAAGAGCTACGTCAACATGTCTACGAGATGATGCATTTTTGGTTTGATAAAGGAATTGATGGCTTTAGGTTAGACGTAATCAACTTGATTTCCAAAAATCAATCATTCCCTAATGATGACGGTTCTGTTGCACCGGGAGACGGACGGAAATTTTACACAGACGGACCGCTTGTTCATGAATATTTACAGGAAATGAATCGTGAAGTTTTATCAAAATACGATAGTATGACGGTTGGAGAAATGTCATCAACTTCAATTGATCACTGTATTAAATATTCAAATCCAAAGCGTAACGAACTCAGTATGACGTTTAATTTCCATCACTTAAAAGTTGATTATCCGAACGGAGAAAAGTGGGCACTCGCTGATTTTGACTTCAAAGCCTTAAAGCAAATCCTTACAAAGTGGCAAGTTGAAATGAATAAAGGTGGAGGTTGGAACGCGTTATTTTGGTGCAACCATGACCAGCCCCGTGTCGTTACTCGTTATGGAAATGATCAAGAATTTCATAAAGAATCTGCAAAAATGCTTGCGACAACTGTGCACATGATGCAAGGGACTCCTTATATTTATCAAGGTGAAGAGTTTGGAATGACTGACCCGAAGTTTAAGTCTATCGATCAGTACCGTGATGTCGAGACCCTTAACTATTACGAGATCATGAAAGAAAAAGGGATAGCTGAAAGTGAAATTATGGCGATCATCGAGCGTAAATCTCGTGATAACTCAAGAACACCTGTTCAATGGAATACTAGTGAGCATGCTGGCTTTACAGCGGGAACACCGTGGATTGATGTAAGTGAGAATTACAAGCAAATTAACGCCGAGAATGCCGTAGCCGATCCAACCTCCATCTTCTATCATTACAAAAAGTTAATTGAGTTACGTAAAGAATACGAGGTGCTCACTTATGGTGATTACAACTTAATTTTAGAGAATGATGATCAAATCTTTGCTTATGTACGTACTTATCAAGATGAACAATTAGTCGTTGTTAATAACTTCTATGGACAAGAAGCGTCAATTGATCTTGAGCAAGTTCTAGGTGAATTTGCACAGTCGAAGCTTTTAGTATCGAACTACACAGATTCAGCTGAATTACCCGAACTTAAAACGCTACGCCCTTATGAATCACTCGTTTATCAAATTAAAAATTCATGATAAACTACGATGGGTGGTAAATAATGACGAAAAGTAAATTCCGATTAATTTATGATGAATTAGCCCAAGAGATCCAAAAAGGAAATAGAAAAGCCAATGACCTTCTTCCTTCTGAGAATGAACTTGCAGAGACGTATCAAGCTTCTCGTGAAACAATCCGTAAAGCGTTAAAGCTACTCTCAGAACATGGGTACATTCAAAAAGTTCAAGGGAAAGGGTCGATTGTGCTTGATATAAGTAAAATTGATTTTCCGATCTCGGGGCTAGTTAGCTTTAAGGAACTAGCGGATAAAATGGGGAAACGCGCAAGAACGACGGTAGTATCCATAGAGCGTCAACGCATTAATGAATTCTTAAAAGAACATCTTCAAACGCAAGAAAGTGAAGAAGTATGGTCTGTAGTACGTGTGCGCGAGATCGATCAAGAAAAAATCATTCTTGATAAAGACTTCTTACGTGCTGAGATTGTCCCTTCTTTAACAAAAGAAGTGTGTGAACAGTCCATTTATGCGTACTTGGAGAAAGAGCTCGGGCTGGTTGTGAGTTTTGCGAAAAAGGAAATTACTGTAGAAGAGCCGACAGAAGAAGACCTGAAATTATTAGATTTAGAAGGCTATTCAACAATTGTGGTCGTTAAAAGTCATGTTTATTTAGATGATGCACGACTTTTTCAATATACTGAATCAAGACATAGACCAGATAAATTTCGTTTTGTAGACTTTGCCAGACGAGTGAGGTAAGAGAAGAGAGCCTAATCAATTATGATTGGGCTCTCTTTAAGTTGTTTTGTTAGGATGTTACGTTTGGGTTTTGTATAATGAATGTAAATAGCAGGATCTAAAGGAGGAAGTAGAAATGACAAGTGTTCATGACTTTTCTGTGCAAACCTCAAAAGGTGAAGAAGTAGCTTTATCGAAGTATGAAGGCGATGTAATGGTCATTGTTAATACGGCCACAAAGTGCGGATTAGCTCCGCAATTCGAAGGTCTTGAGAAACTTCATCAAGAATACAAAGATAGAGGCTTATCGGTTCTCGGTTTTCCTTGTAATCAATTCATGAATCAAGAACCAGTCAATGATGACCAAATGACTGAAGCGTGCAATGTGAATTTTGGTGTGACCTTTCCTTTGTTTGCAAAAATAAATGTAAATGGGTCAAATGCACATCCCCTATACAAGCATTTAAAAAAAGAACAAAAAGGACTTCTAAGCTCAGAGATCAAATGGAATTTCACGAAGTTTCTTGTTGATCAAAAAGGGAATGTTGTGAAGCGATTTGGTCCTAATACGCCTCCAGAAAAAATGGAAGAAGATATTAAGCAATTGCTTGATAAATAATTACAAAAAGTAGCTATTTGGAAACATTTTTTTGTTCCAGGTAGCTTTTTTGTCGGTAAAATAGACATGATAAGTAGAACGGTGTAGGTAGGTGGTGGAGTGGTGAGTGAGATGAACGCAATACTAAGTAAAGCTTCAATATTTTTAAGCGAATGTTACAAAGAGCTCGGTTATTCGCCTATGGAGCTAGAAAGTAGACTTCAAGAAGTTAGTCGGGAAATGAAAGAAACAGGCACCTATACACATACAACAGAAGAATTACGACACGGAGCAAAAATGGCTTGGCGAAATAGTAATCGCTGCATTGGTCGCTTGTTTTGGGAGTCGATGCATGTACTTGATGAACGCGAAGCTACAACGGAGGATCAAGTAGCAGAGGCGCTATATTATCATTTGAAATATGCGACAAACGCAGGGAAGATTATCCCTACGATCACCGTATTTAAGCCTGTATATAACAAGAAGGTGCCCGTAAGAATTTGGAATCATCAATTAATTCGCTATGCAGGCTATGAAAATGAAAAGGGTATCATTGGAGATCCCGCTTCGATTGCTTTTACGAAAAAATGTCAGGAGCTTGGTTGGCAGGGTAAGGAGACCCCTTTTGATATATTGCCTCTTGTTATCCAATGTGATCATAAAGAGCCAAAATGGTTTGACATTCCAAAAGAGTGTATTGTAGAAGTTGCGATTACTCATCCTACAATTAATTCGTTTAGTGACTTAAAGCTTAAGTGGTACGGGGTTCCGTTTATTGCTGACATGAGGCTTGAAGTTGGGGGCATTGATTATGTTGCCGCACCATTTAATGGATGGTATATGGGGACAGAGATTGGAGCAAGAAATTTTGCCGATGAGAGTAGGTACCATATGCTTCCTAAAGTGGCAGAACTTTTAGGACTTGATTGTCGGAAGGAAGCCTATCTGTGGCGTGATGAGGCTTTAGTTGAATTAAATCGTGCGGTGCTTTACTCCTTCAAAGATGCAGGTGTGAGCATCGTTGATCATCACACAGCGGCTAAACAGTTTAAGCATTTTGAAGAGAAGGAGCATGAAGCAGGAAGATCTGTAACAGGGACATGGTCTTGGTTGATCCCGCCAGTTTCACCAGCGACCACTCATATTTTTCATAAAGATTATGAAGATAAAGTTTTGACTCCAAACTACTTCTATCAAGACCTACCGTATGATTAAAAACATACACTCTTATTGAAAGAACAATAAGAGTGTATGTTTTTTTATGGAGGGTGAAGGTGCATGTTGAAGAACGTTGCGATACAATGAATTGGTAGAGAAGACGAACAGTAAAGGGCGGACGAATATGAGTATTTTACAAGTAGAACATTTAACGAAAACGTACGGTGAAAAAACGCTTTTCAATGATCTTTCATTTACTATTGGAGAGAAAGAGAGAATAGGATTAATTGGGATTAACGGAACTGGGAAATCTACTCTGTTAAAAGTTCTTGCAGGGATTGAGGGTATGGATCAAGGAGAATTAATTCATGCTAATGACTTTCAGGTAGAGTACCTCCCACAACAGCCAGAGCTTGAAGCGGGGCTAACCGTTTTAGAACAAATTTATTATGGTGACTCCTTGATTATGAAAACGATGCGAGCTTATGAGGAAATGGTATTAGCGCTAGAGAAGGACCCTGCGAATGCGAAAAAACTTGATTCTCTTATGAAGCTTCAACAAAAAATGGATGAATTAGATGCGTGGGAAGCCAATACAACAGCAAAAACCATTTTAATGAAGCTAGGAGTAAGTGACTATACAGCCTCAGTCGACACTCTATCAGGTGGACAGAAGAAGCGTGTAGCCATTGCAAAGGCACTGATTCAGCCAGCTGATCTCTTATTGCTAGATGAGCCTACAAACCATCTTGATCATAATACGATTGAATGGCTTGAAGGATTTTTGGCTCAATATCGTGGAGCCTTTGTCGTGATTACGCATGATCGTTATTTTCTTACAAGGGTGACGAATAAAATGATTGAACTTGATCGAGGAACCCTCAATCAATATGAAGGGAATTATGAGCAATACCTCTCGTTAAAAGCAGAACGCGAAGAACAGGAATTATCACAAGAACGTAAGCGTCAAAATTTATTGAGAAGAGAGTTAGCTTGGCTTCATCGTGGAGCAAAAGCGCGTACAACAAAGCAAAAAGCGAGAATACAGCGTGTGGACGAATTAAAAGAAGATAACCCAGAATTTATTAACCGAGAATTTGACTTTGCGATTGGTTCTACTAGGTTAGGAAAGCAAGTACTTGAAGTTAAAGGTTTAACAAAACAGTTTGGGAATAAACAATTAATAACAAACCTCGATTATTTGATTGTTAAAGGAGAACGCCTTGGAATTGTTGGTCCAAATGGAAGTGGTAAAACGACTTTATTAGAGCTTCTTGCTGGTAGAGAAACTCCTAGCAATGGAGAGGTCATTGTCGGTGAAACCGTCAAAATTGGTTATTATACTCAAGAAGATGAAGAAATTGATGGGAACTTACGGGTGATCGATTACATTAAGGAAATAGCAGAGATTGTTCATACGGTTGATAAAGAGGTCATTACCGCTGAACAAATGCTTGAGCGGTTTTTATTTCCTAGGTCGATGCAGTATACCTATGTAAGACGCTTATCAGGAGGAGAAAAGCGTCGGTTGTATTTACTTAAGGTGCTGATGGGCGAACCAAATGTATTATTTCTAGATGAGCCTACCAATGACTTAGATACTCAAACGTTATCTGTGCTTGAAGATTATTTAGATCAATTTCCTGGAGTGGTGGTAACGGTATCCCATGACCGGTATTTTCTTGATCGAGTTGTTGATCACTTATTAGTGTTCAGAGGTGATGGAGCGATTGAACGTTTTCAAGGACATTACAGTGATTATTTACAATCCATGCTTCAAGTCAATTCTAGTGAGAAGAACGTTGAAAAGGTAGACGATCGAAAAGCTGAAAAAACTAAACGAAAGCTATCTTACCATGAACAAAAGGAATGGGACGGGATTGAAGAAAAAATTGAAAAGCTAGAAATGAAAAAAGAAGAATTAGAAAAATCGATAAGCGGCGCTGGAAGTGATTACGGAAAGATTAGTGATTTGATGGCGGAGAAAGTGAAGTTAGAGAGCGAGCTTGAGGCGTTAATGGAACGTTGGGAAGAGTTATCGATTATGATTGAAGAAATGAAAGGTTAAAAAAAGTTAGATAAATATTGTACAAAACCCTCGCTAAATTGTATAAGTACGATACAATATAGTAATAAGTTACCGATAATAGAGTAGGATTTTTAGTGAGATACCTACGGCCATCAACAAGGAGATGACTGCTTGAGACAAGTAGCAACCGCCGTCCAAGAAGTAGTCATAAAAGATGATGCATTTCTTGCGCGTTATGGTGGTGAAGAATTTGCAGTCCTAAAGAGCGATGCGACTAAAGAGGAAAGCATTAGATTGGCTGAGAAAATAAAAGAGACGGTCTACAAATTAAACATACCTCATGAAAACTCACCGGTAGATCATGTTGTTACGGTCAGTGTAGGAGTAGCGGTAAAGGAAGATCACACTTCTCTGAGCAATGAAGTATTTTTTTATTGGGCAGATAAAGCGATGTATCAAGCGAAAAGAAATGGAAGAAACCAAGTATTGATGTATCAAAGTAACGTCTAAGGAGGTATAGACGTTACTTTTTTTGATATTATTGAATGTTTTTGATTGAATATGAATGTTTTTGAATGTATACTCATAGTAATAAAGAAAGCTAGAGGTGTTTAAAGATGCTGACATTTGAACGTCAAGAGCTGATCTTATCCATGCTTAAGGAGCAGCAAACCATAAAGATGCAAGAAATAGTTGATGAAACAGGTGCTTCGGAGTCAACGATTAGAAGAGATTTAAAGGAGTTAGAGCAATCAAATAAATTAAAGCGCATACATGGTGGGGCGACTTTATTCCAAAAAAAATTAGTAGAACCAACCATTGCAGAAAAAACCGTCAAAAACCGTCATGAAAAACGTTTAATCGCTCAAAAAGCGGCTGAACTTATTGAAGAAGGAGATTGTCTGTTTTTAGATGCAGGTACGAGTACTGTTGAATTGATTCCATTCCTTAAAGGAAAGAATATCGTTGTTGTTACAAATGGGTTAACGAATATTAGCGAGTTACTCGAGGCTGAAATTGAGACCCATGTTGTCGGGGGTTATGTAAAAAAAGGAACCAGGGCCTTCGTAGGAAGAGGAGCTATTCAATCTTTAGAGGGATACCGTTTCGATAAAGCGATTATTGGTGCAAATGGAATTAGTATTCAAGATGGGTGTACGACGCCAGATCCTGAAGAAGCATTTATTAAGGAGCTAGCTATCAAACGATCTTCACAAAGCTATGTATTAGCAGATCATACAAAGTTTGGAGAAGTTTCGTTTTCCAAATTTGCAGATTTAAACGAAGTAACCATTATTACGAGTAATCAAGTAGAAGAAGATATGATCGAGCAGCTTCTTCGTACTACGAAAGTCGAGGTGACACCTGCATGATCTATACGGTAACACTAAACCCCGCTGTAGACTATTTTCTCGAAATTGACGAACTAACGCTAGGGCAAGTTAACCGTTCTATAGGAGAACGCAAAGCACCTGGTGGAAAAGGGATTAATGTTTCGAGGGTATTAAAAAGGCTAGGATATTCAAGCGAAGCTTTAGGGTTTGTAGGCGGATTTACAGGAAGATTTATTGAAGATGCGCTACATGATGAAGCAATCCAAACAAACTTTATTAAAGTAAACGGAGATTCACGAATCAATGTAAAAGTGCACAGCGAAGAGGAAACCGAATTAAATGGAACGTCTCCAGAAATCAGCAAGGAACAACTTCAACAATTAGAGTCTCAATTGAAGAAGTTAACTGAAGGAGATGTTTTGGTATTAGCAGGGAGTGTCCCGACCACTCTTTCTGTATGCCTATATCAAGATATGATTTCAATCGCTAGAAAGCAAGGTGCATTTGTTTGTTTGGACACAAGTGGAGAGCCATTGGATAAAGCGATTCAAGCAAGGCCATCTTTCATCAAACCGAATCATCATGAACTAGGGGAGATGTACGGTGTTGACATAAAAGAAGTACAACAAGCTATTCCATATGCAAAGGACTTGGTGGGAAAAGGGATTGACTATGTACTTGTATCATTTGCAGGCGAAGGAGCTTTTCTTGCGACAAAAGAAGAGATGTATTTTGCGACACCTCCTCGTGGCATCGTTCAAAATTCAGTTGGGGCCGGTGACTCGACGGTAGCTGGTTTTATCGCTGCTATGCAAGAGGGTAAGACGGATCGAGAAGCACTTTCTTTTTCGGTAGCGGCAGGGAGTGCAACAGCCTTTTCAAAGAGTTTTTGTGAACGAAAAGAAGTAGAGGAATTTAGTCAAACGATTGATGTGAAAAAATGGGAAGAGGTGAATGTAGATGAGAATCTCTGATTTATTAAAGAGAGAGACAATCGTGCTTGATATGAGCGCGACTGAGAAGGAATCGGCTATTGATGAGTTGGTTCGTTGTTTAGATGTTGCTGGTAGATTAAAAGATGCTAGCGAATACAAAAAAGCGATTCAAGCTCGTGAAGATCAGAGCACAACAGGGATTGGGGAAGGGATAGCGATTCCTCATGCGAAAACGTCTGCAGTACTTACGCCTGCTATCGCTTTTGGTCGTTCGAAAAAAGGTGTGGATTATGAAGCGTTAGATGGCCAACCGAGTTATCTATTCTTTATGATAGCAGCTTCGGAAGGGGCAAATAATGAGCACTTAGAGACATTATCAAGGCTCTCAACTTATTTAATGGACGAAAGTTTTCGTCAGTCGCTTCTGCAAGCGTCTACAGAAGAAGAAATCTTAAAAGCGATTGACGATAAGGAAATTGAAGAAGAAGGGGAAGAAGAGGTACAAGATACATCTAGTAATCATGAGATTGACCTACTGGCTGTTACAGGGTGTCCTACCGGTATTGCACATACGTACATGGCTGCAGATGCCCTTAAAGAAGAAGCTCGTAAGCAAGGTGTTTCGATTAAGGTTGAAACGAACGGATCTAGTGGAGTGAAAAATCGCTTAACAGATCAAGAAATTACACAGGCAAAAACAATTATTATTGCAGCAGATACAAAAATTGAGATGGATCGATTTGATGGTAAGCCAGTCATACAAGTTGGGGTCACAGATGGAATTAGAAGACCTAAACAATTAATTGAAGAAGGCTTAGCTGGCAATGCTCCAATCTATCAATCTAGTGGAGGCTCTTCTACACAAAAGAGTAGTGGTGAAGCCCAAAAGAGAAGTGGATTTTATAAGCATTTAATGAATGGTGTATCAAACATGCTCCCGTTTGTTGTTGGGGGTGGTATCTTAATTGCGATTTCATTTATGTTTGGTATTGATTCCGATAACCAATTTGCCCAAATGTTAAGTGAAATTGGAGGAGGAAATGCTTTCTTCCTTATGGTACCAGTGCTTTCTGCCTTTATTGCGATGAGTATTGCTGATCGTCCAGGCTTTGCAGCGGGTATGGTTGGTGGATTGATTGCTTTGAATGGTGAAGCTGGGTTCCTGGGAGGGTTAATTGCCGGTTTCCTAGCAGGTTATATTGCTCTTTTAGTGAAACGTGTACTAGAAGGTTTACCGGCTTTCTTGGAAGGAATAAAAACTATTTTGTTCTATCCTGTATTAAACATTTTCTTAACAGGTATGATTATGCTTATCCTTGTCACGCCACTCTCTGCTTTTAATAACGGTCTTGAAAATTGGCTTGGTGGAATGGGCACGACGAATATGGTGATATTAGGATTGATCCTTGGCGGAATGATGGCGATTGACATGGGTGGTCCGATCAACAAAGCTGCCTTCACGTTTGGTATTGCGATGATTGATGCTGGTAATTTTGGACCTCATGCAACTGTTATGGCAGGGGGGATGGTTCCTCCATTAGGGATTGCGTTAGCAACGACTTTCTTTAAGCAAAAATTTACAAAACAAGAACGAGAAGCAGGAAAAACCAATTATGTGTTAGGAGCTTCTTTCATTACAGAAGGAGCGATTCCATTTGCAGCTTCAGATCCGGGTCGAGTGATTCCGGCTGTTATAACAGGATCAGCAGTAGCAGGTGCTCTTACCGCATTATTTGGCATTGGACTTAGAGCACCACACGGCGGAGTTTTTGTTATTCCATTAGTAGAAGGTGGGTTCTTACTTTACGGTTTAGCAATCTTGATCGGTTCTGTGATAACCGCGCTAATGTTAGGGATGTTAAAGAAAAAAGTACTATAAAAAAGCAAGACCAAAGTGAAAAGCTTTGGTCTTTGTTTTATTTTAAAACAGTTGTTGATATGTCTGACTTTTCTATATACTTATCTATACAGGTCAAGATAATAAGGGGATTAGTAAATGAAGGGCATAACAGACTGTTTGGAAGCGACGATAGAAGATCTTCAAGAAAAAATGAATAAAAAAGAAGTAACATCCAGAGAACTTACGCTGCATTATTTAAAACGAATTGCCACTTATGATCAGTCGTTATCATCTGTTCTTGAAATAAATCCCGAGGCTGTTCATATTGCAGCTTCCCTAGATGTAGAGCGTGAACGAGTTGGGGCTAGAAGTATCCTGCATGGAATACCTATTCTTCTAAAGGACAATATTGATACAGGTGATAAGATGCATACAAGTGCTGGAACACTCGTCCTTAAGTATTCTTATGCGAAGAAGGATGCTTTTCTTGTACAAAAATTACGAGATGCAGGTGTGGTTATCTTAGGAAAAACCAATATGTCAGAATGGGCTTTTTTCATGTCTAGTGAAGGAATGCCTAGTGGGTATAGCGCAAGGGGAGGCCAAACCAACAACCCATATGGTCCAGGTAAATTTGATGTAGGTGGATCGAGTTCGGGTTCAGGAGCAGCTATTGCAAGCAACCTTGCTGTGGTGGCTGTAGGCACAGAAACCTCTGGATCTATTTTGAGCGGCTAGCCAGAATAGTTTAGTCGGGAAACGAATAGGGGTTGTGCGTGACTCTAAAATAATGGATGCGTTAGATCAAGATAAAAAAGTACTGTATGAGAAGGCATTAAAACAACTAGAGGAGGCAGGGGCAAAGGTTATTGATCATGTAAGCATACCTTCATCCTCTCGTGAGTGGAGCTATGATGTTCTCACTCATGAATTTAAAGCTAATTTAAACGCATACTTAGCTAGACTTGAGGCTTCTGTAGCTAACAGGACGTTAAAAGAAATTATTATGTGGAATCGTGAAAACAAAGAAACGGCTTTAGCTTATGGGCAATCTTTGCTTGAGCTATCGGAGCTAACCTCGGGTTCCTTAACTGAAACGGATTATCTTAACGCCTTATATGAGGATGACTATTATTCGAAAAGAGCAGGAATTGATGTCGTGCTAACAGATCACGAGCTTGATGCTCTTGTTTTCCCTAATAATCTTGGCGCTGCTATTCCAGCTAAAGCTGGTTATCCTTCACTAACGGTGCCTGCAGGTTATACAGAAGCAGGAGAGCCTGTTGGGATCACATTCACAGCAAAAGCTTGGGGTGAACCTCTCCTTATAGAAATAGCTGAGGCATATGAACAAGCGACAAAAGCAAGGAGACCACCTTTTCTTTTAGCCCGACTATCGATTAAAGAATAGGTTTATGGTAAACTATACGTATAAATGAATGATTTCCACTAGGGGTGTCAGTGTAGCTGACTGAGAGAGGATAACCTCAACTCTTATAACCTGATCTAGCTTGAACTAGCGTAGGGAAGTGGTGTGGCACATCAAAACTCGTTTGATCTCTTATGTGTACATGACATCCCCTTCGTGGAACGAAAGGGGATTTTTTGATGGATCGTGAACGTTTAACGATTATGATTGAAGTAGCAGTGATGGCAGGTCTTGCACTTGTCTTAAGTTTTGTGAAATTTGGGGCGTTATGGGCGATGGGAGGATCCATCTCTTTAGTTATGGTACCAATCTTTTTAATTGCGTTTCGCCGTGGTTTTAAGGTGGGAATCTTGACGGGTCTATTAGTTGGGTTGCTAGGGTTAGTAACAGGTCCTACGATCGTTCACATTGTGCAGCTAGTCCTTGATTACCCACTTGCTTATATGGTCCTTGGAGTGGCTGGAATCTTTGCTGCTAAAAAAGGTCAACTGGCTCCAAAAGCAAGTGTTATTGTTGTCGGTTTATTGCTTGCAACTTCTTTGAGATTTTTAAGTCATTTTTCATCAGGGGTAATCTGGTTTGGCCAATACGCTCCTGAGGGTATGAACCCAGCTATTTATTCACTCTTTTATAACTTATCTTATTTAGTGCCTGAAATGCTGATTACAATGGCTTTACTTTTGTTCTTGGCTAAATCGTATCCACAGTTTTTTAAAACAAGATCTTTAACCTAAATATTCTATATGCAGATGCAAAAGCCTCCTAGGTTGTTAGGGGGCTTTGTTTGATAAGTAAGGGTTTTCAAACGGTAAAATAGGGAATAAGTAATGGAGAATGTTCATTAGGAGGGGATCAATTGAAACGTACAGAAACACAAGCTTTAATTGAATCGGTAATGAGTGGCTTAGCTGAAAGAAGTGACTTTTTAGGAATTGAGGATGATGAGAAAAGGAGGTTTGTGTGTGGCTCAGCAAAAGAGATCTTAAAGACCACTGATAAAGTGATCAAAAGCTACATACGTGTCTCTACTGAAAAAGATGGGATTGTACGGATTCCAGCTTACCGGGTACAGCATAATAATATTAGCGGATTCTATAAAGGTGGGATCCGGTTTAGCGAGTTTGTAAATGAGGCAGAAGTGGAGAATTTAGCGATTCTAATGACCCTAAAAAATGCCTTACACCGTCTTCCTTATGGAGGAGCTAAAGGTGGGGTGCATGTTGATCCTAGAAAGTTTACAGAAAAAGAGTTAAACCTCATTAGTAAGAAATATGTGCAACGCTTCTCACGTGATATCGGTCCAAATCATGATATTCCAGCTCCTGACTTAGGGACGAATGAAAAGATTGTTGACTGGATGGTCGGAGAATTTAAAACGATTCATCCAGGTGAGCAGTATCTAGGTTCATTTACAGGAAAAAGTGTAGAAAATGGTGGAGCGCGTGGAAGAAGAGAAGCAACAGGTAGAGGAACCTTTCTAAGCTACTCTTGGTTACTTGATGAATGGGCAGGTTTGCATGCGAATGGGAACGATATTAACCGCCATAAACAATGGGAGACATTGAAGTCATTAAGAGAGCAAACAGAGAATGGGAAGCCAATCCGAGTGGCCGTTCAAGGCTTTGGTAATGTGGGTGGTGTAGCAGCACTAGAGGCTTACACATATTCCAAATACCAACACAAAGTAGTAGCTGTATCAGATCGGTTTACAACTTTGTACCACAGTGAGGGTCTTGATATAGAGAAATTGGTTGACTATACAAAGAAGGGACGCGATCTCCCTTCAAATAGTGAACAATTAAAGCAAGCAGGTGTAGAAGCGGAAATAAAGCCTGTTACCGATGTATTGACGGTTGATACGGATGTCTTAATTCTAGCAGCGATTGAAGATCAAATTCACCAGGACAATATGGAAGAGGTTAAAGCGGGTGTGTTAGTAGAAGGTGCCAATGCGCCAATCTCTCTTGAGGCGGATGATTATTTTGAGCGTAAAGGAACGGTTGTGATTCCAGATATATTAGCTAATGCTGGTGGAGTTATTGTTTCCTACTTAGAGTGGAAGCAAAGTCGAGTGACTGAGCTGTTCACAGAGGAAGAAATTATCGCAGACATGTCGAAACAAATGATTGAAACGCTCAAAAATGTGTATGATACGTACTTTTCATCAGTAGATCAAACGATGAGAAATACGTGTTTTACCTTATCATTAGAACGACTTACGGGGCTATTGTACCGTCACGGGAAGTTGTTTTAAATAGAAAGGCTCACTCCTAAGGATGGAGTGAGCCTTTTGGTTTTATTGGACTGTGAATACATCACCGAAAGAATAATTTGTTTTTCCAGCTTTTGTTGACCAAGCAACGAGACGATAATTGCCAGGAGCTAATGTTCCCCCGTCAATCGTTAAGTCCCAAGTAAAATCATAGTAGCCCGCACCAATATTCGTATCAGTAAAAGCATGACCAATAAAGGCTGTTAAATTCTCATTGTACACTTCGAATTCCAATTCTTCAGCACCGCCTGGTACATAAGCAGAACCTACAAGATCACCAGTTGCAGGGTTCAGATTGTAACCAAGAGATGTAATACGAGGGTAATCCGGTTCTTGTACGAATAAGATTGTCGGAACCTCAAATGAATTCGAACCTTCACTTATAATAATCGTTCCTGGGTAATAACCAGGAGCTAGCTTACTAGCGTCTACTTGTACATTGAAGTTTACTTTTTGTGATTTACCTGGCTGTACACGTAAATTATTGCTTGTATTCACCTTAATTCCTTCAACACCTTTATCAAATTGAACATCGAATGAGTACGATTTACGTTCAGAAGATAGGTTGTTAAGTGTGAAATGTTGACGCTCTGTTTGTTTCCCTTTTGTCTTGTTGAAGACCCCAAAAGAGTGACTTCCAGGTGTTACAAGAGTTTGAGTTTCAATAGCATCAAGTACACGGATACTTCCCGCACCTTGCGTGTTATGAGGGTAGCGGTCGCCATTTGCATCATATAGATTTTCAGCTGTGTTCATTAGTGAAGCTTTGACTGCATCTACATCCCAGTTAGGGTTCGCTTCAAGAATAAGTGCTGCTGCACCTGCCACGTGAGGAGCGGCCATACTTGTACCTTGAAGAGCAGCATAACCATGCGGATTATCAGCTTGATGAGTCGGTACTGTGCTTGTAATGTTTACCCCAGGTGCAGATACATCTGGCTTGATCATCCATGTATCCATTACAGGCCCACGAGATGAGAAGTCTGCTACTGTTTCATCAACCATTTTATCAAATTCGATTGAAAAGCTTACTGTGTTATAGCCAGCTTCAAGGTCTGCTTTTAAAGCTTCCCCGTCTGCGTTTGTTAACATGATTGTAGGAACTGCCATGCCCGGAACTTCTGGTTGTACACCTTCAACATTATTAAAGATGATCGCTCCAACAGCTCCAGCTGCTTTTGCATTTGCTGCTTTATCAACAAAGGCATATTCACCACGGATCATTAGGGCGATTTTTCCAGTGAGGTCTTTACCTTCAAAATCAGATGCAGCACCAAGTCCAGCATATACAAACTCAAACTCTTCGCCATCTAGTGCTAATAATTCTTCCGTAGTTGAAAAGCCCATCACTTGTGCACTTTCATATGTCTTATCAGAGTCAGTTGAAATATCTGCGCTATATACTTCGTAAGGTAAGCGAGTTGCTCCTACAGAGATCGCTTCACGAGAAGTACCAGGTGAACCAACTGTCCAATTGTTTGGACCGCTGTTTCCGTTTGATGTAACAGCAACAACACCTTCAGCCATTGCCCAATCAAGTGCAATGCTTGTAGCCCAGTCGGGACTGTTTAATGTGTTTCCTAAAGATAGATTCATAACATCAGCGCCGTCTTGAACAGCACGTTCAATACCAGCTACGACATTTTCAGTTGTACCACTTCCGCCAGGACCTAGTACACGGTAACCAAGAAGTGTGGCATCTGGTGCGACACCCTTAATTAAACCATTTGCTGCTACAGTACCAGCTACGTGAGTTCCGTGGTTCGTTTGACGACCGCGTGGGTCATTTGGTGGTGTTTCTTGAGGGTCATTATTGTTATCAACAAAGTCCCATCCTTTGTAGTCACCAAATGCGTGGGCTAGATCAGGGTGAGTATAATCCACACCTGTATCAATAACGGCAACAGTTACGCCTTCGCCTGTAAAGCCTGCATCCCATGCATCATCTGAACCGATGAAAGGTGCACTATCGAGCATAGAAGGGCTGTAAGCATCCTCTTCAATCATAAACCCTTCATCAACTGTTGTAGTCGTATACTCAACATCAGGATAAATGGCTTTTACTCCCGGAATCGTAAGGAGGTTTGGAATTTCATTACCTTTTAGCTCAACAGCAAACCCCGAGAATATGTACTCATACTCTTGTCCGATTTTGCTAGAAGATGTTTCTTTCAAGACGTTGTTTTTTACTTGGTCACGTTTAGCTTTTAAATTTTGCTTAGATTGATTCTTGCCTTTTTGTTTTGCTTCAACAATCGATTCTTCTTCTAACTCAACAATAACAGTAGTAGGAGCAGAAGATTTTGTATCAATTTCTCCCATTACTTCTGCTAAAGACAGGTCTCTTTGATTATTCGCAAATGACGCAGTCCCAAAGCTGGTAAGAGCAAGTGCTAGCACCATTGTATAGATGACGAACGTTTGGAAGGTTCGTTTCATAAAATAGCTCATCTCCTTTAAGTAAGTTGAAAATAATGGAGCTCTAGTGGGATCCGCACTAAAAACACGACTATTTTCGTTATAATGGCAATATTCTATTAAATGTTACATATTCCTTCATACTTTACCAAAATTGAGTATTAGTGCCTGTTTATGAAGAATAAGAGGATAACAAAGACATCTGCGTCAATAGTCATGCAAGAAAAAAACAGTAAATTTCTTACTGATCATTCTTTTTCTACAATAATTATTAATATACTAATATCGTAAATGGGTATTTAGTCCGGGTTCTATATTCACTATTCAGAAGAATGAAATCTATTTCGTAATGAAAAAATTTTAAAAATCGAAATAAATTTAAAAAGAAAGCTCAAGAAAAGAGATTTGGCAGTGGGATAAGAGCATGATATTCTGGTCGTAATTAGAGGCTTTTATTCATGGGAAAGGAGAGAGAGATGCTACATATTCTATTTTCACATGCCGCTAAGGCTACATTTACGCAAGCGTTCCAAGAGACAATCATTCCCTTCTCTGGTGAGGTGTTAGTATTCGAGCCTTATCTCCAACTAGGGTCTTTAGTAGATGAGAGAAACCGAATGAAAGAGTTATCGGTGATATTTGGAATAAAAGCAGGTAAAAAGGAAAGAGGAGCACTTTTAAAGCAATTTCAACAACAAGTTGTAAAAATACAAGAATCTGTAAATAGAGGCCATGAAATAACTTTTTGGGTTGGCGAAGAAGCGGCTGATGAGATCGCGATGATGTATTTGATAGATGAACTCGATTCAGTTAATCAAGCTACATCCCTCTCTTTAAATCGTGTCAGAGGACCTTTATTAGTTCGAGAGTTACCTCCTGAAAGGCTTGAAGCGCATTTTCTGCCGATTGAATTATCTAGTGATGCAATTAGGCAGCTTCAGCTAACATGGAACGAATTAAAAAAAGAAGAGAGTGATCTTAGGATTCGAAGGGCTGACTTTATTTACGATCATCTTGATTACTCTTATTACGATAGTAAACTTTTAATGCTTATGGATGAAAATGGAGGAACTCTTGTAGCGAAATTAGTAGGAGAGATATATGGGAGAGAGCCTCACCTTCCTTTTCCATTTTTTCTTTGGAGAATAATGGTGCTAGTTGAGATGAACACCATTGAATGGGTAGAGGAAATGGAAGATGCTATGATGAGTAAAGTCATGATACGAAAATAAAGAGAAGCGCTTTGTTGGCGCTTCTCTTTACTTTTAATTCGGACGCTTGCTATAGCGATTCCAGAAGTTCAAAATCCAAGATAACGGGAAAGGGAGTTTATAGCCTGCTTTTTCAAATTGGCGAAGTAAGTTAATGAAAGCTCCTCCAATCCTGCGTTGCTTGCGGAGTTCTTCTTCCTCGTAATAGCTGCTCTAAAAATAATGAGAGTAAGTTTTTGGCTAGTTGATCTTTTGAAGAAGGGAGTGATTCAATCTGGATCTTATCAATGACGCTTGTGCAATTGGCTCTTCGGTACAGCTTGTTAAAATATTTTTATAAGGTTGCCCCCACTCTTGTTCAAGTACCTTTTTGGTTTCATTCCATGGTACGGGGGGGACATGATCAACTAAATCAGCTAATTCTTGTAAAAAAATCTCCGGCAATAGATCGGCACGTGTGGCTAAGAACTGGCCTAGTTTAATTAGAAGACCTTCAAGTCTTAATGCTTTTCGTTTGTACTCCTGTGCTTGTGCGAGCAACAGGTTATTCCATTTTTCATGATCCCACTTATTACGATGTTTACGTTGAAAGTTCATAATTTGAAAGAAAAAAATTTACTACTCATAAAGACGATGGTGAAAATACGATAGATGGAAAAATTCTTCATAATGGATAACTCACCTTCGTTTTTATTTTATTATACAAGTTGTATAATAAATGTGCATGTAAAAGAACTTCTATTGGAGATAGTAGGTGATAATTTGAAGCTTGAACGCTATTCGTATATGAAGAGAAATCGGTTAAAAGCTTTTTTTGATCATTTTCCTGATTCTCCAGTTATTTTTAGCAAGATAGGATCTTATTATTTTGTTTATGTCATTCAGTGGTCAGAGTATGACCCAATCGTGCTGAGAGAAGATTTAGAAGAGATGGAATGGCTGATCAATAAGGAACTCGGTCTACATGAGGAATATCAAAATAGGCGTTCAAATACAGAAATATAAAAGGAGTTAGTGAGGTCATATGGCTAATATAATTGTAGTAGGTAGCATAAATAGTGACCTAGTCGTAACGGTTGAACGTTATCCGAAAGCTGGCGAAACACTTAGGGGAACAGACTTCTCTTGGTATCCTGGTGGTAAGGGGGCGAATCAGGCTGTTGCAGCAGCACGCTTAGGCGCGACTGTAGAAATGGTCGGAGCGGTTGGTAATGATCCATATGGAGAGGCCTTAATAAATTCATTGAGAGTCAATCTAGTTGGAGTCAACTATGTAAAAGTGGTCCAGGGGACATCAGGGACTGCGATGATCACAGTAGAAGAAAATGGTGAGAATCGCATCATATTAGCGACAGGTGCTAATCAATATGTAACATGGAAAAGCAAGGATGTGTTTCAGTCAGGGGAATGGCTAATTGTCCAAAATGAAATCCCATGGGGCATAACAGAATCGGCGATTAAGTTAGCAGCAGCCGAAGGGATGAAGGTGCTACTAAATCCAGCACCGGCAAGAAAAATTCCTAGTGCTCTTTTACCTTTAATAGATGTATTGGTTGTAAACGAACATGAGGCTAAAATTGTAGCGGAAGTGGATTCCGACAATGTGACAGATGAAGACTTAGTTGTCCATTTATTATCAAAAGGGGTAAGCAATGTTCTTTTGACTTTAGGGACGAGAGGATGTATGTACGCCTCAAAAGAAGAAATCATTCATATCCCAGCATACTTAGTAACTAACGTGGTCGATACAACAGCTGCTGGTGATACATTTATTGGAGCTTTTGTTGCTGCTAGAATGGAGGCTAAAACAATAAATGAGGCACTTCATTTTGCTACAGCAGCTTCAGCGATCGCTATAACTCGTAAAGGAGCTCAGTCATCGATTCCAACAAAAGAAGAAGTAGAGAAGTTCATAAAGAGAAATCCAATCAGATAAATAACGAAAAACGACTCATCCATGGATGAGTCGTTTTTTTGCTACGTTTAAGGTATTAACTTATACTGTTGCTTTTTGTAACTTGTCGATAAATTTAAGTGAACGACCAGTCCCAACAGCAACAGATTCTAATGGATTTGGAGCTAAGTGAACAGGTACTGAGATCTCTTCTGAGAACCACTCTTGGATGCCGTTGAGTAAGGCACCACCACCCGTAATCATAACGCCACGATCAACGATGTCCCCACTTAATTCAGGAGGACAATCTTCAAGCGTTGCACGAACCGCTTCTAACACTTGTAGAAGTGATTCGCTCAATGCTTGTTGAATTTCAGGAGAACGTAGGGTGATTGTTTTAGGGAGACCATTTACTAAGTCACGTCCACGAACTTCCATAGTTAATTCTTCATGTTCGATCGGAGCATACCCAATTTCCATCTTAATTTGTTCAGAAGTCCGCTCACCAATTAAGACATTGTAATTTTTACGTACATGCTGAATGATCGCCTCATCAAGTTTATCTCCACCAATTCGAACTGAATTACAGGAAACAACGCCACCAAATGAGATGATCGCAACTTCAGTTGTACCTCCACCAATGTCTACTACCACGTTTGCTACAGGCTCACTAACGGGAAGGTCGGCGCCAATTGCTGCTGCTACAGGCTCTTCTATGATGTGAACATTTTTTGCTCCACAGCTTCTCACTGCGTCTAAAATTGCTCTGCGTTCAACTGAAGTTGAACCAGACGGGGCACAAACAACTACATTAGGTTTTCTAAGAGAAAGTCCCAGTTGCTTACTTGCCTTTTTCATAATTTCCTTTAACAAACTAGCTGTCACATCAAAGTCTGCAATAACACCATCACGTAACGGACGTACCGCCACAACATTAGCAGGGGTTTTACCTACCATGCTTTTTGCTTCAGCACCTACTGCAAGCACATCACCTGTTTCGGTGTTTAATGCCACTACAGAAGGCTCGTTCAATACAATACCTTTATCTTTGCTATAAACAAGTATGTTTGCTGTTCCTAAGTCAATTCCAATTTCTGCATTCGACCACATAGTATTCACCAACTTTTCATTTAAAAGTCTTCATAGTTAGCTAGTGTAACAGGCATTTAAATAGAATCAAAGGGGCATAACGCTTATCTTCTATGTAAGAATATGAGAGATGTATGGGACTTGTTTTAGATTTTGCGCTAATTCTTCCAAACCTTGCTAATATAAGGGGTTTGAAGGGTCTTTGGATGTAGGTTTATCTGCTTATCGAGATGAAAAGGGTAAGTATGGTTGAAAGCCTAGCTTTGTATTTTTAAGAGGTCATTAAAATCAAGAAAGACCTAGCCTGGGCTAGGTCTTTCCACATAAGGTGGGGGAGGGTGATGCTCATTGCTTGTTAGGCTAGGCGGGGGAGTTGTACGGTGCTCAATCCGTACGTCTTAGCGCCTGTCTACTTAATAATTACCCCGCACTATTTCAATTAAAACCTAAAAATAAATCTTTTTTTAAAATTAATTGGATTGTTTAATCGTTACAATGTTTTTATCACCGTGAGTCATTGTGGAAGTCTCTTTAACTTGTACGAATTCATGATCAGTTAAATTTGTAAATACGACTGGTGTGATAATAGACGTTGCATTTTTTTCAATAAAACGTAAGTCAAAGCGAAGCAATTCTTGGCCTTGTTTGATTTGATCTCCTTCAGTTACAAGAGCCTCAAATCCTTCACCTTTTAAGTTTACTGTATCTAGCCCAACGTGAATCAACACTTCTTTTCCTTCATTTGTAACAAGTCCAAGAGCGTGCTTGGTTGGGAATAATGTAACGACTTTACCAGTGATTGGTGAGTAGACAATGCCCTCTGTAGGCTCGATAGCAAAACCATCACCCATCATTTTTTGTGAGAATACTTGATCAGGTACTTCTGCGATAGGAACAACTTTACCTGAGATTGGCATTGCAAAATCAACATCTCCTGCGATAGCTTCTACTTCCTCAGGTGTATCTTCGATGATCGGTGTACGTCCACTAATGATGTCTTGCATCTGTGTTTTGATTTGATCTGAACGAGGACCAAAGATCGCTTGAACGTTGTTACCCATCTGCATGACACCGGATGCGCCGAGTTTCTTTAATGTATCTTTTTCAACATGTGCCACATCTTTTACACTGACACGAAGACGTGTAATACATGCATCTAAGTTGACTAAGTTTTCTTTTCCGCCAAGTGCCTTCAGAACGTTGTAAGGAAGGTCTCCAGCTGAAACGCTTGTTGTACTTTCATCTTCTGTTACTTCTTCACGACCAGGAGTCATAAGATTGAACTTCTTAATCGCAAAGCGGAATCCAAAGTAATAGATAAGTGAGAAAGCAAGACCTACAGGAATAACGAGCCACCAGTCTGTACGGTTGGGAAGTACTCCAAATAAGAAGAAGTCAATAATCCCACCAGAGAAGGTCATTCCAATTTTAACATCTAGAATTTGCATGGTCATAAAGGATAGACCGGCAAATACTGTATGAATAGCAAAAAGTACTGGTGCTACGAACAAGAAACTAAACTCGATTGGTTCAGTAATCCCTGTTAAGAATGATGTTAGGGCCGCTGAACCCATAATTCCTGCGACAACTTTCTTTTGTTCAGGGCGTGCACAATGATAGATTGCCAATGCTGCTGCAGGAAGACCGAACATCATGAATGGGAATTTACCCGTCATAAATGTACCTGCTGTAAGCTCTACACCGTCACGAATTTGTGCAAAGAAGATCGTTTGGTCACCACGAACAACTTGACCAGCTGCGTTAGTGTATTGTCCAAATTCAAACCAGAAAGGTGAATAGAAAATGTGATGAAGACCAAATGGAATTAACGCACGTTCTATTACCCCGAAAATAAAGGCCGATAACGTTTGATTGGACTCTACCATCAAGTACGATAGATTATTCAACCCTACTTGAATGGTTGGCCAAATCCAATATAGAATAACACCGATAAATAGTGCGAAAAATGCTGTTGCAATTGGAACAAAACGCTTACCTGCAAAGAAGCCTAGGTAAGATGGTAACTCAATGTTAAAGAATTTCTTATAGGTGTATGTGGCGAGCAACCCGGCTATAATTCCGCCGAAGACACCTGTTTGTAAAGTTGGGATACCTAATACGGAAGAAATACCAGGATCTGCTCCGATCATTTCTGGCGTCCATTCTCCGTAACCACCAAGGACGCTCATCGTTACATTCATAATCAAGTAACCAATTAGAGCGGCTAGGCCTGCAACCCCATCTCCATTTGACAGACCGATGGCTACACCGACTGCAAATAATAATGCCAAGTTAGCAAAGACGATGTCTCCAGCGCTTTCCATCACACTAGCTAGTAAGACAATCCAATCCGCTGTTAAGAAAGGGAGTCTTGCTACTAGATCCGGGTTTTGTATGGCATTACCTAATGCAAGTAGAATACCTGCAGCAGGAAGTAATGCAACCGGAAGCATTAACGCTTTACCTACACGTTGTAGGACACTAAAAGACTGTTTAAACATGTGACATTCCTCCAATTTTTCATAGTTTCAAAGCTGAAATAGGTGATTTATACAACAAAAAAGACATGAGTGGAAAAAACGAACACATCAATTGATAGAAGACGTACTTCTCGTTCAATTCATGTGATCGTTTTCTTTTCCTCTCATGCCTGCATAACCAGTAACACGTTAAAAAGAAACGTCATTAATGAAATTATTATTGTTTTGATAAACGTTGGAGATGAAGAGTCAAATAAACTGCCTCAGCATCTGGAACCGTTTTCTTAAGTGATTGTTGCATAATCTTAATCAGCTTCCAAGACAGATTGTAGCATACAGGGTATTCAGATTGCAAGACACTTTTTAAAGCTTCTTGATTGTCATCATATTGTTCATTGTTAATACGTTCTATGGCATGATGAAGGTGACGGACAAGGCGCAAGTAATCAACATCTTTACGGTCAATCTCAATCGCAAGGGAGCCTTCAATTACCTGTACAAGTTCTCCGATAAGGCGTGTATGGCGGTTTACCTCTTGAAGTGGGCGCCTTGTTAGCGCACTATGGATGTGAAGAGCTACAAAACCAATCTCTCCTTGTGGGATTGCAAGGTTAAGTTCTTTGTTCATGTATTTTATAATATCAGAGGCCATTTCAAATTCATCTGGATATGCTAGCTCCGTTTCAGGAAGGAAGGGGTTCTTTATATCAAAACCTTGATGTAGACGCTTGAGTGCATAAAATAAATGGTCCGTCAAAGCAATATGAATGTGTTCATGTAAGCGTACTTTAAAGCGTTCTTCGATCATTGAAATAACATCATCCATCAGACCAATAAATGCTTCATCAACATAGTCAAGTAATTGCTTGTACTGCTCTTGCTCTTTTTCTTCTTTTAACACAAAAAACTTTTCAGCTACATCGCCCGCAACGGGTTCACCAGGCTTTTTACCAAATCCAAGACCTTTTCCAATCAAAATGACTTCAGCATAGTCTGGATGCTCTGCAATAAGCACATTGTTATTTAGTACTTTTTTAACGGTAAGCATGAGGGTCCTCCTTTCGTCAAGAGTAAGACGGTATCATAATAGCTTTTTTTGATTGTTAAGGTCAATAAAAAGAAATCTTTCTTTACAGGAATTGAGAGATTCGCAATAGGTGAAAAATTAGAAAAGAATAGAAGATCACTGACCACTATAGGAGGTTTATGTCTTGAAAGATACAGATAAAAAAGCTGTTGTCTTGTTCGATGGCGTGTGTAATGTATGCAATGTAGCAGTTAATTTTATATTAAGAAATGAAAAAGAAGAGTATTATCAATTTGCATCTCTTCAGTCCCAGGTAGGAGCTCAAATGAAACGAAAGTATGAAATTGCGGATTCGGTTGATTCTATTATTGTAATAGAAGATGGGCATGCTTATACATATAGTGATGCTGCCTTAAAGATTGTGCCCCATCTGCAACAGAGATGGCATTTTCTAAAGGTAATTAAATGGCTTCCTAAACCTGTGCGTGATGGATTATATCGTCAATTTGCCAAACAAAGGTATCGCCTTTTTGGGAAACGAGAAGTGTGTAGAATTCCTACTAAGAATGAGAGAGAGCGTTTTCTTTCTTAATATAGTTCGAATGGTAAGAAATTTCCGGTTGTTCTGGCAGCGACGCTTTGCTACTATAGGGAAGTTATTATTTATTAACTCATTTAAAAGGTGGCCGCGTTGAAGTGATAAAGAAGGATCAAGCCACCTATGAATAGTCAGCAAAGATTGGAGTTGAAAAGGTTGAAACAACAAGAACAATGGTCGTCGAAATTAGGATTTATCTATGCGACTGCAGGGACCGCAATCGGCCTTGGGGCAATTTGGAAGTTCCCTTATGTTGCAGGAACAAGTGGTGGGGGTGCATTCTTTTTATTATTTATGTTATTTACTGTATTAATTGGCTTACCTTTGCTGATCGGTGAATTCATACTTGGGCGTCACACTGGAAAAGATGCGATATCGACATACAAGGAATTAGCACCTAAGTCAGCTTGGAAAATTACCGGCTGGATTGGGGTCATCACTTGCTTTATTATTTTGTCTTTCTACAGTGTAGTCGGTGGTTGGAGTTTACTTTATCTGTTTCATGCGATAACCGGGCAATTATCAGGATTAACGGTTGATCAATATGGAGAGCGGTTTGGAGAAATTATTTCAAATCCAATTCCTACACTAGGAGCCCAACTTCTCTTTATTGTTCTAACTATCGTTGTAGTCTCAAAAGGGATTCAAAAAGGAATTGAGCGAGCAAGTAAAATTATGATGCCAGCTCTCTTTATTTTGTTAATTGTTATTGCGATACGTTCTCTTACTTTAGAAGGGGCGATGGATGGCATACGCTTTTTATTACTCCCTGACATGGCAAATGTAAGCTCTGATACTGTTCTCTTTGCATTAGGACAGGCATTCTTTGCATTATCATTAGGGGTTTCGGTTATGGTAACCTATAGCTCTTATGTTCCTAAAACGCAGAGCCTTCCAGTATCAGCAGTTTCAATTGCGGTTATGAACGTGTTGGTAGCTCTTTTGTCAGGTCTCATTATTTTTCCAGGTGTGTTTACGTTTGGTCTCGAGCCAAGTGAAGGACCACCACTTATCTTCGTTGTTTTGCCAGCCATTTTTGAACAGATGGTCTTTGGAGAACTATTCTTGATTGCCTTTTTCATCTTGTTTGTATTTGCGGCTTTAACTTCAGCCTTTTCAATGCTTGAGATTATTGTGGCAACTCGAGTGAAAAAAGATATAAAAAAACGCCCTCGTGTCAGCTGGGCAGTAGGTCTTCTTATCTTTGTGCTAGGGATTCCAGCTTGCTTATCTTATGGTGCGATGGCTGATGTGAACATTTTAGGCCGAACGTTCTTTGATGCGGCTGATTATTTAGCTAGTAATATTCTGATGCCTTTTGGAGCGTTCCTTATTTCTATCTTTATTCCGCTAAAATTATCTAAGACGGCATTATTTGAAGAATTAAAGCAAGGATCTTCCGTTGGCTCAAAAGTATTCATCGTGTGGTATGTACTTTTAAAATACGTTACACCGATTGCAATTATTATAATATTTATTGATGCGATTGGTATATTTAAATAAAGCATAGGAACGGTTATTATGACCGTTTCTTTTTGTTTTTTCTAAAATGGCTAAATTTTCTGATTCATTTATGTTTTTCAAATGCGTATAACATGTTAAAATAAAAAAATAGATAGATGCATTAGGTGGCATCATGAGGAGGGGACAGAATGGAGAATAACAAATTTCAAGCTTATCTAAGTGAACGATTAGAAAAAGCAAAGCAACAATTTGAGAGAACAATTGATTGTAAACACACGGAATTTGACGATCTTTACCCTTATATGACCGAACAACCTCAGTTCTTTTGGTATAAACGATACGTAGCATGGCAAGAGTTATTAACGGTTGTTAGTATATTGGATGACAATGAAATGGACTGGAAGCCAATGTTTACAGATAAACAATTAAGTTATGTTGAAGCACGAATCTTAGACGCGAAAGTACTTGATGATTGGTATGAAGTTCAAGAAGAGAAAGAGCCCGAACAATCTGCTCAAAATGAATAACACGGTCCCCCCTAAGTTTGATGGCTTAGGGGGTTACTTATGCGATGGAGTTGAAGAATGTTGAGAAGACTGGTGTATATCCTTGTAGCTATGGTATTTGTTGGACTCACTCAAGCATGTACAAGTGAAGAACAACCAATGGTAGAAGAAGACCTCATGACCGAAGATGGAGAAACCTCAGAAGGGGATGTTGCAGGAGGTGAGATGCCTTCTGTGGATGAAAGTACGGATCTAGAAGAGTTCAATCGTGAAGCTCAGCAGTGGGGCGAGAATGTCGATGGGGTTAAGACTCGTATTGATACAGAAGAGAAAAAGCTGGCCCTCACGTTTGATGCATGCGGTGGGCCGTATGGAAATGGCTATGATCAAGAGCTTATTTCGTTTCTGGAGGAAGAGCAAATACCTGCTACTTTATTTATCAATCAAAGGTGGATTGTAGAATACCATGAGCTATTTTTAGAGCTTGCCGAAAATCCATTGTTTCAAATTGAAAATCATGGAACAGAGCATGTTCCTCTTTCGGTGAACGGAGGAACAGCTTGGGGAATAGAGGCGACCCAAAGTCCTGAGGAAGTAGAGGAAGAAGTGTTAGGCAATCATAACCGAGTATTGGAATTAACAGGAAGAGAGATGTCGTTATTCCGTTCTGGTACGGCTTTTTATGATGAAGTAGCAGTTGAGTTGGTCAATGCCCTAGGCTATGAAGTGGTCAACTTTAATATCCTAGGTGATGCGGGTGCGACCTATACTGCTAAGCAAGTAGAAAGTGCGTTACTTGGTTCAGAGAATGGGTCGATCGCGTTGTTGCATATGAATCAGCCAGAAAGCGGTACAGCTGCTGGGGTCAAAGCAGCGGTGCCGAAGCTTCGGGAACAGGGGTATCAATTTGTACGGTTAGATGGAGAAAAGCTTGAGTAAGGTGGGGGAATTATTCCCCCACCTTATTTTTAAACGGCCACGGTTTGGACAATTTCTACTAATCGTTTCGCTAATTCATCAAGTTGTGCTTTGGTTGTATCTTTTCCAAACGATAGTCTGAAGTAGCGATGAATCTCTTGTTTGGTTTTTTGTAAAGCGACCATTGTCCGCGAGGGATCTTGTTTCCCAGATTGGCAGGCTGAACCTGTTGAAATAGCGATATGATAACGATCGAGTCTTTGCATCATAAGCTGACCTTCGATTCCCGCAATGGAAACGGCTAAAATGGACGGCAATTGTGTCTCAACATCCTCCCCTCCATCGACGGTAAAGTGAATACCACTATCCTTAAGTTTCTTCAATAAATATTTTCGTAACGTCCAAAACGAATCTAATTGTTTATCCATCCGCTCATGGATGTGGACAGCTGCCGTAGTAAAAGCAGCAATTCCTGGTAAGTCAATCGTCCCATGACGGAAACCTTCTTGATGCGAAGTGAGCGGATGGACAGGTTTCCATGGCGTATCTTTATTCATAATGACCGCACCGATTCCTTTAGGTCCGTAGATTTTATGGCTAGAGACGGTGATCGTATCAACAGGTAAATTCTCAAGGTCAAGCGGTACCTTACCAAATGATTGAACGCAATCACTGTGGAAAATGATGCGGTGACGTCGGAGGAGTTGACCAATCTCTTTTATTGGTTGAATCACTCCAATCTCAGAGTTCACATGTTGAATGGAAGCAAGGATCGTATCTTTACGAATAGAATTCTTCACTGTATTTAGTAAGATCGTACCATCGGATTGAACAGGCAAATAGGTGACGTCTCTCCCTTGGTCTTCTAAACGTTGAAAAAAGGAAAGCACCGACGGATGTTCAATCGAGGAGGTGATTACGTGATTGCCTTTATATTTATTCGCTTTATATAGACTCTCCAATGCAAGTAGATTGGCTTCTGAACCACTCCCAGTAAAATACACAGCTTCAGACTCCCCGTTGACGACTCGTGCCAGTTCTTTTTTACAAGTGTAAAAGAGCTGCCGTGCTTTTTCTCCTTCTTCGTGCAAGCTCTCTGTATTTGCGAAATAATGTTCACTTGTTTTTAGCCAAGCCTCAATGGCTTCCTTGGATATAGGGGTCGTTGCCGCATGGTCTAAATAGATCAATTTCATTCCTCCCATTAGTTAGCTCTTGTCATAAGTTTAGTTTTATGTAAATATAGGTGTCAAGACACATGTAAAGAATAGGTGATTACATGTTAAAAGCAGATATCTTAATTATTGGTGGAGGCCTTGCTGCTATTATGACAGCATTAAAGGCATCTGAGCGTTATAAAGTAACTTTAGTAATCAAAGGGTCTAGGAAAAGTGGAAACTCATGGCGAGCGCAAGGAGGGATTGCCGCTGCTCTTTCATCAGTCGATCACCCCGAGCTCCATTACCAAGATACGATGAAGGCGGGTTGTGATCAAAATGATCCTGAGCTAGTCAAAATTCTTGTTCACGAAGGACCGAAACGGTTAAAACATTGGATGGAAAAAGGCCTTACTTTTGATAAAAAAGAAGATGGGACCCTCGCACTCGGGAGAGAAGGGGCCCATTCACAGCGTCGAATTGTTCACAACGATGGTGATCAAACAGGAAAGATATGTATGGAGTACTATTGGAAGCTACTTGAAAAAAGGGATGTGACGATTCTTGAAGACCATCAAGCCATTGATTTGGTCATAGTAGCTCATGAATGTGTTGGGGCAACCTTTCACGGACCGAGTGGTCAAGTGGTAACAATCCGGGCAAGTGCTACTGTACTAGCAACAGGAGGAATTGGTGGATTATTTGAAGCGACAACAAATGACCCAACACTAGTTGGAGACGGATTGGCGATGGCGCTGCGCGCAGGAGCTACATTACGAGATTTAGAGTTTATTCAATTCCATCCTACGCTCATTTATTCACAAAGTAAGGTGATAGGGTTGGCATCAGAAGCCTTGCGAGGTGAAGGGGCCTTTTTGGTTAGTGAGGCTGGGCAGTTAATTATGGAAAGTGTGCATCCATTAGGAGATTTAGCCCCTCGAGATGTCGTGGCTCGTGTGATTCAAGGGTATGTTCATCGTGGTGAGCAAGTCTTTCTTGATACCTCAATGATTCACAAGTTTGAAAAGCGATTCCCGCAGATAGCCGCGCTTTGTAAAAAGGGGAAGGTAGACCTCTCGCAAAAGAGGATTCCTATTCGACCAGGCGCACACTTTCATATGGGTGGAGTCGAAACGGATGCATTTGGCAAAACGTCTATCCCTCATTTATATGCAGTGGGAGAGGTTGCTGGAAACAATTTGCATGGGGCGAATCGCCTAGCGAGTAATTCATTATTAGAAGCGATTGTTTTCGGTGAGAGATTAGGTGAATACTTAGCAAATTTAGCACCAAGACCAACGTTACCAACATTGTTCTCAGTAAACAACAAGGAGCAAAAGGTAACGCCAAAACTTCCGAATGTGAATGAAGTAAAGAAGCGAGTCTCACATGCATTAAATATTACGCGGAATGAAGCGGATCTGAAAGAGCTACTTCACTGGTTGAGTCAATATGAGCCGCTAAGTGAGAGAAAGTATAATCGAACCTTGTGGTCTAAGAAAAGGATCACAAGTGACAATATGCGAATCGTTGCAAGTTTACTAGCAACAGCCGCACTCGATCGAAAAGTGAGTTGTGGTGCTCATGAACGAAGTGATACCGGGAAGCTACATGTGGTAAGGGACGTACAGACAGTCATATCATAGGAGGGGTGTTGGCGATGAACCGATTATTAGTGAAAGAACAGTTAAACACATTTTTTTGTGAAGACATTGGACACGGAGATGTGACAGCAGAAGCGATGTTTGATGCCGAGACAGGAATTGCTTTGTTTCGTGCAAAGGAAGCGGGCATCTTCTGTGGCGAGATTATTTTGCAGACTGCGTACGAGCTTTTTCATCCGACTATAGAGGTTAAGGTTCATAAAAGAGATGGAGAAGAGCTGAGGACTGGAGACGTTCTGGCTGAGGTACAAGGTCCGATTGTTGATTTGCTCAGTTCTGAACGAGTAATTCTTAATCTTATTCAACGTCTATCAGGAATTGCTACACAGACTCATACGGCTGTTCAAGAGGTGATGGGCTCGTCTGCGCGTATTTGTGATACGCGAAAAACGACGCCTGGGCTACGAATGTTAGAAAAGTATGCCGTCAAATGTGGGGGTGGCTTCAACCATCGTTTTGGGCTAAATGATGCCGTCTTAATCAAAGACAATCATATTGCTCAATGTGGTGGATCGATTTCTCTAGCGATTCAGAAGGTAAGAAGCAACATTGGTCATATGGTTAAAGTTGAGGTTGAGGTGGAGTCTCGTGATCAAGTATTAGAAGCCATTGTAGAAGAAGTAGATGTGATAATGTTTGATAACTGCAGTCCGGTGGAAGCGGCAGAATGGAGAAAGCTTATTCCACCATCGATTATCGTCGAGGTATCAGGAGGCATTCGTCATGAACTTTTGCGTGCCTATGCCGAAAGTGGAGTCGATTATATTTCAATGGGTGCTCTGACTCATTCTGTCAAAGCACTTGATATTAGTCTTGATGTGAGCGTGAAAGAAGGTGTCACCCATGCTTAAAATGGATATTTTCGAGCAGGCGCAAATGATGCTACCTGCACACTATAAGCAGATGAGTGATGAAGAGCTAATTGCTCGTGCCCATAAACGAAAACATGAGTTAGGACCGGATTTATTTATTCCAGGCCACCATTATCAAAAAGATGAGGTGATTCAGTTTGCCGATGTCACAGGCGATTCTCTTCAACTAGCAAAAGTCTCAGCGACGAATCCCCATGCAAAATATATCGTGTTTTGTGGGGTCCACTTTATGGCTGAGACCGCGGATATTTTAACAAACGAAGATCAAACCGTCATACTACCTGACATGCGAGCTGGCTGTTCAATGGCTGATATGGCCACACGACAGCAGACTGAAATCGCCTGGGCAAAGCTGACTGAGCAATTTGGCGACTCGATTATTCCGATTACGTATGTGAATTCATCTGCTGCGATCAAAGCCTTTGTGGGAAGGCATGGAGGCGCGACGGTCACCTCATCTAATGCAAAAGAAATGTTGCAGTGGGCGTTTGCACAAAAGAAACGAATTCTATTCTTGCCTGATCAACACTTAGGTAGAAATACAGCTTATCAACTAGGAGTGAATCTAGAAGAGATGGTCGTGTGGAACCAGCAGACAGAGCAATTAGAGAACATGCATCCAACGGAAGAAGTGAAGATGATTTTGTGGAAAGGGCATTGCTCGGTTCATGAGAAATTTCGCTTACAGCATATTGAACAGATTCGTAAAGAGGAGCCTGATCGAAGAATTATTGTTCATCCCGAATGTACATGGGAAGTGACAACGGCGGCTGATGATGCAGGTTCCACTAAATACATTATCGAACAGATTGAAGCGGCGCCAGGAGGCAGCAAGTGGGCGATAGGAACTGAGATGAATTTAGTGAAACGATTAATGAATAACAACCCTCATCTCTCGATTCAATCACTAAATCCTGATTTATGCCCTTGTTTAACGATGAACCGAATTGACCTGCCTCATTTCGTCTGGACCCTTGATGTGATTGCTAGTGGAACACCACAGAATGTTATTCGTGTAGAGCCAGACGTAGCGAGGGAAGCGCAGCTTGCAATTGAGAGAATGCTTCTGTCTTTATAATATAGTACGAAGCTATCAGCATATAGATGTTGATAGCTTTTTTAGTGTGGAGATAATAAGAGTGACCGACTTGGTTTGTAGTGATATAATGACATAGTTTTAAATTGATATAGAGTGGCAAGGGGGGATTGGATGAGAGAGACAAAGACGATTCGGGAGAAAGTACAACTGCTCCTAGTAGTCATGTTGCCTATTCTTATCACACAGCTAGGGTTGTATGCAATGAACTTCTTTGACACGACGATGTCTGGGCAAGCAGGAGCCTATGATTTAGCGGGTGTGGCAATTGGTTCAAGCTTGTGGTTGCCTGTTTTTACGGGTTTAAGTGGTGTGTTATTAGCGATCACTCCGATGATTTCTCAAAGTATAGGAGCAGGCAATAGAGAAGAGGTTCCGTTTACAGTCGTACAAGGGTTATACGTAGCCCTAGTCTTGTCCATTGTTATTATCATCTTTGGTGGGCTGGCTCTTGAACCTGTACTTGGTTTGATGTCGCTTGAACCAGAAGTTCATCGTATCGCCTATCAGTATTTGATCGCACTGGGTTTTGGTATCATACCCTTATTCATGCATACTGTTTTGCGCTGTTTTATTGACTCGTTAGGGCAGACAAGGGTGACGATGTTTATCACCTTGCTTGCACTACCGATTAATATATTTTTTAACTACGTGCTGATTTTTGGGAAATGGGGCTTCCCGGAATTAGGGGGAGTCGGGGCAGGCATAGCCTCGACCATTACGTATTGGTGTATTTTTGGGGTTACTGTGTATTTCGTCTCTCGTGTAGAGCCTTTTTCGATTTACCGTATCTTTAAAACCTTCTACGGTGTATCGTTTGCGAAGTGGAAAGAATTATTAATACTCGGTTTACCGATTGGCTTTACCATTTTCTTTGAAACGAGTATCTTCGCAGCAGTGACATTATTAATGAGTGAGTTTGACACAGCAACGATTGCAGCACACCAAGCGGCGATTAATTTTGCATCATTTTTATATATGATCCCACTCAGTATCGCCTTTACATTAACGATTGCTGTTGGATATGAAGTAGGAGCAAAGCGTTTCTACGATGCGAAGCAATACAGTAAAATGGGAATCTGGATTGCCGTGGGAATGGGAGTTGTGGCTGGCTTAATTATCTTTGTCTTACGTGAGCCTGTTTCTGGGTTGTATACGAATGATCCAACTGTAGCAAGACTCATTCAAGCCTTCTTAATATACTCGATCTTCTTCCAATTATCTGATGCGATTGCAACCCCTATCCAAGGTGTGTTACGTGGGCATAAAGATGTAAACATTCCATTTGTAATGGCGCTCGTTTCATTTTGGCTGATCGGTTTACCGACTGGGTATGCTTTAGCAAACTATACAGCATTCGGTCCATTTGGTTATTGGATTGGGCTGATCACAGGTTTAGCCGTATGTGCAGCGGCCCTATTATGGAGGCTGCGTGTGGTTGAAGAACGTGTGAAGGTTGAATTAACTCAAGGAAAATAGAAGAAGGCTGTTTCAAGGTGATCAGTTCACTTTTGAAACAGCCTTTTTAATTTAAGGTAATATGGGAATCACGATGTTGGTAAATGCCGTCAAGCTTCTCACCTATATCTTCTTCAATCTCTTGGTTCGAAGGGAGCTCATCATAACTTTCGATAATCGTAAAGCTCTCTAGACATAGGAGGTGATAAGGATATTTTTCACCCTTATCCTCGATAATCGCATAGAGCTTATTACTTTTTGTGCTTACGAGATCTCCTACTTCCTTCACAGATCGCTTTCGATTAATCGTAATGTTCATGAGTTTACCCTCCTAAACGTTTTTTCAACAGGGTATCCCAATATGGTATTTTTTATACATGATTACTTCTTTTTCTTCTCGTTTGCTTTATTCGATCCATTATCAATCATTTCGCTTGCTACTTCTTGATTAAACATGCTTTCTGTTGGTGTTTGGTTATTAGTAAGTGCTTTATTTTGTTGCTTATTACGTTTAGTCATCATCAGTACTCCTTTCGTTGTGTAATTATGGTTTCATTGTTACTATTTGATTAAAGCGAAAACTTATACGAAGAAGGTGTCACGATGGCCAAAAAGAAATATTATGTGGTTTGGAATGGACGAGAAAAAGGTATTTTTACCACTTGGGCAGAATGTGAAGCACAAGTGAAAGGTTTCACAGGAGCTCGTTTTAAGTCCTTTCAGTCAGAAGCTGAAGCAAAGGCAGCTTTTAGTGGAGGAACAACATCGGTATCGCCATCAAAAACCAAAAGAAGCACTTCTGCAAAAAAAGAAGTAGATGTTGTAGCAGAAGTGAACTGGGATAGCATTTCAGTAGATGTTGGTTGTAGAGGGAACCCTGGAATTGTTGAATACAAAGGAGTTCACACGCAGACGGGTGAAATTTTATTTGCTCATGATGAAATTCATATTGGGACTAATAACATGGGTGAGTTTCTGGCGATTGTCCATGGATTAGCCTATTTAAAAGAGCAAGGTTCAAATAAACCTATTTATTCAGATTCGATGACTGCTATTAAATGGGTCAAACAAAGGAAAGCAAAATCAACACTTGATCGCAACGAGAGAACGGCATATATTTGGTCCCTTATGGATCGTGCCGAAAAATGGTTACAGGAAAATGATTATCAAAACCCAATCTTAAAATGGCATACGGAAAAATGGGGAGAGATCAAAGCAGACTACGGAAGAAAATAAAGTTATAGTAAAGAAAACTCTAATTAAAGGGGGGCCAACTATGTACACGTTGTTACGAGAAAAGCAGAAGCAGTTCTTCTATACTGGTCAAACAAAAGAGTACCGCTACCGAAAAAAGCAATTAGAACGGTTAAAAGAAGCCATGCAGCAAAATGAAGATGAGTTGCTTGAAGCATTGAAAAAGGATCTTAATAAAACGAATGAAGAAGCTTTTTTAACAGAGCTTGGCCCAACGTATCAGGAAATCACGCATACGCTTAAGCATCTTAAAGAATGGATGAGACCAGAGAAGGTTAAAACACCTGCTTCTCATGTCGGATCAATTGGAAAAATTCATTATGAACCGTATGGTGTGGCCTTAATTATTGCTCCATGGAACTATCCCCTTCAATTAGCGCTCTCTCCTTTAGTCGGAGCAATCGCTGCTGGAAACTGTGCCATCGTTAAGCCTTCAGAGTTAACCCCACACACATCTAGAGTGATTGCTAAACTGTTAGATGAAACGTTTGATGAAGAGTACATCAAAACGGTAGAAGGTGCGGTTGATGTGAGTCAAGCTCTATTAAAAGAGCCATTTGATTATATTTTCTTTACGGGAAGTGTAGGAGTCGGAAAGATCGTAATGGAAGCAGCCTCAAAGAATTTGACTCCCATAACACTTGAGCTCGGTGGCAAAAGTCCAGCTATTGTTTCTGATGATGCAAAGTTAGACCTTGCTGCTAAGCGAATTGCATGGGGGAAATTTTTAAATGCTGGTCAAACCTGTGTAGCACCCGACTATGTTCTTGTACATGAAAAAGTGTACCCTTCCTTTTTGAAAAAGATCAAAAAGCATGCTAAAGCATTATTTGATAAAGCGTTGGAGCAAAGAACTTATCCGCAAGTCGTAAGTGAGCGTCATTTAGAACGGTTAGTAGGGTTTATACATGATGGTGAAGTCCAACTAGGTGGTCATTACAATGTGGAGAACCGCACACTAACACCAACGATTTTAACGAATGTAGAATGGAACTCATCCATTATGCAAGAAGAGATTTTTGGACCGATTCTACCGATATTTACGTACCAATCGCTTGATGAAGTTTTAGATAAAGTGCGTGAAAAAGCGAACCCGCTTGCTCTATATGTCTTTACAGAAAGCAAAAAGGTTGAAGCGACAATTATTGAAAACGTATCTTTTGGTGGGGGTTGCATCAATGATACGGTGATGCACTTAGCTACTCCTTACTTACCTTTTGGTGGTGTAGGTGAGAGTGGGACTGGTGCCTATCACGGAGTAGAAAGTTTCCGTACATTCTCTCATCGCAAGAGTATATTGAAGCAATCGACAAAAGTAGATCTTCCATTAAGATATAAACAAGGTAAATTAACGATGAAGGTATTGCGCAAATTAATGAATTAGCTCGTTGAAAATCTAAGATGGGTAGGTAATCATAAATGAAAGATAGTCATTACGATGTTATCGGTGTTGGAGTTGGTCCTTTTAATTTAGGATTAGCTGCATTGCTTGAAGAGAGAACGGATAAGAAAGCCGTCTTTTTTGATAAATCTGAGGTGTTTCAGTGGCATCCTGGAATGTTGCTTGAGCAATCTGACCTTCAAGTACCATTTTTGGCAGATCTAGTTACCCTTGCAAATCCCACAAGCCAATACAGCTTTCTTAATTACTTGCACGTACACAATCGTATGTTCCAATTTTATTTCTTCAAACGATTTGATGTGCCAAGACTTGAATACAATGATTACTGCAAATGGGTCGTATCGGAGCTTGGTAATCTTCAGTTTGGTCATCTCGTTACAGATGTAGTGTATGATGAGGGAAATAAAATTTATCAAGTAGAGGTTCAGGCTGTACAATCAAAAGAAACGTTTAAATGTACGGCTGAACATATTGTGGTAGGAACGGGAAGCGCTCCATTGATCCCAAGTCCAATTGACGAAAAGCTCAATGATGATATTATTCATACAAGTCGATATAGGCATTATGAACAAGATTTCAAAGAGGCAAGAAGCATAACGGTGGTAGGATCAGGGCAAAGCGCAGCTGAAGTGTTTTATGATCTTCTGCAAACGCAAGCAGACAATCACTATCAACTTACGTGGTTCACCCGCTCGGCGGGGTTCTTTCAACTTGAATCAGGCAAGCTAGGGCAGGAAGTATTCTCTCCTGATTATGTTGATTATTTTCAGAAGCTTCCTTATGACAAAAGGAAAGATGCCTTGCCGATGCTTGGTGGATTGCGGAATGGCGTGGAAGCAGAAACGTTACATGCTATTTATGACCTTCTGTACCACCGCTCGATCAACAGGGAAGATCCTGCCGTTACAATTCAAGCTATGACTGCTGTGAATGATGTAGTGAAAGTAGAGCCAAGGTTATATGAACTTAAATGCGAACAATGGCAACAGGAAGAAGAATTTACACATGAATCAGAAAAGGTTATTTTTGCTACGGGCTATAAACCGTATATGCCAAAGTGGTTGTTAAATATGCAAGATGACTTTAAATGGGAAAGTGAGAAAGAATTTGTCGTCACGCGTGATTATCGATTAGCCTTCCATAATGAACGTAACAATCATATATTCATACTTACTAATCTAGAGCATTCTCATGGTGCTAGTGCGACAAATCTAGCACTATCCGTTAGACGGAACCAAACCATTATCAATTCAATTGTTGGTGATGAGATCTATCCATTGCATTCCAATACCGTTTTTCAACAATTTGATAGAAAAGAGAACAGATCATAGTCAGTGGCTATGATCATTTTTTTATTTTCAGTGAGCATATTATTTATCATTAATAAGTAGTTATTGATAAAATTAAACAGCGATATTGAGAAGACCTTATACTATATTCCTTTTATATCACTATTTGGAGCACTGATTATATTTAAAATTTAATAACGTTAATTATTTAATTAAAATTATTATTAATAAGGGTTGACATCAGTTGTCTTCCTGGATAAAATGATAACTGTAATTAAATAATAATAATTATAAATAAGGAGTTGTTCTAACAATGACTGACAAACGTATGGTAGCAAAACAAGCTCCAAGATTCGAAATGGAAGCTGTTATGACTAACAAAGAATTTGCGAAAGTAAGCCTTGAAGAAAATATGAAAAAAGATAAATGGACAGTCCTATTTTTCTACCCAATGGATTTTACTTTTGTATGTCCAACTGAAATTACTTCTATGAGTGATCGTTTTGATGAATTTGAAGATTTAGATGCAGAGGTTATAGGGGTATCAACAGATACAGTTCATACTCACAAAGCTTGGATCAATACATCTCGTGATGACAACGGTCTTGGAGAGTTGAACTATCCATTAGCTGCTGATACAAATCACACGGTATCACGTGAATATGGCGTTCTTGTAGAAGATGAAGGTGTGGCACTTCGTGGATTATTTATCATCAGTCCAGAAGGTGAATTAATGTATTCGGTCGTTAATCACAACAACATTGGGCGTGATGTGGATGAAACATTACGTGTCTTACAAGCATTGCAAACGGGTGGACTTTGCCCGGCTAACTGGAAGCCTGGTCAAGAAACCCTTTAATAAAATATCTTAAATTAAATAAAAAGGGGCAGATTGTCCCTTTCTCTAACATAAATGATTCAGAGAGAAGGAGAGAATTGAAATGAAATTACGTGAAGAAATGCCAGAATTAACAGGTGCAACAAAATGGTTAAATGATGAAGTTACAAAGGAAGAATTGCTATCAAGTGGGAAAGCAACATTAATCCATTTTTGGTCTGTAAGTTGCGGATTGTGTAAGGAAGCTATGCCTGAGATCAATGAATTCCGTGATGAATTTGAGGATGAATTAAATGTAGTGGCAGTACACATGCCACGTTCAGAAAAAGATCTTGAGTTGTCTGTTATTGAAGCGATGGCACAAGGTCATGACATTAGTCAGCCTACTTTTATTGATAGTGAACACAAATTAACAGATGCATTTGAGAATAAATATGTCCCTGCTTACTATGTATTTGATGAAGAAGGAAAGCTTCGTCACTTCCAAGCTGGCGGAAGTGGTATGGATATGCTTCGTAAACGTGTGAATCGTGTATTAGGAAATGAACAGAAGTAATTCTCTTAAACTCTTTAGAAGAAAATAGAATTTTAAACGATATTTAAGCCTATTAGGAGGAATTCACATCATGAAAAAGTTATCAACGAACCAAGGTGCTCCCATTTATGATAACCAAAATTCACGTACAGCAGGTCAAAGAGGCCCAACGCTACTTGAAGATTACCAATTGATCGAAAAGCTGGCCCACTTCGATCGTGAACGTATTCCAGAGCGTGTCGTACATGCACGTGGTGCGGGTGCTCACGGTGTCTTTAAGGTGAAGAATAGTTTAAAGCGTTATACAAAAGCTGCTTTGTTCCAAAATGAGGGACAAGAAACACCTCTATTTGTTCGCTTTTCTACGGTTATTCATGGTCAGCATTCACCTGAGACTTTGCGTGATCCGCGTGGATTCTCGGTCAAGTTCTATACAGAAGAAGGGAACTGGGACTTTGTTGGTAATAATTTACCTGTATTCTTTATTCGTGATGCAATGAAATTCCCTGATATGGTTCATTCCTTAAAGCCTGACCCACGTACGAATCTTCAAGACCCTGATCGTTATTGGGACTTCATGACGCTTCGTCCTGAATCAACAAATATGATGACCCATCTTTTCTCGGATGAAGGGATTCCGGCGAGCTACCGTCATATGCGTGGATCAAGTGTTCATGCTTTTAAGTTGATTAATGAATATGGCAACATGGTCTATACCAAATTCCGTTGGGTACCAAAACAAGGTCAGAAGAACCTCTCAATGGAAGAAGCGGCTAAGGTGCAAGCTGATAACTTTAATCATGCTTCACAAGATCTATATGAGGCGATCGAACAGGGTGACTATCCAGAGTGGGATCTATATGTTCAAATTCTAGATCCGGCTGATATGGACAAATTTGATTTTGATCCATTAGATGCTACAAAAGATTGGTTTGAAGAGGATATCCCTTATCAGCTTGTAGGGACAATGACTCTTAACAAGAACCCTGAGAATGTGTTTGCTGAAACGGAGCAGGTTGGGTTTAACCCAGGTGTTGTCGTACCTGGTATCGAGCCTTCAGAAGATAAACTTCTACAAGGCCGTCTATTCTCATACTCAGATACGCAACGATACCGTGTTGGTCCAAACTACTTACAGCTTCCAATTAACTGCCCATTTGCGCAAGTGAATAACAATCAGCGTGATGGTGCAATGACATATAAGCAGCAACCAGGTCATATTAATTACGAACCAAACCGCTATGAAGATACACCAAAGGAAGATGGTGCTTATACTGATCCACAAACTCCAATTCATGGGGTAACGGGTCGTCAACCGATCGATAAGCAAAATGACTTCGGTCAAGCGGGTCAAGTGTGGAGACGTTATTCTATAGAAGAGCAAGATGCAGTGATTAAAAACATTACTGCAGACCTTGAAGATGTAGCAGAACAAACAGTGATGCTTGCAATCTGTAACTTCTATCGTGCCGATGAAGAATTTGGTCAGCGTTTAGCTGATTCTCTTGGAAAAGATATTACACCGTATGTTGAGAAGCTAAAGCAAATGTAATAAATGAAAGATGAGTCTAGTCCTAGACTCATCTTTTTTTATATTTTTTGTTCCCATTCACTTTTAAGCATCCCATAGATAACATGATCAACATAATGATCATAGAGCCATTCCGTTTGACGGACGGTGCCTTCCTCTATAAATCCTAGACGCTCGGGAATAGCACGACTTTTTTTGTTTTCTACAGCTGCATGGATTTCAACTCGATTTAAGTTCAATTCGTTAAAGGCATAAGTAGTCAATGCTTTTGCCACATCGGTCATAATCCCCTTTCCTTGATACTCACTTCCTAGCCAGTAGCCCATATAAGCAATTTTATTTGTCCAATCAATTTTATTAAAACTAGCTACACCGACAATTTTCCCTTGGTACACAATCAAAGTAGTAAGGCTTTTTTGTTCGGCATAACTTTTTAAAAAGGAGAGGAAAGAAGCTTTGGTGTCTTCAACTGTTTTAGAGGAATCGACCCAAGGGAGCCACTTTCTTAAATAAGCCCTGTTCTTATCCACTAATTGAAAGGTTTCGTCGGCATCTTGAATAGAAACTAGCTTTAATGCGAGGTCATTACGAATTTGATAGAGAAACATGAGTGAACCCTCCTGGTGGATAAAATTTCTATATACCTTACCATGGGTCTAGTTTCATGAGCAACTGGATTTGTAAATAAAGGTTGAAGCTTTACGAACAAAAAAACTAGTAATATAATAAAAAAAGTACATATTGAAAGAAAATTATAATTTTTCACTTTTATTCGTCAGTTATATAAGGTTTTTACAAACAAGGAGGAAAAGTAATGACTGTTCAATATGATCCACAGTGTTATCCGTATTCATCAAAGCGTAATGTGACATATGGAAGAAAAGGGATGGTTGCAACGTCCCAACCTCTTGCAGCTCAAGCAGGGCTAGATATCTTAAAACAAGGAGGGAATGCAATTGATGCAGCCATTGCTACTGCGGCTTGTTTGACTGTAGTAGAGCCAACGTCTAATGGTATTGGCTCAGATTGTTTTGCTCTTGTATGGGTAGATGGAAAGCTACATGGTTTAAATGGAAGTGGACAAGCACCAGAGTCGCTATCAATTGAAGCGGTTAGAGCAGCAGGTTACGATAAAGAATTACCTAAATTCGGGATGACACCTGTTACAGTGCCTGGTACACCTAAAGCTTGGGCGGAGTTATCAAAGAAATTTGGAAAGCTATCACTTACAGAAGTATTAGCGCCTGCTATTGAGTATGCGGAAAATGGATTCCCAGTCTCACCAACACTGGCTACATATTGGAAAGGAGCATTCAAGACATTTTCGAAGCTCTTTAAAGGGGAGGAGTATAAGTCATGGTTTGCCACATTTGCTCCTAACGGGAAGGTACCAGAAGCAGGAGAGATGTGGAGCTCGCCGGGTCATGCAGATACGTTAAGAAAAATAGCAGAATCCAACGCAGAAGCTTTCTATACGGGAGAGATTGCAGATGAAATCGACTCCTATTTCAAGCAATATAATGGTTACTTGCGTAAGGAAGACTTAGAAGCTTACGAACCAGAGTGGGTGGAACCGATCTCAGTCTCTTATCGTGGATACGATGTATGGGAGATTCCTCCGAATGGACAAGGACTCATTGCATTAGAAGCTTTAAAGATATTGGAAGGTTATGAGTTTGCTGAGAAAGATTCAGTGGACACCCTTCACAAGCAAATAGAGACAATGAAGCTTGCTTTTGTCGATGGGATGAATTATATTACTGACCCTAAAGAGATGAAAATTTCTCCAGAAGCCTTACTTTCAGAAGCATATGCAAGTGAGAGAAGATCGTTAATCGGGGAGGAGGCAATGACTCCTGAGCCAGGAACTCCACCAAAAGGAGGAACGGTTTATCTAGCAACTGCAGATAGTGAGGGGAATATGGTCTCCTTTATCCAAAGTAACTATATGGGATTCGGATCTGGAATTGTGATTCCTGGCACTGGGATTGCCATGCAAAACCGTGGACATAATTTCTCTTTGGACGAGAATCATGATAATTGTTTGAAGCCCGGAAAGAAAACCTATCATACGATTATTCCAGGTTTCTTAACGAAAGATAATGAAGCAGTAGGGCCATTTGGGGTGATGGGTGGCTTTATGCAGCCTCAAGGACATGTGCAAGTGGTTATGAATACAGTTGATTTTCATTTGAATCCACAAGCTGCTCTAGATGCACCACGCTGGATGTGGTCAGAAGGTAAAACGGTTCATGTGGAAGGGAGTTTGCCAACTCATGTAGCACAAGCCTTAAAGCGAAGAGGACATGATATTCAGGTAGCTCTTGATGGAGGGCCATTTGGAAGAGGACAGATTATTTGGAGAAATCCTAAGACGGGCGTGCTAGTCGGTGGTACAGAGCATCGTACGGACGGTGAAGTGGCGGCCTGGTAAATAAGAAAAAGGGTTCATCCGTTAAGGTTGAACCCTTTCCTTATTTGCTTATAATCTTTAGAAATAAGTTTATAACTTTAAGCCACTGCGGCTTTTAAAGCGTCGTAATAAGATATGACTCTCTACACGGGTGATTCCTTCTAATGCATATAATTCTTCATTAATAAAATTCTCTAACTCATCAAAGTCTTCTACTAAAACATGCATATGTAGAGTACTTGGCCCGGTCATTTGATAGCAACTTGCTACTTTTGGGTTTTCTGCTAGTGTCTCTGCTACCCAAACGAGCGAGGTCGGTTCACAATCAACTTCAAAAAAAGCAGAAACGGACTTACCCACTTTATCTGAATTAATGACGACACTGAATTTCTCAATCACACCTTCTTCAGTTAGCTGATGGATTCGCTCCCTTACGGCAACCCGTGAGAGACCTAATTCCTTGGCGATATCGACATAAGACATTCGTCCATTGTCTGTTAATAAAGCTAAAATTTTTCGATCAGTCGCATCTATTTTCATCGTAGTCACCACTTATTCTTTAAGCTTCTTTCATTATATAAAAGCAAGGTGCATCTGTCACTTTTTGATCGTTAAAAATTTAGCAGGGAGCATTTTTTGTGTGTTTAATAAATAAAAGAAATGAAAATATATATTTATTGTTCATTTGTTAAGTTATATAAGGTAAAATGTAATCGTAAATTATAATAAAGGAATCATTTACTATCATTTTGTCAGAGGTGAGACAATGAATATTACTTTACAGCGTGATCTATTCATCGCGTTTTTTCGTTCGGGAATGCTTGGGTATGGCGGCGGCCCTTCAGCAATTCCACTTGTACATAAAGAAGTAGTGGAGCGTTTTAAATGGATGAGTGATCAAGAGTTTGCTGATGTATTAGCCCTTGGGAATGCCCTACCTGGGCCCATTGCCACAAAGATGGCAGGGTATATTGGCTATAGAGTAGGAGGTTGGGTTGGTCTTGTGAATGGGCTTATTGCTACTGTTCTACCTACAGTACTTTTAATGATTGGGCTTATTGGACTTCTATCTTCTTATCGGGACTCAAGAATCGTTGCTGGCATGACGACTGCTGTAGCACCCGTTGTTGGAGTGATGTTATTTGTGCTAACTGTTCAATTTCTAAAGCAGTCGAAAAAAGGGATTGGTTTACTAATAACTGTAGCTTTAAGTATAGTAAGTCTGATTGCTTATCAATTTTTAAACATCCATCCGGCCATTATCATAGGAATGTTAATTGCTTATGGGTTATTAGCTCGTCCAAAAGGTGAAAAGAAAGGAGAGGCTTCCTCATGATCTATTGGGAACTTTTTTTAGCCTTCTTCATTCCTGGGATTGTCGGATATGGCGGGGGGCCTGCGTCTATTCCGCTTATCCAAACAGAAGTCGTTAATCGTTACGGCTGGTTAACGGTCGAAGAGTTTGGAGAACTACTTGCCATTGGAAATGCATTGCCTGGTCCGATTGCAACAAAAATGGCGGGATATATTGGATATGAAGTAGGTGGAGTAATGGGTGCCTCGGTAGCTTTATTTGCTACAGTCGCTCCCTCCTTAATCATAATGATTTTCTTACTTGGTATCCTTTATAAATTTAAAGATTCGCCACGTGTCAAACGAATGACTGCTTTAATTAAACCAACCATTGCCATCTTACTTGGAGTATTAGCGTTTCAATTTTTCGATACATCTGTGGTGAATGCAGGGTGGTTACAAACAGGCTTTTTAATTATTATTAGTTGGCTTTTGCTTGAGAAGTGGAAAGTACATCCTGCTTTTGTCATTGCAGGAGCTTTGCTTTATGGTGGATTATTTTTAGGGCATGGTGCTTCATGACGATTAGGGCTATTCTTCGGGGTAGCCCTATTTTAAATTTATTTAAATGTTCAAAATCTTATAGCGATATAAAGAAAGGTTTGATAAAGTGATAATAGTACGAGAAGCGAAATAATTAAGGAGGAATATACATATGAGTTATCCACAGAATTGGGATTTAGAATCGTTTTTTAAAGGTGGAAGTACATCTGAGGAGCTTCATTCATTTGTTCAGAATACAGATCAAATTCTAAAAGAGTTTACTCAAAGATTAAATCAATCTCTATCATTAAGAGAACTTGAAACAGTTATTCATGATCTTCAAGAGGTGATGCAGCATACGAGAGAATCGGGAGCATTTATTAGTTGTTTAACTGCTCAAAATGTAAAAGATGAACAGGCTACATTATGGCAGGGGAAGGTGCAAGAACAATTTACAGCTGTCCAAAATCTTGTTGTAGGTCTTGAAGAAAAACTTGTGGCTCTCACTCCTGATGAATGGAGCACGTTAATTGAAACCGAATCATTAAAAGAGGTTCGCTTTAATTTAGAAGAAAGAAAGGATGCAGCAGATGACAAATTAAATCCCGCAGAAGAAAAGCTTGCTGCTGCACTAGCAATTGATGGGTATCATGCATGGGGTGCAGTGTATAACCAGGCAGTAGGTCGTATGCAAATCTCTTTTGAGGAGAATGGAGAAACAAAGCTTCTTTCAGCAGGACAGCTTCAAAATCGTCTCAATAGCTCTAATCGAGAGACTCGGGAACAAGCATCTGTTGTATCGGAAGAAGCATGGCAAAAGGAAGCACCGTTATTTACATCGACGCTCAATCATTTAGCTGGTTACCGATTAAAGCTGTACGAAGCACGTGGATGGGATGATGTGTTAAAAGAGCCACTTGCTATAAACCGAATGAGTGAGAAAACACTTTCGGCAATGTGGGAGGCTATTACAGAGAATAAACCTCGTTTTTATGAATTTATGGACCGCAAGGCACAATTACTAGGTGTGAAAAAACTTGCGCTTCACGATGTTCATGCTCCTCTTCCAACAGAGGAAGATGCGACGATTTCATATGATGCGGCTTGTGATTTAATCATTAAGCATTTTAATAAATTTAGTCCAAAGCTTGCTAGATTCACAGAAGGGGCTCTTCGTGATGGCTGGGTAGAGGCTGAGGATCGTGCTGGTAAACGTCCTGGTGGTTTCTGCACATCTTTTGGATTATCAAAGCAATCACGCATTTTCATGACGTATGACGGGACAATGGCCAATGTTGCTACCCTTGCGCATGAATTAGGTCATGCTTACCATAGTCACTGCTTAAAAGAAAAACAACCTTTTGCCCAACGTTATGCGATGAATGTTGCAGAAACAGCCTCGACTTTTGCAGAAACGATTGTAGCGGATGCACTGGTCAGTGAGGCCGAAGATGCAGAGGTGAAACTTGCTTTACTTGAAAATAAAGTGAACCGAGCACTTGCTTTCTTTATGAACATTCATGCTCGATTTCTCTTTGAAACTCGCTTTTACGAGGCTCGTAAAAAAAAGCTCGTTTCAACAGGTGAGTTAAATGAACTAATGGAAGAAGCACAGCGCGAGGCGTATGGAAATCAACTAGAAACCTATTCACCAACTTTCTGGGCTTCAAAACTTCATTTTCATATTACGGGTGTCCCTTTCTATAATTTCCCTTATACGTTTGGTTACCTATTTAGTATGGGAATTTATAAGCGTGCTCTTGAAGTGGGGCGTTCATTTGAAGATGATTATATCTCTCTCCTCGAAGACACAGCGAGTATGAGTGTTGAAGAATTAGCTGAAAAACACTTACAAGTAGATTTATCAACTAAGACATTCTGGCAAGAAGCAATTAATGTTGTCTTAGCCGATGTGGATGAATTTATGAAGTTAACAGATAACTAGTATAAATGACCAAGAAGTAAAGTGTTACTTCTTGGTTTTTTCTATTTGATAGGTCTTTATTACTGGTATAAAAGGTAATATATTGTGTCTTTTTTTAGAGATATTATGGTAAGATATATTTGCAATCGATGGAATTCATCAAAAATTGCAAATATATAAGGCAGGTGAAGTAGATGGGGAGAGGTTCAGTAGGTCAAAAGTTGATAGCTAGTTTCGTTTTAGTCGCTATTATTTTCAGTATTGCTAGTTTGTTTTCATACATAAATGTTAAGAAAGTTGACCAGTCATACCAGGAGTTAACTGGTTTAGTTCGAGATCTAGAAGTGACTTCTTTAAGAATGGAAAGTAATTTAAATCGGACGAGCAGTAATCTTAGAGGATACATGTTGACAGGTGAGCGAGAGATGCTTGAACGATTCTATGAATATAATGGTCAAGTGAATGTGTATATAGAAGAGCTTAAACTATTAATACCTGATGGAGATGTAGCCGAGAGAACGGAGCTACTAAGCCAACTAAATAGCGATTACTTGCAACAGTCAAATGTTGCAATCAATCAATTTCAATTGAATCCTGAAGGAGCAATTGAGATTGTAAATACTGAAGTCCTCCCAATTGCTAGGGAAATACTTGCAGAATCCGAAGAGTTTACGAATCAAATTGCCGACTATCGTACAGAAAGAGCAGATGCAATAGCAAGTGATGTACAACAGTCGATTGTTTTAACAGTCATTATTAGTATCATTGCATTTATTGTAGCTATTGGATTAGGTATCATATTATCAACAGTTATTACAAAACCACTGAAACAAATGAAATCAGCTGCTGAACGAATGGCAAGTGGTGACTTAACAGTGACGGCTGATAAAGTGAGAGGCAATGATGAAATGGCTGCTTTAGCAACTGCATTTGGATTAATGCAGGAACAGCTTCGTACATTAGTGAGTCAATTATTAACAAACTCAGATCAAGTGGCGGCTTCCTCAGAAGAGTTATCAGCTAGTGCTGAGCAGACATCTCGCGCAACCGAGCATACAGCTTCAGCTATAGAGAGAATTGCAAAGGGGACAGATGATCAATTGCATGCTTCTGATCACAGTAGAGTGCTCTTAAGTGAAGTAGCAAACGGTGTAGAAGAAATTGCTTCAAATGCGACAAATGTAGAGGAGCATTCTGAGTTGTCCCGCCAATTCGCAGCCGATGGTGGCAAGCTCGTTCGAGAAACGGTTGTAAAAATGAATGCCATTGATCAATCCGTTAAAGATTCTGATCAAGCGATTCAAGGAATGTCTTCAAAAGCTGAAGAGATTGGTGGTATTTTAGATGTCATTCGTAGCATTGCTGATCAAACAAACCTTCTTGCCTTAAATGCAGCGATAGAAGCAGCAAGAGCAGGTGAGCATGGGAGAGGATTTGCAGTCGTAGCAGATGAGGTGAGAAAGTTAGCTGAACAATCTTCAAATAGCACGCTGCAAATCAATGATTTAATTTCAGCCATGCAAACAGAAACGAAGCTTTCAGTATCCATGATGGATCTTGTAAAGGAAGAAGTGCGTGTGGGACTTGAAACAGCAAATAAAACGGATGAAAAGTTTACGGCGATTAGTGAAGCAATTGAGTCGATGAATGAGCAAATAGAACAGATGAATCGAACAGCTCAAGCAATGGCTGAGAAGTCATCTGTCGTTTCTGACTCGGTCAATAACATGACGAGCATTGCCAAAGAATCAGCTGAACACACTTCCACCGTCAGTGCCTCGGCAGAAGAGACTTTAGCGTCAATGGAAGAGGTAACCTCATCAGCCCATGCATTAACTACAATGGCTGAAGAACTACAACAACTTGTTAAAACATTTAAAATAGATCATTAAAAAAGAAGGATCATTTGATCCTTCTTTTTTATCTGTTAATGAGATTCTTCTTGCTTTAAATAACGTTTATCTTTCATAAATAATCTCCAAAAGAAAATAAAAATTGGAACTAGAACCGCCATACCAACCCCGTATCCGATTAGCAACAACTGAAACATGGTATCGTTTGTAAAGGCATCATAAATGGTTACGTCTGGATATAAGAAATAAGGCATATGGGCAGAACCATAGGCAAAGCTAGCCAAACCAAATTGGAGAGCGATCAATAGAACAGCTACTCGCGGTTGCCCGATACTTACTTTTTTAGAAGGCCACCATAAGGCACTATAGCCAATGGTAAAGGCAAGTAGGGATAAAGTGAACCAAAGCCATTCATTTGCCATGTTTTCAAACATCCAAAAAGCTTCAGGGATCAAGGTGAAAATAGCAGCAACGGCGAACGCTAACGTTATCGGTCCTAGAACAATCGCATTTTTACGGTAGACATGATAGGTTTCTTCAGAATTGGCCTCTCTCGCATAATCACTTAAAAGAAGAGAAGATAAGAAAAGCTCTGTACTTATTCCAAAGCCGATATGGGTGTAGAATGTTGGACTTGTGAAAAGTTGATTCACTAATACATATTGCCGGTCGCCAACCGTTTCAACAAAACCTCCTATTGCTGCAGGTAAAATGCTCACAAGAAGTGCGGGTATTAAAAGCCCGGTCACTCCAGAAATAATCACAAGCATATTCGTGTATTTTTGAACTGAATAGGAGTACACCATAAATGCACTTCGGATTGTCAATAAAATTAAGACGAGACAAAAGGGGACAATTAAAATCGTCCCTAGAGATGAAGCCGCACCAGGAAAGAAACCAACAAGCGCGACAACAAGTAACACTAAAAAAACATTAGTTACTTCCCATGAAGGGGATAAGTAACGATTCGCAATGCTGGCTGCTTTTGTGTCCGTTCGTTTTCGATAGAACATTGCCCAAAAGCCTGCTCCAAAATCGATCGAGCCTGCAATGGCGTAGACGAATAAGAAGATCCACAAAATGATAATGGCAATATAGACGTTCTCCATTTTTATGTTTGATCCCCTTTCTTTTTGAAGTGAAAACTACGTAGTTGATAAAGGTTGTTCAAGTTCATGGGTAACCGGATTACGTTTGAAATAGTAATGCATAACAAGTCCCGTTAAGACAAGCAAGCTAATATAAAGAGTTAGAAATAAAAAGAAGAGCATACCGAGATTTCCAGAGTTTGTAGCCGCTTCTGAAGTACGTTGAATACCAAATATTGTCCACGGTTGCCTACCGGTACAGCTGAAAATCCAGCCGGTCTCAACCCCAATCATAGCAAGGGGGCCACCAAGAATAAGCGCACCTAATAGCCATTTAGGATACGGCTTTTGTTTCTTTCGTCCCAAAAACCATATGACCCAGTAAAGGGCAGCTAATCCAAGAAGCGCTGTACCGATTCCTACCATTAGATTGAATAAGGTGTGGACAAAAAGTGGGGGCCACTCATCCTGAGGGAAATCATTTAACCCTTGAACAACGCCATCTGTTGTCCCGGTTGCTAACCAACTAAGCATTCCAGCTATTTCAATGCCACCAACTACACGACCGGCATCAGGGTCCGGTGTACCCAAAATGGCAAGGGGAGCATTAGATTGGGTTTCAAATAGACCTTCAGCTGCCGCCAGCTTTACGGGGATTTCCTCATGTAGCATAATTGCTGTGTCATGCCCGTTATTTGCAGTGTAGAAGGACATGAGTAAGGCAACACCTAATGAAAGCATTAATCCTTTTTTGTGGTAAGTTGTCTCACGATCAGTCAATCCACCGCGAAATAGTCTATAAGCGGCAACAGAAGCTAACATGAAGGCGCCTGTCATATAAGCACTCCCAATCACGTGCATAGCCGTTACATAGATGCTTGGGTTAAATACAGCTTCGAGTGGGCGAACATTGGACACAACCCCATCTACATAATCAAATCCCCTCGGTGTATTCATCCAAGCATGTGCATCCGTAATTAAAACGGCCGAAGCAGTTGCGCCTAAAGCCACAAAAAAAACACTGACGATTCTCATTGTGGGAGTAAGACGATCAGCGGCATATACGTAGATAGAGAGAAATAACGCTTCAATAAAGAAGGCGAAGATTTCAATTTGAAACGGAAGAGCAATGACTTGACCTACAATTTCCATGTAGCCAGGCCATAATAGAGACAACATAATCGCAACGATTGTGCCAGAGGGAATCGCCACCCCGAGTAAAATCGCTACACCTTTCGTCCACCTTTTTGCAAGAAGTCCGTAATCCTCATCTTTCTTTAGTAAACGCATAATTTCAGCGAGCAATATCATTAGAGTAATCCCAACCCCTAATGTGGCAAAAATAATATGGAACGCCATCGACGATCCAAATAAACTGCGTGCTAATAAAACGTTATCCATCTCGTTCGTTCCCTTCTAGCTGATGTATTCCATGCATTTACTTTGTGTTGTGATCACTGGGATTATGCACTAAATTTTCCAAATGCAAAAAAACCACCTCAATATGAGATGGTTTCGTTAAGGATGATTACTTGGCTTTGACTGTTTTAGATGGAGTATTTCTTTCTTCAATCCTTCTTTCGACTTTAGCGAGAAATTCTGGATCATTTAAAAGCTGTTTTTTATTTTCAAGAACTAATTTATCGAAGTTTATGGCTTGACGTCTCATTAACCACCATTCCTTATTCGTATGACTAGCAAGACAGGCTTGCTGTACTTACATTATACCAAGGGTAGAAAGTATATGAGGGTTAAATTGTTACAATTTTTTGATAAAGATGAAATTTGACGGTTTGTGTCGACTGTTTCTAATGTATTTCTCTCTCACATAAGATGTAAAAAAGTGAAAGGGTGGTTTGATGAATAGTCATGCCTTAAGACAATTGGCCGAAACCAATTCAATCATAGAAGAATTGATGAAAACAGAAAGTTCAGATGTGCTAATGATTGATTATTTATCTGTAGTTGCGACAAGGGAAGAGGCTTCGTTTTTATGGAGGCAAGTTCTTCAAAGTAGAAGAAGTCATTACGACTGGCTTAGAGGGTTATTTTATCAAATGAATGGACGTTGGCCTGAAGTAGATCAAGAAATTTTCCAGCCACCTTCTACATATGAAGAAGGGCTCGACATTCAAATAAGGCGATTAGAAAATCGGAAAGTACAAATGATGAAGTTAATGAATCAAACCATAACGCTTTATGTTCATCAATCACTGCAAATTATTTATAACCAAATGCAGTACGAAGAATTGTTACTAAGGCAACTGCAAAGGTTTGAATAAAGGAGAGCATATCATTTAGCTGGTATGCTTTTTTTAGATGAAAAAGAGCTGGAAAAAATTAATCTTAAATGAAAGCGCTTACCATAAAATTTAGGTATTTACAAGAGGTTGTTTAATTGTTAGAATATTTTTAACATTTAAAGAAAGCTATTGGAGTTGTTCCTCATCTAATTGAACGGTTGTTCGATGTGAGGAGGACATTCCCAAAATAAAGAGAAACAACTAGGAGGAGAGAGGCATGACAGTATCAGAAAAGAAAAAGTTTGAAGATCTACAGAGAAAAATTGAGAGTTTAACACATGAATTGAACGAGTTGAAGAAAGTTGATAAAGAAGGCTTCGAGCCTCTTGAGACAGATCATTTTCTTACACAAGCATACAATTAATGTTAAAATGGAGATGTTTAACAATTGTTAAACATCTCTCTTTTTTAATGAAGTGAATTTTGGAAGGAGTTATTGTTATGGCCGTGAAGACAGAGAAGATTCATTGTCTTACCATTCCTACACCATTTCTTGTTGGTCCTGTGAATTGCTATGTAATTGAAGGTGAAACGTTAACGCTAGTAGATACTGGTCCGAAAACGGATGAAGGTTGGGAGTTATTAAAGAGTGGTATTGAGTCAATTGGGTATTCAGTCGATGATGTAGAGCAAGTAGTCTTAACACATCATCATCCTGATCATGTGGGGTTAGTCGCAAGATTTAACAAGGCGAAGGTAATTGGGCATGAGTTAAATCAATTATGGCTCTCGCGCGATCCTGACTTCTTTATGCAATATGCTCGCTTTTTTAAACGACTTTACCTTCGACATGGATTGAACACGGAACAACTTAAAGTGATTGAGCGATCAAGTCTAGGGTACCTTCACTTTGTGGATAAGACGAATGTTGACGTGTTTGTTGCACACGGAGATAAGTTACCAGGTCTAAGTGATTGGCGAGTCATAGAAACACCTGGTCATGCACAAAGTCATCTGTTGTTTCTAAGGGAGTCAGATGGAGTTGCAATTGGTGGAGATGTTTTATTATCTAAAGTTTCTTCGAATGCTTTACTTGAAGCTCCTCTAGAAGGGCAGGAAAGACCGAGAACATTATTACAATATCGTGAATCTCTTGAAACGATAAAAAATTTACAAATAAGCGAACTACACACAGGGCATGGCCCATCGATTACGGATGTGACTACGCTCATTGATAATCGACTAACAGCTCAAGAAGACAGGGCACGTGTGATTTATGACCATTTAAAGAGTGGGAAAATGACGGTTAATGAGCTAGGTGCTAAAATGTTTGGACGTAGTCACCATAAGCAACCTGAACTAACATTTTCTGAAGTGTTTGGTCACTTGGACCTTTTAATGGATGACGACCTTATTGTCGAACGGCATGAAAATGACCTCACTTATTTTGAGATAAAGTGAATGGTTATTCATTCATAATTTTAATTAATTAACATTCCTTTTTATTTCTCTGAATTTATTGGTAATATTATAAGAGAGGCCACTTATGAGGAGGAAAGCGTTATGGAAATGGAAAAGAAACCTTGTCAAACGCTATGCAAAGGATTGTGGATTGGCGGTGCTGTTGCCCTTACGGTAATTCTTGCGAAGAAAGAATGGCGCGAGAAGTTAAAGGAAGAAGCGTCTGAATTAAAACAGGGTACAACTGAAGCCTTGACCTTTATTCGTGAAAACCGTGAGCAAATCTTTGATCAAGTTCGTGATACTGCAACAGAAGTTTCACAAGTTATTCGTGATATTAGTGAAGATGTGAAAAAGATATCAGAGACTGCTTCTCACCTCAAAGAAAGTTCCGAGGAGATTATCCAAGCTACAAAGGATGCTGCCTCAGAAGTAAAGCAATTAAAAAATAAACCTCATGCATAACTCAAAAAAAATCGGACATGATAATGTTTAAGGACGGTAGATAATCTGCTGTGCTTAACACCGACTTTAGAACAAATAGTTGTTCAGAGATACAATAGGCAAGTTGCGAATTTGTAGTGATAACCTTAATTGAGGTGATTACATTGAAGGAGAATAACATAGACTTTCAGGATTGTTAGTAAACAATATTGAAGTGAGGTGTCTCCTAAAGACAAACATCGTTTCGACCCCAGATTGTTCATTGAATAAAGAATATCTGTTCTAGGTTGGTGAATGGAGGTGACCACATTGCGTCGGTCACCTCCATTACTTTGATGAGAGTAGGTGTATGACATGAGCCAAAAGAAAAAGCCAAAAGCAAATGCTCATCACTCTGGGCATAAGCATGCCAACAATCATAAAACAAGTAGTTCAGCTAATAAACAAAACGGTTACCATTAATTCAAAGCCCTCGTTCTCTTGAACGAGGGCTTTTATATGTTTTCAGTTGCTGCTTTAGTAGGAGGCGACGCTTGTTTATTTTTAAAGGTAATGCCGGTGATAAAAATAAAGACGAGCATCCCACCAATAGAATAATAAATACTCCCTGACTCAAAAATATCAATAAATATTCCACCAACAAGTGGTCCGATCATGCTGCCTACGCCAAAGCTTATAGCCATCATCACATTACCCGTAGGCAGTAAATGTGTAGGAATAAGATCAGCCAGATACATGACCCCTAGTGAGAAAAATGAACCTACAAAACCACCAGCTAAGATAAATAAAATGAATAAGATCGTGGTCGAACTCTCAAAAGCAATCATGGCAAAAAAACAAAGCGCTCCGAAACTCGATAAAAAGAGCAAGATTTTCTTGCGTCCGACTCGGTCACTTAGTAATCCAAGAGGAAGCTGTGTGATCAGCCCTCCAATGACAAAAGCTGGCAATAAAATGGAGACCAGTTCAATGGTCATTCCTGAGCGCAAGGCATAGACCGGATAATTACCATGTAAGGAAGCTTCAAGAAAGCCGTATCCAAAGGCTGGCAAGAAAGCGAACCAAGCCAGTTTGAAAACTTCCTTATATCGCTTCCAAGTTGATAACTGACTGCCAGTTTCCATATCTGTTGCCGGAAATTCATTTCGCATTTGCAAAATTAAAAGCCAGGCCAGCATACTCAATCCAGCAGATAGTAAAAATGGTAACCATTCATTAATACTAAGTAATCGTGTCATAAAAGGCCCAACTCCAAAGCCTAAACCAAAAGCGAGTCCATAAAGAGAAATATTCCGTCCACGGTTCTTCGGTGTACTTGTTGTAGTGATCCATACTTGTGTCGCAAAGTGAACCATATTATCACCAATACCAATAATAATCCTTAGGACAAACCAAAACCAAAAAGCTTGCCATAAAGGGAGTAAGAGGAGTGAGGTGATCATTAAGACTAATCCAATCGTAATGACAGGTTTATAGCCGTATTTTCTAACAGGATGTTCAATAAATGGGGAGGCGAGTAAAACGCCAACATATAGAGCGGCTGCATTTAATCCATTTAAGGACGAGGAAACACCAGCATCTTCTAACATGATTGCGAGAAGAGGCAAGAGCATGCCTTGAGCAAATCCTGCAATGGCAACCATAATGATCAATACAATCAATCTGTATAAAGGACGGTTTTCAGCTGCTTTTCCTTCAGTCATCGTATCATCATGCTCCTATCTTGATGATTTGTCACAAAGACTATTGTACATTGTATGTAAGGGAATGACTATCTTAAACGAAACAAATGACGGATTACTCAGAAATCGGTACAATAGAGAAGGAAAAAAGGAGGCGTTCATAATGGAATTTACGATGAAGGAAAACGGTTTTGAAACAACAGTGGAATATGGAAGCTTACAGATTTCAGGGAATGCGGAGTACGGGTTTAGACCTTATCAATTATTAGTATCGTCGATAGCTGTGTGCAGTGGTGGTGTATTACGTAAAGTATTAGAAAAGAAGCGAATTCCGTATGAGGATATTCATGTTCGAGCTGACATAACTCGTAATCCAAAAGGAGCGCAAGAGATAGAAGCCATCCACATGCATTTTACGATTAGTGGTTGTGATACTACAGAGCAAAAAATCGAGAAGTCATTAGAAGTTACTCGTAAGAATTGCTCAATGGTACAATCAGTAAAAGATAGCATCAACATTACAGAATCCTTTGAGTTGAAATAAGAGGTTCGTTCCCTACTGACTTATGTTGTTAGTAGGGCTTTCTCTTTCTATTTAACAGCTGATCATACTATAATGAAGCTTACATGATTAGAAGAAGGGATACATATGAAAACGGCAAAAATAAAGCAGCTTGATTTTACAGAAGGAAGTATTAGACGTAAGATGCTACTCTTTTCGTGGCCAATCTTTTTTGCTAATTTACTCCAAGCTTCCTACCAATTTGTTGATTCATTATGGGTAGGGAATCTTCTAGGTACTAGTGCATTAGGTGCAGTCTCCATATCCGCTACTGTTGTTTTTACGATCTTGTCGTTTATTATTGGAGTCAACGGAGCGACATTAACTGTCCTCTCTCAACGAAAAGGGGCCAATGATGAAAAAGGATTAAAGGAATCCTTAAATGCATTTGTATTTGTTTTAGGTTCTCTCGCTCTATTGCTTGGGGCCATTGGTTTTATATTTTCAGGGAGTATTTTGCGTGTAATGGGGACTCCAGAAGGGATTCTCCCGTATGCAGAGTCTTATTTGAAAATTAACTTTGTTGGGATTTTATTCTTATTTGGTTATAATTTCATAGGGACTGTCTTACGGGCGTTAGGTGATAGTAAAACACCTATTCGTTTTGTTATGCTTGCGGTTATTTTAAATGCAATTCTTGACCCTTTGTTTATAAGTGTATTTAACCTCGGAATAGATGGGGCAGCATATGCAACCATCATTGCGCAAGGAACCGCTTTTTTGTATGGGTTGATTTATTCTATTTACCGTGCAGGAGTTCCGTTTAGTATGCCAACCCTACCTGAGAAGAAGTACTTCCTTGTTTTATTTAAAATGGGTTTGCCAGCTGGGTTATCTATGATGGCGATATCAGCCGGTATTTTAGCGATCATGACGGTGGTGACAGGATTCGGTGAAGATGTTGTTGCTGGATTTGGAGCCTCGCAGCGCTTAGATAGCTTAATTATGCTGCCAGCTTTAACACTCGGCTCTGCTGTAAACAGTATGGCTGGGCAAAATATAGGAGCACAACAATGGGCAAGAGTAAAAGAGGTTGCAAAAGAAGCAGTGACTCTCATTGTGGTGGTAACATTCATTATTAGTACGATTATGTTTATTGGGGCAGAGTATTTCGTGTCACTATTCATACAAGATCCTGATACAGTTGCTTTTGGGAAAATGTATGTTCAGACGATTGCCTTTTTCTATCCGTTTTTAGGAATTAATTTTGTGTTAAATGGGATTGTTCGAGCTTCTGGAGCGATGGTTCAAGTTCTTGTATTGAATATCATCTCTTTTTGGATTTTACGCTTTCCACTAACATACTTATTTGCCCAATGGTTTGGAGAAAGAGGGATAGCCCTTGGTATGGGGATGAGCTTTGTAGTCAGTAGTGTGATTGCAGCGAGCTATTATTTCCTCGGAAATTGGCGAAAAATAAGTGAAGATGTTGCAAAACAGACAGAGGGTACAAAATAAGTAATAGTTGATACATTGATGGAGGAATTAGCAGATGTCAGTAACAGTTAAAAGAGGACTATTTTATCTTGTTGGATTATTGATCTTGTCATTCGGGATTACGATGACCATTTTGGCCGGCTTAGGAGCAGGGGCATGGGATGCTCTAAATGTAGGGCTTTCACTAATGACTCCATTTACGGTAGGGAACTGGGTTATTTTAGTTGGGATCTTCTTAATTATTTTAAATGCGATCTTATCTAAAAGGAAACCGGAGATCTTATCATTGATCACGATCGTCATACTTGGCTTTTTTATCGATTTTTGGTTGTTATTCATTTTTCCAAATGTATTTATAACAGGAGTTGTCTTACAATATCTTGTTTTAACCATTGGGATTGTCATGATGGCTTTAGGTATAGCGACTTACTTACAAGCGAAATTTGCAGTTATTCCGATTGATCGCTTTATGTTTGTGCTTCAGGACTTGTTTGGAGTAAGGCTAATGGTAGCGAAAACGATTGGTGAAGTGTCCGCTTTAATAGCAGCCTTTGCTGCTGGAGGTCCCATTGGAGTTGGGACAATATTAGTTACCTTTTTAATTGGTCCGTTAATTCAATTCTTCTTTCCGAAACTTGAAAGAATGGTCTATGGAACAAAGGAAGCATAATAGTAAACAAAAAGGTCTGAGTGGGAGCTCAGACCTTTTTGTTTTTTTCTTAGTTTTTTTTCGCTTTAGCGTGGTCATTTGTTGCTCTAACTGCTTCAATAATCGCTTGTTGAAAATGATTTTTTTGTAATGACTTTAATCCTGCATCTGTTGCGCCCCCGGGAGAGGTAACTTGTTCTCTCAAGATCGAAGGATCCTTATAGTTCTTAAGCATTTCCGCACTGCCGATGACCATTTCATTAACCAGATTCTGAGCTTGCTCTGACGTAAGTCCATATTCAGTTGCAGCATCGGCGAGAGCTTCGACAAAATAATATAAGTAAGCAGGTGCACTTCCTGTTACAGCAGTCAGATTATGAACCTGTTCTTCAGCTAGCTGTTTTGATTGACCAATCGAATCAAGAATGACTTTCATTTTTTCTTTATGTAGAGGTGTAACATGTTGTCCATACGTATAAAGAGACATTGATTTCCCTACGCTTGCTGCCGTATTAGGCATAAGCCAAGCAACAGCGACCGCTTCTGGTAAATGGGCTTCTAAAAAAGTAGGGTCTACACCAGCGGCCACGGTCACGACAAATTGTTCTTTTACGTGGGGTGAAAGTTGGTTCAATACTTTATCATGAGCACTTGGAGGACAAGCCAAAAGAATGGTATCAGCTTGATCGATTACCTCCGTCCAATCTTCTGTTATTTCTATTGGGTACTTTTCTTTTAAGTTCACTAATTTTTCCTTGTTCGATAAATTGGAAACGGTAATCGTTACTTCTTTATTGTGCTTGTTTAGTATTCCAGAAAAAATAGCTTCAGCCATTCGACCGGCACCGATAAATAAAATATGCATCTTCTTCATCCTTTCTTTTCTTATACGGTATCAAAAAGAAGAGCAAACGGAAAGGAACGGATATTTTTTAAGGTTGCGGTTTACACTACCGATAACAGAAAAAATCAACCTATTAAGGAGGAATGGATCATGAAGCGGATTGTTCTTGCACTTGTTATGTTTCTCATCTTGTGTGCACCACTTCAAGCAATGGCAGAAGGCGAAAGTGAAGGTAAGAAAGACTTTACCGTCCCAAGTTCAGTCTTGCCTATCTCAAAAGAAAACACGTATACAAACCCTACTCAAGATCTGCCTTATCTTCAGCCAAGTACGCTTGCACAAGAATTACTTGATTCAACAGATGTGAAAATTGAGAATCCAGATCTCATTCGAATTTTTAATGAATCAACGATCAATGATTCGAAACTTGCGATTGGTTTTCGAGCGTCCATCTATTTAGGGGAATGGCCTCTTGCTTATGAATCTCAAGGGACTGAAGTGAATTGGGAATATCAGAAAGTAAACACAAACTATGTGGATAATCGAGGTGGACGTGCTCCGCAAAAGCTTGCTTATACCCAGGAGCAACAAAAACGAGTTAGTGGCGGATTAACAGCTAAGATTCCAAATAGTGAAGCAGTTAAAAAGATGATGATGATTAAAGCTGCTGAACACACGAATTTACCACTCTCATTTGATACAGTTATTGGGCAAGGGACAAGAAAGAATAATACTTACAACATCGCACCAAATCAGGTTGGATATTTGCACAGTTATGTTCCGGCAGCTAATGAAAAAGGAAAGGTCACGTATGGTGAAGTGTATCTTTCTTTTAAAGGTGGAAAAAGAAAGCTTGAAGTGAAAAATGTAACTCAACAAGGCGTGGGAGCTTGGATTCCAGTTCAAGATCATTTATCCTTTGGGTTTGTTGCAGCAAATCAACCTAAGTAAGCAAAGAAAGTCGTCCACTTCGTAGCGGACGACTTTTTTAGATGTTTGTTTTTCTAGTTGTAAAGTCAATATCACGATAATAGGCATCTTTTACAAGCACATTAGGACCAAGACATTTAACAGATGGACAATGACATGATAATGAATGGTTTAAACTTGTCTTATTCCATTTCTCATATGCTTCATTTAAAGAGGTATCTTGAATATTTCCAAGTGGAGGTGTATCACCAAAATCAGTCACAATAATATCCCCATCAAAAATATTTACATTTAATCTTGAACGACCATCTGGGTCATTGCGGACAGTGACATTCTTTTCTTCAAACAAGCGCTTTTGAAGGACTAGGTCTTCTTGGTTATCACTACATGGATAAAACGGTAATGTACCAAATAACATCCAAGTATCAGGGTTGCGAACATCTAGTAGACGGTGGATTCCGTTACGAATCTCTTCTAATGTAGCAACTTCAAGTTTGCTGGCGAAATCACTTGGATACATAGGATGAACTTCATGACGCTGGCAGCCCATTTCTACAATTTGTTGATGAATTTTATCCAAATGAGGGATGGTACGTTTATTAATCATTGTCTCAGCAGAAACAATGACTCCGCGGCTTGTTAGTTCTTTTGCGTTTTCTACCATTCGGTCAAACAAGGCAGCACGTTGTTCAAAGCTAGGCTTTCGATCCATAACAGCAAATCCAATTTCGGCAAAATCCTCTACACTCCCATAGTTATGAGATATATGAAGAACATCAAGATAAGGGATGATTTTCTCATACCGTTTTAAATCAAGTGTTAGGTTCGAATTGATTTGTGTGCGGACCCCACGCGCGTGAGCATATTTTAAGAGGGGCACTACATAATGATCTACAGATTTCATTGAGAGCATGGGTTCCCCGCCTGTAATACTAAAAGCTTTCAAATGAGGTATCTCATCAAGACGCTTTATTAGCAATTCTAATGGGAGTGGCGTAGGGTCTTTAGGTTGCAATGTATATCCAACGGCGCAATGTTCACATCTCATGTTGCAAAGTGTGGTCGTCGTAAACTCAATATTCGTTAATTTAAGATGACCGAAAGAGTTTATATCTTCATATGCCTCCCACGGATCATAAGAAGGCGTGATTTTTGGTAATGTTTGATTCAAGAAAATCGAACTCCTTTTATGTTGGCAAATATCTGCTTTGAGGAAGTTTGTGACCTCTAGTTGTTCAGTCTAATCATAACGTAAATGCGAGATAAGAAAAAGTCTTATCGTTACAGATGAAGAGGGTCTAGTTGTGTGGATGAAATGAATCTGTTAAACTTTAAACAGTTTTCCGAAATGAGCGCGTAACGATAAGAAATAGTAGGCATGTGAAGGAGCGATTTTTGTGGGTGGAGCCATTCATGATAAAAAAGAACAGATGGATTATTTACATCGTCGATTAGACTTACTTATGAATGTATTAGATTCTATTGATCCTGAAGAAGCAGGGGTTGAAGAAATTGATCGTTTGCTAACGATGCTTGATGATATCGAATTAAAATGCAAACAATTTCGGAATGACTGGTCTGAATAAGGGGGCAGCATAGTGAATCTTTATTTAATCCGTCACGGAGAATCAGAAGGAAATCGATTAGGAAAGATTCAAGGTTGGCATAATTTCCCTTTATCAGATCTAGGGAAGAGACAAGCGTTACAACTTGGGGATTTCTTTAAACACATACATTTAGATCACATTTATAGTAGCGATTTAACTAGAGCGTATGACACAGCAATTGCGATAGGAAGTTACAAGGATCAAACCGTTCATAAATGGGAAAAGGTACGTGAAGTGAATCTTGGACCTCTTCAAGGGTTAACTCGAAAAGAAATTTATGAACAGTTTCCACAAGCTAAAGAAAAGTCTATTCTGACTTCAGGGTTAGAGGGTACGGAGTCAGTGGAAGAGCTGACTAAACGTTGTGCGTATATAGTAGATCAATTAAAAAGAGCACATCATAAAGATGATGTAGCGATTGTATCCCATGGCGGGTTCATTAGTATTTTCCTGATGTATCTCATGCTAGGAGAGAATTGGGGAGAAGTTCATCGACCATTTCAAATTGGTAATACAAGTGTGACACATATTGAATGGACCGAGTCATGGAAGCCCTTGTTTCATTATGTGAATCGTGACCATCACTTAACAACAGAAGCCATTGCTTCACAAAAAATGGGCTTATTATAAAAAATATTGGTATACAAAAAAGCGTTAGGGAGCAGGGTTTCCTTAATGCTTTTTCGTTTAACCGTATCCTTAGCTGTTTACATCGATGAGATCTGTGAGACAATAGAAGGAACGTTAAAAATAGAAAGTGGGAAAAAAGTTGAGAAAAAATAAGTTCCAAACGAATGAAAAGGTGCTCTTAAAGTCACTAAATGAAACGGTCACGGTGAGCAAATTCAGCTACGTGGCTAATATGAAAAGATACTCATACACAGTAAAGGAATACCCCCACACTTTCTATTTTGAAGAGGAACTTGAACAAATTACAACATAAATTTGCTTTTATTTTTTGAACATGTTATGATGAACTTAATTATTCCTGTTCGGATGTCTCGATAAAGTTAAGACTTTCTTTTAAAAGTAGTTTTCTTCTTATTAGATTACATGAGCAAGGGTAGTAATATATTTGTGGATAAAATCCACGCTGGAGGAATTTTCAATGACACAAGGTACAGTTAAATGGTTCAACGCAGAAAAAGGTTTCGGTTTCATCGAAGTTGAAGGTGGAGATGACGTATTCGTACATTTCTCAGCTATCCAAGGTGACGGTTTCAAATCACTTGAAGAAGGTCAAGCTGTTTCATTCGATATCGAGCAAGGTGCTCGTGGACCTCAAGCTGCTAACGTAACTAAGTAATAATATAAAAGAAGGACTCCTTATAGGGGTCCTTTTTTATTTGTCTTTTTTTGGTGAATAAACTGTAGACGCTTTCAATTTGGACTTTCGGAATGTTTGGACTAGCAGTATAATAGAGAATGACAAGTATAGAGAAGAACGGAAAAGGAGCTGGCAGAAGTGGAGAAATTGCAACAAAGCATTTATGAATTAATTGTCGAAACGTCTACGAATCTACCTAATGATGTACGTCGTGCGATTGCAAAAGCAAAGACACAGGAAAATGCAGGTACTCGTGCAGCGCTTTCTTTATCAACGATTACAGAAAACATTGAAATGGCAGATGAGAAGGTGTCACCGATCTGTCAAGATACTGGTATGCCTACTTTTGAAATTAAAACTCCTGTAGGCGTGAATCAAATTGAAATAAAAAAAGCGATTCATAAAGCTATGGAGCAAGCAACTGCAGATGGAAAGTTGCGTCCTAACTCTGTAGATTCCCTAACAGGTAAAAACAGTGGGAATAACTTAGGTGAAGGAACACCTGTTATTCATTTCTCTCAATGGGAAGAAGATGTAATTGATGTTCGTCTTATCTTAAAGGGTGGCGGCTGTGAAAATAAAAACATCCAATATAGCTTACCAGCAGAGTTAGAAGGTCTGGGTCGTGCTGGTCGTGATCTTGATGGCATTCGTAAATGTATTATGCATTCGGTCTATCAAGCACAAGGGCAAGGCTGTAGTGCAGGCTTCATTGGAGTCGGAATTGGTGGAGATCGTACAACGAGTTATTCACTTGCGAAAGAACAATTATTCCGTACAGTAGATGATGTTAATCCTGTAGAAGATCTGCAAAAGCTTGAAGATTACGTGATGGAAAATGCCAATAAATTAGGTATTGGAACAATGGGATTTGGCGGGGAAGCTACGTTACTAGGCTGTAAGGTAGGAGCGATGCACCGCTTACCAGCTAGTTTCTTTGTCTCTGTTGCCTATAATTGCTGGGCATATCGTCGTCTAGGTGTCGTACTCGATCAAGAGTCTGGCGAGATTCGTAAATGGTTATATAAAGATGGAGAAAATGTTAACCTTAACACAGAAAGTAAAGAAATTTCTGATGCCGCAGAGGTGAAATCTGAAGCACGTGAAGTTGTACTTGAAGCACCAATCACTGAAGAGAAGATTCGTGAACTTAAAGTAGGGGATGTAGTCATTATTAATGGAATGATGCACACAGGTCGTGATGCGATTCATCATCATTTAATGGACCATGATGCACCAATTGATCTTAATGGTCAAATCATCTATCACTGTGGACCAGTTATGCTTAAAGATGAGCAAGGCGAATGGCATGTAAAAGCGGCAGGTCCTACAACGAGTATTCGTGAAGAACCATACCAAGGTGACATTATGAAAAAATTCGGTATCCGTGCTGTAATGGGCAAAGGTGGAATGGGTCCTAAAACGCTAAAAGCGCTTGAAGAACATGGTGGTGTTTACCTAAACGCAATCGGTGGTGCAGCTCAGTATTATGCTGACTGTATTAAAGGGGTTAAAGGTGTTGACCTGATGGAATTCGGAATTCCAGAAGCGATGTGGCACCTAGAAGTAGAAGGCTTTGCTGCGATTGTTACGATGGATTCACATGGAAATAGCTTACATGCAGATGTTGATAAATCATCGCTTGAGAAATTGGCTGAGTTTAAAGAGCCGGTATTTAAATAAGAAAAAGGGTAGCGACTGCTACCCTTTTTTGTTTGTGCAAGTAAGAGAATAGCATACATATTGCTTCAAACGAGAGACAAACTAAGAAAAAAGTGAGGGAGAATGATTCATCATGATGAAAAAAATAGCAGTCCTCCTATGTCTTTTCTTCGTATGTTTCTCTTTAGGTTCTGGAATAGAAGCACATGGATATGATTCAAAAACGTATAATTGGAACTATAAGCCAGAGAAAGATAATAAACCAGTGACAACAGAACCTCATTATATTCAATTACTTGAACAAACAGGTGGCTTTTTTATTGGGGATACGTCGAAAAAAGAATTGTATTTAACATTTGATAATGGATATGAAAATGGTTTTACCGAAGATGTTTTAAATGTCTTAAAAGAAAAAGACGTACCAGCAGCATTTTTTATTACAGGCCATTATGTTCAAACGGCACCTGAGCTTGTTAAGCGAATGGTAAATGAAGGACATATTGTAGGAAACCACTCTTGGCATCATCCCAGTTTACCTGAAGTCGGTGATGGGCGATTAATGGATGAATTAACACGAGTGAAGAGTTCCTTCACTGAGTTAACGGGAGTAGAGGAGATGCATTATCTTAGACCGCCACGTGGGCAGTTCAGTGAACGCTCCTTAGCTCTTTCTTCAAAGCTAGGATATACGAATGTCTTTTGGTCAATGGCTTATAAAGATTGGGAAGTTGATAAACAAAAAGGTGGGCAATATGCCTATGATCAAATAATGAAACGAATTCACCCTGGCGCTATTATGTTAATTCACTCTGTCTCACAGGATAATGCAGAAGCTCTACCTAGAGTCATTGAGGATGCCAGAAAACAGGGGTATACATTTAAAAGTTTAGATGATTATATGTTTACAAAACAGCTCCAACAACTTCCATTTCCCTAAAAAAGAGATCTCGAAAGCCCTCATGATAAAATGAGGGTTTTTTCATTGTGGTCCTAATAAGTGTGATAAAGTTAGAAGAAAATACCGAATGCCCTCTTTTTTTACAAAAGAAAGGAGACATAATCAAATGTATGGTGCTAATCAGATAAGTTTAATGAATGAAGATGATTTACAGTCTGAATTAGTCGTTCATCACTGGATGACCACTCCGCATGTTCTTGTGTTTAATCATCAATCACTAAAAGAAGTAATGGAAGCTATGAAACGAAGAAATGAAGAGTTGATTTTCATTAATGAGGTGCATCATGTTTTAGGGGTTGTACAACATGATAGGATCTTTGAGTTGCTTCTACAGGGATATCGTTTAGATCAACCATTTGATCCTTCTTGGATTGAAGAAGCGAAAACTGTCTCAACGAAGGATACGATTTTAGCGATCGATTTTAAAGGTGTGGTTATACCCGTTATCGATCAAGAACAAAAAATTGTAGGTGCTCTTAAGCCGCCCGAATTGTTAAAGGCTCAAGATTTTCTTATCCGTTCCATCCAACATAATGTGAATATGATCGATGTGGTTCTTGATAATGCATATGAGGGAGTGACTGTTGTAGACCAGAATGGCTTTATCGTTAAAATGAATAAGGCGTATCGTCGCTTTATAGGTGTTACTGATGATGTAGTGGGCAAACATGTAACAGATGTGATTGATAACACTCAATTACATTTCACCGCAAAGGCGGGGGTCCCTGAGAGGGGGAAAGTACAGGTTATTAGTGGCCAAAAAATGATTGTTCATCGTATCCCAATATGGCAAAATAATGAATTGATCGGAGCAATTGGAATGTTGATCTTTGAAGGAGTTAGTGAGTTGTATCGTATTCTAGAGAATGCAACGGCCTCCTCTAAAAGGTTGGAGTTAAACATGAAACCGGAGCAAGAACTGACTCAAGTAGAGGATCAATCTTGTGTAACATTTAATCAAATACTTGGTGTTAGTGAAGAAATATATGCGTGCAAAAGACTATCTAAAAAGGCAGCGAGGACAAATGCGACGGTCTTAATTACAGGAGAAAGTGGAACGGGTAAAGAAGTGTTTGCAAAGGCCATTCACTTAGCCAGTAAGAAAGCAAATGGCCCCTTTATTGCTATCAATTGTGCAGCAATTCCTGAGCATCTACTGGAAGCAGAATTATTTGGGTACGAAGAAGGAGCGTTTACTGGAGCTAAAAGAGGAGGAAGTAAAGGGAAGTTTGAAAGGGCTCATAATGGAACGATCTTTTTAGATGAGATTGGCGATATGCCTAAGCATATGCAAACGAAATTGCTTCGAGTGCTAGAAGAACGCGAAGTTGTAAAAGTGGGAGGGAATAGAAGTATTCCTATAAGTGTGCGAATTATTGCTGCGACAAATCAAGATTTATTAGAGCAAGTTAAGAATGGAGAATTTAGAGAAGATTTATATTATCGTCTAAATGTGATTCACCTGCCTGTTCCGTCATTGCGAGAAAGAAGAGAGGATATCCCTGTATTATTTTCCCATTATTTAAAAAAGTTCACCGGAGATTATCATATGGAAGAAAAGAAAATGGATCAAAAAGTGATGGAATTGATTCGTTCTTATGAGTGGCCTGGTAATATTCGTCAACTTGTTAACTTAGCTGAGCAATTAATTACTTTAGTTGAGGGAGAGTTAATCAGTGTAGAGCACTTACCTCCATTAATAAGAGATCAGCCAGTTCAAGCGAAAGAGAGTCATACATTAAGATCAGATCGTTCAGAATATGAAAAAGAAATGATTGAACGAACCTTACTGGAGGTGAGCGGGAATAAAACAAAAGCGGCTCATCGTCTAGGCATCCATCGATCGACCCTTTATAAAAAAATGAAACAGTATCGGCTTAATGTGTAGCGAAAAAGCGACAGTGTGTTGATTTGGCGTAGAGTAATAGCAACATCCTTTTAAGGTCACTAACTACAAGCTCAATATTTTCAATATTTGAAAAGTTGGCACGTCTCTTGCAATGTATATAAGCAAGAACAAAGGGAGGGTTGTCTATGAATGTTTCAACAGTGCACTTACCTAGAAGTATTTACTATGGACAAGGAAGCTTTGGAAAAGTTGGGGAAGAAACAGCTAAACTAGGAACGAAAGCATTAATTATTAGTGATCGTGTCATGGAGAAACTAGGAAACTTAAAAAACTGCCATACTCACTTACAACAAGCTAACATCTCTTATGTAGATTTTCTTGATATTTCGAGTGAGCCTACAGATGAATATGTTTATGATGCATTAATGCTTGCACAAAAGGAAAATTGTGATGTAGTCGTTGCACTAGGAGGAGGAAGTTGCATTGATACGGCAAAAGCTGTTGCTGTGGTAGCAACGAATAAGGGCGAGATCAGTGATTATATGAATCTAAAGACACTTGCTACAAATAAGCCTCTGCCGCTGATTGCGATTCCGACTACAGCTGGGACGGGTTCGGAGGCGACTGATGTTACGGTTATAACGAATACGAGCAATGATGTAAAGATGATGATTAAGCAACCAGCTTTTATGCCTGAAATTGCTATAGTTGATCCTGTTTTAACGATTTCATCTCCAAAGAATACAACAGCTGCTACCGGTATTGATGCTCTAACACACGCACTAGAGGCTTATATTTCTAAGAAGGCTCAACCTTTTACCGATCACCTGGCGCTTTCTGCTATTAAACTCATTACAGAAAATATTCTAGAAGTTTACCATAATGGAGCGAATATTGAAGCAAGAGATAAAATGATATACGCATCAATGCAAGCAGGTATGGCCTTTTCTAACGCATCAGTGTGTTTAGTACATGGAATGTCGAGACCATTAGGTGCCTTGTTCCATGTTCCTCATGGAATCTCTAATGCAATGCTATTACCAGCCATTCTAGATTATACCAAGGATGCTTGCCAAGAGAGATTAGCTGAAATCGGTCGATTCTTATACCCAAATATGAAAGGGGTTACAGAAAAGGAACTTGCCAATGCAGTCGTTACTCATATATTACGCCTATGCCATCAACTAAATATACCTAATATTAAAACATGGGGTGTAGAAGAACAAAAGTTTGAAGCTGCATTAGAGAAAATGGCAAAGGATGCGCTTCTTAGTGGAAGTCCAGCTAACAACCCAAAAGTACCAGATGAAAAAGAAATTATTTCTTTATATAGACATGCTTATACGTTTGAGTATTCGCTTAAGACCGTATAAACATGGGCAACAACTGATTACTTTTTATCTTTTAAACTATAACTATAAAAGGAGTTTTTCTTATGAAAGTGCAAACAAAAGCTTTATTAAAGAATTTTATTAATGGCGATTGGGTAGCATCTAAATCTACTGAAGTCGAAATTGTACCAAACCCTGCAAATGGTGAAGAAATTGCACGTGTGCCATTATCAACAAAAGAAGATGTAGACCTAGCGGTGACAACCGCTAAAGAAGCTTTTAAAACGTGGAAGAAGACTCCTGTGCCAAAAAGGGCACGTATTTTATTTAAGTATCATCAGTTATTGATGGAACATTATGATGAGTTAGCTCGTCTTATTACGAAGGAAAATGGGAAATGCTATGACGATGCTTATGGGGAAGTTCAACGTGGGATTGAGTGTGTTGAGTTTGCAGCAGGTGCACCTAGCCTTATGATGGGAGAGGTACTGCCTGATATTGCAACAGATATAGAGTCTAGTATGTACAGATATCCTGTTGGGGTAGTAGGAGGGATTTCTCCTTTTAACTTCCCGATGATGGTTCCTTGTTGGATGTTCCCACTAGCAATCGCTTGTGGTAATACCTTCATTCTGAAGCCTTCTGAGCGTACGCCATTGTTGGCACAACGATTAGTAGAGTTATTTGTTGAAGCAGGGTTGCCAAAAGGTGTCTTAAATTTAGTTCATGGTGCACATGATGTTGTAAATGGCTTGCTTGAACACAAGAATGTCGATGCGATTTCTTTTGTTGGCTCGCAACCAGTAGCTGAATATGTATATAAGACTGGCGCTGGATATGGCAAGCGAGTACAAGCTCTTGCAGGTGCTAAAAATCATTCAATCGTTTTAGCTGATTGTGACTTGGAAAAAACGATTCAAGGGATTGTTGGAGGAGCTTTTGGTAGTGCCGGCCAACGGTGCATGGCAACTTCCGTTGTGGTTGTTACAGAGGATATTGCTGACACCTTTATTTCAAAATTAACAACAGCGGCTGATCAGTTAGTTTTGGGTGATGGCTGTGATACATCTGTAAATCTTGGTCCGGTCATCCGTCAATCTCATTTAGACAAAGTACACCAAGCAATTGAAGAAGGAATCGAGGAAGGCGCAACCTTAGTTCGAGATGGACGTAAGGATGGACAAGACTTAGATGGGTACTTTTTAGGAGCAACGATTTTCGATCATGTTACAACAGAAATGAACATCTGGAAAAATGAAATATTTGCTCCGGTGTTATCGATTGTGCGAGTGAAGGACTTAACAGAGGCAATTGAAGTTACCAACGAGTCAGACTTTGGGAATGGCTCAGTACTCTATACGGATAGTGCAAAAGCTGTTCGTCAGTACCGTGAGGATATAGAGGTCGGCATGCTTGGTGTGAACGTCAATGTCCCAGCACCAATGGCCTTCTTCCCATTCTCTGGATGGAAAAACTCTTTCTATGGCGATTTACACGCTAATGGGAAAGATGGAGTAAACTTCTATACGAAAAGAAAAATGATGACGGCTCGTTATTAATTATAAGGAGGTTAGGTAAACGTAAAACCACCCGTCTATATGTGTAGACGGGTGGTTTCTTTAACTTGCTAAACTTTCCTCACCGATAGCTGAAGCAATCGTTTCTAAGGTGGTTACATCTGTTACATCAAAGGCAATCGGTTGACGAGTACGTACAACCAGCATACCGGTTTCTTCTCCTGCAGCATTTTTAATTGGGAATTTTAGTTCACCGTTACATTCCCACTTTAGATCATCTTCAAGGCAAGAAGCTGCTACTAGCTTATGATCTAGCTTTTCATACATATAGATCCCTACCCAATCGATGTACGGTACTTGTTCAACAAGGCTTTCCACCGTTTTATCAAAAATCGATTGCAGGCTAGCACGTTTGTATACATGAGCCATGATTTGTAGGGATGCAACATCTGTTGGTATAGACACGAACAATCTCTCCTCCGTTATGTGATTCCTTCATTTATTCTATCAGAGATAACAGGTGAATCGACCTAGTAAGTTTAGGAAGAATGGGTGATACATGCTATAATAGGAGCCGGAAAAGAGGACGGAGTTGATAACATGAAACCATCACATAAAAAACACGCCAAAAGTCCATCAAAGGATCAGCAGTCAGTCCAATTAAAAGTTGGTCAACAGATGCCATTAACGATAAAACGCCTCGGAATAAATGGAGAAGGTGTAGGCTATTTCAAGCGGAAAGTAGTCTTCGTACCAGGTGCTCTTCCAAACGAAGAAATTGTTGCCGAGGTAACAAAAGCTGGGGCGAGGTTCACAGAAGCAAAAATTGTGAAGATCCGTAAACAATCAAAAGAGCGAATTGAGCCACCTTGCCCAATTTACGACCAGTGCGGAGGGTGTCAGCTGCAGCATATGGAATACGCAGCAACATTACGGGAGAAACAAGATATTATTAGGCAAGCTTTTGAACGGCACACAAAACTTAAGATGGAAAAGCTCGTTATTCAAAAAACCATTGGTATGGATGACCCGTGGTACTACCGTAATAAAAGCCAGCTGCAAGTAGCTAAGAAAGATGGGCGTGTGATTGCGGGATTGTACGCGATGAACTCTCATAAGTTAATCGATTTATCTGCTTGTATGGTCCAACATAAGGCAACGAACAAAGTGACGAGAGTGATGAAACAAATTTTAGCAGACTTAAATATTTCGATTTACGATGAACGTAAGCATCAAGGGGTCATTCGCACGATTGTTACACGAGTAGGGTTTGAGACTGGTCATGTACAAGTGGTGTTGGTAACGAATGAAAAAGAAATTCCAAGAAGAGATGTCTTGCTTGATGAAATACAAAAGCGTTTGCCTGAAGTTAATTCGCTTATGCAAAATATTAATGGGAAGAAAACCTCGTTAATCTTTGGTGAGGAAACGGTTCATCTTTCGGGAGAAGAAGTAATTGAAGAGAAGCTAGGCGATATTTCCTTTGAACTATCCGCCAGAGCTTTCTTTCAACTAAATCCTATTCAAACAGTTAAGCTTTATAATGAAGCAAAACGTGCAGCAAAGTTAACAGGTACTGAAAAAGTGGTGGATGCTTATTGTGGAGTAGGGACGATCGGCTTGTGGTTAGCGGACGGTGCTTCTGAAGTTCGAGGGATGGATGTGATTGAGGCTTCGATTATTGATGCAAGAGTAAATGCTGATAATCATGGCTATAAGCATTTCACCTATGAAGTAGGCACAGCGGAAGAGTGGCTACCTAAGTGGGTAAAAGAAGGGTGGAAACCAGATGTCGTTGTGGTGGACCCACCACGAACAGGCTGTGATGAGAAGCTATTAAAAACAATTGTTGAAGTGAAGCCAAAACGTGTGGTCTATGTTTCGTGTAATCCATCTACTTTAGCTAAAGACATTGAGCATTTACGAACCAAGGGATTTAAGGTTGAAAATGTTCAACCAGTTGATATGTTCCCATGGACAGCACAAGTTGAAAGTGTGACGATTTTAACCAGAACATAATAGAGAGAGCAATTAGGAGTAACTACCTAATTGCTCTTTTTCTTTTTTAGTGAAGAAAAAGTGAAGGACTAAGAGGATTATAGCCTCTCTATTATGAATAAGTATGTATAAAGAGTAGAGGGGGATTCAATTGGCGACTCAGACGGGTGTGGAACAAAGTACGATAAAAACAAAAAAGCGGTGGCCAAAATTTCTCGCTTGGTCGCTAGCTGGGGTGTTGCTGATCCTTCTGGCAATAGGTATATGGGCGTATATGCAAGTAATGAAACCGATCCCGCTCGTTGAAGGAGAAGTGACCTTGTCAGCTCTTTCCGCTCCGGTATCTGTGTGGAGAGATCAATCAGGGGTCCCACACATTGAAGCTAGTAGTGATAGAGATCTCTATATGGCACAAGGGTATGTGACCGCTCAAGATCGTTTATTTCAAATGGACTTAAGTCGTAGACAAGCTTCTGGAATGTTAAGTGAAGTAGTTGGTGAGGCTGCACTTGATACCGATAAATTTTTCCGGACATTTGGATTAAGGAGAGCTGCTGTGGCATCTGCTGAGTTGTATTCAGATGAAGCTAAAGAAGCTCTTGAAGCTTATGCGATTGGGGTTAATGCTTTTATTGGTGAAGCCAAAGATAAAGGAACGTTGCCTATTGAGTTTAGGATCCTAGGGTATGAACCAACGGAGTGGACGGCTACAGACTCACTGACGATTGGTAAGTATATGGCCTTTGATTTAGGGGGGCATTGGGAAGGGCAAGCCTTTCGTTATTATCTAGCACAAAATTTTTCTGATGAAGAAGCGCTTGAGTTGTTTCCTACTTACCCTGAAGAAGGGGCTCTCGTGATTGAGGAATTGCAAGCCTATGAGTTGGATCTGAGAGATCGTTTTTTAGCAGCGGTTATTCCCGATCCATTCAATGGTAGTAATAACTGGGTAGTAAGCGGAGAGAAGACGGAAACTGGGTTACCTTTACTTGCTGATGATCCACATTTAAGTCTAGCAACTCCTGCGATTTGGTATGAAAGCCATCTCCAGTCGCCTGAGCAGAATGTAACGGGTGTTATTTTTGCTGGCGTCCCTGGCATTATTTTAGGGCACAATGAAGATATCGCTTGGGGTGTGACAAATGTAGGGCCGGATGTGCAGGATTTATATATAGAAAAACGAAATGAGGAAAACGCTTACCTTTTTGAATACATGGGGGAATGGGAGGAAGCGACTGTTTTTCAAGAGGATATTAAAGTGAAAGACCAAGAAGATGTACCTTATGAGGTAGTAGTGACAAGACATGGCCCGATCATCTCAGAGTTTGCTTATGATGAGCAGGATGAATATGCTCTCTCTCTTAAATGGACAGCTCATCTTCCATCACCAGAGTTAGAAGCCGTGTTGAAATTTAATAAAGCAACAGATTGGGATACATTTATGGAGGCATTGGAATCATTTCATACTCCTGCACAAAACTTTGTCTTTGCTTCAACGGACGGGACGATCGCTTACCGAGCAAATGGATTGATTCCGATTCGCTCAAAAGGAGATAGCTTGATTCCTGTGCCTGGCTGGACTGGTGAATATGAATGGGAAGGGTTTATCCCGTGGGACGAACTGCCAACTCTAGTAAATCCGGAAAAGGGCTTTATCGCAACCGCCAATAATAAAATTGTGGATGATGAATACCCTCATCACCTTACTCATACGTGGGCCCAACCTTTCAGGCAGCAACGAATTTATGATGTGCTAGAAAATGGAGATATGCTCACCACAGAGGATATGAAAATGCTTCAAAATGATATTCATAACTTACAAGCTGAAGAAATGCTTCCTATTTTGCTTGATGGAGTTAACGAATCGTCAGAACTAAGAGAAGAAGATGAAGGTGCGCTACTCTTATTGAGTGAGTGGGATTTTAAAGATCATAAAAGTTTAGGTGCTCCTCTTGTTTTCCATTTATGGATGCAGCAACTATCAGATGAGTTGTTTAAAGAACGAATTGATGAATCGATGATGGACTTATTTGATAACCGAGCTGGAGCGGTTGATGAAATAATACGTCGGGTAAATCGAGGCGAGGAGAGTCAATGGATCGAAGCGCAAGGTGGGATGGAGGAGTGGCTATTAACCTCCTTGCAGAAAACAACAGACCGTATCATTGATCTTCAAGGAAGGGATGCAAATGATTGGAATTGGGGTGAATTTCATTCCATTGCGTTTGCACATCCACTTTCAAGTGTTAAGCCATTACACTTACTCTTTAACCAAGAGCCAACTCCATTAAGTGGAAGTCGAGTAACAGTCATGGCAGCTAGTTGGAATGCAGAAACAGGAAAGGTTACAAGTGGAGCAGGTTGGAGAGGTGTGATGGACCTTGCTGATTTATCTAGAAGTGAGCATGTGGTAGGTCCTGGTCAATCAGGACATGTGAGAAGTCCTTGGTATCACAATCAAATTGAAGACTGGACATCAGCAGGATACCATAAGACATTATTGAATCCTGAAGAATATCAAACGGAAAGTAAGCAGCTTCTATTAACACCATAAAAAAAGTCCTCTATGCAATGATTCGCATAGAGGACTTTGTCTTTGCTTAAGCTTCGGGTTGATGTTGAGTAATAGTTGTTTGTTGTTGATTGAGCTCTTCTGCTTGCTTATAGGCATCAACCATACCCCAAATCCACATAATTGGATATGTGATAAAGCCAATGATAACAAAGCAGAGCAGTGCATTGATAAATTGAATGAACATGAATAATAGCCCTTTACCAATTTGACCATTATAGATTTGACCAAGACCGCACCATAATGCACTTAATACTGCTGCAAGACCAGCATTTTTTAGCGGTTGCACGGGTGGTGACATCTAATCGCCTCATTTCTAAGTTGATGTACGTTTGGATGGGATGAAAAAGCAGTACATCATTATGTATGTCAGAAAAGAGTAATTTATTCTTTTAGGTCCACAAATGAAAAGATTTTCTTTTAAAGGGTAAGCGCGTTATAATGAGACGATTAAAGGGGTGGAGGGATTTAACGAATGGAACGCATTCAGCTAACAGAAGATTTATCATTCTCTCGTTTTGTGCATGGTTTATGGCGATTATCAGATTGGAATCTCACAAAGGAAGAGACATTGTCGCTCCTCTTAAAGACATATGAAGCAGGAATTACAACGTATGACCATGCTGATATTTATGGGAGTTATACATGTGAGGAGCTATTTGGTGAGGCTTTAGCATTGAATCCTTCATTGCGTGAGAAGATTGAAATTGTCACAAAGTGCGGGATTGTACTTGAATCGAAGAATCGACCAGAGCATCAGTCTCATCACTATAATACGTCTAAGGAACATATTATAGCTTCCGCTGACCGCTCATTGAATAATTTACAAACTGACTATATTGATGTGCTCTTAATTCATCGCCCTGATCCAATGATGGACCCGAGTGAGGTTGCTGAAGCATTTACCACCTTAAAAAAGGACGGAAAAGTAAGAGCGTTTGGCGTGTCGAACTTCAAAGACCATCAGTTCACAATGCTACAATCTTATTTAGAAGAGAAGCTTGTGACAAATCAGATTGAAGTCTCGCCTTATGAACTAGAGAACATGGATGATGGCACGCTTAATCTTTGTCTGCGTGAGCGCCTAACCGCAATGGCATGGTCACCTCTTGCAGGAGGAAAGCTTTTCACTGGGACGGACGACAAAAGTCTTCGTCTACGTGAGACGCTAACTAAAGTACAAGAGGAAATAGGAGCAACTGGTATTGATCAAGTTGCCTATGCTTGGCTTTTAAAACACCCAGCTAAGATTATGCCAATTGTGGGGTCAGGTAATATTAATCGTATCAAACAAGCAATAGATTCTAAAAATATGGAATTAAATCTAGATCAATGGTTTGAGATTTTACACAGTTCAATGGGACATGACGTACCTTAATAAAACAGGATATAGCCCTCTAAGTGATCGCTTAGAGGGCTATTTTTTATAGATAATCTTGAACACTTACAACTTGGCCATTAGGAAATGCTTCGCTCGAAACTAGCGAAAAGAGAACATCAGCGACTCTTTGGGGAGGAAGGAGCTTTCCTTCTTTTTTGTAATTCTGAAAGGTCTCGACATTCAGGAAGTCTTCTTGTGAGGAGGAGCGAATTTCTTCTTGCATGTCGGTATCCATAATCCCAGGATGAAAAGAGATAATGTTAACAGGAAGATTCGCTTCTTGTTGATCGAGAGCAGCACCTTGACTAAATAAATCTAGTGCTGCCTTCGCGCTTCCATAACTACTCCATCCGTAAATTGGTTTCTTAGCAGCACCAGAAGACACATTAATGATCCGCTTTTCAATAGGGAGAGAAGAGGTTATTTTACAGAAGGACGAGATGATTAACATAGGAGCTAATAAGTTTACATGTTGATTTTTAATGATTTCTTCTGGTTCGCATCTCTCAATCGGCTTAATAGGGGCCACCATTCCAGCGTTATTAATTAAATGAATGCTTGTTGCATCCTTCAGGTTGATGACATCAAATACTTGTTTCATGAGAGAGTCGATCTCATGAATATTAGCCAAATCAAAGGAAAGTTGTGAGAGTATCCCACCTTTCACACTTACATACTGTTGTAAATCAGTATTTTCAGTGCGAGCAATACTTATGATATGAGAGTTACCACTTGCAAAGGTTTTTACAATCTCTTGGCCTAATCCTTTAGAAGCACCAGTCACAATTAAATAGTTCATATTTTTCCTCCCATTCATTAGTAATTATTATTTTATCATAGAGTTAGAGTTAAATACTGTATTGCTGCATATCAAAGTAAGAATACTTGTGATATTCTGACATAAGGAGATTATTGCTGAAATTGGGGTGGCTTTATGAAAGGGAAATGGAGCACAAAAGATGAGCTTATAAACTTATTAAAACAACTAACAACAGTTGAAAGTGTAGTAGGAACATCCAAGGAAGTTGAAATGGGAGAGAAGATTGAACAATTACTCGGAGAGATTGAATATTTCAAAGAATATCAAGACAAGGTCTACCGTATTCCTGTTAAAAACGATCATTGGAATCGATTTAATGTTGCCGCTATATATGAAGGCGATCCCAATGATCAAAAAGCGTATGTCTTACTTAGCCATTTTGATGTAGTAGGTATTGATGACTTTGGTCAATACAAACATATAGCGTTTGATAGTGACCGTTACACCAAGCAAATGCAGCAGTTAGAAGATGTCTCACCAGAGGTCGCAGCAGATATTGAAAGCCGCGAGTGGCTATTTGGGCGAGGTGTGATGGATATGAAGGCAGGGCTAGCTATTCAAATGGCTGTTTTAGCTGATGCGATTGAACAAAAGAAGAAAGTAAATTTAATATTACTTTCCACACCTGATGAAGAACGCAATTCAGAAGGGATGTTAGCTGCAATTGAGTGGTTAGCTTGTCTTAAAGAATCAAAACAATATCAGCATATAATAGGGTTATGTTCTGAACCTAGCTTCACTAGCTTTCCAGGGGACACAGCTAAATATATTTATACGGGCTCGGTTGGAAAAATGTTGCCTCTTGTCTGTGCGGTAGGAAAGGAAACACATGTAGGAGAACCACTAGCTGGGGTGAACGCTTCTTGGATGATTTCTGAAGTGGTCAGTGAGATGGAGCTATCTGAACGTTTTTTTGAGCAGAGTAAAGATGAGTTAGTCCCACCACCTACTGTATTACGTTTAAGTGATTTGAAATATGAATACAATGTGCAAACCCCGACGTTTGCCTATGCCACCTTCAATGTCCTTACCTACACAAAAACGGCTCAAGAGGTATTAACTGAAGTGAAGAAAGTGGCTGAAGAGTGTGGAGAGAAAATGGATCAGCGCTTAGAAAAACGGTATCAGAGGTATTATGTTAAGCAGAAAAATCCACCTATCTCCGTTTATACATATGGTCAGCTAAAAGAAAAAGGGATCGCCTTGTATGGGCAAACGTTTCTCGACCAATTGGAGTCCATTTCAAAGCGTGTTTACCAAAATGGGGGAGATACGCGTGATGTTACGATCGCATTAGCTAAAGAGGTCGGGGATTACTTTATAGAACTTGCTCCTTTTTATCTCGTCACATTAGCACCACCGTATTACCCAGCGGTCCGTTTAAATGCTCAAGAACCTTTTGAGGCGAGATTACTAGAGGAAGTAGGGGAATTGCAAAAATGGACTGAAGAAAGGTTTGGTGAGGTGATTACTCAAAAAGATTACTTTCCAGGACTTTCTGATGTGAGCTATGGGAAGATAGAGGATGGATTATCAGTCAAACAAACGCTTGAAAAAGAAATGCCTACGCTCTCAAATGGGTATGACCTACCCCTAGATGCAATGCAAAAGTTGCAAATGCCAACCGTAAATATCGGACCTTTCGGAAAAGATGCGCACAAGCGCACAGAGAGACTGCATGTGCCGTTCTTTACGGATATAGCACCACAGATGTTGATACGGTTTATTGATCAAATGACGAAAAAATAAGAAAAGGGAGAAAGGACGCCAAGGCATCTTTTCTCCCTTTATCGATTCCACTTCTCATTGCCAAAGCTCCACCGACCTCTCACCTAACCGAACACTTCCGTTTTCTTGTCTAGCTGCAGCCAGACAAGTTGCCTCCGCTTTTCTTACAGCACTTTACTTAGGAAGGATTTTAGTCTTGGGTGTTGTGGGTCATCGAAGATTTGGTTTGGTTCGCCTTCTTCCATGAAAATGCCTTCGTCAATAAAGAAGACACGATCGCCAACTTCTTTGGCAAAGCCCATTTCGTGGGTGACGACAACCATCGTCATTCCTTCTTTGGCAAGATCCTTCATGACCTCAAGCACTTCTCCTACAAGCTCTGGGTCAAGGGCAGAGGTTGGTTCGTCAAACAACATGATTTTGGGATTCATTGCAAGAGCTCTAGCAATGGCTACCCGTTGCTTTTGACCGCCTGATAAGCTATTAGGATAGACGTCAGCTTTCTCTGATAGTCCTACTTTATCAAGTAAGGACCTAGCAAGTGTATCTGCTTCAGCCTTCGCCATGCCTTTAACTTTGATAGGTGCTAATGTAATGTTCTCTAGCACCGACTTATGAGGGAAAAGGTTAAAATGCTGAAATACCATTCCGACTCTTGAGCGTACGTCATTAATATTTACTTTTGGGTCAACTAAATTACTACCATCTACTATAATCTCACCAGCTGTAATATCTTCAAGTAGATTTATACAACGTAAGAATGTACTTTTACCAGATCCTGAAGGACCAATTACACAAACTACTTCTTTTTCATGAATCTGAGTCGTGATCCCTTTTAATACTTCTGTTTCTCCAAAAGATTTTCGTAGGTCATTTACTTTTATCATTAGCGATCTAACCTCCGTTCAATTCGGCGTAAAAATACACTAGCTGGTATGGTGATGAGTAAGTAGAGTGCACACACCATTAAATACGGTTCGAAATATGTAAACGTTGCGGCTGAGTATTGTCTACCTTGATACAACAGCTCTCCAACAGCAATTACCGAGAAGAGAGACGTGTCTTTTAAACTAATAATAAATTGATTCCCGAGTGGTGGGATCATTCTTCTTAATGCTTGAGGCCAAATGATATAACGCATTGTCTGAGTTGAACTTAAACCTAATGAGCGACCTGCTTCTCGTTGTCCTTTTTCAATTGATTCAACGGATCCACGAACGATTTCTGCGATATAGGCACCAGCGTTAAGAGCAATGGCAATAATAGAGGCTGTCACTTTATCTAATGTAATCCCTAGTAAGTCTGGAAAACCAAAATAAATGAATAGGATCTGTACTAAAATAGGAGTACCACGAACGACTTCTACATAAACCGTTGCCAGACCGTAGATGAATTTGTTATTAGAAATTCTAGCAAGTCCAACAAATGCACCAATGACAAAACCAATTAATACCCCGACAAGTGTAATGAGTAAGGTTAATTGAACACCTTTTAGTAAGTAAGGAAGGACATTCATATAATGAGGACTGATGAATGCGAATGTTGTCAACGTTCTCACCTCAATTTTTTTATATTTGGTAGGATTTAATAAAAAAGGCGCGACACTTATTGTCGCGCCACCTATTTATTTACATGCCTTCAGGACGCTCACCAAACCATTTCTCATATAAGTCAGCATACGTGCCATCTTCCATAAGAGTAGTAAGTGCTTCATCCGCTATATCACGAAGCTCAGATCCTTTTGGAAAAGCAATTCCGTATTCTTCACCTGTTAATGGTTCACCAATTGTTTTTAATTGGCCGCCACCTTCTGTAGAGGCATAATACTGAACGTTTGGAATGTCATAAATAACTGCATCAGCACGTCCTTGAATGACATTCTGGTACGCTTCTGTAATTTGTGGGAATGCTTCAGGGGTGCCGCCTGTATTTTCACGGATATACGTTTCGCTAGTTGAGCCAGTACGAGTTGCTACTGTTTTACCATCTAGATCATCAACCGAATTAATTTCATCATTATCAGCTTGAACCGCAACAATCAATCCAGCTTCATAATAAGGTTGAGAAAAATCGATGTTTTCCTTACGTTCTTCTGTAATCGTCATACCAGCGATTCCGATATCAAAGCGACCAGAACCAATCCCTGCAACAATTCCATCAAATTCCATGGCTTCAAATTCAATATCGAACCCTGCCTCATCAGCAATAGCAGTCATTAGATCAATATCAAATCCAACAAGTTCTCCTGTCTCCTCATCAAGAAATTCAAACGGGACATAAGCATTGTCTGTTGCAACAACATAAGATTCTCTTTCACCCTCGTCTGTTGTAGCTTCTCCCTCAGCCTCACCACTAGTGTCTTCACTCGATCCACAGGCCGTGGCTACTAGTAATAGACCACCGAACAATATGGATTTCCAGTAACTCTTCTTCATCAAATTCCCCCTTTTTTTATATAAGAGTCATATGTAGGATTGCTTAAGACTCTATGTTACAGAATTATAACATAAAATAAAATTTTCTGAAAATAATTAGTGGACTTATGATAAAAATGGTAAAGATATATTTATTTCCAACGATTAGGCATGGAAATTCATACTTTTGTCCCGATTGGGCTCAAAAACTGGTATATTAAAACTAGTAATAAAAGGATGGTTGAATTCTGGTAGAAGAGGGTAGTTGAATGGACGCATGGTAAAATGAGCTTAACTGAGGATTAGATGTGTACAAAAAAAGAAGTTAATTGAAGCAGAAGATAATCATACTGTAGTAAATATCTAAATAAAGAATGTATAAGTACCAAGGATGGAAAAGTTAGGGGGGAGCTAGTATGAATCTGTTTAAAGCTCATATTGTTCATCCGCATACTCAAATTCCATTGATCGTCTATTTCAATGAACGCGATGGGTATGTAACGTTTGAAAAAGATGAAGATGTTTTAAAAGTATTATTTGAATTGAAGGATGAATTAAGAGAAGATACGCTATTCCAAGTGAATCTTGAGCAAGCATCGAATATTTGTCTGACTCAATATCCGGTAGATGATTTGTCCGAAGCGATCTTGTTTTTGACGAAGCTAGGTGTAGATGAGGCTGATGTAGAATTTAAACAAATGCTCATACATTAAAGAAGCAGATTCTTTATTTCTTATAGCGAAAGCCCCGTAAAAATTAAACTTTTACGGGGCTTTTTTAATAACTATTGATTAATCCTCATCAACTGGATAAACACCATTCTCGTCATGCGTTTCTTTACCTGTGATAGGTGGGTTAAATACACAAACCATACGCATATCTGTTTTAGCACGTAAGAGATGCTCATCATGCTGATCTAACGCATAGATTTCATCTTTTTTAATTGGCCACACTTTATTATCTTTAAGTGTTTCTACTTCACCTTCACCTTCAATGCAATAAACAGCTTCAAGATGATTTTGATACCAGATATGTGTTTCAGTACCAGCTTTAATCACCGTATCATGTACAGAATATCCCATGCCATCTTTCTTTAGAAGAAGACGACGGCTTGTCCAGTTTTCACCTTTTACTTCTTGTTCTGAACCGATAATGTCTTTAAGTGCTACTACTTTCATGTCTGCATACCTCCGTATTGTTAGTGTGAAATGTCTTAGTTGATATGGGGGGGCTAAGTTAGTCAATAACCCCCCCTTGATAGGCCATCTAAATTATGAAGGAACAACCTCAGATGCTTCGAGTGCTGTTTTAACACTCGCTTCTATGATTTCAAATCCTGCTTCTAGTCCTGCATCATCGATGATCAATGGTGGGAATAGTTTGAACACCTCATCTTTTGGTCCTGATGTTTCCATGATTAAGCCACGATTGAATGCTTCAGCGGCAACTTTTTCAGCTAATCCATCAACTTTAGTTGCAATACCAACCATGTAACCACGACCGCGTACTTCACCTTTGACTTCAGGGTATTTATTTACAATCTCTTCTAAGAATGAGTAGATATGTTCAGATCGTCTTTGAATTTCACTCTCAAAGTCAGGATCTTTCCAGAACTCAAGAGCTTGAGTTGCTGTAATGAAAGCATGGTTGTTTCCACGGAACGTACCGTTATGCTCACCTGGTGCCCAGATATCAAGATCAGGACGAATTAAAGTGATGGCAAGTGGAAGACCATACCCACCAATAGATTTAGACATACAAACGATATCAGGCTTAATACCAGCTTTCTCAAAGCTGAAGAATGTACCAGTACGCCCGACACCAGCCTGAACATCATCGACAATTAATAAAATGCCCCAACGCTTACAAATCTCTTCGATTCGTTGTAACCACTCGAATCTTGCAGCATTAATACCGCCTTCACCTTGGACTGTCTCGAGAATCATTGCAGCAGGGATCGCAACTCCACTACCACTATCCTCTAGGAAACGTTCGAGATACTCCAGAGTGTCGAGGCCATCGTTTACAAAGCTGTCGTATGGCATTGTTACTGTATTTTGTAATGGAATTCCTGCACCTTTACGTTTGAAAGAGTTTCCTGTAACAGAAAGTGAACCAATCGTCATTCCATGAAAACCATTCGTGAAACTAAGAATGTCCGTGCGTCCCGTTACCTTACGTGCCAGTTTTAATGCACTTTCAACTGTGTTTGTACCAGTTGGTCCTGGGAACATCACTTTATACTCTAGACCACGGGGCTTTAAAATGACGTTATTGAAAGTCTCTAGAAAGTCAGCTTTTGGAGCGGTCGCCATATCAAGTGAATGAGTAATTCCGTCACTCATAATATAATCGACTAACTTTTGCTTCATGCTTTCTTCGTTATGACCATAATTCAAGGCACCGGCGCCAGAGAAGAAATCGAGATACTCCTTACCTGCCTCATCCCACATCTTATAGCCCTTTGCTTTGGTGAAAACAGTAGGGAAACTACGGCAATAACTTCTTACCTCAGATTCTAATTGTGAAAATATATTCATGTCAGTTTGTTTCATCGTTACTTTCTCCTCCTTTAAATAAATCCAATACCTTTAATTTGTGTGGGTATATCGTGAACTCGCAGGTAACTTGAGACATTGCCTAAATACTTAATTACCGCAATGGTCCTATTCGAAACGTCAATTCTTCTTCATGATTGTCACCAGGGAATAATTCTTCAGAGAAACAATCGAGAACTTCACAATTTGTATCGTGAGCACGAGCTAATCTGCGGAACAGTGATTGTGACGCTTTGTTGGATGGGGTGACAGTGGCCTCTACATATCGAATATCCTTAGCACCTTGTCTTTGTACTAATTCATTTAACATTTGAGAAGCAAGGCCTTTTCCTCGTTGAGAGGGATCCACTCCAATTTGCCATACAAAAACGACATCTGGTTTAGTGGGAGGGATGAAAGCAGTGATGAAGCCAACTAGTTTTTCTTCATCATCTTTGGCAACAACACATGTTTCTGCAAAAAAATCGCACATCATAATGTACTTATAAGCAGAGTTTTGATCCAATGTAGAATTGTTAACTAACTCCCACATTGCTGCTCCATCATTAACTGTTGGTTTTAAGAGGCTAATATGATTTGTTTTTTTAGCAGTTGTAGTTGCTTGTTGACTATTAATGTCAGTTTCCTCCTTAAAATATTCTTTTTGGTCCTCACTAATACGTATTTAATCATATGATGATGAGATAAGGATGGCAAACGAGCTTAACAAGGATTATTCCGCTTAAATAGGGCTTAGGTGGGATGAAGGTAGGTAAGGGCTATGAAGGTTTTAAATCCTACGCTATCGTTAAGTATTCTAACAAATTGATATTTTTAAAAAGTCAGAAAAAAAGAGGATGAAAGTCATAAACCCTTATAGCACAAAGGGTATGGAAGGTTTTATAACATCAAAAAACAGATAAGCGGAACAAAGCCGCTTATCTGTTTTTTTGTAAAATTATTGTTGATTCTTTTTAGAGCGTTTTCCAGCAGCCTTTTGTTGCTGTTGACGTTGTTGTTCACTATGACCAGCAGGATCCAACTCGTTAGCAAATTCAGCCTGATGTTGTTGCTGATGTTGTTGCATTTCTTGTTGTTGTTTGTTGCGGTTTTTCTTACCCATGATCAATTCCCCCTAAAGGTTGATATGTTAGAAAAGCAAGTGCGTTGCTTTTCTACCTATAGTATGGATGTGATCTGTTTAATTATTAGTGTTAGCTTTTGGAAGCTCTTCTTGCTGCGCGATCTGCTGCTCTAAATTCAGAGGCAAATCGAACTTCTTGAGCTTTACGTAATGTACTACGCTCTTCGGTAGCATGGCGCTTTTTACTTTCCATCTAAATCCCCTCACTTTCACTCATGGATAGTCATAGTGTGGGCAAAGAATAGGAAAATAATCCAATTAAGCTTCTTTTGCTTCAAATGATTGTGTATGTTGCAAGTCTTTTCTCATTAAGTGTAGGTGGTATTGATCCTTCTCTATTTGAAATAAATCATACACATCTGCTTGTTCATTTATTTGTTGATAAATATCGGGTCTAAGCTCATTGGCTAAAGTCGTGTATGGAAGCTTTGCTGCTGCTTTATGAGAACGGATATTTTCCTTTCTAATTCGCATAAAAACAGTTTGAATCTCACACTGAAAAAACAGCTCATCAAAGAAAGCATCTTTAGCTAATTGATTATAGCCTTTACCAAAGTATGGTTTGCCAATCCAAGTTCCTAAAAACCCGCTTTGTTTTGCCACATCAAATAAATTAATGGTACCAATCGGTTCGCCCCACTCGTCGACGATCGTTCGGGATATGAGTTCGCCGCGCTCCTCAGCTTCTATGGTTTGCTTTGTTAAGAAAGCAAACTCATCATAGGAAGAAGCTTTATGACGAACATATGGAAATACAGCCGGGTCAACCAACAGTTCGAACAAAGCATGAGAATCAGCGACGTCTCGTCTCTTTAAAATCACAAAAAAGCCCTCCTTTTTAAAGAGGGCAGATGAGTTCTTCCACCCTCGAATTTAATATAATGAAGTATCAAATTCGGGGTGGGAATCGAACCCACTAGAACCAGTGAAATGGTGGCGCACCAATTGCCTTCCCAAAGCTTATATAATTGTTTATAAGGTCAAATAATGCGATATTATCGCTTTAGAGTAGTTGAGTAACGGTATAAGAGTGTAATTCGCTCATATACTCCTTAATCCTTCTTTATATTAAATGTTTTTTCTCGAAAAAGATACTGTTTTTTGTAAAATATTTATGAAGAAATTTTTACAAATTCGTGCACTATTTTAAGAGGTCGACAAGGGCAGATTTCAACTCTTTATAGTGATGGTTATACCCTAATTTTTCAGCTTTTTCTGGAAGGACAATTTGACCGTCTAATACAAGGGTACTCATTTCGCCTAGCGCTATTTTTAGAGCAAAGGAAGGGGCGGGGAACCAGTGAGGTCTACCAAGCACTTCACCCACTGTCTTACCAAACTCATTCATTTGCATTGGGTTTGGCGATGTGACATTAATTGGGCCTTCTACTGCATCATTGGTTAAGGAAAATAAAATCAATCGAATGACATCATCAATATGAACCCAAGAAAACCACTGTTTTCCTGATCCTAATGGTCCTCCTGCAAATAGTTTATAGGGAAGCAACATGCGGTTAAGGGCACCTTCTTTTTTGGAAAGCACGATACCAAACCGAGTATAAACCGTCCTAATTCCAAGCTCTTTAGCTTTACTCGCTTCACTCTCCCAATCAATGACAACATCTGCAAGGAAATTACGCTCAATTGGAGGGGATTGTTCAGTGAAGGTTACTTTAGAAGAATTACCGTAATATCCCGTTGCAGAAGCGTTGACAAGTACATCTGGCTTTTTCGTTAATTTCTGAAGGATCGAGATCACTTCACGAGTGGCATCAATTCGACTTGATTTAATTCTTTCTTTGCGTTCCTTGGTCCAGCGACCTTCTCCAATCGATTCGCCTGCAAGATTAACAATCGCATCAATGCCTTCTAATTCAAGTTCTGGTTTGGCATCATCACTTAACCATTTCACGTAGGTTACAGACGGTTGTTCTGGTTTGTTGTCTGGGTTTCTTGTTAAGATGTATACAGACTGACCTAGTTCAGTTAAAGCTGAGGTTAGTTTCGATCCGATAAAGCCTGTTCCACCTGTAACAGCAATTTTCATAATAGACCTCCTGTTAAATATAAATATAGGTTTCGTTTCTTTGTTTATATAAGACTGTACCCAATAACACGTAACATTAGTCTTTAGAATATGGTTCTTATATTATAATCACGAATAAGTGAGTAAAGGGATTTGGTGACTCGATGATAACAATCACAAAGATATCTGTTCAAAAAAGAAGCAAAGAACGCTATAACATATTTGTAGACCGAGGAAATGGGGAAGAATATGGATTTAGTGTGGATGAAGATATATTAATAAAGCTTGGTTTAAAGAAAGGTCTTGAATTAAATGAAGAAGAATTAACTGAGATTCTTGATAAAGATGAAGAAAAAAAGACTCATCATTTAGCCATTCATTTTCTTTCATATCGAATGAGATCTATTACTGAAATGACTGATTATCTAAAGAAGAAAGAACGAGAGCAAAAGCATATTGAAGTTGTCTTATCAAAGTTAATAGAGCAAAATCTTCTGAATGATGAGATGTTTGCCAAGGCGTATATTGAGTCGAAAAAGCTAACTTTAATGAAAGGGCCATTGAAGTTAAAACAAGAGCTTAATCAAAAAGGTGTAGGACGAGAACATATTGATTTGGGATTAGCTACTTTTACTGAAGAAGAACAAATCGATAAAGTGATAAAGTGGTTAGATAAGCAAGGAAATCGAAAGCCAAAACAATCGGTATCAGCATTTAAACAAAAGCTGGCTACGCAATTAATGGGTAAAGGCTTTACACGTCCTGTAATCGAGACAGCTCTTAATGAAGTGAGTTTTGAAGTAGAGCCATCAGAAGAATGGGAAGCTCTAACATTTCAAGCAGAGAAGTTAGAGAGAAAATACCGTTCAAAATATGAAGGATGGCAGTACAAGCAAAGAATGAAACAAGCGCTGTACCAAAAGGGGTTTTCCGTTGAAATGATTACATCGTATTTATCAAAAAGTGATGATGGTGAACTTGAATAACTTTGCTATACTATTTATAGAAGGAAAGTTTGTAGAAGAAAAAGAATATGGAGGCCGTTACAGTGGATGAGAAACGCTTCAGTGAAATGACAACATATGAGCTTCAAACAGAAATACAAAGGATAAATGAAAAAGCAAAGAAAGCAGAGCAGCTTGGAATGATGAACGAGTTTGCGGTGTATGAAAGAAAAATGATAATGGCAAAGGCATACTTACTAGATCCAGCTGACTTCAAGCCTGGTGAATTATACAGCTTAACAGACGATGAGTCGACGTTCCAAATTTCCTATATGAATGGACGATTTGCATGGGGTTATCGCAACAATGAGACATCCCTTGATGCGGTACCGATCTCATTATTAAAACAAAAATAAGAGAAATGCCAGAAGCATTTCCCTTATTAATGTGCATACTGTAAGTGGTTATGAACGCTTACGTGTCTGCACTTCAAGTACGATATTGTGTTGGCTTTGTTCGGTTTCCCCATTTACTTGATGGAAAGCATGCTTTGGATTAGCACGCGGCGAGCAAAAAGGATCTTTATATGGAAACTTTTTTGGCTTGCCCATATCTACACCTCCGTAAACCTAGTTGCTATTGCTCTTTGTTTGAACGTGCCATTCGCTCTTGGGGATGATCATTGATCGTACCATCCGCACGTTTTGATAAGGTAGCATCTGTTTCTTTTGGTTTTTCGGTAAAGTTCATTGATTCTGGGAAGTCTTTCGCTTTGTTACGCATCGTGTGGGAAACCTCCTTTTGTCACTAAGCCGATCACTTATCGGCTCAATAGTAGTATGAGCGACTTTGAAACAAACGATGATACACAAATGTTGTTAATGGAGGAAAGGGATCAAATGGAGACAATCTTTAAACGTTTAACAGATGAATTGTTGACTGTAAATAAGGAATTATCAGCAGAGGCAGCTAGAACTTGGGTAGAAGGATTATGGGAAGACTTCGAGTCGACTCGTGCAAAGGCTGGACGTGAATACAAGGGGCAGGAAATGACGGAACAAATTGTGTTGAAATGGATTCAACAATACGGCCCTCACCTTCATAAATATGCACCTAAACAACAAAAGTTTGCGCATTTAAATCAAGACAACCAACCAAAGCATTAAAAAAGTAGAGCCTCCACTCGTTATGCGTGGAGGCTCTACTCATTACTTATGTTTGTTCTTCCATAAAGTTTAATTTCTTTTGAAGGGTTTCTTCACTAAAGACCCAACCTGTATAAGAAGTTAAAATATTTAAATCATCATCAAGTTGAACAATAGCTACGAAAGGATAATGACCTTTACTACGATAACGTAGATCAACGAAGCGAACTTCAGTAATATCATCTTCTTTTACTTCAACTTCCCATCGATACGTAGGGGAAAAAGATAGAAAAGCAGCTAAATTCTTATCCTTCCTAGCCGCATTGATGACTGGATCGTCTGGGATTGGATCAAAAGAATACTTTTCAAAGAAGTTAATTTGGTTATCACGTGATTCTGCTACATAAAGTGTAGATGGTGTCCGAATAACTAAGTGGAACTGATTCCATCTAATTGTTGGTGACACAAAAATATGGCTAGCATTTGGGTGGAGCCTACGAGCATGCTTCACCACTTTTTGTTTTTCGTAAATCCTCCAAATATAATAAAGAATTAATACGAGATATAGTAACAAGAAGGTCAATCCAGGGGTTGTACCTAAAGCCCACATCGCAATAGCACCTAAGTGCATAAAGAAAATAAACGGATCAAAAATATTAATCACACCTAAAGCAATCCATCTATTTGAGATCGGCCTTAATGCCTGGGTACCATATGCATTAAAAATGTCTACAAACACATGTAATACAACTGCTATGAGGGACCAAAGGAAGATGGTGAACCAATTAATACCTGGCATAAATAAGGTAATACCAGCAGTTAGCAATACAGGCCATGCGAGTAGTGCTGGTAAGGAGTGAGTAATCCCTCGATGGTTCCTGATATAGACTGCATTATTCCGGAGTTTTAATACTGTATCAAAGTCTGGAGCTTGTGAACCAACAATTGCTGCAATCATCACAGCGCTTTGCATTGTGGGATCACCCGCGACATTTGGGTCAAGGGTTGCAAGTCCGCCAAGCGCTATTCCCATTACTACATGTGTACCTGTATCCATTCATTGGCACCTCCCGCTCATTAAGTATTGTGTGTATTAATCATACAGAATCTCATGCGAATTTCAAGACAATTGATTATGTAGATGTCATGATATAGTTTAGTTATACCCGAATTGTAAATGATTCAAAAGGGGGAATTTCAATGGATAAAGTAATAGACGTTTTTCTTGAGTATAAAATTGATCAAAATTATGTAACACAATATGAAGAGTACATGCCTACAGTTAAAAGAATGCTTGAGACCTTCGGTGCCTATGACATAAAATGGTTCGAAGCAGCAAATGATCAGCCTTATTTGTATGTAGAAATGTTCAAGGTTAACAAGCATGAGCACTATGAGGCAATTAAATCATTACGCCAAGCTGAGAAAAATCATTTTAGTAAAGAATTCGCATTGTTTGTAGATGGTGGTACGAGGAAAATTCATTGCTGGGCATTTAAACAGAAGAAGATATAGGAGGAAGCTTGTGCAGTACACGAAACTAACTGACTTTCAGGTCGAAAACTTTCAAACAGATTTAATCGAATGGTTTAAAGAAAATCAACGGACTCTCCCTTGGCGAGAAAATAAAGACCCTTACCGAGTGTGGGTGTCTGAAATCATGTTACAGCAAACAAGGGTCGACACAGTGATCCCTTACTACTTAAACTTCATGAGGGAATTTCCGACACTTGAAGACTTAGCGTATGCTGAAGAAGATCGGATTTTAAAAGCATGGGAAGGGCTTGGGTATTATTCTAGAGTCCGAAATTTACAAACAGCTGTACGTGAGGTAGTAGAAGAGTATGATGCGGTTGTTCCACGTTCGCGAGTAGATATTTCTAAATTGAAAGGAGTTGGGCCATATACTGCAGGGGCGATCTTAAGCATTGCATATGGGCAGCCAGAACCTGCTGTAGACGGTAATGTAATGCGAGTTCTCTCACGCGTGTTAGAGATTGATGAAGATATCGCTAAGCCTAAAACGCGTAAAACCTTTGAAGAGGTTCTTTATGAACTCATATCAAAAGAAGATCCTTCCTCTTTTAATCAAGGTATGATGGAACTTGGCGCTCTCATTTGTACACCGACCTCACCTGGTTGCCTGCTCTGTCCAGTACGTACTCATTGTCGTGCGTACAAAAAAGGTATTCAAGACACATTGCCTATAAAGTCAAAGAAAAAGAAAGCAAAACGGAAACGAATGGCTGCTTTTGTAATTGTGAATGAAACAGGACAGGTCTTGATTGAAAAGCGTCCAGAAACAGGACTCTTAGCAAAATTGTGGCAGTTTCCTAATGTTGAAGTCGATAGTCATTCATTCAACAAAGAGAATATGGCACTAAGCTTAAGCGAACAAGTGGGAGAAACAATTATTTTAGGTGATCGTATTCAAAAAGTGGAGCATGTTTTCTCTCATATAATTTGGGATATTGAAGTGTATCAAGCTAAAATTGAAGCGGTTGGGATTGAGGATGCAACACATAGATGGGTGGATCATCACCAAATTGAAGAATTTGCATTCCCAGTCTCACATCAAAAGATCATTAAACATTATTTCGATGGAGTGTGATGAAGATGGATCTAAATTTACATAATAAAGTCGTTCTTGTAACAGGTGGGACAAAAGGAATTGGCCGTGCAATCGCTGAGGCATTCGTGAATGAAGGAGCCCGAGTGTTTGTTTGTGCGAGAGGAGAAGAGACGCTCGCAGAAATGGATCGTAAACAAGGTATAACGACCGTTCAAGCTGATTTGACGAGTGAGGATGAGCGTAACAAAGTAATAGATGAAGTACTTAAGCAAGCGGGAAAAATTGATATTCTTGTTAATAACGTGGGGGGAAGTAATGGTTCTACCGTTAGTGAAACAGAGCTTTCTCTCTTTAGAGAAGCTTTTGAGTTAAACTACTTCTCAGCTGTACACTTCAGTAAACTTGCCCTGAGAGAGATGAAGCAGCAGCAAAGCGGAAGCATTATTAATATTTCCTCCATTTTTGGACGAGAATCAGGCGGGAAACCGACATACAATAGTGCAAAGGCAGCTATGATCAGCTTTACTAAAGCTCTAGCCGATGAAGCGATCAAAGAAGGAGTACGTGTGAATGGAGTTGCTCCCGGTTCTATTTTGCACCCAACAGGTAATTGGCAAAAGCGTCTAGATGAAAACCCGGAGAAAATCCAAGCGTTTATTGAACATGAAATACCAGCGGGAAGATTTGGAACAGTGGAAGAAGTAGCAAATGCAGTATTATTTTTAGCATCTGAAAAAGCATCTTGGGTAGTAGGAGCTACATTGAATGTCGATGGTGGCCAATCTAATGCAAACTTTTAAAAAGGAAGGCGAGTGATCGCCCTCCTTTTTTCATTACTGATCGTTGTTTACGAGGTGAATTTCTTTAATCATACTTTTAGTCTCAGGAGTGCCTAGATTATATAAGGCTTCATACACATCGTTTAGTCCACGTTGATACTCATTTTTATCTCGGTCTCCTTTTTGGTCATCGAAGTGACGAAAAGAAAATAAGTTGCCAAGCTCGACATCATGAGATTGAACTTCATGTAAGAGATCTTCTAACGCCTTTTTCTCTGTTTCGCTTGCTTCAATTTCATACTCAATGAGTTGCCCATCATTGACTCTTGTCGGGTTGATGGTATCCATACTTATTGGGTTCAAATTGACATAATACAATTGTTTATCCATTGTTTCATCTCCTTTTAGAAGTGTTACTCTTACTTTCTCCAAAAAGAGAAGAAACATCATTCTTATTCAAAAAACTGAACGTAAAAAAACGAGAGAGCTGTTCGGAGCTCTCTCGTAAAAAAATTAATGCTTAATAATAATCCGTCCATCCACTTTCTTCGCTTCAATCGTTTCATGTGCTTTAGTGGCTTCTTCTAGTGAAAACACTTCACCTACATGGGCAGATAAAGCTTTAGACTCGAGACCTTCTGAAATTTCCTTTCCAGCCTTCACAAGCTCAGAACTATTAACAGTAAAAAGCAGAATACCTAAAAGAGAGGCATTTTTCATGTTGAGCTTCCTCCATGGTAAGGTAGGTTGATTATTAACTGGTGAACCAATGGTAACAATCCGCCCACCATTGCCAATCATATCTAGGTTGTCATCTAAATTCTCACTAACAGACATATCCAAAATGACATCAATCCCATTTCCATCTGTTAATTCCTGTACTCTTTTAAGAACATTTTCCTCGTGGTAATTCACAACCACGTCAGCTCCAGCTTTAATAGCAATGGCTGCTTTATCTTCATTGCCCGCTGTTGCAATCACGAATGCTCCAGCTTGTTTCGCAAGTTGAACAGCTGCTTGACCGACAGCGCCAGCTGCTCCGTAGATTAATACTTTCTCTTCTTTTTTTAGCGCGGCTCGGTAAAAGAGGGATAAGTGAGCAGTCATGAAAGCCATCGCTACAGCTGCTCCTTCTTCATATGAAAGATGAGCAGGAAGTGGAAAGGCCTTAGCTCCTTCAACTGCAACTAACTCAGCAGAAGCTCCCTTTGCATTTGTTGCCCAAATTCGGTCTCCGACAGCTAGGTTCGTTACATTTTCGCCAAGTTCGACAACCTCGCCAGCTAAATCAAAATGAGGAATATGCGGGAAGCTTGGGACTTCTCTAATGCCTTTTCTAAAATACGTATCGACTGGATTTACCCCACTTGCTCCAACTTTAACAAGCACTTCACCCTTCTTTAAAGTCGGTTTATCCGTTTCGCCTAGATATAAAACAGAGGGGTCGCCATATTCTTTGTATTGGATTGCACGCATAATCGATCATCTCCTTATGATGTGAAAAGTGGTTTTAGTCTTTTAGCTGCTTCTATTAAATTTGGTTCGTCTTGTACAAGTGCTATTCGAACAAATCCTTCGCCCTCGCTACCAAATGCCATACCAGGTGTTACGATTACTCCGTGATTAAGAGCGGCTAATGTAAATGACATCGAATCAAAATGTGAAGGGACTTTTGCCCATAGAAACATGCCGCCTTTCGGTGACGGAACATCCCATCCTATGTCATGAAGCGAATGGACAAGGGTGTCTCGACGTTTTTTATAAACTGATCGTTGGTCCTCTAAGAAAGTGCCTGGGTTTTGTAAGGCAATTGTTGCTGCCCGCTGAATCGGTTTAAATACCCCGTAATCAATATGAGATTTTACAACAGCAAGAGGTTTTAAAAGTTCAGTGCGTCCGATACCATAGCCAATACGTGCACCGGCAAAATTAAAGCTTTTTGACATCGAGTTAAACTCAATCGCTACCTCTTTTGCTCCTTCTATAGAAAGAATGCTAATCGGTTGCAGGTCGTCATAGAGAAGTTCCGAATAAGCAAAGTCATGCACCACAAGAATCTGGTGTTTTGTTGCAAATGCAATGACTTCTTCTAAATAAGCTTTAGTGGCTGTAGCTGCAGTAGGATTGCTAGGGTAGCTAAGGATCACGATTTTTGCTTTTTTAACGATTTCACTTGAAAGTGAGGAGAAATCGAATTGGTAGTTGTTTTCTTCATTTAGCGGATAGGGATGTAAGGTAGCCCCAGCTAGTTCCGCGCTGGCTGCATAGATGGGATAGCCTGGGTTAGGAACGAGCATAATATCGCCTTCATCCAAATAAGAAAGAGCAAGGTGAGCCAGTCCATCTTGGGACCCCATCAGTTGCAGCACGTCACCTTCTTCAATAGTCACCTCGTAACGCTTCTGATAAAAATGACAGACAGCTTCACGGAAGGTGATCTCACTTGTAATGGCATAACCATAATCAAAATCATTGGCGACTGCCTTCATAAGCTCTTCTTTTAGAAAGGGTGGAGGGGGAAGATCGGGACTTCCAATACTTAAATCAATAAGAGAAGCTCCTGCTAATTTTTTCTCTTTTTTTCGGAGTGATAAATCTGTAAACACACTTGTTTGCAGATGATCTAATTTCTTTGATGGTGAAAACATATGTAACTCTCCTCATTTTTGCTGGCTTTTTCTTCTTCTATTTTAGCTGAATAGTCAGAAAAAACCTAGTGGTTGTTTTGACACAAAAAAAAGATAAGCGGTCGCTTATCTTTAATCGTAATGAACTTCAGAACCTTGTGTCCAAGATGCTTCTTGTTTTAACCCACCCCGAGCCTCGATTTCTTCAATGATCTCTCTGTGAATGGTTGTGCCTTCAAGGTTTAAATAGGGAGTCATCTGTTGCAACCCGTGATGAAAATAGGCAAGCTCCTTATCAGACCACTCCGCTTTACTAATCATCGTTAATTCAGTCATATCCCTACCTACATACATTTCTACCACTCCTTCAGGACTTCGTAAAAGCATTTAAACGAAGTTTTCTCTTAGTGTTTCTGTTCGTGCGTCAGTCTATACGATATAATAAGTTGAGACTGTAAGTGATGGAGGATATTTATGGAACAAAAAGTTGCACTTGTTACAGGAAGTAGTAGAGGAATCGGAAAGCGTATTGCGCTAAGGTTAGCAGAGCAAGGATATGACCTTGTAATCAACTATGCAAGAAGTAAGCAAGCGGCACTGGATACAGCAGCTGAAATTGAAGCATTAGGGAGAAAAGCCCTTGTTGTCAAAGCCAATGTAGGTAAACCCGAAAAAATCAAAGAGTTGTTTGTAAAAATTGATGAAGAATATGGTCGTCTTGATATATTCGTTAACAATGCAGCCTCAGGTGTGTTACGTCCGTTAATGGAACTTGAAGAAAGTCATTGGGATTGGACAATGGATATTAATAGTAAAGCTTTGCTTTTCTGCGCGCAAGAAGCTGCAAAACGTATGGAGAAATCAGGTGGCGGGAAGATGGTAAGCCTTAGTTCATTGGGTTCGATTCGCTATTTGAAGAACTACACCACAGTTGGCGTGTCAAAGGCAGCTGTTGAAGCTTTGACGAGATACCTCGCAGTAGAGCTTGCTAAAAAGGACATCGTCGTTAATGCCGTGTCTGGTGGAGCAGTCGATACAGATGCACTCACTCACTTTCCAAATCGAGAGGAGCTCCTAGCTGATGCAGCGCAACGTACACCAGCAGGGAGAATCGTTGAAGCTGATGATTTAGTGGATGCAGTTATGTTCTTATTATCAGATCAAGCAAAGATGATTCGTGGCCAGACGATTATTGTTGATGGAGGAATTTCTTTATTAGTTTAGTATTTTTTTTGAATAAAATGAGTCACCTCGGTACATATTAATCTTTGTGGAGGTGATATCACATGAACAACCAACAACAAAACCAACAACAGCAACAAGCGTCTAAAACAAACGCTCAAAAAGTACAAAAGCAAAATGCAGCTTCTGCACAAGGAAACAGCTACAACACTGAGTTTGCTAGCGAAACGAATGCACAAGAAGTTCGTCAGCAAAACGCTCAATCTGAAGCTCAGAAAAACCAAGCTTCTACAAACTATAAGCAACAACAAAACCAACAAAATCGTTAATCAAACGATGAAGAACACCCTCTGACTTATCGTCTAGAGGGTGTTTTTTCTTGTGGAAGGAGATAGAAATAGCATGAAAAGAGAGTACATACACCATTTTTATTTGGTACAGGCGCTTACCGTTTCAAAAAGGTGGGGAACACTGTATAATAGAAAAGAATGAAAGAAAAGTTACTGTATTGGAATGTGCGAGAAGTAGTTTGTAGGGTAGATCCTTTCAAGTCAAAAGGAACGTAAAGGAACGTACAAGCATTTAGCTACTCTACCTACTGACGTCCAAAACTTTTAAAAGAAAGGAGATCTTTATGAATTTTCCCAAAGTAGGCAGTAGTGTTCAGATCCAAAGTTATAAACACAATGGATCAATTCATCGGATTTGGGAAGAATCAATCGTGCTTAAAGGGACGTCAAAGGTTGTAATCGGAGGTAATGATCGAATTCTTGTTAGAGAATCAGATGGTCGCAACTGGAGAACACGTGAACCAGCGATTTGTTATTTTGATTCCGAACAATGGTTTAATACGATCGGTATGATTCGATCAGATGGAATTTACTATTACTGTAATCTTGGAACCCCGTTCACATGGGATGAGGAAGCAGTAAAATACATTGACTATGACCTTGATATTAAAGTGTATCCAGATATGACCTTTAAGCTGTTAGATGAAGATGAATATGAGCTGCATAGTAAATTGATGAATTATCCACCGGAAATAGATGAAATTCTAAAAAGAAGCGTAGATGAATTAATCTCTTGGATTCATCAGAGAAAAGGTCCATTTGCCCCGCAATTTGTAGAGAGCTGGTATGAACGCTTTTTGCAATATAGGTAAATAATTTGTAGAAAACACAAGTAGAAAGCCTGGTTACCAGGCTTTCTTTTCCGTCATACTAAGAAAAAGGGGGTGTCTTGTTGAACAGTATTAAACGGTATATGATCTTTGTTAAACCATATTGGAAGCAAATTATGTGGACAATTATGATAGGGGTTTTAAAATTCGGTATTCCCTTATTATTACCGTTAGTCATGATGTATGTGATAGATGATATCATCTTTGCCGAAGGAATGGCCCAAGATGAGAAGATATCAACTTTATTTTGGATAATGGGTGGAATGTTCTTTATCTTCCTTGTGTTAAGACCACCAATTGAATACTTAAGGCAATACTATGCGCAATGGATCGGAAGTAAAGTCCTCTATGATATTCGTGATCAATTATTTACCCATATACAACGCTTAAGTCTTCGTTTTTATTCAAATCGAAAAGTAGGTGAAATTATTTCTCGTGTCATCCATGATGTGGAGCAGACGAAGAACTTTGTCATAACGGGTTTGATGAATATTTGGCTCGATTTATTTACGATTATTATTGCTATTATAATTATGTTAAATATTAACGTCTGGCTAACACTAGTGGCGATTTCGATGTTTCCACTTTACGGTTTTTCTGTGAAGTTCTTTTATGCGCGGCTGAGGCACTTAACAAGGGTACGTTCGCAAGCACTTGCTGAGGTGCAGGGTCATTTGCATGAACGAGTACAAGGGATGAATGTCATTCGAAGCTTTGCCCTTGAAGAACATGAACAGAATCAATTTGCAAAACGTAACGGAAACTTTCTCGATCGAGCACTAGACCATACGCGTTGGAATGCGAAAACATTTGCAGTCGTAAATACGATTACTGATCTTGCTCCATTACTGGTTATTGTCGTTTCAGGCTATTTTGTGATAACGGGAAGTTTAGAAGTTGGAGCGATGACGGCGTTTGTATTATATATGGAGCGATTATATGGACCACTTCGTCGATTAGTGAATTCATCTACCACACTGACACAATCGATTGCTTCAATGGATCGTGTGTTTGAATTTATTGATGAGAAGTATGATATCGAAGACTCTTTAGATGCCTTGCCACTTCAATCGGCTGCAGGAAGAGTCCAATTTGAGGATGTTTCATTTTACTATGAGAATGAGGGACAACCTGTATTAAAGAATGTTTCTCTAGATGTGAAAGAAGGAGAGACGATTGCGTTTGTTGGGATGAGTGGTGGAGGAAAAAGTACACTTATTAGCTTAATCCCGAGATTTTACGATGTCTCTAGTGGTCGAATCCTTTTAGATGGTGTGGATATAAGGCATTATCAAGTTCGGAACTTAAGAGATAAAATAGGGATGGTTCTTCAAGATAATGTGTTATTTAGTGATTCTGTAAAAATGAACATATTAATGGGGAATCCAAATGCAAGTGATGAAGAAGTGATAGCAGCTGCTAAGGCAGCAAATGCTCATGAATTTATTATGAATTTACCAAATGGTTATGATACTGAGGTTGGTGAGCGTGGTGTGAAATTATCTGGAGGTCAGAAGCAGCGAGTAGCGATTGCACGGGTATTTCTAAAGAATCCACCGATCTTAATTTTTGATGAAGCCACATCTGCGCTTGACCTAGAAAGTGAACATTATATTCAAGAAGCACTTGAAAAACTAGCCCGTAACCGTACAACATTTATTGTCGCGCATCGACTATCTACCATTACCCATGCAGATCGAATTGTTTTAATCGAGAATGGAGAAATCGTAGAAAGTGGTAAGCACGATGAATTAATGAAAAAGAAAGGGCATTATCAAAAGTTATTTGATGTACAGCAATTATCATAAAAAAAGACGTCCGGCACACGAGGCTGGACGTCTTTTTTGACTATAGCGATTTATTCTTCTTCTGGTTCTTGTACCTTCACTTGGTTTTCCTTCTTATGAAAGTTAAAGAAGGAATCAACTAAGTGATCGAGGTGTTCAAGTTGTTCTTGGTACTCCACAATTTGTGAAACAGCGGGCAGAATGTGAAGCCACTGAGTACGCACTGTCTCGGGATCTTTATAAAGGTTAATATAAAGATCTGTTAAAGCCGCTTTACCATCATTAATCTCTTGCATCGTTTCATCAGTGGGCAAAGATTGAACTTTACCAACGTAACGTAGCAAGATTCGGTCATGATATTGAGTTAATCGGCTTAATTGCAGCTCAATTTCTTTTTGAATCTCACAAGGTAATTGATGTAATTCCTCAGAACGTCTTTCGAGATTTTTAAGCACAATTAAAGACTTTTTGGTGGTAATCAACATTTGTCTGAATAAGACAATTTTTCTGGCTTTTCCATATTTATTACGAAGAAAGTAATTTCGTTCTTCTTTATATAAAAGGAATAGGTTATCTATTTTAACCATCTGCTCATCTAATCGACTAATATCACGTTTAAGCATGCGAGGATCAGCATCTTTTCTTAAAAAGAGCATAGTCCATTGAATAATATCTTCTGTTGCTTTTAACATTTTGTGGTAGAGCTTTGTTTCATAGCGGGGTGGAATAAACAATAAATTCACTAAAAATGCAGCAAACACACCAATGATAATAAGCATAAAACGTCCCGTTGCAAACTCAATAAAGTTGTCTGCGGGACTTTCCATCACAATAATAATAGTCACAATTGCTAAGGGGATGGTGGTAGGTTCTAATTTCACCTTTAGGATGATGCCGATAGCTAATATTACGACTAACCCAACAACAAATGGTTCATGCCCAAATGTCATAACGAAGATGACTCCTAAGACAGCACCGATCACGTTAGCTTGAACTTGTTCCAAACTGGTTTGGAAGGTGCGGTAGATTGAAGGTTGAATCGCAAAAGCTGCGGCAAGAGCGGCGAACATCGGTGGCTCAAGCCCAACCCAAATAGCAAAATAGAGTGAGACAATAATGGCAAGACCCGTCTTAAATATACGAGCTCCAAGTTTCATGGTAACTAATTATCCTTTCTGCTCATCGCCTGAATATGATTACAAATTAGAATGAGTATGGGCGATAGCATCCATTAATAAATTCATACCGAACGTACTATACAATGACTTTTCGTTAGAATCAACCTCTTTTTATAAAAAGAAATAATGTAAGCGTTTTGTTTGTTTAATTAGCGATATTTTCTATAGTGCCTTTTTAGTGTATTAAAAAAAGCGCTAGATTAAACCAGCGCTTTCACTTTATTTTTGAGATTGAGATACACATTTAAAAGCGTGGTCGACTGCTTTTAATGTTTTGTTGATGTCATCATCTGTATGAGCAGTGGTAAGGAACCATGCCTCGTACTTTGATGGAGCAAGATTGATGCCTTGATTAAGCATCTCTTTAAAGAAAGTCGCAAATTGCTCACCGTTGGTTTGTTCGGCTTGCTCGTAATTACGAATGGTCTCATTTGTGAAGTAGATCGTTAAAGCGCCTTTTAAACGGTTTACTGTGATTTCGACCTTGTGTTTATTAGCAAGTTCAAGAATACCTTTTTCTAATTCGGCTCCAAGTCGGTTCAGTTCTTCGTAGACACCTTCTTCTTTTAATACTTCTAAACAAGCAATCCCAGCACTCATCGATGCAGGGTTTCCAGCCATTGTTCCAGCTTGATAAGCAGGTCCAAGTGGGGCAACTTTCTCCATAATATCCACACGTCCACCGTAAGCTCCAATGGGTAACCCGCCACCAATGATTTTACCTAAGGCGGTCATATCTGGTTCAACACCGAGGTAGTTTTGAGCTCCACCGTACATAAAGCGGAAAGCCGTAATCACTTCATCATAAATGACTAATGCCCCGGCATCATGTGTCAGTTCATTAACAGCTTCGAGGAAGCCTGGATCAGGTTCAACAATTCCGAAATTGCCGACGATTGGTTCAACTAAAACCGCAGCAATCTCATCTCCCCATTTATCTAGGGCTTCTTTGTAAGCATTAATGTCATTGAAAGGAACGGTGATGACTTCTTTAGCGATACTTTTTGTCACACCAGCAGAGTCAGGTGTGCCTAATGTAGAAGGCCCAGAACCTGCTGCTACTAAGACTAGATCCGAATGACCGTGATAACAACCTGCAAATTTGATGATCTTATCACGACCGGTATAGGCACGTGCAACACGGATAGTCGTCATCACCGCTTCAGTACCTGAGTTAACAAAGCGTACTTTCTCTAGAGATGGAATGGCTTCTTTTAACATTTTGGCAAATTGATTTTCAAGCTTTGTAGGTGTACCATATAATACCCCATTTTCAGCAGCTTTTGTAATTGCTTCGGTAATATGAGGGTGAGCATGACCGGTGATGATCGGTCCGTAAGCTGCTAGGAAATCAATATATTGATTTCCATCAACATCCCAAAAATAAGCACCATTAGCACGCTCCATAAAAACGGGCGTTCCTCCGCCGACCCCTTTATAGGCACGTGATGGACTATTTACACCGCCTAGAATATGTTCTTGGGCCTCATCGTATAAGGCTTCTGATTGTTTGAAATTCATGTGATAAATTCCTCCATACCGTTATGTATTCACTTCATACTATTCATTATTCAATCATAAGCTTGGGTTTAGAACAAGTGAAAGGCAAATAGATAGTAGGGAAGGTGAGGCTTTCTTTTATTGAGTGAGGGATACGAGAAGAGATAAAAAGATAGAAGGTTCGTAGTTCTTTTAATAGATCACAATTTAATCGGTTGTTTTCTCCATTGAAGGAAGATCGTTTGAGAGGGAATGAAGATTACGTTTACATATTTCTTGAAATAGTAACTGAATGAAATCCTCATGAAGCTTGAGTTCTAACGCTTTATGGTAACTTTGGATTAACACTTCATCATTTAGTATTTCCAAGTGTGGTAACCTCCTTTATTCGCGATATGATTCACAAATTCTCGGAGGATCATTTAGTCAAAGTTGTTTGATGTGATCATACATAATTTTCATATGTATTATTCTTCTTTAATAGTAAGATCCCCTCTAAACGAAAGGTACTTTTTTAACGATTGATAAAAATTTTTTTCATAAGCATTTTAGAGATAAAATCATTCTAATCATTTCTAATTAATAGGATATCCTCATATCTTTTGTAACAGGCAGTCCTAAAAAGGTAAGAGGTGAGCTAATGGTAAATTGGCTTTTATATATATGTATGTTTATCGCAGTAAGTGGGGTATTAATGAGTTTTTTATTGCTTTTACGTTACCGGCCAACTAGAGGGAGACACCGAGTATCTCTTCGCCATTTTATGATGTTAGTAAATGTTTATGTGACTGTTATGCTAGCATTTGCTCTTATTTATATGATTCTTGAGTTATTAGGTATTCAAGTATTGGCAGAAGCAAGTCGTAATGTCGGTGGGGAGTTAACGCATCTTGTCTCAGATGTTATCTACTTTAGTGCCATTACATTGCTTTCAGTAGGGTATGGTGATATTGTCCCAATCGGAGTAGGTAGAATTCTTGCTATCATTCAGGCTTTATTTGGGTATCTTTTGCCGGCAGCCTTTGTGGTCACAACTGTTATTCGTTTTGAAAATAAGGTAGAATAGTTGTAAGAGGAAACAAGATTCGTTACGATAAATAAATCTTTATAAATAAGGAAGGTTGTGACATTATGGCTCTTGAAATCGGACAAGTTGCACCCGACTTTCAATTAGAAGCGAGTAGTGGTGAGCAAGTAACATTAAGTCAACTCAAAGGGAAGAATGTAGTACTTTATTTCTATCCTAAAGATATGACACCAGGTTGCACGACTCAAGCATGTGATTTTCGTGACCGAGTAGAATCGTTTGAATCACTCGATACCGTTATTCTAGGCGTGAGTCCAGATCCATTAGTTCGTCATGAGAAGTTTATTGAAAAATACGATTTGCCATTTCTATTGTTAGCAGATGAAGATCATGAGGTTGCTGAGTTGTATCACGTCTGGAAATTGAAGAAAAACTTTGGCAAGGAATACATGGGAATTGAAAGATCGACGTTTGTCATTGATAAAGAGGGTAAACTGGTAAAAGAATGGCGTAAAGTACGTGTCAAAGACCATGTCGAAGAAGCGTTAACATTTATAAAAGAAGAAGTTGAAGCATAAAGACTAAAAGCGAGGGGAATCACTCTCGCTTTTTTTGAAAACAGAAAAGGTCTCTAATGAGGTGAGAAGATGAAGGTTGTATCGTCAGCAAAAATTAAAGAGGATATTCAACAGCAAATGATTAACGATTTCCCGGAAGTTGACTTCATGTTCTATAAAAAAATGAATGAGGTTGGAGTAGATCTAAGCTCATGCGAAGTGCTCATTACATACGGAGAAGACCTCACTTCAGAGAAAATTGAAGAAGCTAAGCAACTAAAATGGATTATGGTTATTGCTGCTGGGCTTGAAAAAATTCCTTTTAATGCCATCTTACAAAAAGGAATTTTGGTGACGAATTGTCGTGGCATTCATGCCAAACCAATGGGTGAATATACGATTAGCATGATGTTGCAAATGGCAAGAAAGACGAAAGAGTTGATAGCGAGTGAAAAACAGGCCAACTGGAATCGTAAAGTTCCGATGATGGAGCTTAACGGTAAAACAATTGGAATTCTTGGTGCAGGTGCTATTGGTCAAGAAGTTGCACGTTTAAGTCAGGCTTTTGGTATGAAAACTCTCGGAATGAATAGTACAGGAAAAAGTGTTCAGTATATAGATGAAATGTATACTGAAAAAACCGTTGAAACGCTACTCGGGAAATCTCATTTTGTCGTTAATATTCTTCCACATACCGAAAAAACACAAAAGTTTATGAGCGAAGAACGTTTTTCTGTTATGAAAAAAGACGCTTATTTTATAAATATTGGCCGTGGAAAAACGGTTGATGAACAAGCTTTAGAAAAAGTGCTAGAGGAAGGGCATCTTGCACATGCAAGTTTAGATGTATTTGAAACAGAGCCGTTAACTAGCAATCACTCTTTTTGGAATCACGAGAAGGTCACAGTTACCCCGCATATATCTGGAATTTCATCTGAATATCAAACAAGAGCATTTGAGATCGTGAAAAAAAATCTAAAAACGTTCATTGAAGGGAACGATGACTTCATTAATCGAATAGATTTAACTAAAGGCTATTAGTTGTAAAAGGGGGACGGGTTATGAAGCTTCTAGTTTGTATTATTGATGATTTTTATGCAAGTGAGGTCGAGAGGGATTTGCGAGAGAAAGGCTACCGAATGACGGAGCTTGCTAGTACAGGTGGTTTTCTAAAGAAGGGGAATACAACGTTTCTCTTTGGAGTAGAAGAAACAGATCTAGAGAATCTAAAAGCTGCATTGAAGGATGCGTGTCTGTCATTAGAAGAAAAGAAGAAAAGGAAATCAAAAAACGAACATCGATACACTTCATTTTTAGTAGATGCATCTCATGCAATGCCTTTTCTTTCCTAGGACAATATTGACTTGGTGGCAACGATTATATTATACTATTTATAAAGATTATAAAGTAAGAATGTTTTTTGAAAGAGAGGTGCATGACGATGTCAAACCATCGCTTGCAAGATGCAATTGATGCACTTAAAAGCACCCGTGTTCGTATGACGCCTCAACGTCATGCTATTTTAGAATTTCTATATGAAACATCAATCCATCCTACTGCTGATGATATTTATAAAGCATTGGAAGGTCGTTTCCCTAATATGAGTGTCGCTACAGTATACAATAATCTGCGTGTTTTTAAAGAAGTAGGTATTGTAAAAGAGTTGACTTATGGAGACTCTTCAAGTCGTTTTGACTGTGTTACATCTGATCATTATCATGTGATTTGCCAAGATTGTGGTAAAATTGTTGACTTCCATTATCCTGGACTAGATGAAGTGGAAACACTTGCTGAACATGTGACAGGATTTAAGGTGCATAGTCACCGTATGGAAATCTACGGAACATGTACAGAGTGCACAAAGAAAGTACAACATTAATTCTATTAGCACCTTAAGCTCCTCAAGCTTAAGGTGCTTTTTTTATAAACAAAAAACGAAGCTAATTAGCTTCGTTTAGATTTGTTGTTATAAGATTCATCAAACTCTTTACCTTCAAGAGATTGATCAAGAGTTAAAGGTTCACTGCAATGCATACAAGCATCGACGCGTCCTAACATTTTTGTAGGTTTATTGCAGCTAGGACATACAACTTGTACGGATTTAGTTGAGAGCATGCCAATCCAAAAATAGACGACTGTGCTTCCGATAATAAATAAAAATCCTATCAGCATAGAGATGGTCATTAGGATCGGAGAGTCTCTAAAGAAAATCCCGATATACATAACGAGTATCCCAATAAAAACTAGTGACAATGCAAACGTTCGAATCTTATTTATTTTATTTGTATACTTAATTCCCATATTCGTCCCTCCCATTTATGAGTATAGCATAGAGAAGGGGAACAACCTATGGAACAGAGAAGAAATTCACTACTTTGTGAAGGATATCGCCAGTTCTTGTCGAAAGTAGTACACGAGAATTTCCTGGCAAAGTGTGTGGGCGATTGAGGAGGAGTTAGTATGGATATGTTTTTAAGGCAACTTTATCAAGATCGAGCTAGTGAGGATGATACATTGGCTATATTAGTTATAGAAAAAGAATTATCACCGCTATCAATTTTAGATGGATTCGATGCAATTGTACTTGTAATAAAAAATAATCCTGAAGTTGATTGGCATGTAAAGCATTATCAATTAGGAACGATGAAGGTGGCTTTGCACTCTTTGAGCCAAACCACGATGCATCATTCTTTAATCGCAGGCACGCACCGTCGTTTAGTGGATTGGCTTTTTCATGGAAAGATTGTTTTTGATCGAAATGAATTTCTTCAAGGGGTTAAAGAACGGATTGAAACCTTTCCTCCTGGCGATCGAATCAAAAAGATGACGATTCAATTTACGAAAATGTTAAGACGATTTGATGAAGGCAAAACGTTGTTCCATAATCATCATTCCTTCGATGCTTTTAGTAATATGATGCACTCTCTGCATCATTTAGCTAGACTGGCAGTCATTAACCATGGGTTTTATCCTGAGGTAACAGTGTGGGAGCAAGTTAGGAAGATTGAGCCTGAAACCTATAAATTGTATCAAGAGTTATTGATGAGTGAGGAATCATTAGAGCAACGAATTGAACTATTAATCCTTGCTACAGAATTAGCGGTTCGTTCAAAAACTGAAATTGGATCGCAGCATTTCCTCACATTACTAGCTTCTAGAGATGAAAGCTGGACGATAGCTGAAATGATGGAAATTCCTGAAGTGCAAGATTATCGAATTGACCTTGAATTGCTTGTTAACTTCTTAATAGAAAAGGAATTCCTATTAATAGATCATCAAGAATCAAAAGCTAAAGGAATTCATCACATTCACTATAAATTAAAATCTTAAAATAAAATGATTAAATAGTATTGACTTTAGTTTGTGTGCGTGATAAATTATTACTTGTCGCTGACAACACAGTTGTTACGCACACAAATTATTTTAAAAAAGTTGTTGACTTCGAAATGACGATTTGATAAGATAATGAAGTCGCCAACAACGACAAACAAGTTCTTTGAAAACTGAACAAAAGCCAAGCGAAATAGAGATACATGATATCTCGTCAATTTTTAAAACAAGATGCT
>NZ_JAWJBA010000006.1:0-251119 GCF_032843265.1 Alkalihalophilus lindianensis
CAGGCAAATCAACCGATGATGCCAATGAATATGGGTCCACAGGCAAATCAACCGATGATGCCAATGAATATGGGTCCACAGGCAAATCAACCGATGATGCCAATGAATATGGGTCCGCAGGCAAATCAACCGATGATGCCAATGAATATAGGTCCGCAGGCAAATCAACCGATGATGCCAATGAATATGGGCCCACAGGCTAATCAGTCTATGCAATCAATGGCTCAAACGAATCAACAAATGCAAATGATGGGGCAAAGGAATCAACCAACGATGTATGGAACAAATGGACAAATGATGTCAGCTAATGATTATGAACAACTTCAACATCTTAATCAATATCGTGAAACTGATGATTATGAAGATTAATGATTAGAAGCAGCCTATTTTGGGGCTGCTTTTTCTTTTGATTTAATCATTTCGCTTATTATTTTCATTTCTCCCCAATAACTAACAGAGTAAAGTTAGATGATTTCAGCCACATTAATTGTTGAAAGGGGGAATTCAAAAATGAAAAAAGTAGCATTGACGGTTGCCGCAGCAACAATGATTTTAAGTAGTATGACTGCATGTGGTACAGACAATCAAGCTAGAACCATGAACAACAATTATCAAAATACAGGTTTTGAATCACAAGACATGAGTGGTGCTTATACAAGTTCACGTTACGGTGGTCAAGGTCCAGTTACAGATATGATGACACCTGATAATCGTCGTGCTGGTGGCGCTTATGGAAGACTCGATCAACCTGCAGGACAAAGAACACGCACACATTTAAACAACTATCAAACGCGTGACAAAGGGTTCCAATCTGCAGGACGTGATGGGTACCGTGCTAACCAAACTCGACCTGGAATGGGACGAGCAGGTATCACAGGGAATGATCGACCAGGTATGGTTGATGAAAATGGATTGTTACGTGGCCATGCCAATACGCGCTATGGTACACAAAATCGTCAAGGAGGAATGAACTTCTTTGGCTTTGGGCAACGCGGTACGATGAATCGTACAGGTGAAGGTCTAGGAATGACAAATCGTGGTGCAGGAACAATGGAGCATGGTGTTCGCCGCGGAGCTGGAGCGCTTGAACAAGGAGTGCGTCAAGGTGCTGGTACTCTTGGTCAAGGAGTGCGTCAAGGTGCTGCTGCACTAGAGCATGGTGCAAATCGTGGAATGGGTGCTGCAAGACGTGGTGCGGAATCATTAACGGGTCAACGCACAACTACGGCTAATTACCATAAAGATTACGACGGGAAAACGGCTCAACAATTAGCAAATCGAGTCGATGATATTGAAGGTGTTGAGGACTGTCGTGTCATTGTACATGAAAACGACGTCGTAGTAGGTGTTCAAACAGATGCTAACAAAGAAAAGATCAAGAATCGTGTCCAAAAGGTCGTTCAACAACAAGTTGAAGGAAAAGATGTACGCGTTGTAACAGATAAGAATACAGTAGGGCGCATCCGTACAATGGATGATGAATTACGTACTGGTGCTGCTTTTAATGAAGTTGGAGCAACATTTAATGACATGCTACAAGATTTAGGTCGCGCTGTACAACGTCCGTTTGAGCGTTCACGTTAATACAATACAACCTTAATTAAGACAGGGGATCCTCCCTGTCTTTTTTCAATTTTGAAGATTTTTTTAAGAGAGGAATGAAAACATCGATTTACGGAGAGACTGAACTTATAAATGGAAGTTTTTATCTATTATAGTGATTTCACTAATGAATTGAACGGTGGTGAACATGGTGAAAGTGCTTCAAGAAATAAAAAAGAAAAAGGGAAACACTATTCTCATCATGCTTCTGTTGATACTAGTTACAACCTTTACGTTACTATTTGTTCAAACAGAACGAGGGCATGTTCAATCTGATTCTAACGAGAATAATGCGTTTGAAGTCTTAGGTCCTACGACGATGAATGTGACCTTGCAATACCTTTACATGGACGGTGAAGTCATCGAAGAGCAGACTGAAGAAACAATTTGGGCAATGGAAGATTTCTGGGCTCAGTATGAGGAGTGGAATTTACTAACTCAATCTGAGGAGCGAATGGTCTTTCAAAAAGAAATTGATGATATCTCTCCAGATTTAAAAATGAACGGTTATTTTGGGATTACTGAAGATGGAATTTTATCGATTTTTGAAGGCGTTCCCCAAGATGAACAAGTGATTCAGTCGTTTTTTCAAGTCGATACAAAGAAATTGAAAAGTAAGCAACATTCTGAGCTCGCTAAAGGTATTCCTGTTGGAGATAAGGATCATTATGAAGAAGTGTTAGAAGTTTTTGCAGAGTATAAAGAAGCTGAATTTTAAGGCTGTCTGTTAAACAGGCGGCTTTTTTATTTTGAGCAGGATGCGATTATACGAAGGGAAGGGAAATATGCTAAAATAGAAATAAACGTTCGTATAATGGAGAGGGAGTTCAAAGTGATTGATTACATAAATGGAGTGTTAGTGGACATCGAAACACAATATGTCGTAGTGGACCACCAAGGGTTAGGCTATCAGGTCTATTGTCCGAATCCTTACCGTTTCCAGCGCCAATTAGAGGAGAAGATTAGGATTTTTACCTATCAACATGTGAGGGAGGATCTTCTTCGGTTATTTGGGTTTGAGACAAAAGCAGAGCGGGCTTTATTTGAGAAATTACTCAATGTATCAGGGATTGGTCCTAAAGGTGCATTAGCGATTCTTGCTTCAGGTCAACCGGAGCATGTGGTACGGGCGATTGAAGAAGAAGACGAGGCATTATTAGTGAAGTTTCCTGGCGTCGGTAAAAAGACAGCTAGACAAATTATTTTAGATTTAAAAGGGAAGCTTGATGAATTTGCTCCAAGTTTATTCACAGATTCAGACGGATTAATTTCTGGATCAAAACAAGCCGTTAACCAAGTAAATGAAGAGCTTGAAGAAGCGCTTGAAGCACTACGGGCACTTGGATATGTAGAAAAAGAATTGAAAAAGGTTCGTCCTAAGCTTGAAGAGGAAGCAATGGAAACGGATGCTTATATTAAAAAAGCTTTGAAATTAATGCTGAAAATCTAAAATGAGGAGGTGGAGATGAATGGATGAGCGTATGGTCTCTGCGGAAGCTCAAGGTCTAGAGGAATCACTTGATCAAACCATTCGCCCAACGGATTTAAATCAGTACATTGGGCAAGAAAAAGTAAAGCAAAACCTGCAAGTTTTTATAGAAGCTGCCAAAATGCGTGAAGAGTGCCTTGATCATGTGCTTTTATATGGGCCACCTGGTCTTGGTAAAACCACTTTATCTGGTATCATCGCAACAGAGATGGGAGTACAAATGCGAACCACTTCAGGTCCAGCAATTGAGAGGCCAGGTGATTTAGCAGCTATTCTTACAGCGCTTGAGCCTGGTGATGTTTTGTTCATTGATGAAATACATCGTCTAAATCGCATGGTTGAGGAGGTACTTTATCCAGCAATGGAGGACTTTTGTTTAGACATTGTGATTGGAAAAGGCCCAACCGCCAGGTCCGTTCGTCTAGACTTACCACCTTTTACCCTCGTAGGAGCAACAACTCGAGCAGGGATGCTCTCAGCACCGCTACGTGATCGCTTTGGAGTAATGGCACGTTTAGAATATTATACAGAAGCGGAACTTGCGGTCATTGTAAAGCGAACAGCAGCTATTTTTGAAACGGAATTAGAAGAAGCTGCCGCAGTAGAAATTGCTAGACGTTCAAGAGGAACTCCTCGTATTGCGAATCGTCTGCTACGGCGAGTAAGGGATTTTGCGCAAGTTATGGGCAACGGCACGATTTCTGTTGAACTTGCAGCAGATGCTCTAGAGAAATTACAAGTTGACCGTCTAGGACTTGATCATATTGACCATAAATTACTAATAGGGATGATTGAAAAATTCCGAGGTGGTCCTGTTGGCCTTGAGACAATCTCTGCGACTATAGGAGAAGAGTCTGAAACGATTGAAGATGTATATGAGCCCTATTTATTACAAATTGGTTTCTTACAGCGCACACCGAGAGGAAGAATGGTCACACCTGCTTGTTATAAACATTTCAATCTTAAGGAGCCGACTAAATGAGTACAATATCGAAAGTGTTGATTGGGATTGGGATTATTTGCATTGTGGTTGGGCTGTTATGGCCGCTACTCTCAAAAACATCAATTGGCCGCTTGCCCGGAGATATTTTAATCAAACGAGAGAATTCCACGTTTTACTTTCCGATCATGACCTCGATTGTCGTAAGTATCGTTCTTTCTTTGATTTTATTTTTATTTGGACGATTCCGGTAAGCGAGATGAATTTCCCTTGCTTAATAAAACAAGGTTCGGTATTCTAGAAAAGATGTCTTAGAACGGATGAAAAGGTGAATTTACATGGATGTACGTGATTTTGATTTTTATTTACCAGATGAATTGATCGCACAGACGCCGCTCCTTGATCGAACGGCGTCTCGTTTGCTTGTTTTAGATAAAGAAAATGGCTCGATTAAGGATGATGTCTTCTCTTCAGTAACCGACTATTTGAAGCCAGGTGATTGCTTAGTATTAAATGATACAAGAGTGTTACCAGCTAGATTGTACGGTGTGAAAAAGGATACCGGAGCTAAAATTGAGTTGCTGTTATTAAAGCAGCTTGAAGGTGATAAATGGGAGACTCTTGCGAAGCCTGCAAAGCGAGTGAAGGTTGGTACAACGATTGATTTTGGAGATGGCCTTCTCACTGCTACTTGTGTAGCTGAAAGCGATCAAGGTGGACGAGTAGTTGAGTTACAATACGACGGGATTCTTCATGAGGTTCTTGACCAATTGGGAGAAATGCCTTTGCCACCTTATATTAAAGAACAACTTGATGACCAAGAACGTTATCAGACAGTTTTTGCTAAAAATAGAGGATCTGCAGCAGCTCCAACGGCAGGGTTGCATTTTACAGAAGAACTGCTGCAAACTCTACAAGATAAAGGTGTTCACTTAGCCTTTATCACTTTGCATGTCGGGCTTGGAACATTTAGGCCGGTTAGTGTGGAGGATGTTGAATCCCATGAGATGCATGCAGAATATTATCAAATGAGTGAAGGAACCGCACGCTTACTTACAGAGGTTAAAGAGAATGACGGCAAAGTGGTAGCAGTCGGTACCACTTCAGCTAGAACACTTGAGACAATCATGAATGAACATGGTGCGTTTTGTGAGGCATCTGGTTGGACGTCCATTTTTATTTACCCAGGTTATACATTTAAAGGGATTGACGGATTGTTAACGAATTTTCACTTACCTAAGTCTACGCTTGTCATGCTTGTAAGTGCTCTTGCGGGAAGAGAGCATATCATTGGGGCATACAACCATGCGGTTAAGGAACGGTATCGTTTCTTCAGCTTTGGTGATGCAATGTTTATTCGTTAGATAAGAAATGAGAGTGACAAGGAGGATGGGACGCTATGGCAGCAGTCACCTATGAATTAATTAAAACGTGTAAACAATCAGGTGCTAGACTTGGGCGTGTACACACACCACACGGTACATTTGAAACACCCATTTTTATGCCTGTTGGAACACTTGCAACAGTTAAAACAATGAGCCCGGAAGATCTTTATGATATGAACGCTCAGATTATTTTAAGTAACACCTATCACCTTTGGTTACGTCCGGGGCATGATATCGTCAAAGAAGCAGGCGGCCTTCATAAATTTATGAACTGGGATCGTCCAATTTTAACGGATTCTGGTGGATTTCAAGTATTTAGTTTAAGTGCTTTGCGTAAGATTGAAGAAGAGGGTGTTCATTTTCGCAACCACATGAGTGGGGAGAAACTTTTCTTAAGTCCTGAAGGTGCAATGGATATTCAAAATGCGCTTGGGTCAGATATTATGATGGCATTTGATGAATGTCCTCCTTATCCTGCTGAATATGACTACATGAAAAAATCGGTTGAGCGTACGAGTCGCTGGGCTGAACGTTGTTTAAGTGCTCATAAACGTCCAGAAGACCAAGGTTTATTCGGAATTGTACAAGGTGGGGAGTACGAAGAGCTGAGAAAGCAAAGTGCTAAAGACCTCGTATCAATGGATTTCCCTGGTTACGCTGTTGGTGGGTTATCAGTAGGCGAACCAAAAGATGTGATGAACCGTGTGTTAGAGTTTACAACACCTTGGTTACCAGATGACAAAGCCCGTTATCTAATGGGAGTTGGATCTCCTGATTCACTAATTGATGGTGCGATTCGTGGGATTGATATGTTCGATTGTGTGCTTCCTACTCGTATTGCTAGAAATGGTACTTGTATGACAAGTGAAGGTCGCTTAGTCGTCCGAAATGCAAAGTTTGCACGCGATTTCCGTCCTCTTGATGAGAACTGTGATTGTCATGTTTGTCAAAACTATTCAAGAGCGTATATTCGCCATTTAATTAAGTGTGACGAAACGTTCGGATTTAGGCTTACGACTTATCATAACCTGTATTTCCTGTTAAACTTAATGGAGCAGGTAAGACAAGCAATTCGTGATGATCGTTTGCTTGACTTTAGAGAAGAGTTTTTTGAACAATACGGCTTCAACAAGCCAAATGCAAAGAACTTCTAATCATATAGCTTGTAAAGTAAGGAAAGGGGGGAAAATGAATGGAGATTCTTGGTACATTATTACCACTAATTCTAATGTTTGCGATTTTTTATTTCTTGCTTATTCGTCCACAACAAAAGCGTCAGAAATCAATTCGTGACATGCACTCAAACCTTCAACGTGGTGACAAAATCATCACAATTGGTGGCATACACGGTGTAATCGATGCAATCGATGAGGATGTACTCATCGTTCTTGTAAACGATAACCGCAAACTAACGTTTGACCGTGCAGCAGTCCGCGAAGTAGTCAACCCAGATTGATAAAAGAAAAGCGGAGGTGACTGTTCTGGCATGCGGTAAAATAAGGGGGAGCGATATGAAGTCGCAGTTTGACTTCATTCGATGCACCATTTTTACCCGCATGCCAAGGAGCCGAAGCTAGACAAGAAAAGCGGAATGATTCGTTTAGATATGAGGAGGCTGGAGGTTTGGCAATGAGAAGCGCTTTTGCTTCGTTTGCCAAAGTGACGCGGACGATTATCTGAGTCAATGAAGCTAGACATCAGTCATACATAAGAAAGCACAGCCATTTGGCTGTGCTTTCTTTATTTTTGTGAGTTGCTTGCTATATTCACTCCAATGATGCCACCTAATGCTGCGAGTAGCAGGTAGGCGCCGTGAAAGGCGTACTGTCCAGTTGTGAATACCTCGTTGTAGCCAAGGAATTGGACAAGAAAAGTTATTATTGTAAATAACAAGGCTGTTAGAGCACCTGCCATCCAACCTCTTGACTTTGCTTTTGCTCCTGACATAAACCCGCCAATAAACATTGATAAGCACGCTACTCCAATGATAAGCCAGCCGATTGATTCCTCCGTATAAGAAGTAAATGTTAAAAATAAGGAAGTAAGTAAACTAAAAGATAGAGCAATTACTAAAATTGCACTTAATCCCCAAAAGACAGCTGGGAGAAAACTTCTAGAAGCCAATTTTTCACACCCCTTTGTAATGTATTTAACCTCTTTTTAAAGCTTATTCAGGCTTGTATAAAATAGACATAAAAGATTGGATAAGCAGAATAAAGGACATGTTTAAATCAAGCGTGTCATAGGATGATAGAAATGTGGACGAGAGGAGTACAAACATGGCAGTAACCTTTGCGTTAATCATTTTTATCATCAGTTATTTCTTTATTATGACCGAAAAACTGAACCGGGCCGTGGTCGCTTGTCTAGGTGGCGTGTTGATGCTTGTGTTCGGTGTATATGAAATAGAAGCTGCCTTTTTGCAGCATATCGATTGGCATACGATTACCCTTTTACTGGCAATGATGATTTTAGTTTCCATCACAAGTCAGAGCGGTTTTTTTGAATATGTTGCTGTCTCTATGGCGAAATGGGTAGAGGGCAGACCCATCCCTTTACTTATTGTGATCTCAACTTTTACTGCTTTTGGCTCTGCTTTTTTAAACAATGTGACTACGGTGCTTTTAATTGTACCGATTATTTTTACATTAACCTCTCTTTTAAAGCTCAATGCGGTTCCGTTTTTATTATCCATTGTCATGGCGTCTAATATTGGTGGGACAGCTACATTAATTGGAGATCCTCCTAATTTAATGATTGGTCAGGCAGTTGGGCATTTAAACTTTAATGATTTTATCGTGCACTTAAGTCCAGTTGTTATCATCATTTTTTTATTAGTGATGGCAGGATTGGTTTTTTATTACCGAAAACAGCTTTCGGTTAAAGTTGAGCATCAGACGAAGTTAAAAATGCTCCAACCTGCAGATTTCATCAAAGATAGAACCTTGTTAATTAAATCGGTTACTGTTCTAGGAGCAACTACTGTTGCCTTTGTGATTCAACCTTTATTACATATTGAGTTGACTAGTATTGCAATGGTAGGGGCTTTATTATTGATGTTAATTACTCAAGATGAGCTAGATGTAGAGGAAGTATTCAAGTCGGTTGAATGGGTAACTCTTTTCTTTTTTATTGGACTATTCATGCTAGTTGGTGGATTAAAAGAGGTCGGGATCATTGATGAGTTTGCAAAGGCCATTATATATTATACGGACGGTGATTTGCCTAAGACGGCGATGTTTATTTTATGGGGATCTGGCATCCTTAGCGGATTTGTAGATAATATTCCATTTGTAGCGGCAATGATTCCAGTCATTTTAGAATTTCAAGAGTATGGAATGACTAATCTTGATCCATTATGGTGGTCGCTTGCTCTAGGGGCTTGTTTAGGAGGAAATGCAACCATTATTGGAGCGACGGCAAACGTGATTGTAGCTGGAATGGCTTTAAAAGCAAAGCAACCATTCAGCTATCTGGAATTTTTAAAAGTAGGTGCACCGATTGCTCTTATTTCTTTTATTATATCAAGCATTTATATTTATTTACGCTATTTAATTTATTTTTAACTGAGTTCTCTTTCCAAAAGCTTCAATTCATTAGCTCACAATCTCTGCACATACTACTCATTAAAGACTGAGTTTGAGATTGAGGGGGCGTGAGCGATGGACTTTGTGACAATCATCCTTCGTACAGTTTTGGTGTATGTCATTATTCTACTTGTCTTACGCTTGATGGGTAAACGAGAAATAGGGCAATTATCGGTTCTTGATTTTGTTGTATCAATCATGATTGCTGAACTTGCGGTGATTTCGATTGATAACTTTCAAGCGCCGATGATTCATTCATTAATCCCCATTTTTGTGCTGTCCATCATTCAAATTACGTTTGCAGTTATCTCGTTAAAAAGTGAAAAATTACGTGACTTATTAGATGGGGAGCCTTCTGTATTAATAAAAGAAGGAAAGATCGATGAACATGAAATGCGTAAGCAACGCTATAACTTTGATGACTTACTTGTGCAGCTAAGACAGAACAAGATAGGAAAGCTTTCTGATGTTGAATTTGCCATTTTAGAACCTTCTGGCAAACTTTCCGTTATTGAAAAATCAAAGGATGCTGACAAGAAAGGTTCCAATCTCCCCTTACCCCTTATCCTAGATGGGAAGGTTCAAGAGGAGCATTTGAAAAAAATCGAAAAAACACCGTTATGGTTAAGGCAAGAAATGAGAAAAATTGGATACAGAGATATTAAAAAGATATCGTATTGTGCTTTAAGGGATGATCAATCGTTTTTTGTAGATCTTAAAGACGAACAATAAGCTAAAACTAGTTATAGGTGGAGACATGCTTTTTGGTTTGTTCATATCTTATATATGAACGACAAAAAGGAGGTTCGCTTGTGTCTAACTATTATGAGCTTGCAAAAGAACATCAAGGTCAGCGAGTGACGATTACAGATGTTTCGGGAACAACTTATACAGGGAAATTAGTCAACGTTGATTCGGGCCATGTTTACTTGGAACTTGAACAAGCTGGGGAGCAGGAATCATATGATCGTAGCGGAGGGTATGGTTATGGCTATTACCAGCCACCTTATCCACCATCCTGTTGTCCATCTAATAATGTGGTCCCAATTGCGCTTGCCGCCATTGGAGGATTTGCCCTCGCTAGTGCCTTTTTCTTGTGGTAAGATCCTGAATATTTGAAGCTAATCTTGAGAAAAAGGTTAGCTTTTTTCTATCGCTTTAAAAACTTACTATTCTGAATATATCGTTAATCCTTGTTTTCTAAAAAAAATTATGTAAAATAGCAATATACATTTGTTCTTCTTAGAGAGACAATTCGGAGGGTAGAAGATGAAACTTTTAGCAAAATTAGTCATTGGTATTATTGTCGGTATTTTAATTGGATTGTTTTTTCCGGAATCAGTTGTGCGAGTGCTAGTTACATTTAAAAGCTTATTCGGAAGTTTTATCACATTTATTGTTCCATTCATTATTTTATTCTTTATCGCAAGTGGGGTAGCAGGCCTTGGAAAGAGTTCAGGAAAATTAGTGGGAAGCACAGTAGGACTAGCCTATGTATCAACCGTTATTGCTGGGTTGTTTGCCTTTGTTGTCGCATCTCTCATTATCCCTCAATTAACGACTCCAAATGAAGTTGTAGAGGAAGCTGGTGGACTTGAACCATTTTTAAATCTTGAGATTGAACCATTAATGGGCATTGTGACAGCTCTTGTTATGGCCTTTGTATTTGGAATTGGGGTTTCGAAAACAGGCAGTGAGAAGATCAAAGCGTTCTTAGATGAAGGTAGAGATATTATTGAGCTTGTGATTGCAGCTATTATTATTCCTCTTCTTCCTTTCTATATTGCAGGGATCTTCTCAGAACTTGCATATGAAGGAACAGTCTTTAAGACGCTGAGCTTGTTTGCAGTCGTTCTTGTGCTAGCCATTTCTCTTCACTTAATATGGTTAGTGATTCAATATTCAACTGCAGGTGCGCTTCGTAAACAAAATCCATTTAAGCTTTTAGCAAATATGGCACCAGCTTATGCAACGGCCATTGGAACAATGAGTAGTGCAGCAACGATTCCAGTGACGTTGCAATCGGTGAAAAAAAACAACGTAAAAGAAAATATCGCCAACTTCGGAGTGCCATTATGTGCAACGATCCATTTATCAGGAAGTGTGATCACGATCGTCACATGTGCAATGGCTGTAATGATGATTACACCAGAACTAGCAACACCAACGATTGCAAACATGTTGCCGGTAATCTTCATGCTTGGACTCATTATGGTAGCCGCACCTGGTGTTCCGGGTGGAGCGATTATGGCGGCCCTTGGTGTGTTAACATCAATGCTTGGATTTAGTGAAGCGGCAATCGGGTTAATGATCGCCCTCTATATGGCCCAAGATAGCTTCGGGACAGCAACAAACGTAACCGGAGACGGAGCGATTAACCTGATTATCGATCGATTTACAAAATGATAAAAAAGAAAAGCGAAGGCGACTGGACTGGCATGCGGAAAAATAAGGGGGAGTAATATGAAGTCGCTCTTTGACTTCATTTGATTCACCGTTTTTACCCGCAGGACAAGGAGCCGCAGCTAGACAAGAAAAGCGTAATTGGCTCGTTTAGGTATGAGGACGATGGAGGTTTGGCAATGAGAAGCTTCTTTTTGCTTCGTTTGACAAAGTGAAGCGACCGATGACCTGAGGCAATGCAGCTAGACAAGAAAAGCGAAAGGAGCTTCAGCCACTATAGCTGAAGCTCCTATTCTTTTATTTAGCTTTTCGGTACAAATTTTGCGATTGTTTGGCCGATGAATGGAAGACGTTTTAATTCATCGTGTTTGATAAGGCCTAATAAGATCATGAGAATGCTATAGAAGGTCGTTGTAATTGCAATGCTTAGTAACGTTTTTGTAAGCAATGACTGATCCAAGAATGCGTGATGTAAACAGAGGTACCCAATCCAAGTAGATGAACTGATTAGTAAGATTACTTTAACAATTAATTTTACGTTGATGGTGAAACTCACTGTTTTAACGACGGTTGCAAAATGGAGTAGGGTGACTAAGATAAAGCCAATCACAATAGCGAGTGCCGCTCCCATGATTCCAAATTCAGGACGGGTTGCTAGAGCAAAGATTGCTCCAATTTTCACGACTGCTCCAAACAAGCTATTCATCATCGCGGCTTTCGCTAAATCGAGAGCTTGTAGAGTTGCTTGAAGTGGGCCTTGGAAATAAAGGAAGATGCTAAAAGGAGCCATGACTTTAACGTATGTTGCAACAGATGGTGCATTGTACATCAGGTCCATAATCGGTTCGGCATACACATACAAAATAACGACTGAAACCCCTCCTGAAATAAGGGCTAATCGAAGGGCTTGCCCGAGTCTATGATGAATCGTTTTGTATTGTTTTTTTGCCGCTGCCTCACTGATAGCAGGAACCAACGAAACAGACAAAGAAAAGGTGATAAAAGTTGGTAGAAGTAAAAGTGGAATAACGAAGCCCGCTAATTCACCATACTGCTGAGTAGCCATAACGGTTGCAACCCCTGCAATAGCCAAACTTTGTGCAACAACGATCGGCTCAAAAAATAAGGAAAGAGAACCGATTAGCTTACTGCCAGTTGTCGGTAAGGCAATTCTCATTAAATCATTAAATGTATGTTTTCCTTCTTTTACGTAACCAAAGAAGCCTGAACGAATTTTGAAGCGTTTATTGGTCTTGAACATGAACACCATATAAAGAAGTGAAGCTAGCTCACCAAACACAACTGAAATCATGGCCCCAGCTGCTGCATATTCAACGCCCATTGGTAGAAAGGCACTTGTCATTACTGCAACTAATGTAATGCGGACAACTTGCTCAATCACTTGCGAGTAAGCAGTCGGCTTCATATTTTGTCTACCTTGGAAATAGCCGCGCATGACAGAGGAGAGAGCTACAATTGGGACAATTGGTGCAATTGCAATCAATGGGTAATAAGCCCGTGCATCTGTTAAGAGGGTTTTTGATATAATGGGAGCGAAGATGACCATGGCTGCTGTAAAAATAATGCTTAGTGTTCCTGTTATGGCAATGGAGACAATCAAGATTTTTTTAATTCTGCCCCGATCCTTTTTCGCTTCGGCTTCTGCCACAAGTTTAGAGATGGCTACAGGAAGTCCGAGTTGAGTGATCGTAATAACAAGAAGCAATGTTGGCACGGCCATCATGTAAAGGCCGACTCCTTCTGCACCCATAATTCGAGCTACCACAATTTTATTAACAAAGCCTAAAAAGCGCGTTATAAGTCCCGCTATGATCAAGATGAACGTCCCTTTTAGAAAGGTCTGTTTTGACATGTGCAGCCCTACTTTCATAAAAAATAATGGATATTTTCCGCTATTATTTATATGCTTAGTAGTGGGGCAAGCATGACAAGATGTTTTATCGCATTTGGTAAAGAGAGAGGAAGAGTTTAAGTGAAACACACTATTGAACAGTTTTTAATTGATACGTTTGGCTTTTTGCCACCTGAATTATTAGTCATTGTGATATCAGCAATGCCGATTTTGGAGTTGCGTGGAGGAATTCCGCTTGCTCATCAACTAGGCTTTTCGTTCAGTGAGGCTCTATTCTATGGGATGCTTGGAAACTTACTACCAATTATTCCAATTCTGCTATTATTCCGTCCTATTAGTAAGTGGATGCTTCGTTTTTCGGTATATAAACGCTTCTATGATTGGCTTTATAATCGTACGATGAAAAAGAGTAATAATGTTGAGAAGTTTGGTGCGCTTGGCTTGATATTGTTTACAGCGGTACCGCTTCCGACAACAGGAGCTTATTCTGCAAGCTTAGCAGCGATCTTATTTTTTATCCCTTTACGATCAGCCTTTTTAGCCATTGCAACAGGTGTGGTTATTGCTGGTGTTGGGGTTGCTGCTGTGATGTATACAGTCTTTTAGAGGTAAGAAGGAACTTAATAGAGGGGAGCATGATACGATGGAAAGACAGCAATTTGAAAGTTGGAGATACGATGTAGAGCCGGCACTTGCTTCAAAGGTCGAGGAGTTTCATTTTCTAGGTTATGACCGAGTAACTGTGGATCAAGTGTGGGCTTGTGTGATGGATCGTTTGCGAAAACAAAAAGAATTTATTCATCTTCATGCTTTTGTTCAAGTCATTCTTACATTAAAAGTTCAGGATTATATGACATGGGTAACAAAAGAAAGTTACCGTGAAGGCGAGAATTGGTTTAAAAAACAAGAATCGTTTGGGTAGGTCGCATGAATACATAATGTGATGTTTAAGTGAGAATCTTCTAGATGAAATTGACAGGATTTTTCATGAAAAGCTATAATAAGACTATTGTGTAAATGCTTGTCTCTTAGTAGACAAGCATTAGTGCGTTAATAGGAGGAGGCATTTGAGCAACATGGTGAAAAAAGGCCGAATTATTGCTTTTTTTCTCATCGTACTCATCTTCGGAGGGCTGATTAGCCAGACGGTTATGGGAATTACGAAGGAAATCAAGCTAGGACTCGACCTTCAAGGCGGATTTGAGATTTTGTATCAAGTTAATCCCGCTAATGAAGGAGATGTAATTGATCAAACAGCACTAAGTGCGACGGTTAGTGCGCTCAATCAACGTGTAAATGTGCTCGGTGTATCAGAGCCGAATATTCAAATTGAGGGCGACGACCGCATCCGTGTGCAATTAGCTGGTGTGGAAGACCAACAAACGGCACGTGACCTACTTTCTACAGAAGCGAACCTAACATTTCGTGATGTAAATGATGAAGTGTTATTAGATGGAAGTGATTTGCAGCAAAATGGGGCAAATTCTTCTTTTAAAGACCAAACGAATGAACCGATCGTGACACTCACTCTCCGTGATGCACAGCTTTTTGGTGATATTACAAGAGAGATTTCAAGCAGACCACCTGGTGAGAATTTACTAGTCATTTGGCTTGATTTTGAAGAGGGTGTTGATTCATACGAAGCTGAAATGATGAGTGACGACCCTAAATATTTATCTGCTGCATCCGTACGTGAACCGATTAATTCACGTGATGTGATGATTGAGGGTAACTTCGCACTTGAAGAGACTCGTATTATTGCAGAAGTATTAAATGCAGGATCATTACCTGTAAAACTAGAAGAAATGTACTCGAATTCAGTCGGGGCTTCTTTAGGGGAACAGGCGATGGAGAAAACGATTTATGCTGGGTTTATCGGAATTGCGTTAATTTTTATTTATATGCTGTTTTATTACCGTTTCATGGGTGTGATTGCTCTTGTTACACTCTCCGTGTACATCTATTTAGTACTTCTTATATTTAACTTAATGAACGCGATCCTGACGTTACCGGGTATTGCAGCATTAATCTTAGGCGTAGGTATGGCAGTGGATGCCAACATTATTACGTACGAACGAATTAAAGAAGAGATTCGTTCTGGAAAATCGATTATGTCTGCATTTAAAGCAGGTAGTAGACGCTCTTTATCTACGATTTTAGATGCAAATATTACAACCATCCTAGCGGCCGGTGTGTTATTTGCCTATGGGACAAGTTCTGTACAGGGATTTGCTGTGATGTTGATCGTTAGTATTTTAACAAGTTTCTTAACGGCTGTTTATGGTTCACGTTTATTACTCGGTCTATGGGTGAATAGTCGTGCACTCAATAAAAAGCCACGCTTGTTCGGTGTGAAAGAAGGTGAAATCGATGAGCTTTAATTTTCAAAACCGCGAGATCGATTTTGTTCAACATCGTAAGAAGTTTTTTATGTTCTCCCTTTCTTCAATGCTCATTGGTGTCATTCTTTTACTTACAATGGGATTGAATTTAGGGATTGATTTTCAGAGTGGTTCTCAAGTTGAAATCTTATCAGAAGAACCATTGACGGCAGAAATAGTTGAAGAAGAATTCGCTCAAATTGGTGCGGGGTATACACCTGATGACATTACCTTAGGTGGAGATCGCAATGAATTAGCTACGGCAAGATTCATTGTTGTACTAGATGCTGGTGAAATTGCGGAAATTCAGTCGCATTTCGCGGAGCAATATGGAGCTGAGCCAAATATCGGAACAGTATCACCAACAGTCGGTCAAGAGCTTGCTCAAAATGCTTTGATTTCTGTACTGATCGCCTCTGTGGGGATTATCATTTATGTGACAATTCGTTTTGAATTCTTATATGGGGTTGCTGCGATTGTGGCACTCTTACATGATGCCTTTTTCATTATTGCAGTGTTCAGTTTGCTTCAAATCCAAGTAAACGTGCCATTTATTGCAGCCGTTCTAACGATTGTCGGGTATTCTATTAACGATACAATCGTAACGTTTGACCGAATTCGGGAGAACATGAAACTAGCTAAGAAAGTGAAGGGCTTTGATGATTTAGCTGCAATCGTCAATAAAAGTTTAGTTCAAACACTTGCTCGTTCCATAAACACCGTCTTAACTGTGGTCTTTGCAGCTGCCGCCCTATTCATTTTTGGAGGAGAGGCAATTCGTTCATTTGCTCTTGCTTTGTTAATTGGCCTCGTAGCTGGAACGTATTCTTCTATGTTCCTTGCTTCTCAACTGTGGTTAATTTGGAAAGCGCGTCAGCTTAAAAAGCAAAAATTTAAAAGCAAGCAACAACCAGAAGAAGAACCACCGGTTTAGTATTGGAGGAAATTAAGATCATGGTGCATACCATGATCTTTTTTTTGGAACAATAACGTGGAGCGGTGGCAGGTTTTGGTATATTATGTAGAGAGTGGGGTGAGCATATGGAAGAAGCAGATATTCGCTACCGAAAAGTACGCTTTGCTGCCTGGGTTGGAATTATCGGCAATATTATCTTAGCTATTATTAAAGCCATTATTGGTTTTATGGCAAATAGTCGAGCATTAATTGCAGATGCTGCTCACTCAGCATCAGATGTCGTCGGATCTGTAGTGGTGTTGATAGGAGTACGCGCTGCAAAGCTCCCACCAGATGAAGATCATCCTTATGGTCATGGAAAAGCAGAATCGGTTGCTGCGATCATTGTTGCGGTACTGTTGTTTCTTGTTAGTTTTGAAATCGCACTTACTGCATTCAAGTCCTTTTTTGAGCCAGTTGTTGTCCCGAAAATGATTGCGATCTATGCTGTAGTCTTTTCAATTGTGACAAAGGAATTAATGTTTCGATATAAGTATCAATTGGGTAAAAAATATAAGAGTGAAGCATTAATGACTGATGCGTGGCATCACCGGTCAGATGTGTTCTCCTCAATGGCTGCGCTTGTAGGGATTGGGGCTGCGATTTTAGGTGGAATGTTGAATATTTCTTGGCTTTTGTATGGGGATGCACTAGCCAGTGCCTTTGTCGCCATTTTGATTGGTAAGATGGCATGGAGCCTTGGGAAGCAATCGATTCACAATGCGCTCGATCATGTTCTTCACCCAGAAGATACAGTAGAGATGAAGCAAGCTGCAGCAGAAGTAGAAGGTGTGTTAAATATTGATGAATTCTTTGCTCGTGAACACGGTCACTACGTCATTGTTGATATTAAAATTGGCGTAGACCCGTACATTACGGTAGAAGAGGGTCATGCAATAGGGAAGAATGTGAAAATAAGGCTCATGGAAGAGAAGAATGTTCAAGATGTACTCGTGCATATTAATCCATATAGAGAAAAAAACTAATTGAGGAGGTTTATGGGATGAGGGGACAATGGAATATTATTTTAGGATTGTTAGTGGCGATTATTATTGCCATCTTTGCCGTCATTAATGTAGACGCGGTTCGTGTAAATTATTTATTTGGGGTGGCGGAGTGGCCGTTGATCCTAGTTATTCTTGGTTCGGTCTTTATGGGGGCAATCGTTGCTGGTGCCCTAGGGATGGTAAAAATATACCGTCTCCAAGCAGAACTTAAGAAGCTAAAAACATTAAAAGGCCATCAAGAAGCTGCTGCAACATCAAAGCATGATGTCGATACAGTTGATGGTGACGAGAACACCGTCATCAACGATACTACATTAGATCAAGATCCCAAATAAAGACAGCGATCATTATAAACTCAGACATTGTCACCCCTTGGCTGCTCCTGTATAATAGGAGGGTCAAGGGGTGAACTTATGTTAAAACCTAAGGCAAGATGGAAAATACAAGAGCAAGATGATAACAAAGTAGAGAGTCTTGTCAACGAGCTAGGTGTAGATGTACTTGTTGCGCAATTATTAATTAATCGTGGCATTGATACACCAGAAGCTGCAAAAACGTTTTTAAACAGTGAAGAAATGACTTATCACGATCCGTATTTACTCTCGGGTATGAAAGAGGCCATTACACGTATAAATGAAGCTATTACCAATCAAGAAAAGATCCTGATTTTTGGAGATTATGATGCTGATGGAGTGAGTAGTACCTCGGTCATGATCTACACGTTAAAAGAGCTAGGGGCTATTTTTGATTATTATATTCCTAATCGGTTCACAGAAGGCTATGGTCCTAATGAGCCGGCTTTGCGCCGTGCAAAAGAAGAAGGCTATACGCTTGTTGTAACAGTAGATACAGGAATCTCTGCTGTTCATGAGGCCAATGTGGCAAGAGAAATTGGGCTTGATTTTATCGTAACCGATCACCACGAAGCACCACCGACACTGCCTGATGCGTATGCGATTGTAAATCCGAAAAAGCCTGGATGTACGTATCCATTTAAAGGGCTAGCTGGGGTAGGGGTTGCTTTTAAAGTAGCTCAAGCTTTACTTGGAAGAATACCAAAAGAGTTGCTCGATATTGTGGTGATTGGAACGATTGCTGACTTAGTTCCATTAGTGGATGAGAATCGATTAATGGCAAAAGAGGGCTTAAGAGCTCTGCAATCCACATCAAAACCAGGCTTACGTGCGTTAATGAAAGTATGCGGCGTTGGTCAAGATGCCTTAAATGGAGACCATGTCGGCTTTGGCATTGGTCCGCGTATTAATGCAGCCGGACGACTAGATTCAGCTGATCCAGCAGTGGAATTGATGATTACAAATGACCCTAGCGAAGCTGAACATTTAGCAGCTGAAATTGACGCTCTTAATAAACAACGCCAAAGTATTGTGAATGCTATTACAGAAGAGGCAGTAGAAATCGTTGAAACGACATATCCACCCTCTGAAAATGACGTTTTGATTATTGCCAAGACAGGCTGGAATGCAGGGGTTATTGGGATCGTAGCATCACGTCTTGTAGAACGCTTTTATCGTCCGACTATTGTGCTTAGCATAGATGAAGAAAAAGGGTTAGCTAAAGGTTCGGCAAGAAGCATCGAAGGCTTTGATATGTTCTCAGAGTTATCAAAGAGCAGAGACATCCTTCCTCACTTCGGCGGGCATCCGATGGCAGCAGGGCTTACGATGAAAGAAGCCGACTTAGATCTGTTACGCGAACGGTTAAATGAACAGGCAAAAGAAGTGTTAACGGAAGAAGATTTCAAGCCTCTTACAAAAATAGATCTTGCAACAAGTGTCGATCACATATCGTTATCGGTTATAAAGCAACTTGAAGCACTGGCACCATTTGGGGTGAGTAACCCAACACCTAAAGTTATGATTGAAAATGTTCATATTGATCAGATGCGTCGAATTGGTAGTGAGGCGAATCACTTAAAAGTAAGCTTCGCTCAAAATGGCGCTAGTCTTGATGGCATTGGCTTTCATTTAGGGCACTTGCATGATGAGATTAGCCAAACAGCTAAACTATCTGCGATTGGGACGTTATCCATTAATGAGTGGAATGGACATGTGAAACCACAAATGATGCTAGAGGATCTCGCTGTTAATGAATGGCAACTCTTTGATTGGCGCAGTATTCAACAAAAGCGATTAGACGATCGATTGTTGGAGATACCAGTAGAGAAACGAATCATTATTTCTTTTCAAGAAGAATCGGCGAATCAACTTGGCTTGCATTGTGAAGATATTGGAAAGGCCGAAGAAGTCTTTCGTGCTACGGGCTTGTTTGAAGATAAATATGTGATTTTACTAGATGCTCCGAATACAAGGGATGAGTTAAGACGTTTATTTACGGGCCAAGGAACACCTAGTCGGGTTTATACGATTTTTCATCAGCAAGAGGACTCCTTTTTTACAACGAATCCTAACCGTGATCAATTTAAATGGTTTTATGCGTTTTTGCTGAAACGTAAAACATTTGATTTGAAAAAGCATGGTTTAGATTTAGCGAAACATAAAGGTTGGTCAAAACACACAATTGATTTCATGTCACAAGTGTTTTTAGAGCTCGGTTTTGTTACAATAGACAATGGTATTCTCGCGCTTAGTGATTCACCTGAGAAAAAAGGGTTAGATGAATCTAAAAGTTATTTACGAAAACAAGAACAAGCAAAAATAGAAAATCAATTCGTTTATTCTTCCTATGAGGAATTAAAGCAATGGTTCAACCGCGTAATTCTTCCGACTGAAATAGATGAACGACAGACCAAGGAGACGGTGTAAAGATGGATTTTAAACAGTATATTACAATTGTAGAAAACTACCCTAAAGAAGGCATTCGTTTTAAGGATATTACGACGTTAATGCAAGATGGTGCGGCTTACAAAGCAGCAATCGATGAGATGGCTGAATTTGCAAAAGACAAGGCAGTTGATCTTGTTGTCGGACCAGAAGCGCGCGGATTTGTTGTTGGTTGTCCAATTGCTTACTCACTAGGAACTGGATTTGTACCTGTTCGTAAAGCTGGAAAACTACCACGTGAAGTCATTTCAGTTGACTATGGCTTAGAGTATGGAAAAGATAGTTTAACAATCCACCGCGATGCGATCACAAAAGGGCAACGTGTTTTAATTGCTGATGACCTACTTGCAACTGGTGGAACGATTGAAGCAACAATTAAAATGGTAGAAGAACTTGGCGGCATTGTTGTAGGAATTGCATTCATGATTGAACTAGACTACCTAGCTGGTCGTGACCGTCTTGATGGATATGAGCTTTTCTCACTAATGACGTATAAATAAACGATTAGAATAACAGAGTACTCATAAATTATGAGTGCTCTTTTCTACTATTTAGTTAAGAAAAATGAAAAAAAGGGAGGACGTTGGAAATTATTTTCAATGCTTCCTCGACATTTTTCGCCTTTATCTCTTTACATCGTGTGGAAACTTAACGATAATAAGAAGAAATCGAATCGTGAATAGGTGATTTCATGACCATAGATCAAGTGTTAGAAAAAGCAAGTCAATATCTTAGTGAGGATGACATTGCTTTTTTACGTAAGGCGTATGAATACGCTGAAAAATCTCATACTGGCCAGTACCGCAAGTCTGGTGAACCATATATTTTACATCCCATTCAAGTTGCAGGGATTATTGTAGAACTTGAGCTTGATCCAAACACTGTGGCCGCAGCATTTTTACATGATGTTGTAGAGGATACAGATGTGACCGTAGAAGAAATTGAAGCTGAATTCAATGATCAAGTCGCGATGCTTGTGGATGGTGTAACGAAATTAAAGAAATTTAAATACAAATCAAAAGAAGAACAGCAAGCAGAGAATCACCGTAAGATGTTAGTTGCGATGGCAAAAGATATCCGAGTGATTTTAATTAAGCTTGCCGACCGTCTTCACAATATGCGTACATTAAAATACATGCCGCCAGAAAAACAACGCATCACTTCAAACGAAACACTCGAAATTTTTGCACCACTTGCTCATAGACTAGGTATTTCAACGATTAAGTGGGAACTTGAGGATACAGCTCTCAGGTATTTAGATCCGCAGCAATATTATCGAATCGTTAACCTAATGAAGCGTAAACGTGCTGAACGAGAGCAGTATTTATCTCAAGTAATGGATACGATTAATGAACATTTAACAGATGTGAATGTTAGGGCTGAGCTAAACGGTAGACCGAAGCATATTTACAGCATCTATCGCAAAATGGTCCTCCAAAACAAGCAGTTTAATGAAATTTATGATCTATTAGCTGTTCGTATTATCGTACGAAATATCAAAGACTGTTATGCTGTTTTAGGTGTGATTCATACATGCTGGAAACCGATGCCTGGTCGATTTAAAGACTATATTGCGATGCCTAAGGCGAATATGTATCAATCACTTCATACGACGGTTGTCGGACCATTTGGTGATCCACTCGAGGTTCAGATTCGTACAGAAGAAATGCATCGAGTTGCTGAATTTGGAGTTGCTGCTCACTGGGCATACAAAGAGGGTAAATCTGGTTCTTCTAAAGACTCATTTGAAGACAAACTTACATGGTTCCGTGACATTATTGAATCTCAAAATGAGACCAATGATGCACAGGAATTTATGGAATCTTTAAAAATGGATCTGTTCAGTGATATGGTCTTTGTCTTTACGCCCAAAGGTGACGTTCTAGATCTCCCACGTGGATCGGTTCCGCTAGACTTTGCTTACCGTATTCATAGTGAAATCGGGAATCGCTGTATTGGTGCGAAGGTGAATGGAAAAATGGTTCCGCTCGACCATGAACTGAAAACAGGAGACATTATTGAGGTGATGACCTCAAAACATTCCTATGGGCCGAGTCAAGACTGGTTGAAGATTACCCAATCTTCACATGCGAAAAATAAAATTAAGCAATGGTTCAAAAAAGAACGTCGCGAAGAGAACATAGAAAAAGGGCGCGAGATCGTTGAAAAAGAAATTCGTGCACTTGAATTTGAACCAAAAGAAGTATTAACACCTGAAAACATTCAAGAAGTAGCAAATAAATTTAGCTTTGCTGGTGAGGAAGACATGTTTGCGGCCGCTGGTTATGGTGGTATTAGTGCAAAGCAAATTGTGAACCGTATGACCGAGAAGCTTCGTAAACAGCTCGACCAAGAACAAGAAGAGCAATCTTTGGCAAAAGCCATTTCTGAGATCCCGTCCTTTACACCAAAAAAGAAGACAAGCTCAGGAGTTCGTGTAAAAGGTGTCGATAATTTACTGATCCGTCTTTCGCGTTGTTGTACGCCTGTACCTGGTGATGACATTATTGGCTACATTACTAAAGGTCGAGGCGTCTCCATTCACCGTGCAGATTGTGCCAATGTGAATACTGAAGAGGCGAAAACACGTTTACTTCCTGTTGAATGGGAAGGCAGTCAGCAGCAATCAAAGTCATACAATGTCGATATCGAAATTAGTGGATATGACCGTAATGGCTTATTGAATGAAGTATTACAGGCAGTAACAGAATCAAGAACGATGATTAATGCAGTCTCTGGCAAGAGTGATCACCGTAACAAAGTAGCAACGATTAATATGACTATCTTAATTCAAAATATTGATCACCTTCATAAAGTTGTGGAGAAGATCAAACATTTACAAGATATTTATTCAGTACGTCGAATTATGCATTAATTGAAGTAGAGGTGTGGGTAGTGCGAGTTGTGTTGCAACGATCAAAAGAAGCGTCCGTAACAGTTGATGAAGAAGTAGTTGGCAAAATTGATGCTGGACTAGTATTACTTGTTGGAATCACGCATGAAGATACAAATGAAGATATGGAGTATGTGGCTGATAAAGTCATCAACCTTCGTATTTTTGAAGACGAGGAAGGGAAGATGAATCATTCCCTTCTAGACGTAGGCAAAGACATCTTGTCGATCTCTCAATTCACCTTGTACGGTGATTGTAAAAAAGGGCGTCGCCCGAACTTCATGAATGCAGCGAAGCCCGATATTGCAAACGAACGCTATGAATATTTTAATCAAGTGTTACGTGATAAAGGTATTCATGTTGAAACAGGAACCTTTGGTGCGATGATGGATGTATCATTAATCAATGACGGACCAGTCACACTGATAGTTGAATCTAAATAAGAAAAGTGGAACCGAATGTTCTGGCATGCGGTAAAATAAGGGGCAGTGATATGAAGTCGCACTATGACTTCATTCGATGCACCGTTTTTATCCGCAGGACAAAGAGGTGAAACTAGACAAGAATAGTGGAACCGCCTGACTTTGTGATCATAAAAACAAAATGATCATTTCTTGAAAGTTTTTGATGAAATTGGGTCATGCTAGAAGTAGATAAAATGAGGAAGGACGATTTTATATGCGCTCTAGCATGCGGCAATTATCACTGCATCAACAGTCAGACCAAATGTTTCATGTTGATTTTCATAACTTTGTGGAAAAAGAACAGGCTAATTCAAATCTAGAACTTGCTTCAGAATTTGGGTTGTCTTTACGCGATGTTCGCACATTAAAGCAAAAGCTAGGTCGAAATTAGCCTATTGACAGAGATGAGTTTCATTCGTATAGTAGTAAACAAACCAATTACAAATTTACATTATTCCGGTGACGGGGCATAGTAATCAAGGTAGCAAGTTAATCAGAGAGGAGAGGTCTTGGCTGAGAGCCCTCCAAATTTGTCTTGATGAATGAACACCTTTGAGGATCTTCTCTGAACATGTATATAAGTAGGAGATGACGTATACAGGCGTTAACTGTTGAAAAGTGGAAGTCGTAATTTAGGCTTCAATTAGGGTGGCACCACGGGTATATAACTCTCGTCCCTGATGTATTAAACATCAGAGGCGGGAGTTTTTTGTGTGGATAAAAGACCGAGTAAACAAGTAGGAGGAACAGTGATGAGTATTCAAATCCCACGCGGTACACAAGATTTATTACCAGGTGAAATTGAAATCTGGCAATACATTGAACAAAAATCAAAAGAAATATGCAGTCGTTACAATTACAAAGAAATTCGCACTCCTATTTTTGAGCATACAGAAGTGTTCGCGCGTGGCGTAGGGGAAACAACGGATATCGTCCAAAAGGAAATGTACACATTCACTGATCGCGGTGAAAGAAGCTTAACGCTACGTCCTGAAGGAACGGCTGGTGTTGTGCGTTCATTCGTTGGAAATAAACTATATGGTGAAGCAAGTCAACCGACAAAGCTTTTCTATACAGGACCCATGTTCCGTTATGAGCGTCCTCAAGCAGGTCGCATGCGTCAATTCGTTCAATTTGGTGTTGAGGCATTGGGCAGTAAAGACCCAGCTATTGATGCGGAAGTGTTGGCCTTAGTAATGAGCATTTATTATGAGCTTGGCTTAACTGATATCAAGCTTGTCTTAAATAGTTTAGGTGATAAAGAAAGCCGAGATGCACACAGAGAGGCGCTTATTAATCACTTTAAACCAAACATCAGTGAGTTTTGCTCTGATTGCCAAAGTCGTTTAGAGAAGAATCCACTGCGTATTCTTGATTGTAAAAAAGATCGTGAGCATCCATTAATGGCTACAGCTCCTTCGATTCATGATTACTACACAGAAGAATCAGCGACTTATTTCGAACAAGTAAAGGCACATCTTGATCAGATGGGCTTACCATATGTCATTGATCCAACATTAGTGCGTGGACTTGATTATTATAACCACACTGCATTTGAAGTAATGGCAGAAGGTGAAGGCTTTGGGGCGATCACGACATTATGTGGAGGAGGACGCTACAATGGGCTTGTACAAGAATTTGGAGGACCTGAGACACCAGGAATTGGATTTGCCTTTAGTATTGAACGATTAATCATGGCGCTAAAAGCTCAAGGGAAAGTGCCTGATTTCGGTAATCAACTCGATTGCTTTGTCGTGACTTTAGGTGATGCTGCAAAGGAAAAGTCGGTTGAGCTTCTATACCAATTACGTCAAGCAGGCATTCGTTGTGATAAAGATTACTTAGATAAAAAGATGAAAGCTCAATTTAAGGCAGCTGATCGTCTAAATGTACGCTATACAGCCATTCTTGGTGATAATGAACTTGCTGAGAATCGTATTAATGTTAAGAACATGGAAACAGGTGAGCAAGTCGAGGTTGCACTTGATACCTTTATCACATATATGAAAGAGCAAGTTGAGGGAGGCAAATAAGATGATAGGTAGAACGCATCATTGTGGAGAGTTAAGAGAAGAGCATGTAGGTGAAGTGGTACAACTAAAAGGATGGGTGCAAAAGCGTCGTGATCTTGGAAATGTCATTTTCCTTGATTTCCGTGACCGTTCTGGTATTGTTCAGGTTGTATTTAGCCCCGAGGTAAACAAAGAAGCATTAGAAATTGCTGAGCGTGTTCGTAATGAGTATGTTCTAGAGATAGAAGGAACAGTTGTAGCCCGTGAGGAACGTACAGTAAATGATAAACTTCCTACAGGGAACATTGAGATTCATGTAACAAAGGTTGAAGTTCTAAATGCTTCAAAATCACTTCCGTTCCAAATTGAAGCAGATACGGATGCTTCTGAGGATGTTCGTCTACGTTACCGTTACTTAGACTTGCGTCGTCCTGATATGCAAGAAACATTTAAGCTGCGCCATAAAACGACGAAACTAATTCGTAACTTCTTAGATGATGAAGCATTCCTTGAGATTGAAACACCAATGCTGACAAAGAGTACACCAGAAGGGGCACGTGATTATCTTGTTCCAAGTCGCGTGCATCACGGTGAGTTCTATGCGCTGCCACAATCACCACAAATCTTTAAGCAGCTTTTAATGGTGTCAGGCTTTGAGCGTTACTACCAAGTCGTTCGTTGTTTCCGTGATGAGGATTTACGTGCGGATCGTCAACCAGAATTTACTCAAATTGATATTGAGACATCTTTCATGGATAAAGAAGACTTGCTTTCAATGACTGAGAAAATGATGGCAAAAGTAATGAAAGAAACAAAAGGCATCGATATTTCTCTTCCCATGCAACGCCTAACTTATGATGAAGCAATGAATCGTTACGGTTCAGATAAGCCAGATACTCGTTTTGAAATGGAACTTGTTGAGCTTTCTGAGGTTGTAGCTGACTCTAGCTTTAAAGTATTTACTAGTGCAATCAACAGCGGTGGCATTGTAAAAGGGTTAAACTTAAAAGGTGGAGCAAGTAAAATGTCTCGTAAAGAGATTGATGCTCTAACTGAGTTTGTGAAGCCTTATGGTGCGAAGGGTCTTGCTTGGTTGAAAGTAGAAGCTGAAGGTCTTAAAGGTCCTGTGGCTAAATTTTTTGAAGGCGAGCAAGCAGAGAGTTTACTTGAAGCAATGAACGGTGAAGAAGGAGACTTATTATTCTTTGCTGCTGATAAAAAACAAGTTGTATTCGATAGCTTAGGTGCTCTTCGTCTGAAGTTTGGTAAAGAGTTTGACTTGATTAACAAGGATGTATATAACTTCCTATGGGTGGTTGATTTCCCGCTCGTTGAATATGATGAAGATGCAAAACGTTTTGTCGCTCTTCACCATCCATTCACAAGTCCGAAGAAAGAAGATCGTGATCTTCTTGCAACGGATCCTGCAGCAGTCCGTGCTGAAGCCTATGACCTTGTCTTAAATGGATATGAGCTTGGTGGTGGATCACAACGTATTTACGAGCGTGAGATCCAAGAGCATATGTTCAGAGCACTTGGTTTCACAGAAGAAGAAGCAAAAGAACAATTTGGCTTCTTACTTGAAGCATTTGAATACGGTACACCTCCACATGGCGGTATTGCGCTTGGACTTGACCGTTTGATCATGCTACTTGCAGGTCGCACAAACTTACGTGACACGATTGCATTCCCGAAAACAGCAAGCGCAAGCTGCTTGTTAACCAATGCACCAAGTGAAGTAAGTCTTGATCAATTAATTGATTTAAACTTATCGGTCATTGGAAAGAAGTCTGATAAAGTAAAAGCTTAATAAATAGAGCCCCGCTAAAGCGCATCCCGCGCAAGCGGGTTTTTTTTTTATGTGGCAATCGCATTACGTTTTCGCACAAACGAAAAAAACCATTGACTCTTCAATTCGTGATGCGTATAATCAGTTTTAATAGAAAATTCGAAACAATATGAGATAGAGATCTCATCCTTATCAAGAGTGGTGGAGGGACTGACCCTATGAAACCCGGCAACCGGTTTGTATGCCATACAAACAAAGGTGCTACGTTCAGCAGAATGTATTCATTCTGGTAGATAAGGGAAGGCAGAAAAACCTTTCCTTAGTGAAAGGTTTTTTTTGTTTAATTCTAGATATAAAGCTAAGACGAGATAGATAAGAGGCGAGGAGAGAGAGTTATGTTAAAAGTAGCGATTCTTGGATTTGGTACAGTAGGTGGAAGCGTATATGGACGGCTAGAAAAAAGCCGTAAAACCATTGAGGAGCAAATAGAGGAGCCGTTTCAAATCACAGCCATTTTGGTAAAAGACCGTCAAAAAGATCGTGCCAATCTTAAGGATGTCTTCATCACGACTGAGTGGGAACAGTTTAAAGCTCATCAAAAGTACGATATCGTATTTGAAGCGATTGGAGGTATTGAACCAGCCTTTACGTACACTCACTATTTTCTCGAGCAAGGAATTCCAGTTATCTCCGCAAATAAAAAGCTTGTGGCGCAAAAAGGTGAAGAACTTGAAAAAGTAGCGACTTCAGGTGGAGCTTTTTATGGTTACGAAGCGGCTGTGGCGGGAGCTGTTCCAATTGTAAATGCTCTTCGTGGAACACTTGCAACGACAGCTATTAATCAAGTGAGAGGGATTTTAAATGGAACGACTAATTATATGTTGACGGAAATGATTCAAAAAGGACGCAGTTTTGCGGATGTGTTACTTGAAGCCCAGCAGTTAGGTTATGCTGAAAGTGATCCTACTGATGACATTGAAAGCTTTGATGCATGGTATAAGTTAATCATCTTAAGCCGACTCTGTTTTGGGAAGTGGGCTGACCCTGAGCAGATAAGCCGTTTCGGAGTGAGTGAGATTGAAAATTGGCATGTAGAGGTGGCAAGTGATATCGGCTGCCAAGTTAAATTAGTAGGAGATTCGAGGCTTGAAGAGGGAGAGATTAAAGGCATTGTATCGCCGGCATTTGTGGTGAACGAAGAACTGTTAGCTTCCATTAATGGCGTTACAAATGGGGTGGTTATTTACGGCGAAGATATTCATGAATTAGCTTTTGTCGGGCCTGGGGCTGGAGGTGCTGCTACCGCTAATAGTATGGTTGAAGATTATCTTTTTCACAAACGCTACAAAGGAGATCGAGTTGTTATAGCAGAAAGTAATTCAAAAGAGAGTGCTAGTTATGATGTGGTGTTTGTCAATCAAGCAAGCTACGGAGAATGCTTGCACTGGGCTGAGGCACATTCGATCAACATCATTGAATCCATTCCTCATGCAGAGGGAGAGGCATGGATTGTGAAGGATGCTGCAGTCGATTACCTCCATCAGCCTGTTTATCAATTATGTGGTGACCTCAATAAAGTGAAAAGTCGTCAACATAGTAAGGTGCTCTAATCACACTAGGGTTTAATGAGATTTCGATAAGCTTCAATGAGAGCAGTAGGTTCTTCTTTAATATAATAAGTCCTTACTCCGCGGCTTGTGTGAAGATACAAGAAGCCCATCGCATTTTTTTCGGGTTTCTTACGATATGAAATATCAAATATAGATTGAATAGGGTAATGATCATCTTTTACTGTTAACTGATCTGGAAAAAGCATCATATCATACGAGGTTTCAACAATTCTCTTTTCAGTCCAACCAATTTCTTGACTAATTTCGATACAACGTTGGGTGGCAAGTGCTTTTTTCATAACTAGATGAAGCCTCCTAAATAAGTTTATATCTACCGTACCACAGGAGTAAAAAAAGAACAAAAAAACAAATGACAGAAAATTAAGATAAAATACTTGCATGTCGTTTTCGGTCATGTTATATTTAGTTCAACAGATAAGAATCCTACGTTGTACGTAAAAACTGAGTGTTTTGAGCCAACACTTTTGAAAAGGGAGCAAGTAGTTGTTTGTTGGATTACATGCCTTTGTGTACTCTTGGAAGGAAGTAAGATAATAAGCACTGTGCACCCACCTGTGAGAGCAGGTTCAAAGCGTAAGTCAAATACGGCATAGTTGGGATTCTTATCCTACATAACTGGGAAAAGAAGCTAAATTGTTCAATTGAACAATTTAGCTTCTTTTTGTGACGAAACGCCTTAGACTTTTTCATCATGCTGTGATATATTCAAATCCGACAATCGATAGCTTTTTAGTATGCTACTAAAAGGGTATACTAGCTGGTAAATAAACCTTTTGCTTGGAAGGAGAAACGATACATGTTACATCAATTTTCACGGAATGAATTAGCTATTGGTCATGATGGATTAGACCAATTAAAAAATAGCACAGTAGCGGTACTAGGTATTGGAGGAGTTGGGTCTTTTTCAGCTGAAGCACTTGCACGATCTGGTGTTGGCCGTCTTGTATTAGTAGATAAAGATGATGTAGATATTACTAATGTCAACCGTCAAATTCATGCTTTGCTCTCTACTGTAGGACGCGAGAAAGTAGAGTTAATGAAAGAACGGATTGCAGATATAAATCCTGATTGTGAAGTTATTGCTCTAAAAATGTTTTATACAGAAGAGACCTATGAACAGTTCTTCAGCTATGGACTTGACTATGTTGTTGATGCAAGTGATACGATCTCTTATAAAATTCACCTCATGAAACAATGCTTAGAGCGTAAAATCCCTATTATCTCAAGTATGGGTGCCGCTAATAAGATGGATCCTACTCGCCTTCGTATTACGGATATTTCTAAGACAAGCTATGATCCTATGGCAAAAGTGATTCGCACAAAGCTACGTAAGGATGGCATTCATAAAGGAATCGAAGTTGTCTTTTCTGATGAACAGCCTATTAAAATACGAGAAGATATCCGTAAAGAAATTGTTCCACAAAAAGCTGAGGAAGGTCCGATTCGTAAGGCGAAGATGCCACCTTCTTCAAATGCATTCGTTCCATCTGTTGCTGGCTTAATTATGGCTGGTCATGTTATCACGAAATTATTAGATGGCATTGAAATCAATCGTTAATCAATAAAAAAACATGCTCCCACTCATAGGAAGCATGTTTTTCTCTATTTTGCGAGCTTTTCTAAATTTCCATTCTTGTCCATTTTAAAGGAGGCACTAGAGAGCGCTTCTTCATCTTCTAAGATTGCCATTCTTCGTGCTCTATTCATGATTTGAATGAGAGACTGGTAATCTTCTTCAATGATCGAACTATCTTGTTTTAGCTTTTGAATTTCACCTTCAAGCTCACGATTACGGTTAATGAGCTCTAAATTCGTCTTAATCAAAGCTGCATTTTCCTCTTCTAGAGAAGATGAGTCTGACTCGAGCGAAAGATTTTGTAAATAATGAATCACCGAATCTAGTGACATCTCTTTTGGTGCTGGTTGTAGTGATGGTTGTACATTTATGGTTGGTGGTGGACTCCACAGTGGCTTTCGTTGAGTGAAATAGGAATAAGACATCGCGCGCTTTCTTTCTTTCCGTTCTTTTTTTGCTTCAGCAATTTGTCTTACATAACGTTGCCTAACGACAGCATTCCATCTAAATCCACAAGCAGCAGACGTACGATTCAATTCATCTCCGACTTCTTCAAACGCCTGCAGTTGTGTGCTGCCTTCGCAAATATGTTTAATCACCGTTTCAGCCAGTAATACATCATCTTCATGAGACCAAGCATCTTGTCTAACTTTCATTCTGTTCAACTCCTAATCCATAAATAGTTTTTGTTACTAGCTACTATGGTCAGAATAAGAAAGGTTTATACAAGGCTCATAGAAAAATGTGGAGATATCCTTCGATCTTTTTAAAAAAGAAAGCCTAATCATTATGAAAAAGTATGAAAGAACCTTTTTTTATATGGGGGAAACGTGTAAGATATAGAAGGTAAAATTATTTGTTAGTTTTCGACAAAATTCGAGGGGTACAAAATGATAAAAACCTTACGAGCAAAATTATTGTTCTTCTTCTTTTTTGCGACGTTACTGCCTTTATTATTTGTAGGCTATATTACATTTCAGTCGCAAAAAATCGATATGAATGAACAGCTTCATCAAACGATGTATACAATGACGGATAACTTCGCTGTTTCTATAGAGAATATTGTAAATGAACGAATGAAAGATGTTATTATTCTAGCAAACAATCCAACGCTTCGAGATTCGGAGCAATCAAGAGAGTTGATTCGTGAAGAATTACGATTATTTGTGAATGCACACTCGGTATATTACGGGGCAATATTTGTGAATACAGAAGGAATTGTCACTGTAGACCTGGATAATACCATTGTAGGAACGGATGTCAATGATCGTTCTTGGTATCAAGAAACGATTTCTGGGAATGGCATTTATTTTTCTGATATTTTTTATTCAGATGTGATTAATCAGCCTGCGCTTGTCTTAACACACGAAGTAAAAGGGAGTGAAGGAGAGACATTGGGTGTTGTCTCCGCCATCTTTGATGTAAACTTTTTATGGGAACGTTTGGCTCACTTTGGTAAGCAACAAAAAAGTCATGGATTAGATGGGTATGCTTTTTTAGTGAATGATCAAGGAAATCTCATTGCACATCCAAATGAGAACTTAATCCTTTCATATAACTATTTGGAGCAAAATGAATTAACAAGTGAGGCCTTATTAGGCTTGGTCCAAAACCGAAACTTATTTCATAGTAAGAGCAACGATATGATTCAAACCTTTGCAAGAGTCGCTAAAGCTCAAGGATTTGATAACGAATGGTATGTTGGGGTCTCTGTTCCACAGGATCGTATTAGTTCTCCAGTAAATGAACTCATTATTAAATACTTGATCTTATTTGGTTGCGTGCTTCTTATTACTTCCTTTGCTGTATTAAAGTTATCATCTTATATCGTAAAGCCGCTGCAACGACTTGTTTTTGCAACGAGTGACTTTGCATTTGGGAAAAAAGTCTATCCACTTGCACCTGATGCTTATCATGAGGTTGATACGTTAACTAGAACATTTAATATGATGACAAGGCGCTTAGTGGAAAGAGAGAAAAGTCACCGTAAGTCTACGCTTATATTAGAAACAACGGACAATGGTGTGCTTGCTTTTCAACAAAGTAGTCAGCGAGTTACGACGTTTAATAGACAGTGTGAGCAGTTGTTTGCGCTTGAAAAAGAGCAAGTCATTGGGTCAACACTTGATCAAGTAATTGAGACGAATAAGGCATTCGAGCAATTTATTGAAAACTCAAAGCTAGCTGATGTGCTGCATAATAAAGATTTTAATAAGAAGTATGAGTTTGAGTTTTATTTTAATGGTCAAAAACGAATCTTCTTTGCAAGTGTCTCAACCTTGCCAAAGCTTAATAACAAAGAAGAGTTAGAAGATGTTTTATTGATTTTCATAGATATTACAGATAAACGCAAAATGGAGCAAGAGCTTGTACGCTCAGAAAAGCTCCAATTAGTTGGTCAACTAGCAGCAGGTTTCGCTCATGAAATTCGTAACCCGCTGACAACCATTCGTGGATTCATGCAAATTTTCCATCAATCTGATGCGACAAAGGGTGAGCATAAGGTTCATTACGATGTGATCATTAAAGAGATTGACCGAGTGAATTCGATTATTGGTGAACTACTGCAGATGGCTAATCCAAAATCGGTCTCCACCAAATCGGAAACGAATATTGGTGAGCTTTTAACTGATATTTATACGTTGTATAAACCAGAAGCAACGGAGAAAGAGATCGCAATGAAGTTGCATCTAGAACCAATGCCAACGGTGTATCTCGATCGGAGTAAGCTTCATCAAGTTGTCATGAATCTTGTCAAAAATGGACTTGAAGCGATGGATGGAAGTGGAAAGTTAATTCTAAATGCTACTGAGAATAGTGAAAGAGAAACGATTGAAATCTCCATTGAAGATACGGGTGTCGGAATGGATGAGAAAACAGTTGAAATGCTTGGAACACCTTTCTTTACAACAAAAGAAACAGGGACAGGCTTAGGGTTGATGACCTCCTTCCGTATTGTTGAAGAACTGGGTGGAGAGATATCTGTGAGTAGTATTGAGGGAGTTGGTACAACATTCACGATTCAATTACCCTTACATGCAGTGAAAATGTATCAATAAAAAGTCTGGCTGCATCATGCAGCCAGACTTTTAACGTTGATCGAGTTTTGTGTAAATATCAGCTAATGCTTGTTCGAACTTGCCCGTTCGTTTTGGTTCGAAATAGCGGGCCTTTTTTATTTTGTCGGGTAAGTATTGCTGTTTTACCCAGCCATGCTCAAAATTATGTGGGTATTGATATTCTACGCCTCTACCTAGTTGTTGTGCCCCTTTGTAGTGGGCATCTTTCAAGTGCTTAGGAACATCACCAACGGCTCCTTGGCGAATATCAGCAAGTGCGGCATCGATTGCCGTATATGCAGAATTCGATTTGGGAGAAAGACATAGCTCAACGACAGCATTGGCAAGTGGAATCCTGGCCTCTGGCATCCCGAGTCGTTCGGCAGCCTCTATTGCCGCAAGCGTTCTTGCACCAGCTTGAGGATTAGCGAGGCCGATATCTTCATAGGAGATGACAAGAAGCCGTCTCGCGATACTTGTGAGGTCTCCTGCCTCAAGCAACCTTGCTAAATAATGAAGTCCAGCATTCACATCACTTCCCCGAATCGATTTCTGGAAAGCGGATAACACATCATAATGGGCATCGCCATCTTTATCGTGATGAAAACTTTTCTTTTGGATACACGATTCAGCGGTTTTGAGAGGGATTTTTTTAACACTCTCCTCGTTTGCAAATGTAGATTTAACAGCTAACTCTAATGCATTTAGGGCAGAGCGTACATCTCCTCCACACATATGAGCGAGGTGGGTGAGTGCCTCATCTGTGATCTCAATTTTTTCTTTGCCAAAGCCTACTTCCTGATCGTCTATTGCTCGTGTTAAGGCAACTTTTATGTCCTCAGGCGTTAAAGGCTCAAGCTCAAATATTTGACAGCGACTACGAATCGCTGGATTAATAGAATGATAAGGATTAGAGGTAGTGGCTCCAATTAAGATGATCAAGCCTTTTTCTAGATGAGGCAGAAGGAAATCTTGTTTTGCTTTATCGAGCCTGTGAACCTCATCTAAGATCACGATCAGCTGACCGTGCATTTTTGCTTCAGCAACAGCTACTTCCATATCTTTTTTATTATGAACAACTGCATTTAGCAATTTAAAAGGAGTATCTGTACTCCCTGCAATGGCTGTAGCAATTGATGTCTTGCCGATACCAGGCGGCCCGTATAAGATCATGGATGAAAGTTGACCAACGTCCACCATTCGACGTAGGAGCATTCCTTCCCCAACGAGATGCGTTTGACCGATTATATCTTCCACTTTTTTAGGGCGCATTCGATATGCAAGAGGTTCTTTTTTCATCTAATCATCTCCATTGCACGCAACATTTCTCTCTAGTGTAGCGGATTGATTGTAAAAAGCCAATGAAACCGATTAGCAAGTAGATTAGACACCAATCTACTCGGAATTCATGCTATAATTACAAAGAATTAGCAGGAGAGAAGGGGTAACCTTTGAGCGGAGTCGAGAAAAGTAGAAAGCCAAGTAAGCTTTTTGTTCGTTGGGCGGTATTTATGATTGGTCTAATCATCATGTCGTTTGGGATTTCGATGATGATTCGGGCTGATTTAGGAAGTGCACCGTGGGATGTCTTGCACATTGGATTAACGATGCAACTAGGGTTAACAGTTGGCTCATGGTCGATCATCATGGGTTTTATTATTATTGGTCTTACAAGCTTACTAACAAAAAAATGGCCACAATTTGGCGCTTTCATTAATATGGTGTTAGTCGGAGTTTTCATTGATATCTTTTTGTGGATTTTACCATCACCTGAAGGTTTCTTGTTGAAACTGGCTATGCTAGTAATAGGAATTATAGTGATTGGGTACGGGATTGGCTTATACATTGCGCCACGTCTTGGAGCAGGACCACGTGATAGCTTAATGCTTGCTCTTACATTGCGCACAGGCTGGAAGGTACAATGGGTTCGAAGTTCCATGGAAGTGATTGTACTCTCATTTGGATGGTTACTCGGTGGGCCTGTTTTTATAGGAACATTATTATTTTGTTTTGGCATTGGATCAGTAGTAGGGTTTACGATGCCACAATGTCAGCGAATCGTCGATATTTTGATAGAAAGAGGGTCAAGAAATGAAAATTTCAACCAAGGGACGCTACGGACTCACCATCATGATGGCATTAGCTAAAAAATCAGGTGAAGGTCCGGTTTCATTAAAGTCAATAGCAAAGGAATATAACTTATCTGAGCATTATCTTGAGCAGCTCATTTCGCCGCTTCGAAATGCAATGTTAGTGAAAAGTGTACGTGGGGCGTATGGCGGCTATATGCTTTCAAAGGATGCAAAAGAGATTACAGCCGGAGACATTATTCGCGTGCTAGAAGGGCCGATTAGTCCTGTTGAGGTCATGGATGATGAGGAGCCAGCAAAACGTGATCTATGGATAAAAATTCGTGATGCAGTAAAAGATGTACTTGATAACACGACATTGGATGATCTGGCGAATTATGAAGACAAAGGCAAACAAGAATATTATATGTTCTACATTTAACAAATAAAGAAGGTGATCAACGATGGAGTCTATCTATCTTGACCATGCAGCAACGTCGCCTATCGACCCTCGTGTGGTTGATGCGATGTTGCCGTATTATTATGAGCATTTTGGAAATCCGTCAAGCATTCATCATATCGGACGTGCTGCACGTCAAGCAGTTGATGAAGCCCGCCAAACAATGGCTGAACTTCTTCATACTAAGGCGAATCAGCTTACGATTACGAGTGGAGGAACGGAAGCTGATAATATGGCGATTCTAGGCTATGCTACTGGGCATGAAGCTAAAGGAAAACATATTATTACAACAATGATTGAGCATCATGCGGTCGGACACGCTTGCAAGGAATTAGAACAACGTGGTTTTGAAGTGACGTATTTACCAGTTGATGAGGCAGGGAAAGTTCATCCGGCAGCAGTTGAGAGTGCACTGCGTGAGGATACGATTCTTGTAACGATTATGTATGGAAACAATGAAGTAGGAACGATTCAGCCAATTGTTGAAATTGGTGAATTGTTACGTGATCATCAAGCTGTGTTTCATACAGATGCGGTTCAAGCTTGCGGTTCTATGGAATTACAGCTTGATGATCTTCCTGTAGATATGGTGTCCTTATCCGCTCACAAAATCAATGGTCCAAAAGGAATTGGCCTTTTATATACGAAAAAAGGAATCACCTTAAAACCGTTATTATTTGGGGGAGAACAAGAGCGTAAGCGAAGAGCTGGTACGGAAAATGTAGCAGCTATTGTTGGCTTTAGTAAAGCGTTGGAACTAACGCTAGAAACTGCCAGCGAAAAACGTGAGCGTTATCTTCGCTATTCACGTGTCTTTTTTGATACATTTACAAACATGAATATAAGCTTTGTGATTAATGGAGACCAAAATGATCGTTTGCCGCATATTTTAAATGTGAGTTTTCCAGGAATTCAAGTAGAGGCACTGCTCGTTGCACTTGATATGGCACAGATTGCAGCGTCAAGTGGCTCCGCATGTACAGCAGGTTCGCTTGAGCCATCTCATGTGTTGCAGGCTATGTACGGGGAGAAAGGTCAGGAGCGAGTCAACTCCGCTGTGCGCTTTAGCTTCGGTATAACCAACACAGACGAGGAAATAGACTTCGCTGCAAACGAAATAGCGAAAATTGTGAAGAGGCTCCAAGATCAACAAGCATTCATAAGCTAGGAGCATTAGGTGGTGGAAAAGATGAAGAAAAGACCAGAAGATACAAAGGTCGTTGTCGGGATGAGTGGTGGAGTTGATTCATCTGTGACAGCTCTTGTTTTAAAAGAACAAGGCTATGATGTAATCGGGATCTTCATGAAAAACTGGGATGATACAGATGAAAGTGGTTTCTGTACAGCTACAGAAGATTATGAGGATGTAATCCGTGTATGCAATCAAATTGGCATTCCATATTATGCCGTTAATTTTGAAAAGCAATATTGGGATAAAGTGTTCACTTATTTCCTTGAAGAATATAAAGCAGGTCGCACGCCAAACCCAGATGTGATGTGCAACAAAGAAATTAAGTTTAAAGCATTTTTAAATCATGCGATGGCTCTAGGTGCTGATTATGTCGCAACTGGGCATTACGCACGTGTTGAAGAAGTAGATGGTGAATTCAAATTGTTACGCGGAATCGATAACAATAAGGATCAAACCTACTTCCTCAATGCCTTATCTCAGCAGCAACTATCGAAAACGATGTTTCCAATTGGCCATATGCCGAAAAAAGAAGTCCGAGAAAAAGCACTCGCAGCCGATCTTGCTACGGCAAAGAAAAAAGATAGCACAGGGATCTGCTTCATTGGGGAGCGTAACTTTAAAGACTTTCTCAGTGAGTTTTTACCAGCGCAACCAGGTGAGATGCAGACACTTGATGGCGAAGTGAAAGGCAAGCATGACGGGTTAATGTATTACACGTTGGGCCAACGTCAAGGTCTTGGAATTGGTGGAGCTGGAGAGCCTTGGTTTGTTATTGATAAAGACCTTGAGCGTAATGTATTACTAGTTGGACAAGGGTTCCATCATAAAGGCCTTTATTCAGAAGGGCTAGAGGCGATTAAGATGAATTGGATTTCATCGAATCACCCGACTGAAGAATTTCGTTGTACTGCTAAATTCCGTTACCGTCAAGAAGACCAAGGGGTTACGGTTATTCCTAAAAGTGATGGAAGCGTCCTTGTGAAGTTTGACGAGCCAGAACGTGCCATCACTCCAGGACAAGCAGTTGTCTTTTACGATGGAGACGTCTGCATGGGCGGGGGAACGATCGATCGCGTGATTAAAAAGTGGGAAAATGCCTAATTGGTATTTTCCCTTTTTCTCTGTGTGTAAGAGTGAGATAATAAATGCAATGAAAAGGTATGGAGAGGACGTGCAAGCATGAGTTGGAATGAAAAAGGAATTGCCTATATGAATGAGCAAAATTATGAGGAGGCAGCTAAAGCCTTTAATGCAGCAATTGAAGAAAACCCCAAAGACGCTACAGCGTTTATTAACTTTGGCAATTTACTCGGAGCAGTCGATGAGAATGAGCGAGCGCTAATTTTCTTTGATAAAGCGATTGCTCTTGATGAAGAGGCGGGTACAGCTTACTACGGAGCAGGAACGATTTATTTTAAGCAGGATCAATTTGAAGAAGCGGCGAAAATGTTTAAGCAAGCACTTGTTCATAAGCTAGAAGAAGCGGATGTGTTTTTTATGCTTGGTATGAGCTATTACCAGCTTGGAGCCCTTCCACACGCAATGGCTAATTTTAAACGGGCTGTAGAGCTAAATGATGCAGATATTGATGCTCGCTTCCAATATGGATTATGCTTGGCACAAACTGAACAAATTGAAGAAGCTGTAAATGAACTTGAACGAGTCGTAGAAGATGCGCCTAATCATGCGGATGCGTATTTTAATCTTGGCGTAGCGTATGCATACAAAGAAGAAGCAAAAAAAGCGCTTGGGGCGTTTGAAGAGGCATTACGTATCCAACCAGATCATGCGCTTGCAGCAAATGGTAAGAAGACGGTTGAACAAGCCTTGCAATAAGGGTGATAAATGATGACGGATGAACAGCTAACTCTTGCAGAAGAGAATGGAATAGAGCGAGGCTATATTAAAGGTGAGGTATTGCACCTTGTATTTCGTAATGAAGAAAATGCGTACACAGTTGCCCTAGTACGTGTCGATGAGACAAATGAGGAATTAAAAGATAAAAAAATAGCGGTAGTAGGGATCCTCCCTCAGCTAGATGTAGCCGAGACCTTTTTATTTTTTGGAACCGTGACAGAGCACCCTCGATTCGGAAAGCAGTACCAAATTGATCAATTCAGGCGTGATCTGCCACAAACAAAAAGCGGGATTATTCTATATTTAGCAAGTGATCGTTTTCCTGGGATCGGCAAAAAAACAGCTGAAGCCATTGTTGATACATTAGGAGAGCGGGCGATTACACGGATCGTAGAGGATCGTGCTGTTTTAAAAGTGGTACCAAAGCTCTCAAAAGAAAAAGCGGATCAATTGTATCAACAGCTTGTTGACCAACAAGGGGTCGAGCAAGTGTTGATGACGCTCTCTAAGCATGGTTTTGGTCTGGAGCTTTCAATGAAAGTATATCAAGCGTATGGGTTTCAGGCACTCGATATCATCCAAACGAACCCGTATCAATTAATCGCTGATGTCGAAGGGATTGGCTTTCGTAAAGCGGATCTACTCGGCGCTGCAATTGGATTAACTGGTAGTCATCCTGAACGAATTCGAGCGGGGCTTTTATTTGTGGTACAAGAATTGTGCTTACAAGACGGCCATGTGTTTTTGGACAAGGATTCGCTTATTCCCCATGTGAGAAGCCTATTATCCTCTCCTGGGGATGTCATTACTGCTGAAGAAATTGAACATGAGCTTCTTTCAATGGAAGAAGATGACGCACTTGTAATAGAAGACAATCGTGTCTATGTAAAGTCATTGTATTTTGCTGAAAAAGGAATCGTCTCGAGTGTTCGGCGCCTAGCAGCTAATGAGGTAAAAGATGAATTTCCGGAATCAGAGTTTCTTAAAACATTGGGTCAGCTTGAAGAAGAGCTGAAAATTGAATATGCGCCTCAGCAAAAAGAAGCCATTCAAACAGCTCTTTCTTCTCCGTTTATGCTATTAACAGGAGGGCCTGGAACTGGGAAAACAACAGTTATTAAAGGGATTGTTGAAACATATGCCAGGTTAAATGGACTATCGCTTGATCCTAGAGCTTATTCAAAGTCTAATCCTTTTCCGATTCTGTTAGTAGCTCCGACAGGTCGAGCAGCTAAACGAATGAGTGAGGCCACCGATCTCCCAGCTGTCACGATTCATCGTTTACTCGGTTGGAAAGGGGGAAACGGAGGCTTTGAAAAAGGAGAGCATGAACAGCTTGAAGGAGAATTGATCATTGTTGATGAGGTATCAATGGTAGATATATGGCTCGCAAATCAACTGTTAAAAGCAATTCCTAAGGGTATGCAGATTGTTTTTGTTGGAGACCAAGATCAATTGCCATCGGTAGGTCCTGGCCAAGTATTAAAGGATTTTCTCGATTCAGAGGTCGTACCAACCGTTCCGTTAACCGCTATCTATCGCCAAAAAGAAGGCTCCTCGATCATCGAGCTTGCCCATGAAATGAAACAAGGGAAAATGCCAAACGATTTATCTGAAGCAAAGGCTGACCGCCGTTTCTTTCCTTGTACAAATGATCATGTCCAACATGTAGTCACTCAAATTTGTGAAAATGCGATGAAAAAAGGGTATTTGGCAAGAGACATTCAAGTTTTAGCCCCGATGTATAAAGGTCAAGCTGGGATTACAGAGCTTAATCGGATTTTGCAGGAGCTATTTAATCCTAAAACTGAGCAAAAAAGGGAGCTTTTATATGGTGATTTAGCCTATAGAACAGGTGATGTCGTCTTACAGCTCGTCAATAACCCTGATGAGAATGTGTACAACGGCGACCGTGGGGAAATAGTCGCGATTTTTTATGCGAAAGAAAATACCGAAAAACAAGACCAAGTCGTCATTAGTTTTGATGGAACCGAGGTCGTTTATAACAAAAAGGATTTAAATCAAATTACTCACGCATATTGTTGCTCCATTCATAAATCACAAGGAAGTGAATTTCCGATTGTCGTCATGCCAGTCGTTCGGAATTATTCGAGAATGCTTAGACGGAATTTACTTTACACAGGCATCACTCGTGCGAAAAAATTTCTGCTCTTATGTGGAGAATTGAAATCCTTTCATACGGCAGTGACAAGAGAAGATGAATTAATTAGACACTCGATGTTAAAGGATAAGCTTGTCGCTTTAAAAGAAACGCAGTCTGACTTTCAAAATGGAAATGGTCGACTAACATAACGAATGATGTAAGCCACATACTAAGACTGTTCGGAAAGGTGGGGAGTACTTTGCGAACTTTTTCAACCATAGAAGGACTACCTGTGATTGAACAGTCTTCTGGAATAGAGTGTGGTCATGTCCTTGATCTCTTAATGAATGATCAAGAGCGGATTGAGGGGTTTGTAGTCGATCGAAAAGGGTGGCTAAATCATCATCTTTTTCTTCCTGTTGAAGCGGTTATGAGTTTTGGTTATGACGGCGTAATGGTGAGGAGTGAAGAAGACCTCTCACGTTACAACAGAAAAGACCACCACTCTCATTCTTTAAAATTGGGAAAGAGACGTCTTCAAGGCCTAGCTTTACTAACCACTGAAGGGGAGAAGGTAGGACTGGTAGAAGATGTATATTTTGAAGAAGAAGTGGGGACAATCGTAGGGTATGAAGTGACCGATGGATTGGTGGCTGACTTAGTAGAGGGTCGAAAGGTGATTAAAGCCAAAGGACCTCTTATAGTTGGCAAGGACAAAGCCATCGTGTCGATTTAAGGAGGCCCTACGTATGCAATGTCCAAACTGTAAATCAAAAGATATCGGTAAAATAGGCACAAACCAATATTATTGCTGGAATTGTTTTGTTGAGATGAGCTTGCTAAAAGGGAAGCTTTCTTTGCATCAAGTCGAGGAAGATGGCTCGCTCAGTTCTTTAGATGATTTGTTTGAAGATCAGGATCTGCATGTTGGAATGTAATCCAATATAAAAGGTGGTGTCATCCGATGAGGAAAGCTTTTACGTCTCTACTAGCTGTTGGAGTGGGAGCTGCTGCTTATTCGATGAGTAGTCGCCAAAACAAGCGGAAGTTTGATCAATTCATTCAACCGATTAAAGAGTTGGATATGAATAAGTATTTCAACAACCGAACATGGAAAAAAACGAAGAAACAATTAGCGAAACGTTTCTCGTAGGAAATGCGACAAGCTTGTCTACTTTGTAGGCAGGCTTTTTTGTTTGAACTGATAAACAAACTCAAATTGTACACACTACAAGTAGAGAAGCCCAAGGAGGTGTGTATAGTGGAGAAACGGCTGAATGAGTATAAGTGGATCAACAAGCTCGTGCTTGTGTTATTAGTGCTGCTTATTGTCTTTATGGCAGTTCAATTACTTCCTTTGCTTGAACCGATTTTCAAAGTCATAAAAGCTCTCCTTCTCCCACTTACCTTAGCGGTTCTCTTTACATACTTTCTCCATCCACTTGTTGAAGGATTGCACGATTGGGGGCTACCACGTTCAGTAAGTGTACTAGTTGTTTTTTTAATCCTTCTTTTAACAGTAGGATTTTTGATTGTATGGGGAGCTCCAGCTTTAGTTGAACAAATACGTCATGCGATGGAGAGATTGCCTGAACAAATTAGAGCATTAGAGGACTTCATGTTTCAAATTCAAAGTGAGGTGCGAACACTTCCCTCTCCCATTAGAGTTCACATTGAAGAATGGTCCACTCAAGCAGAGCAACTCGGAGCCAGGGCATTGGACCAAACAGAGGCTGTCGCCTTATGGGTGATTCAATCAATGTTTAGTTTGATCGTTATTCCATTCTTGGTGTTTTATTTTCTGAAAGATTTTGATCTTGTCCAAAAGGTTGCTTGGTATCTAACACCGAGAAGATGGAGAGGTAGATTAAAACGTTATGTAGAAGACGTGGACCATACATTTGGCAGCTATATCCGTGGACAGCTTCTTGTTGCGCTTGCAGTAACGATTATTTCTAGCCTGGGCTTTTGGCTTATTGGAGTGCCGTATCCCATTTTATTAGGAATTTTTATGGGAGCGACTGAGATGATTCCTTATTTCGGGGCTTATATTGGAGCTGTACCTGCTGTGGCCGTCGCCTTACTTGAATCTTGGCAACTTGCTCTTATCACTTCGGTTTTTATATTAATTTTACAACAAATTGAAGGTAATGTACTTTCCCCTGTAATTGTAGGAAGGACTTTGCATATGCATCCCATCTTGATCATCCTGGCGTTAGTAATTGGGGTTGAGGCAGGTGGTGTTATCGGGTTATTGGTAGCTGTTCCCCTCCTTGCGATTTTAAAAGTCACGTTACTGCATATTCGACTATATTTCATCAGTCATTGACAAGAGTATTACCGCTTTTCTATAATAAGAGACAAATGATCGATTAACGAACACGTTGACGGAATGAAGTACGAATCAGTCCCCACCAAGAGAGGTGACCCCTATGGCTGAGAGGGTTGCTGTGTGAAGGGATTCGGAAAGCTACTCCTGAGTGCAGGCAAAAACCTGCCGTTCGCCGCGTTAAGGCTTCGAGTGATGGATGAATGATCATCCATAATTAGGGTGGCACCGCGTGAATACAACTCTCGTCCCTTCTTTTTGGGATGAGGGTTTTTTTGTATGTAAATAAAAAGGAGATGACGATGATGAAATCACTAACTTCAGCACAAGTACGCCAAATGTATCTTGATTTCTTTAAAGAAAAAGGACATGACATAGAGCCAAGTGCATCACTTGTTCCGCATGAGGATCCATCTTTGCTTTGGATTAACAGTGGAGTTGCAACACTTAAGAAATACTTCGATGGCCGTGTCATTCCTAGTAATCCTCGTATTACAAATGCTCAAAAATCGATTCGTACAAACGATATTGAAAACGTAGGAAAAACAGCTCGTCACCATACGTTCTTTGAAATGCTAGGAAACTTCTCAATCGGTGATTATTTTAAAGAAGAAGCAATCGAGTGGGGTTGGGAGTTTTTAACGAGTAAAAAATGGATTGGGTTTGATCCTGAAAAATTATCCGTAACTGTTCACCCTGAAGATAATGAAGCCTATGACTACTGGGCAGAGAAAATTGGCGTTCCAGAAGAGCGTATTATTCGTCTTGAGGGGAACTTCTGGGATATCGGAGAAGGCCCAAGTGGTCCTAATACCGAGATTTTCTATGACCGTGGACCATCTTATGGTAATGATGAAAACGATCCAGAGCTGTACCCAGGTGGAGAAAATGAACGCTACCTTGAAGTGTGGAACCTTGTGTTTTCACAGTTCAACCATAATCCAGACGGTACATACACGCCACTTCCTAAGAAAAACATCGATACAGGAATGGGTCTTGAGCGTATGGTATCTGTTATTCAAGATACGCCTACAAACTTTGAGACTGATCTATTTATGCCAATTATCCAAGCAACAGAGCAGTTAACACCAGTTAAATACAATGCAGACATAGAAACTGATGTCGCATTTAAAGTCATTGCTGACCATGTACGTACTGTCACATTTGCTGTTGGAGATGGAGCACTTCCATCAAATGAAGGTCGAGGCTATGTTCTTCGTCGCCTTCTTCGCCGTGCAGTACGTTATGCAAAGTTGATTCAAATTGATCGTCCATTCATGTATGAACTTGTTCCGGTTGTTGGCGAGATCATGGTTGATTTCTACCCAGAAGTAAAAGAAAAAGTAGACTTCATCCAAAAGGTAATGAAAACAGAGGAAGAGCGTTTCCATGAGACGTTAAACGAAGGCCTTGGCATCTTGGATAAGATCCTGACTGAAGCAAAAGCAAAAGGTGAAGACGTCATTTCTGGGCGTGATGTATTCCGTTTGTATGACACATATGGCTTCCCGGTTGATCTAACGGAAGAATATGTAGAAGAAAAGGGCTTGACGATTGATCGAGCTGGCTTTGAAGTAGAAATGGAACAACAACGTAACCGCGCTCGTGCAGCTCGTCAAGAATCAGGATCGATGCAAGTTCAAGATGAGCTATTAGGTGATATTAATGTGAGTAGCACATTCGTAGGCTATGATCAGCTATCAACGCAATGTACTGTGAGCGTATTAATCGCAAATAAAGAACGTGCAAACAGTGTACCTGCAGGTGAGACGGCTCAATTAATTTTAAGTGAGACACCTTTCTATGCAGAAAGCGGTGGACAAGTAGCCGATACAGGAACGATTGTCGGTGAGGGAGTAGTAGCACGCGTAACAGAAGTAACAAAAGCTCCTAATGGCCAGCATCTTCACAAGGTAACAGTTGAAGAGGGAGAGTTAACAGAAGGTGTGACGGTAACAAGTACAGTTGAGGAGACTGCTCGTATTGGGATTGTCAAAAACCATACAGCAACGCACCTATTGCACCAAGCACTTAAAGATGTCCTAGGAACACATGTGAACCAAGCTGGTTCTCTCGTATCAGAAGAACGTCTGCGTTTTGATTTCTCTCATTTTGGTCAAGTAACGAAAGAAGAGCTTACGAAAATTGAAGAAATCGTCAATGAGAAGGTTTGGAATGCGATTTCGGTAAACATTAGTGAGAAAATGCTTGCTGAAGCAAAAGAAATGGGTGCGATGGCGTTATTTGGAGAGAAGTACGGTGAGACGGTTCGTGTCGTACAAGTTGGAGACTACTCTCTTGAGCTTTGTGGTGGTTGTCATGTAGCCAATACAGCAGAAATCGGGCTATTCAAAGTCGTATCTGAATCTGGTATTGGAGCGGGGGTACGTCGTATCGAGGCGGTCACAGGCCAAGGTGCTTATGAATTTATGAACGATCAATTACGCTTACTTTCAAAAGCATCAGATCTAGTGAAAGTGAAAAATGTGAAAGATGTACCAACTCGTATCGAAGCACTTCAGCAACAAATTCGTGAACTGCAACGTGAAAATGAATCAATCTCTGCAAAATTGGGCAACATGGAAGCTGGAAACCTAATTGACGAGGCAGTAGAAGTAAATGGTGTTCGCGTTCTTGCAAAACAAGTCAATGCTAGTGATATGGACGGTCTCCGTGCAATTGTCGATAAACTAAAACAAGACCTTGATTCAGGTGTGATTGTTCTCGGTGCAGTGTCTGGTGAAAAAGTGAATCTAGTTGCTGGTGTGACAAAAGATTTAATTAGCCAAGGGCATCATGCTGGAAAACTTGTAAAAGAAGTCGCAACACGTTGTGGCGGCGGCGGTGGTGGTCGTCCTGATATGGCACAAGCAGGCGGTAAGAAGCCAGACCAGTTAGCAGATGCTCTAGCATATGTTCCTGAATTCGTTAAAACAATTTCCTAATTTGAACAATTTCGTGTACAATAGAAGAAGACAACCTTTTTGTATGCATGTAGTCAATAAAGGTAAAGAAAGAGAGAGGTGTTTGTGATGGGCTCTATGGACAAGACAATGCAATTTAACTTTCCTGATGATTCCGTTGACGTTAACGTCCAAGAGGTATTACTTTCGGTATATGAGGCACTTGAGGAAAAAGGGTACAACCCGATCAATCAAATTGTAGGCTATTTACTTTCTGGTGATCCGGCGTACATCCCTCGTCACAAGGATGCTCGTGCACTTATTAGAAAGCTTGAGCGTGATGAACTGATTGAACAGTTAGTGAAGTCTTATTTGTCACAGCACCGTAAGGAGAATGAATGAGAGCTTTAGGACTTGATGTAGGAACCAAAACAGTTGGAATTGCCCTTAGTGATGAATTAGGTTGGACAGCACAAGGTCTTGAAACACTTCGTCGCAACGAGGAAGACCCTGATGATGATATGCAAAAGATCGCTGCTATTGCCAAAGAACATAAAGTGGGTACAATTGTGATTGGTTTGCCAAAAAACATGAATGGCTCCATAGGACCAAGTGGTGAACGTTCGCAGGAATTTGCAGAATCGCTCAAAAAGCATTATGATTGTGAAATGGTGATGTGGGATGAGCGCTTGACAACGGTTGCTGCTGAGCGAATGCTTGTCAGTGCTGATGTGAGTCGTAAGAAACGTAAAAAAGTAATTGATAAAATGGCTGCTGTGATGATTCTTCAAGGGTATCTTGATCGAAAAAGCATGTAGCATGAATAGAAGAGGTGTAGACGTATGTCACAAGAAGAAAAAGAACGTATTGTAATTCCAGATGAGAATGGTGATGAGCATCTATTTGACGAGCTTTTCAAATTTACTGTTGATGAAACAGGTAAAAGCTATATCTTAGTCACTCCAGTTGGAGAAAACGAAGATGATAGTGATGAAGAGGAAGTTGAAGTATTTGCATTCCGTTATGAAGACCGTGAAGACGTTGATAATGATATCGCGTTGTACCCAGTTGAAACAGACGAAGAGTGGGAAATGGTTGAGGAAATGCTTAACACATTCTCTGGTGAAGAAGAAGAGTAAGTTTCGCATAAAGACAAGCCCTTTTGCTCAAGCTGAGCAGAAGGGCTTTTTGGAGGTTTTAGTACCGTTTTTTCAATCTGACGCAAAAGTGTCACATTTTTGTTTGCTATGCCTTATAGATAATGACTTCACCTATAACTTGGTGAAAATTCCCACCTATTTACTCACATGCAGGCGAGCTTTTTCCCCTCTTAAACAATTTGTTTACTGACAGACGCTTGAAATATAGTATAATGGGACGGTGGAAGGGGGAGAACAATGTCTGATTCCAACGAAAAACCACGAAATGATGTATATGAAGAACGGGTATCAGAGGCGAAAGTGGTTCGCAAAATCGTCTTATATAGTGTCATCGGCTTAGCTGTTATGACCTTAATAGCCATTATAAGTGGTTATTTTTATTTTAAAAATGCTCTAGGGCCAGTGGACTCTGGTGAAGGGGAAACCGTTGAAGTAACTATTCCAATGGGGTCTTCCTCCTCGCAAATTGGCCAAGTTCTTGAAGAGGAAGGTCTTATTAATAACGGAACGATCTTTCGCTATTATGTCCGTTATAAAAATGAATCAGGTTTCCAAGCGGGAAATCATACTCTCTCTACTTCAATGACGATCGATGAAATAATCGAAGAGTTAAAAAAAGATGGGAATCTACACGCAGAGCCTGAACTAGTGTTCACGATTCCAGAGGGCAGATGGTTAGAAGATGTCGCGACGATGATTGCCAATGAAACAGGGCATGAAGCGGACGATGTGATGGAAGTGTTGAATGATGAGGAGTATCTAGAAGAACTCATTGGTAAGTACACGATGCTGACAGAAGACATTTTACAAGAGGATATTCGTTATCCACTTGAAGGGTATTTATTTCCGGCTCGTTATGATTTTGAAGAGGAGCAGCCTGAAATTAAAACGGTAATCGAAATGATGTTAAGTCGTACTCAAGGAATTATTGAACAGAACGCATCTGCTATTGAAGAAAGTGGTTACTCAGTCCATGAGATTTTGACACTTGCTTCAATTATTGAACGAGAAGCGCAAACTTCAGAGGATCGTTATAAGATCTCAGGAGTCCTATATAATCGCCTCGATGACGAGATGAGGCTAGAAGTGGATCCTACTGTCGCTTATGCGATTGGTGAGCATAGATACATGACTTCGTTCAATGACCTTAACGTTGAATCTCCTTACAATACTTATCGAAATGTAGGAATTCCAATTGGACCAATTGCCAATCCAGGTGAGGATTCAATTAAAGCTGCACTCGCTCCAGAAGATACAAATTACTTGTTCTTCTATGCACGCTATAACGGTGAAGTCATTTACAATGAAACGTACGAAGCACATAATAGAACACACCAACAGTATCGTCAAGAGTGGGTAGACGCTGCACAAGACGAAGGTGAAGAAGAAACAGAGACAGAGTAGGACAAGCAGAGGGGGATGTGGCGTATGCACACTCCCTCTCTTTCTACGTGAACGAATGTGAGGTGTCAGGCAATGATTAAAGCCGAAGTAGAAGAATATTTAAAGTCACTCGTACCTACAAGAGAGCCACTTGTTTTGGAAATGGAGCATTATGCCAAAGAGCATAACGTGCCGATAATGGATTTAGTAGGGATGGAGAGCTTACTCCAACAACTGAAGCTGATTCAACCAGCTCGTATTTTAGAAGTTGGCGCAGCTATTGGGTACTCGGCGATTCGGATGGCACAAGCTCTACCGAGTACAACAATTGTGACAATCGAACGAGATGAACATCGATATCAGGAAGCATTGGATAATATTCGCAAAAATGAGTTAACAGACCGAATTCAGGTACGATTTGGAGATGCACTCGATTTAGCCGAAACACTTGAATCAGAGCCCCTTTTTGATGTATTATTTATTGATGCCGCAAAAGGGCAATATCAACGTTTTTTTGATTTATACGGAAAAATGGTTAAGCCAAATGGCGTCGTATTTTCAGATAATGTTTTATTTAGAGGTCTAGTGGCCGAAGATGAGATAGAGGAAAAAAGACTGAGATCGATTGCCAAGAAGCTACGCATATATAATGAGTGGTTAATGGAGCATCCGGAGTATGAAACGAGAATTTTACCTCTTGGTGATGGTCTTGCAGTAAGTATTAAGAAATGAAGTGGTAGGAAGGTGTGATCACATGAGTAATAAGCCAGAGTTGCTTGCTACACCAAAAGATGTAGCAGCTGCAGAGCGATTACTACATGCAGGAGCAGATGCGTTAATCATTGGCGAACAGCGATATGGTTTACGTCTTGCAGGTGAATTTACAAGAGCGGATGTTGAAGCTGTAACAGAGCTTGCACATGATGCGGGGAAGAAAGTATATGTGGCTATGAATGCTCTTCTACACAATGATACAGTAGGTGAGTTAGCTGACTACATTACCTTTTTAAAAGAAGCAAAAGTTGATGCGATTGTCTTCGGTGACCCAGCTGTTTTAATGACGGCTAGAGAAGTGGCACCAGAGATGAAACTACATTGGAATACAGAAACAACGGCAACCAACTGGTTCACAGCTAATTATTGGGGCCGTAAAGGAGCTAAACGTGCTGTACTTGCACGCGAGCTGAATATGGATTCGATCATCGAGATCAAGGAGAATGCAGAAGTAGAAATAGAGGTTCAAGTTCATGGGATGACCTGTATGTTCCAATCGAAACGTACATTAATTGGCAACTACATGACATTCCAAGGCAAAAACCTTGCTGTTGAGCGTACGGATCAATCGCGTAATATGGTTTTATTCGATGCAGAACGTGATGCGAAATACCCAATTTTTGAAGATGAAAATGGTACACATATTATGAGTCCAAATGACATCTCGATTATTGATGAACTTGAAGAAATGATTGATGCAGGAGTCGATAGCTTTAAGATTGACGGGATCCTAAAGTCAACGGAATACATGGAGAAGGTTGTAGCGATTTATCGCAAAGCAATCGATTTATGTGTGGATGACCGTGATGCCTATGATGATAAAAAAGATGAATTTGTCGAACAAGTTGAAGCAGTTCAACCAGATAATCGCAAATTAGATACAGGATTTTTCTTTAAAGAAACGGTTTATTAAGGAGGGAATACGTGATGCAGACGATTGCAGAACAAACAAAAGAAGGCAAACGCATTATTGTCAAAAAGCCTGAACTTCTTGCACCAGCTGGTAGCTTAGAGAAGTTAAAAGTCGCTGTACATTACGGTGCGGATGCGGTCTATATCGGCGGACGTGAATTTGGGTTACGCTCGAATGCAGACAACTTCTCGATTGAAGAAATGCGTGAAGGTGTTCAATTTGCAAGTAAATATGGAGCAAAAGTATATGTGACAACAAATATTTATGCTCATAACGAGAACATGGACGGACTTGAAGAGTATTTACGTGACTTGCAAGATGTCGGCGTAACTGGAATTATTGTTGCTGACCCGTTAATCATTGAAACATGTAAACGAGTCGCGCCTAAAGTAGAAGTTCACTTAAGTACTCAACAATCTCTATCAAACTGGCTAGCTGTGAAGTATTGGAAAGAAGAAGGTCTTCACCGTGTTGTATTAGCACGTGAGGTCAGTCTTGAGGAAATGCTTGAAATGAAGAAGAATGTTGATATTGAAATTGAAACATTCGTTCACGGTGCAATGTGTATCTCTTACTCTGGACGCTGTGTGTTAAGTAATCACATGACTGCTCGTGATTCAAACCGCGGTGGCTGTTGTCAGTCTTGCCGTTGGGAATACGATTTGTATGAGACAAATGAAAACGGCGAAAAAGCATTATTCAATCCAGATGATGCATCGTACACGATGAGTCCAAAAGATTTGAATCTTGTTCAAGCCATTCCAAAGCTTATTGAAGCAGGAATTGATAGCTTAAAGGTAGAAGGACGTATGAAGTCGATTCACTACGTGGCGACGGTAACGAGCGTTTATCGTAAAGTGATTGATGCTTATTGTGCAGACCCTGAAAACTTTGTAATTGATAAAGCTTGGATGGACGAGCTTGAAAAATGTGCAAATCGTGACTTTGCCCCACAATTCTTTGAAGGTAAGCCAACCTATGAAGAGCAAATGTATGGCATTCATCCAAAACGTACAAAGTTTGACTTTGCTGGCCTTGTGCTTGATTATGATGCAGAGACGAGGATGGTGACATTGCAACAACGTAACCATTTTAAGCCTGGTGATGAGATTGAATTCTTTGGTCCAGAAATTGAAAACTTTGTACAAACGGTAGGAACGATCTGGAATGAAGACGGAGAAGAGTTAGATGCAGCTAGACATCCACTTGAGACGATTCGTTTTAAAGTGGACCGTCCAGTATACCCTCAGAATATGATGCGTAAAGAGGTACGATAAATGGTGAAGAAACCGATAATTATTGGTGTAGCAGGCGGAACAGGTTCTGGGAAGACCACTGTAGCAAAAGAAATTTTTCAGCAATTTAATGAGCAATCAATTGTGTTAATTGAACAAGATGCTTACTACAAGGATCAAAGTCATCTCGAGTTCGAAAAGCGTCTGCAAACAAACTACGATCACCCTTTTGCATTTGATAACGATTTGTTGCTTGAACATTTGCAAATGCTCGCTCGAGGCGTCGGCGTGAATAAGCCAATCTATGATTACAAAATTCACACACGCTCTGAAGACGTGATCGTAATTGATCCAAAAGATGTTATCATTTTAGAAGGTATCTTAATTTTAGAAGATGAGCGTTTGCGTGATATGATGGACATTAAGCTATTTGTTGATACCGATGCTGATATTCGTATCATTCGTCGTTTAGTTCGTGATATACAAGAGCGTGGTCGTTCAATTGAATCCGTGATTGATCAATACACAACCGTGGTAAGACCAATGCATCTTCAATTCATTGAACCAACAAAGCGATATGCGGATGTGGTTATTCCTGAGGGTGGACAGAATCGTGTCGCAATTGATCTAATGGTGACAAAAATTCGCACAATTATTGAAGAAAAAGCCATTTTGTAATAGCATAAGGAAAGCGAGGTTTTTATACCTTGCTTCTTTTTCTACATATGTATAGAATTTCTTCTAGTAGATGGGAATACTATATACAACTGATATTGGATATATGACGAGGAGTGAAAGTCAATGGCAGAAGAAAAAAAGCATTATATGACCGAAGAGGGTAAGCGTAAATTAGAAGACGAATTAGAATTTCTAAAAACAGAGCGACGTAAAGAGGTCGTAGAACGTATAAAGATTGCACGTAGTTTTGGGGATTTATCGGAAAACTCCGAGTACGATTCTGCTAAAGAAGAGCAAGCATTCGTTGAAGGACGTATCATTCAGCTTGAGAAAATGATTCGTAATGCTGTTATGATTGAAGAAGAAGCTGGCTCATCTCATGTTGTATCACTAGGTAAGCGTGTAAAGTTTGTTGAACTTCCTGATGGTGACGAAGAAGAGTATACAATTGTAGGTAGTGCAGAGAGTGATCCGGCAGAAGGTAAAATCTCGAACGACTCACCAATGGCTCAAAGCATCCTAGGCCGCTCAGTTGGAGATAAAGTAACCGTACAAACACCAGCTGGCGATATGTCGATTGAAATTCTAGAAATTAACTAATGAGATTCATGAAAACCGTCACAGATGTGGCGGTTTTTTGTTGGAATAGAAAAGCCCTCTACTCATTACGAATAGAGGGCCCTAATTGGATAATTAGTAATTAGCGTTCAAATGCCTCTTTTGCAAGCTGTATGACGGTCATATCGTCCATTGGCGGGTTGTGAAGCCCTGCGCGTACGTCACGGTAATAACGCTGCAATGGATTGTCATGAAATAAACTATTGGCTCCGACTACACGCATGGCTTGATCGACCACTTCATTCGCCGTATTAACGACCATCATCTTAACCGCTGCTAACTCGGGTTTCATGAATGCGCGCTCTTCTATTGTCGCATCATCCCATTTTCTTGCGACCGAATGAAGAAAATACCTACTCTGCATTAACTTTGCTTCATTTTCACCAATACGTTGTTGCACATTTGGAAGTTCACTTATGGTTCCGTTAATACTATTTGGTGAATAAGTCTTAGCATAGTCAATCGCCGTTTGTTGAGCTGCCTGGGCAATGCCTAAATAGCAGGCAGGAATATGAAGTAACCAGCCCATTGCAGGCTTCGCACCACCAGTGAATCGTTCTAATAAATAACGAGCAGGGACACGTACATCTCTTAGAATCAAGTCATGACTTCCGGTTGCACGCATGCCAACTGTATTCCACGTCTCCTCAATCGTTACACCCTCAAGTTGACGAGGGATGAGAAAGTTTGCGATTCCATCGTCCTCATTATGAGAGGCCGTTACGATGAAATAATCAAGGACGGGTGCCATCGTCGTGAAGGTCTTCTTGCCATTTATGACCCAGTCGTTCCCATCCCGTGAAGCAGTTGTTTGTGGCTTACCACCACGGGTAGGACTACCGGTATCTGGTTCAGTGGCAGCAGCATTGATTAATTTGCCATCTCGCAACACTTCTTCAGCGATCTCTTTAAATAAATTCGGGTCCCATTTTCCTTGTTCTCCTAAATTTTTTATGATCCCCATATGCCAACCAATTGAGAGGGCTGTAGAACCATCACCTTGGGCTAATAGCTCTTGAAGACGTACGAACTCATATAACGATATATCAGCTCCACCGTAACGTTTTGGAACAGTTAGACTTGTGTAGCCGATTTGTTTTAGTTCTTCTATATTTTCAAAAGGAAAGCTTTGTTCTTGATCATGCTTAGCAGCTCGTTTATGAAATTGAGTGATGAGTGGTTGTAGATCTTTTTTTCGATCGTTTGATTGCTTTAATAATTGAGACACGGATATCCTCCTCATTCATTGAATCATACAAGTAGGATACGCAAAGTTAGATTAAAACGCAAAAGGAAGACCTTAAACCTTTCATTGATCTAAATTTTGATTCAGTCGTGAAAAAATATGTAGATTTTCGTTAAATTCCCAACGAAGATGCGACGTTTGCTACTATAGAGTAGGTAAAGCAAATAGGCGCAATAAATTTGTCCATTTTTATAAAAAAGGTAAGACTGATTAGCCTTTTTGTTTAAGATTTTGTATAATACTTTCATAGATTAAGAGAGAGGACGTGACTCGTGTGCAAGGAACACGTTTTGAACATCGAAAAAAGAAGCGCATGAATACGGTTTTAAACGTAGCTATAGGATTAGTTGTGGTCCTAATTATCGTGTTTGCTGCGCAAATATTCCTCGGCTCTTCTGATACAGAAGATGTAGCACTTGAAATAGATGAAGAATCAGAAGAAAGTGTAGAGATCGAAAGTGAATCTGAACCTGCACCAGAAACAGATGAAACGACTGAAGCACCTGAAGAAGCACCTGATGAGGATGCTTTAGAGGAAGATGAAGACGAAGAAGGTACAGAAGACGATGACTTAGAACCAGCAGAAGATGGTGAGTGGGAGCCAGTTGGTACAAATCAATCAGGTGACTTTTCACATGACTTTACAAGAGGTGGCACGAACTGGAATGAAATGGAGCGTGCACTTAGATATGCAACAGGTCTTGGAGAAGACATGATTACATGGCGTTTAGAAAATGGCGGTCCTACCTCTGTGATCGGAACAGTAAGTGCGCCTGATCAGCAAACGTCGCCATATCAAGTACGTCTTGAGTGGGTAGATGGACAAGGCTGGCAACCCGTATCAAAAGAACAATTATCAAACAATCCATACAGAAGAGGATAATTTGAGGAACCTGAGTCTACATTGACTCAGGTTTTTTGTTGTTAAAGACGTAATTAGACTGGTAAAACATCCCACTAAAAACTTTTAAGAAAGCTGTTTATCTTTTGGGAATCGAGGGAACATAATATCTAAGCACAGAGAGAGAAGAGAGGATGAAAAAGATGCTTAGAACAATTTTAATGATTATTGGTGCAATTGTAGTTATTAGTTTAATTATGTCTTTACTGTAAGACACATAAAAGGAAAGCCTGCTTCTTTAAATAAGAAGCGGGCTTTCCTTTGTTTTGATTGAACTTTTTTTCTAAATAAGAAGGGAAAGGCTTTTAATAAACAGAATAGTATGTATATAACAAACATACTAAACGGTTAGTATTTAAAATGTTATATGAAAGCGTATACATAAAAGGGGGAGAAATGATGTTAGAAGCGAAACAAGAAAAGCTGAAACCTGCTCAAGCAGTAGAAAGACCGGGTACTAAGGAAATGTTGAATTATGGTTTAGGTTTCTTTGGAATCATCCTTGTTTGGACGTTGGTAGGCTCTTTTCTAACCTTTTACTATACGGACGTGGCAGGGATATCCGCTGCGGTAGTTGGTACATTGATGCTTGTAGCTCGTCTATTTGACGGGGTAACAGATATTGGGATGGGAACGCTTGTTGATCGCACCAAGTCAAAGCATGGGAAAGCTCGTCCTTGGATTATTTGGATGACACTTCCGCTGGCAATTGCGACGATCATGCTTTTTACTGTGCCAGATATTAGTATGACCGGGAAAATCATTTATGCCTACATTACATATATCTTATTAATTTTAGTGTATACAGCGATCTCGATTCCTTTTAAAACTCTTCTTGGTTTAATGACTCAAGATCAACAAGGCCGTTCAATGACAAATGTATATACAGGAATTTTCACGATGTCGAGTACGCTCCTTGTGATGACAATGGCTCAACCATTAGCCTCTGCAATTGGTGGACAACTCGGGTGGACGGTTGTTGCTGCACTAGCAGGGATCATCATTGTGACGACAAGCATCATTGCTTTTAGAGCGACAAAAGAACGTGTAGGAACTGCTAGCACACAACCAAAAGATGATGTCCCGTTAAATCTGGGTTTAAAAGCGCTTATGACCAACAAATACTGGTTAATCATTACGGGTTATTGTGTCGTCACTTACACAGTGAATGCGCTACTTACAGGAGCAGGACTGTATTATGCCATTTATGTATTAGGAAGTGGAACGTATTTTTCTTTAATAAGTTTAGCATTGTTTATACCGAGCATCATCTGCTTCTTCTTTATTGCCCCATTGATTAAGCGATATGGGAAACGAAATATCGCACTAGTTGTCTCAGTTATTGCTATTTTTGGTCCACTTGTGAAGCTTATTGATCCGACTAATGCTACAGTTTTTCTAGCAGGTACAGTGATTCAAGGTTTTAGTTTGATCCCAGTCCTGACCCTGCTCTATGCGATGATTAATGATACAAATGAATACGGTGAATGGAAAAATGGTTTTCGGACAGAAGGACTAATCAATAGTGCAGCAAGCTTCGGTATGAAAGTCGGAACCGGGGTAGGGAGTGCATTAATTGGGTGGCTGCTAGCATTTGGCGGTTATGTTGGGGCAGCTAATGAGCAATCAACAATGGCGATTACGATGATTCTTACCCTCAATATTTACCTGCCACTCGCGTTATGTTTTCTACAAGTATTCTTACTGTGGATGTATAAACTTGATCGAAAGTATCCGATTATTTTAGCTGAGTTGGAACAGAGGAAGGTGTAAATGGTATAAAAAAGGTTAGCTCAAAACGTTGATGCTTATATGAAAGGAAGAATAGCTTATCAAGTTGAGGAGTTAATTGAAGAAGAGGTTAGTCAGTATTTGAGTGTGTGAGTAAATTTGAATGAAATAAAAAGAAAAGGACAATGTTCCGTCATTGTCCTTTTTACTATTTAACTTCCAAATATGGCTCGGACAACTAAGAAGAGAATGGAAGGTGCTAAGAGGCATCCTAAGCCCGTATAAAATGTTGCGGTCATAGCCCCGTAAGGTACAAGCTTAGGGTCTGTAGCAGCCAGTCCACCTGCAACACCACTAGTGGATCCCATTAATCCCCCATATACAATCGCTGATCGCGGGTTATTAAGCCCAATGTATTTTGCAATGAAGGGAGTTCCGATCATAATAAGTATCGCTTTAATTAACCCTGCTGCAATACTTAATGCAATCACTTCAGAGCTTGCTCCTACTGCCGCCCCCGTTACTGGGCCAACAATATAAGTAGTTGTTCCGGCACCAATTGTGGCAAGGCTGGCTGCATCTGTGTATCCAAAGGCTAGTGCAATCACAACCCCAACGATAAAGGATGACATAATCCCAACAAAAAGAGCTAATATTCCACTTAATCCTGCCTTCTTCACTTCTTCAAGATGAACCCCAAATGCAGTAGCAATGATGGCAAGGTCTCGAAGCATGGCTCCACCCATAATACCAATCCCTGCAAATATTGGTAGATCTGCTAGTCCCTTATCTCCACCGGTGGTAATGCCGCCAAAATAAGCAAGAGTTAGACCTAGAATAATCGCAATGGCTGAACCATGTACACGTCCTCTCGTTAATACCTTAGATAAAAAGTAGGAAATGTACATCATAATTCCAATCGCTGCAAAGGCTGTTACTAATCCGTTTTTTTCTAGTACTGAAATGACTGCATCTATCATTTAGTTACCCCCCTTTTTTTTATGCATCATGAGTATGATCAAAAGTGTCATTAGAATCTTTACCGACCTTACTAATAACAGGAACTAATGCGAAGCTTACAATAACAGCTAATGTACCGGATAAAATAGCAACAGGACCACCTGCTATAGCTGAAACAACATTTTGTTGTGCTGCCATAGCGACTACTACGGGAATATAGATCGCACTCCAAAACTTAATGCCTTCTTCAGAAGGAATATCGAGTTTCTTTTTTCTACGTAAATAATCAATCACTAAGACTAACAGTACCATTCCAATTCCTACGCCCCCGACATTTGCACTCACACCAATTAAGCTACCGATCAGATCTCCAAATAAGACTCCGACTAACATACAAACCGATAACAAGGCGACTCCATAAATAACCATTTGTTCATCTCCTTCTTTTAGTTATAAACCTTAGATTAGTAGTTCATGGTGTGAGAAAAATTGAATTGAAGAGTTATGAGAGGACTAAGATGATAACGCTTACAAAAAGTGGTAAAGTCAACAGTCGACTATTCTATACCTCATATTAGTGAACAAGTTCTTAAAAAGCAAGATAAAATTTTAAATATTCAAAAAACATTGAATTTAAAACCTGATCTGTGTATAATGAAAATCGACAGTCGACTATTTACAAGTTAAGTTATTTTGTTTTTGAAGGAGATATTCCTAATGGAGCCAATTAAATTTAAAGATAATTCTTTATCCACTCAAATTGCTAAGAGAATTACCCAGCAAATTATTTCAGGTGAATTACAGCCAGGAGAGAAGTTGAGCGAATATATGTATGCTGATGAATTTGGAACGAGCAGGGCTCCAGTTCGCGAAGCTTTATATCTATTAACAATTGAGGGGTTGGTAGAGAGGATCCCTAGAAAAGGGGCATTAGTAAAAGGATATACCTCTTCTGAAATTTGTGATTTGCTTGAAATTAGAACGATGCTAGAAGAGCTCTCTATGAAAAGAATAGCAGAACATGGCGTGAGGGAAATAAGCTTAGAAAAAATGAAAACCATTTTACAAAAGATGCACACTGAACAAGATAGTAAGCAATACACTCAACTTAATCATGATTTTCATATGTGCTTAATCGAAATGAGTGGAAGTGAAATCATTAGTAAAATGTATGAACGATTAGAAATGCCACTATTATCGATTCAAAACATGTCTTTTTCAGCTGTAGGAAAAATTGAAAAATCAATTCGAGAACATAAGTTACTTTTACAACTGCTTGCAGAAAATCAAGTACAAGTAGCTGCGGAACTTTTAAATAAGCATAACCGAGATGTGATCAAGAGTATCCAAGAGCAAATCATTGAACAGCAACAAAAAGAATAGAGACCTAACTATAGCGTTAGGCCTTTCTATGAAATTATAGTCGACAATCGACTAAATGAAGGAGGTGATGTTGTTTTGAGTGTCGCGTATTTATTTCCAGGGCAAGGCTCTCAATTACCATCCATGCTTCATTCACTACCAGAACATTCTACTATTACAAACACGATAGTAGAAGCAAGTGAAGCAATAAAAGAAGATGTATTAACACTCGACTCACCACTAGCCCTACAGTCAACGATCAATGTACAAATTTGTTTACTCACTGCTGGAATAGCTGTTGCTAGAACGTTAAAAGAAGAAGGAGTACACCCGCTTTTTGTAGCTGGGCACTCTGTCGGCGCATTTGGTGCGGCAGTAACTTCAGGTGTGTTAGAGTTCTCAGAGGCAGTTAGGTTAGTAAAATTACGAGGAACCTTAATGGAGGATAAAACACCTTCAGGGTACGGAATGGGGGTAATAGTAGGCTTGTCAGAGAAAAAATTGGCCTCTATTATTTCGGGTATTCATTCAGAGACATCACCAATCTATTTAACAAATCGAAATTCTCCTGATCAAATGACCATTTCTGGTTCAGATCAAGCGGTGAAACAGGTACTTTTGATAGCAAAAAATGAAAAAGCTAGAAAAGCCGAACAGCTAGATGTAAACGTCCCTTCTCACTGTCCTATCTTTTCACATGTAAGTGACCTCTTAGAATCACACCTACAGAAGTTAAAAGTAAGTGATCCACTCATTCCTTATGTCTCTAATTTAAAAGCAAGAAGGTTGATAAAAAAAGAAGAGATTATAGCAGATTTAGCCCAAAGTATATCTTCACCAGTATTATGGCATGACGTCACGACGACTCTCTATGAATTGGGGGTTAGACTATTTATTGAAATGCCACCAGGTCAAGTGTTGACGGATTTGTCTAAGCAATCATTCCCAGAAGCAAGGTCCATAGCAGTTTCGATGAGTGGTTTAAAAACAGTTCAAGTTTTAATGAAGCGTGAACTGAATTACTAAATGCGAATGAATTTAAGGAGGATTATTATGGCGAAGTCACATTTATCTGTTGCAAAACGTTCATGGACAACCAAAAGAGAGGCAAAAGCGAGACGGTTAGATAATGTAAGAAGATTAACGACCACAAAAGTGATACCGACCGAATCCGTTGTTGAAGCACTTGAATTATTAGTCAATCCTCATGATCGAGTCGTAATGGAGGGGAATAATCAAAAGCAAGCCTCGTTTCTATCAAAAGCTCTGTCCTTAGTTAACCCTAGTAAAATACATGATCTTCATATGATCATGTCGAGTATTTCAAGACCGGAACATCTTGATATTTTTGAAAAGGGGATCGCCCATACCGTTGATTTTGCATATGCAGGACCTCAAAGTTTAAGAATTGCACAAATGGTAGAAGATGGACAACTTAAAATGGGTGAAATTCATACGTATGTTGAGCTGTACGGACGACTGTTTATTGATTTAATTCCAAATGTTGCTTTAGTAGCAGCAGATAAAGCAGATTCAAACGGCAATCTTTATACAGGGGCAAATACAGAAGAGACACCAACTCTTGTGGAGGCTACAGCTTTTAAAGATGGCATTGTCATCGCCCAAGTAAATGAATTAACGGATGAACTTCCACGAGTAGACATCCCTGGTTCATGGATTGATTTTGTGGTGGTAGCAGATAGCCCATATCAACTCGAACCTCTATTTACAAGGGATCCCAGACATATTACAGATATCCAAGTATTGATGGCCATGCTCACCATTCGAGGCGTTTATGAACGTCATCAAGTAGAGTCCTTAAATCATGGTATTGGGTATAACACAGCAGCAATTGAACTTCTTTTACCAACGTTCGGTGAATCATTGGGGCTAAGAAATAAAATTTGTAAGTACTGGGCATTGAATCCGCATCCTACGTTAATTCCAGCGATTGAAAGTGGTTGGGTGGAAAATATCCATTCCTTTGGTGGGGAAGTGGGGATGGAACCATATATTGCTGCGCGCCCAGATGTGTTCTTTACAGGACGTGATGGGAGCATGCGGTCAAATCGTACTCTTTGTCAGCTCGCAGGCCAATATTCAGTTGATCTATTTATTGGTTCAACATTGCAAATGGATCCGGAAGGGAATTCCTCAACGGTAACATCAGGTCGATTAGCCGGTTTTGGGGGAGCTCCGAATATGGGGCATGATCCTGGTGGTAGAAGACATTCGAGTCCAGCATGGTTAAATATGATTCAATCCGATGATCCATTAGCACGAGGCAAGAAACTAGTCGTTCAAATGGTTGAAACACACCAAGCGGCCAATAAACCTGTATTTGTTGAATCCTTAGATGCAATTGATGTGGCAAAGGATGCCAGTCTTGCAACTACGCCAGTCATGATATATGGAAAAGATGTCACGCATGTTGTAACAGAAGAAGGGATTGCTTATTTATACAAAACAGATAGCGTTGAGGAACGTCGTCAAGCTATCGCTAGTGTAGCTGGTGTGACACCAATTGGCTTAGATCGTGATATGAAAACAGCGAAAAAGTTAAGAGACCAGGGCATTATTGCATTGCCAGAAGATCTAGAAATCCGAAGGTCTGATGCGTCCCGCTCATTACTAGCAGCTAAAAACATTGAGGATTTAGTTGATTGGTCAGAAGGTCTGTATGAACCCCCTGCAAAATTTAGAAGTTGGTAAGGAGGAAGAAGATGGATATTAATGATATTCAAATTTGTAAGCGTTTTCTAGCCGGATGTGCTGTTCAAGCACTAATTGATGAACTGCGACTTACACCCAAACCAGGCCTCGTTGATCTTAATGATACGGGAGTTCATGACGATTTAAATGTTTCGATTATGATGCGATCTGCAGAGTCCTTGCGTGAAACATTTGAAAAGATGGCAGTAGTCTCTTTCAACGAAGAACCTTCTCAAACGCTTAGGGAAGAAATCGCATATATAGGTCGACAAGGAGAGCAAGAGATGTTTCAAGCTACAGGGGGGACCAACTCTCATAAAGGAGCGATTTGGTCATTGGGATTACTTGTTTCAAGTGCCTCCATTTATCGAGGTCATGTAGAAGCTTCGCAGTTATTAGAAACGGCTGGGAGGATCGCTAGATTTGAAGACCGTTATGTCCCACAAGAGGTGACAAACGGTTCGGTCGTGAAGAGAAAGTACAAAGTCAACGGAGCGAGAGAAGAAGCTGAGTTAGCTTTTCCACATATCAAACATTTTAGTTTACCCACGTTATTAAGTGGGAGAGCAAGAGGTATTAATGAAGAAGATGCTAGGTTGAATGCTCTGATCTCTCTTATTGCAAATTTAGATGATACATGTATTTTGCACCGGGGAGGCAAAGAGGCTTTAATAGATGCTCAAAGATTAGCGAACCTCATTTTAGCTTCAGGAGGAGTATCGACCAGTGAAGGTTTCCAGACCCTGAGCAATTTAAATTCTTCCATGCATACACATAATGCGTCACCTGGTGGATGTGCTGATCTATTGGCTGCAACCCTTTTTGTAGATCGAATTTCTACTTATTCAGATCAAGTCATGAATAAAAAGCTTGATATGGCAATCATTTAAATTTTAGCGGAGGTGGCTAGAAATGGAACGTCTTGTATTTGAATATCCCGCGACAACTCAACTTACAGAGTGTTCACATGTTGGAGTAGTAGGTTCTGGGGACTTAGAAATTATTATGGTCCCCAATGATAAGAAACTAGTAAGTGTTGAGATTAATACGAGTATTGATGGTTTTGCAGATATCTGGAAAGCAGTACTAGAACGTTTTTTTGAAGAGAATGCTCATGCGATGAATTTAAAAATAAATGATTTTGGTGCGACGCCTGGTATGGTGACTATGAGATTAGCTCAAGCTTTGGAGGTGACTAGTTCCCATGAATACGCTAAAAGATAGTTTAGTTGAACGCTATGCAAGGGATCGAGTAAAAGCTTTATTAGATGAAGGGAGCTTTAGGGAATTAATTGGTCCTTATGATGGGGTGGAATCACCTCACCTAGCAGATCAACAAATTGTTCCACAAAGTGATGATGGAGTTGTGGTAGGTAAAGGTACGCTTGAAGGAGTTCCAACAGTCATTATTGCGATCGAAGGGAACTTTCAAGGAGGGGGCATTGGAGAAGTATCTGGTGCAAAAATCGCTGGCGCTCTAGAATTAGCGATAGAAGATAATAAAAAAGGGAAGAAAACGAGAGCAGTCATTGTTTTTGATACTGGTGGTGTACGACTACAAGAAGCCAACTATGGTTTAATTGCCATTTCTGAAATTGGTTCAGCAATCGTTGAGCTTCGGCAATACGCTCCGGTTATTGGCATTGTCCCTGGAAAGATAGGTTCCTTTGGGGGGATGTCGATTAATGCTGGTCTGTTAAGTGCGATCATTGCTACAAAAGAAGGGCGAATTGGATTAAATGGTCCAGAAGTTGTTGAGCTTGAAGCAGGAATCGAAGAAATTGATTCTCAAGATCGACAAAGCATCTGGGGAATGATCGGTGGAGAACAACGTTTGGCTATGGGTTTAGTAGATCATCTTGTTGACGATGACGTAGATCAGATAAAGAATTGTTTACACCAAATATACAAAGATGGATTGAGCCAACCTCGCAGCTCTCAAGTAGAACGTTATCTCTCTTTATTAAATTCCATTTCTCTTGAAGAAAAGGTCTCTCCCTTGAAGGCAAGAGAACTTTGGAGTGAGTCAGATGAGGTGCATAGTGGCTTTGAAAATGATGCAAGCTCTCAATCGGAACAAACGAGAGGAGCAAAATGGTTTAACTTGCTTACAAAAGGAGCAGAGTCTTATAAGAGAGACGCTGAATCTGTCTTATGTGCAGATCAAGATGGGATACGTTATTTATGTGTGACAGCGCATCCAGAAGCCTCCTTTTATAGAGCTCGGAACGGAGAGCTTGGTCTGAAAGAAGGGTGGATGTTAGCAAAATACATTCGTGAAGTGATCGAAGCGGATAGAAACGGAGAGAAAAGGCCAATTGTGGCGATTGTGGATGTTCCTAGTCAAGCATATGGTTATCATGAAGAATTGTTTGGGATTCACCAAGCATGTGCAGCTAGTGTTGATGCATATGCCACAGCTAGACAGAAGGGGCATCCGATTATCAGTCTTGTAGTAGGAAAAGCTATCTCTGGAGCGTTTTTAGCGCATGGACTTCAAGCGAATCGAATTCTAGCATTAGATGATGAAGGAGTAAACATCCATGTTATGTCAAAGCAATCAGCAGCTAAAATTACAAGACGGACGATTCCAGAATTAGAAGAAGCTACAAGTAAGGTTCCTGCTATGGCATATGATATTGGTTCATTTGCAACATTAGGGACGCTCGATGAATTAATAAAAGACGTACAGGCAGATCAACCTACGAATGATCAGGTAAAACGAATTGAAGAAAAAATCTCCTCTACAATCGACTTAGTTCGAATGAGCCAACATGATTTCAGTCATCGACTAAAATCAGACATGGCAGTTGAAAATCGCGTAGCTTCTATTAAAGTAAGAAAGTTGTTAAAAGAACAATGGTAAGAGTTCATGACCTAATCGAATTAACAAATGTGGAGGGTTTTCTTTTAAAGGGAACCTTCCCCGATTGGGTGCGTCAGTCATTAAGAGAGCTTCCATATGTTGTTGTACGGAGAGCACCGATTATAGATGGGCTCATCCCTATAGGTATAAGGGGAAAGCACCGAAGTGAACGTTGTGCAAGTACGATCTCAATTTCATCTATTAAAAAAATCTATACTCCGGAGTCCATTGATGTAAGTAAAGTACAAACTCATACTCCTCCTATAAAAGAAGCGTTGAAAGCAATTGAGGAAATGATGGCTGAATATCCATTAACATGGGGGCCGACGGGAAGTGTCGGTTTTGAATTAATTACAAGGAATCCTACTACTCATTTAAAAAGTGACATTGACATGATTATTAGAAGCGACGTGACCCTACAACGAACAACAGCTGAAACTCTTATAAATCAACTATCAAAACTTCCTGTAAAAGTTGATATTCTTTTGGAACGTGATGAAGGAGGATATGCCCTTTCTGAATATGCAAGCGGGGCGAAGAAACTCGTCATGAGATCAACAGAAGGACCAAAGCTTGTAACCCATCCTGTGTTACAGCTTCTGCATGATGGAGGGAAGTATGATGATCATACAGGGACATAAATGAAAAAGGGTGATTCTTGAGGTTGTATGATCAAACCTCTGAATCACCCTTTTGAGTTGAATCCCCATCCTTACATTTGCTCTTATAATAATCTCTCTCTAGCTTGTAAATTTGTCTGCGCATCGCATTCCAATCTTCATTTCCTAATGAAGATTTTCGTAATTCATCCGTGATGGTTTCTAATTCATCCATGTTAATGTCTTGACCGTTCTCAATTCGATGTCTCATTTCTTGGATATCATCTTCAAGCTTTTGTAAGCAATGATCCCAAGTGAAATAAAAATCGACCGGCTGCATTTCCTCAGATAAGATATGTTTTACTTCACAGACTTCTTGTCGTGGTCCAACAATCGAAATATCAGTTGCATGAACGGTGATCTCGACTTCATTTTCTTCAAGCGTTGCAGTGATGTATTTCATCTTTTTTGCAATCGTAAAGTTGAAAATATGTTCGAGTACATAGGAGAGCATCATGAAGTTTAACATGACGATCTTTTTTGGATCGTGAACATGAGTTTTAATGTTGTGTTTTGATAAGGTATCATCAACTTCTTTTAAAACATCATCATATTTTCCTTTATGAATCATGATGGCAAATTGTTGCTGTGAATGCATCTTTAAAACATTCGGTAGCTTAATGATAGGAATCAACACAAGCAGAATCATCGATATTCCGCCAAGAATCAGTGTATAAGGATAACCCATTAATGTCTGCTTGATTTTGGAACAAGATGGATCTCGGTTCTTCATTTTAGTGGAAGTGTATCCGTTCACGAGTGGAATCAACACAATTAAAACAATCGAGGCAATCCGGACAATTGTGTCGTCCTCAGGCATGAGAGGGATAAAGGTCTCCGCTAAATCTGGAAAAACAGTTGTCACAAGGATGTATATCCAATAAAGAGACAAAAGACCCATGAAACTTACTTTAGAATCATCTTGTGAGGGAATGCGACCAAAGAATGTCAGAGTCGCCATGCTGAATACTTTGCTTAGCATCTTGGCTATTCCAGTTAATATTATGCGAAAATAAGGCAACCCCTTCACCTACTTCTATGAAATTTTATATGCGTAAAGTTTACTATTCCCTTATTAATGCGGGTTAAACGCAAATGACAAGGATTGGCGGACCTAGCTTAAACGAGGTATGCTATGATAGATAAAAGACTATTCTTATAAAGGATGATCGAGCCTTGACGACTGTACTTAGTGAATTTTTGATTCGACAATTAGCCTCAAGTCAAGCAACGTATACACGCGGGGTAGAGTATTACCAAGCAGGCTTAGTGGAGCATGTCCATTACAATGAACTTTATAATTCGTATGAAGCTGATGTTGTTGGCACCCATATATATGAAGTAGAAATAGATATCGAAGAGGATGGAAGCCTTGATTTTTCTTGTGATTGTGAGGCCTCTTATTCGTATCCAGGAGCATGTAAGCATGTTGTTGCCACATTGCTTGAACTACAAGAACGAGGGGCAACATTTACGAAACAAAAACAAACAATTTCTAAAAAAAGCTCGCTCCTAACAGAATTTAAATCGGTTCAAAAATGGAAGCAGCCATCGCTTAAAAAAAAGCAAACCTTACTTGTAGAATTTGAAGTGAATATCATGGCAGCTGGTGGTTATTTTCAACATATGGTTAACTACATTCAGTTAGGAATGAAAGTCGGTGAGAACCGTCTGTATGTTGTAAAAGATCTATACGCCTTCTTAAAAGCGGTCAAAGAAAGTCGTCCTTATGCGTTCACTAATAAGTTCGCCTTTCAACCAGAGGAGCATGTGTTTAAAGAAGAGGACGAAGTAGTGTTTGACCTTATTTTTAGGTTGTTAGCCGTTGAGGAACACCATACAAGAAATACATACGGTCACAAATCAACAAAGCGCCATCTCCTCATCCCAGCCGTCTATATGCATCAATTTCTTGATGTCCTAGCACCACAGGCTACGGTTTTGCATGTGGATAGTTTGACTGAATATAAAGAAAAGCTTAACGTGTCAACCTTTGAAAAAACAGATAAGCTTTTTACGTTCACACTAGAACAAGTAGAAGATATGGTTGAACTTCAAGCGCATCTTCTACCTAGAGTTTTATTTATTGATGAAGAATTTAAATGTGTGTTAAAAGAAGATACAATCTATAAGCTGACAGAGGAACAAGCAAAAACACTTGAGATCTTGTCAAAGGAATATGAGCCCGATGAGCCACTAGATTTCATTCCAAATGAGCAGTTAGAGTCTTTTTGTTCTGAGGTTCTTCCGGTCCTTTCTCATTACGGAACCGTGGAAATGGAAGAACGACTAAAAGAAAAAATCGACCAAAAACCGCTTCAAGCCTCGTTGAAAATTGACTATGAGGACGAAGAGCTTTTCATTGATGTTTCCTTTCGATATGGACAAGAAGTGCGGAATCCTTTTACAACCAATGAAACAGAAACAAATCAGACCATTATCGTCCGAGATGTGGAAAAGGAACAGACGATTTTACACGTGCTCGACCAGTTTCCGTTTGAAGTCGAAGGGCAAAAGCTCGTCTTAAGCAGAATCGATACAATTGTCGAATTCCTTTATGAGCATTTGCCACAATTAAAACCCTATGCAGATATCTTTTTAACGCGTGATGCGAAAAAATTATTGTTCCAACCTGCTGCAACACCATCTGTAACGGTTGATGTGGAGAGTGAGTCGAACTGGTTAGATGTGACTTTCTCAATAGACGGAATTTCAGATGAAGAGATTATTGACGTCTTACGCGCTCTATACAATAAGAAGAAATACCATCGTCTCTCAAACGGAGCTTATATTCATCTTGAGGAAGAACAATATACGACGGTTAGTAAGGCCGTTCAATCCCTTGGAACCTCGGCAAAAGACTTGAATAAAAGTATGAATGTCCCACTTCATAAAGCGTTCTCTCTTGATGAGAGCCAAGCAGGGTTAAAATTATCGAAAAAAATTCATCGTCTGATTCAAGACGTTCAATCACCGGAATTTAGTGAATGGACGATCCCAACTCGCTTACAAGCAGACCTGAGAAGCTACCAAGAAACAGGATATAGATGGTTACGAACCCTTGCAAAATCAGGCTTAGGCGGAATTCTTGCTGATGATATGGGACTTGGAAAAACATTGCAGACCATCACACATTTACAAGCAGAAAAAGAAGCCAATACAAACGGTAAATCGCTCATCATCGCACCAGCATCGGTTATTTACAATTGGGAAAAGGAGATCAAACGATTTGCGCCCGAGCTCGATGTGGTGGTCATTGCTGGGGTCAAGTCAGAAAGAGATCAAGCTCGCGCTCACCTAAAGGCTGATGTCTGGATTACCTCCTACCCCTTGATGCAGCGCGATTTCAAAGCCTATGAAGAGATTACCTTTGAATCACTTGTCCTAGACGAAGCTCAAGCGATCAAGAACGAACAAGCAAAAACAACGAAAGCCGTTCGTGCAATTAAAGCTTCAAGCCGGTTTGCATTAAGTGGAACACCGGTTGAAAATCGCCTTGATGAGCTTTATACGTTAATGCAGACGATCTTGCCTGGCTTATTTGGGACGAAAAAGCAATTTAGAGACCGGTCGAATGAAGAGATTGCAAAGCGGATTCGTCCGTTCATTTTAAGACGACTAAAGAAAGAGGTACTAAAGGAACTACCAGAAAAAATGGAGTCCGTTCAATACACTGACCTCTTACCAGAACAAAAGAAGTACTATTTAGCGCAAGTGAAGCAGCTAAAATCCGATGTTGATAATGCAATCTCAACGGATCAATTTCAAAAGAAACGAATTGAGATTTTGGCTGGTTTAACGAAGCTTAGACAGCTCTGCTGTCATCCGAGATTAGTAGTAGAAGATGATCAGGTAGAGTCAGGAAAGTTGCAACGACTGTTGGAATATGTGGAAGAGGGAATGGAAGCTGGTCAACGAATCGTCATCTTCTCACAGTTCACTTCGATGCTATCGATTATACGAACAGAGTTTAATGAGCGAGGGTGGGAGTTTTTCTATTTAGATGGACAAACGCCAGCTCAAGAACGCTTGAAGCTTGCTGATCAATTTAATCAAGGAGAGAATAGTCTGTTTCTCGTCTCACTAAAGGCAGGCGGAACAGGGCTTAATCTCACCGGAGGAGACACCGTCATTCTCTATGATACGTGGTGGAATCCAGCGATAGAAGAACAAGCAGCTGACCGAGTGTACAGGTTTGGTCAAACAAAAAATGTACAAGTCATTAAGCTGATTGCTAATGGAACAATTGAAGAGAAGATCCTTGCTTTGCACGAGAAGAAAAAAGCACTGGTTGATGCCGTGATTCAACCAGGAGAACAACAAATCTCATCCTTATCAGCAGCTGAAATTAAAGAATTACTAAACTTTTAATTCAACTCCGCCCTCCTAGTGGGGTGGAGTTTTTTAGTGGTGCCTGATTCCGTACATAAAGTGTGGATAACGCACGTAAATCCTAGATTTCGCACCTATAGTCTCGATTCCGCGCATAAACCCCAGATTCCGTCCATATCGTCCAAATAGCGCACATAAATACCTAATGTCGCACATAAGGCCATCTTTTTAACACATCCGAAAACGAACTTTTGTTCGCTGACACAAGTGGGACAACTTAATGTGTTAAGCTAGTTAGGTAAATAGATAGAGGATTATAGGATTGTGTTACAGAATTTAGTAGATACGACCAATGTAAAAGTAAGGGGGAAGTGTAAAATGGCTAAAAAAGGAATGATTGTAGCTGCGGTCACGACTCTATTGGTGGTGGGAGGGGCAGTCTCTTATTATATGTTTGGAACACCAACTGAAGAAGAGGTAATCGTTCAAGCAGAAGAACAGGTAGAAGAAGTCATTGAAGACGATGAAGATGGTGAGTATGATCAAAAGCCTGTTGAAATAAGTGACCATCCAGACCCAGAATTGATGGCACAAGAAGCGGACTTTCTAGTGACTTTACAGTACGGAGAGTATGAGGAAGCGATTGCTTATCAGCCAGGGCAAGAAACGAAGGCAAATAAAATCATCGCAACACAACATACCTACTTAAACAAATTAGCAGGGTGGGGTAGAGCGGATAGTTTAAACTACGAGTCAACGATCTCTGAAGAAGAATGGAATCAATTAAGAGATGATATTAATTGGTTATATAATGAAGGCTTTGCCGACTCACATGTTAAAAATGATATGAAGAATGCTCGTGCGTTTATGTATGTCGCAGAAAGTCGAGATGCGATGGCTCTGCGCTATTTACATCGAATCTTCCATGACCTTGATGCAGAGATTAATGGAAATGAAGTCGATAAAATTTGGCAAGTCACTCATTCCTTTGGAAAATCATCACAGCATAAGACCCTGCACAATTACTTAAAAGGAAGCTAGATGAATACAAACAAGCAGGATGGGCTATAAGGCTCCATCCTGTTTGTTTTTTTTTGAAGCGAGCGTAAGGGACGTCCATTCCTTACGAGTCTTTATTTAATAATTCCTCATTCGTCCAGTCTGTGATAAACATATGCCCTGGTGCATGGGTAATCATGATCGGAAGCTTAGCGTTTTGAGCTGCTGCTTGTGGAGTGACACCGCATGCCCAAAAGATTGGTACTTCATCGTCTGCAATCTCAACATATTCACCGTAATCCGGCTTCTCTATTTCACTAATGCCAATTTGCGCTGGGTCGCCAATATGGACGGGGCCACCATGCATTTGCGGATACTTCTCAGTAATCGAAGTAGCGAGTTGAACAAGCTCTTTTTTTATGGGTCTCATTGATACAACAAGTGGTCCAGAAAAAGGTCCAGCGGCAACGGTTTCGATATTTGTTTGATACATGGCGACGTTCTTTTGTAATTCGATGTGTTTAAGTGGGATGTTTGTTTTAATCATTTCACTCTCAAATGTAAAGCTGCAGCCGATTAAAAAGGAGACGAAATCATCCTCCCAAATAGCTTCAATCGATTCCACTTCCTTTTCAAATGTTCCACCTTCATAAATGTGATATTTCGGGATATCTGTACGAATATCAGAGGCTTTCGCTAGAAGAGATTCTACTTGGCCTGGCTCTAGAACATCAATGACGGGACAAGCTTTCTGATTTCTGAATGTATAAAGGAAAAAATCGAATGCATATTGTTTCGGGACGATAACGAGATTGGCTTGTACGAATTCTTGGCAGTAGCCTGCTGTACTTGAGGTGAATTGTTGCTCTCTAATTTGTTGTCTAAATGCTACAGGGGTGATCATGAGTACTCGCTCCTTCTTTAACTTTTTCTACGAATGACCCTTCTATACCACAATAAAGTAGGGAGGAATTTTCGTCAAATTATTCTGTCAGTTAGTTCTGGGTCATTATGCCTAGGTCTATAGATTTTTATTTAATATGTGCAGATCAGGGATATTACGCGTCATACAAGCCTATCAACCTATTTTTACCATCATCACTTTACATCCAGAGAGAATAGCGATAACGTACTATCTTGTAATAGAAAAATATGGATTATCTCTGTATGAATAAGGGTACTATACCTTATCAATGTCAGAAGAGGGGGGAAGAGTTGAATGAGTGAGGTTACTGTTTCCAATGAAGAGTTGGGCCAAAAGGACGATCAACTTGCAGTATATGTAGGGAAGAAATACTCGTCTTATTATGAGAAGAAATGGGCAAAAATTGATGAAAAGAACAATCAAACGTCATGGAATTTTGCCGCTTTTTTCTTAAGCTTGTTCTGGTTAGGCTATCGTAAAATGTATGGGAATGTCTTATTAATCATCGGAATTTTTCTCGTGATCGACCTGTTTATTTTTTTAGTAGCAGATCCAGGAAATGAAGCGTTGATGTTGAGGTTAAATAACTCTGTCGGACTCGGGATGGCAGTGACAACAGGACTCTTTGGCAATTATATGTATCGTCACCATGCTAGAAAACAAATCGAAAAAATCACATCAATGGACTCAAACCGCGAGCAACATGAAGAAATCTTACGCAAAAAAGGCGGAAGAAGCTGGTTAGGTGTATTTTACACTATACTCATCGTAATAGGGTATGGCCTTGTATCGACTGTATTGTTTGGATTCTAATAGGTAGAAAAAGTGCTAACTTACGATTGTTAGCACTTTTTTTGACTGAATAAAGGGGATCTTTAGTACACTTAGAGTAGGAATATAGAAGAAAGGAGTGGAGAAATGAATGGCAAATGGAAGGCATTAGTGTTGATAGCCACTGCTGAGTTATGTGCATTGAGCTTATGGTTCAGTGGCTCGGTTGTAGCCCTGGAGCTGATCAACGTTTGGAAGGTCGGGGATTCTGTTTCAGCCTGGATGTCAGCTGCTGTTCCAGCTGGCTTTGTGATTGGTGCACTGATTAGTGCGTACTTTGGATTGGCCGACAGATTTAATGCGAGAAAGGTCTTTGCATTATCAGCCCTAATTGGTGCGGTATTAAATGGGTTATTGCTCTGGACGGACCATGCTGCAATCGGAATCATCGTGAGAGTACTGACGGGGATGACATTAGCAGGCGTTTATCCAACGGCGGTGAAGCTATTGTCTCAATGGTTTCCGACAAAAAGAGGTCTTGCGATCGGCGTTTTAATAGCGGCTTTAACAATTGGCTCTGCTCTCCCACAGTTTTTTGTCACGATCTTTTCTGCTGTTAATTGGAAGCTCGTCATTATGACAAGCTCTTTCCTTGCATTAGCGGCAGCAGGTATTGTCTACTGGCTATTGGAAGATGCTCCGGTTGCACAAAAGAAAGCATCTTTCTCCTTTCATTTATTAAAAAAGGTCATCAAAAACAGACCAGTTATGTTAGCTAACTATGGCTACTTCGGTCATATGTGGGAGCTGTATGCGATGTGGACCTGGCTTCCACTGTTTTTGGCTGCTAGTTTCCTAACTAATTCACCGACAACTTCAACCGCCTTTGTAGCTTTTGCTTCATTTCTATCGATCGGAATTGCTGGTGCAATAGGCAGTCTGATTGGGGGACTTGTTGCTGATAGGGTTGGGAGAGGTCCTTTAACAATTTATTCAATGGCAATAAGTGCGGCTTGTTGTGTGGCAATTGGATTTACATTCGGTCAATCGATTTGGCTAACGTGGATAATCGCGCTCATTTGGGGAGCTTCTGTGATCGCCGACTCAGCACAATTTTCAGCAGCTGTTTCAGAATTTGCCGATGTTGAATACATAGGAACGGCTCTTACCTTTCAAATGTGTGTCGGGTTTTTGATCACCATTTTCTCTATTAATCTCATTCCATACGCACAGCTTTTCCTCGGATGGGAGTGGGTGTTCATCCTTCTTGCGATTGGTCCTATCTTAGGGATCATTTCTATGATTCGCTTCAACCACTATGAGGCGTGAAGAGGTTTAACCCTAGCTTGCACTGCCTATACTATTAAAATGAATCACTATTTAAAGTTGGTGGTGAATAGATGAAAGTTTTAATAGTATTTGGTATAGTTCTTGTTCCGGTTCTTATGCTAATTGTAGATCGTTTTTGGTATGTAGGGAGATTGGTGTTTAATGGTGCAGCATATGTAGCGTTTGTTACGTTTGGCTTTATTACAGCAAGTGCAATACATACGATCTTAAGAGATCATGAGGTGTTTATGACAAGCATTCATGGCATTTTTTTAAATCCTTGGTTTTTAGTTACAGGCGCTTATATTGGTTGGTATACACTTTTTCGGGTGTTAGTAGCCACGACAACAGAAGGGAATCTACATAGAAAGAGCACCTGAATCTTCAGGTGCTCTACTTTTGTCTCCTAGCCTTTTGTCACGTTTATCGCATCTTCGTAGATATCGACGGAAACAGCTCCAATACTTTCGTCATCTAATAGGAGATCGGTAATTTGATCTTCTAAGTGCTCTTGAATCACGCGACGTAGCGGACGTGCTCCAAATGCTGGGTGATATCCAAGCTCAGCGATTTTTTCTTTTGCCGCTTCGGTCACAGTGATCGAGATTCGTTGTTCCGCTAATGTGTTTTCTAAGTCAGTGAGTAAGAGGTCCACAATCTTCACAAGGCTTTCTTTGTCGAGTTGATTAAATTCAATAATCGCATCAAATCGGTTTAAAAATTCAGGCTTGAAGTAGGCTGATAGCGCATCTAGAATCGATGTTTCAGTTACCGCATCGCTTGCGTCAAAGCCAAGTGGTTTCTTCTTCACACCGACTCCTGCGTTACTTGTCATGATGATCACGGTATCTTTAAAGCTTACTGTACGACCTTGGCTGTCCGTTAGGCGACCATCCTCTAAAATTTGTAGGAACATATGTTGAACATCTGAGTGCGCTTTTTCAATCTCGTCTAACAAAATAATAGAATACGGGTTGCGACGAACTTTCTCTGTTAATTGACCGGACTCATCATGTCCAACATACCCTGGAGGTGAGCCGATTAGTTTAGAGACAGAGTGCTTTTCCATGTACTCACTCATATCAAGACGAACCATCGCTTCTTTTGTTCCGAATAGTTCCTTCGCCAATGACTTTGTCAGCTCCGTTTTCCCGACTCCAGTTGGTCCAACAAATAAGAACGAACCAATTGGACGGTGCTTCGCTTTAAGGCCAGCGCGAGAACGACGAACAGCTTTCGCTACTTTTTGAACAGCCGTTTCTTGTCCAATGACGCTTCCGGCTAAGTGATCAGCAAGGTGTTTCATTTTCTCTTGATCATTCGCTTGAAGCTTCCCAACCGGAATGCCTGTTTTCTTTTCAATGATCGTTTCAATCAGAGCAGGTTCAACGACTGCTTTTGACTCATCCGTATCATTCAGGCGGGCAACGAGTGATTCTTCCTCATCACGTAATGTAGCCGCCACTTCGTATTTTTCTTCTTTTAAGGCTTGATCTTTCTCTTTGGTAAGCTCAGCTAAACGAGCTTCGATATCCTCGTGACTTGTTACACCTGCTTGTAGATTCAATTTTGATCCTGCTTCATCCAGTAGATCGATTGCTTTATCAGGTAAGAAGCGGTCTTGAATGTAACGATGTGACAAGCTCACACATGCGTTAATTGCCTCTTCTGTATAGCTTACTTTATGATAATCTTCGTATTTCCCTTGAATGCCTTTTAAGATCTCAATTGCAGCTTCGACAGTCGGCTCATTGACCATCACCGGTTGAAAGCGACGCTCAAGTGCCGCATCTTTTTCAATCTCGAGGTACTCCTTAAGTGTAGTTGCCCCAACAACTTGTAGCTCTCCACGGGCGAGTGCTGGCTTTAAAATATTTCCTGCATCCATCGATCCCTCTGCAGAACCAGCCCCGACCAGTAAGTGAATCTCGTCAATGAAAAGCATCACATTTTTACGTTGTTGCAGTTCGGCAATCAACTGATTCATTCGTTCTTCAAATTGACCACGAATCCCAGTGTTCGCGACAAGGGAGGCAACATCTAATAAAATCACTTCTTTATTTAAAAGTTTTGAAGGGACGTTACCTTCTACAATTTTTGATGCTAATCCTTCTACAATCGCCGTTTTCCCAACACCTGGCTCACCGATTAACACCGGATTGTTTTTATTGCGACGATTAAGAATTTCAATAACACGTTCTACTTCCTCATCACGTCCGATGACTGGATCAATTAAGCCTGCTTTTGCTGCGTGAGTTAAGTTTCGACCAAATTGATCTAAGAAACCGCCACCTTTAGTGCCACCACCCATCGCTTGTTTATTAGGGGCGTGTTGTGGAGGCTCCTGTGCATTCATCGAAGGATTCGTGAATTGTTTAAAGAGATCATCGAAAGGCATATGAGAAAATCCATGCCCGAATCCTGTTGGAATCCCGCTCTGTGTTTTTATTTCTTGATAGCATGTTTGACATAACTTAAATTGCTTTTTCTCTTGATTAAATTGAAGACTTACATTCACGCTTGCTTGACGTTGTTCGCAGTTTTGACATTTCATTTTACATAACCTCCTCGATTTTTATAGTTCAGATTAAGTGAAGACTGTTTTTAAGTTTTTAAATTGATAAAAGAAAGGTCAGAGTTTGACTTTGACTTACTTTGACCTTTGTTGACTTTATTATACTTTGACCTTTTCTGACTTTCAAGTATTTTGCTTCATTTTTTTAATGGATCAAAATGGACTAAAGACATTAGAGAGTGAAGCTAATATGATTTACAAAAAGGAGGGATTTTGTTGAAAAATATTCTATTATTTACCTTTATCTTGTTATGGATGGTGAGCTTTAATCCTTCTATAAACCTAGCAGAGGAAGCCGGTGACCCAGCTGCTCAGTTGGCAGTAGACTTGATCGGCCCTAATGATCAAGGATTTATCACTTCAGAATTTGTTCAGTATGTGTATGCTAAGTCGAAAAATATTGACCTTCCACGCTTTGCACGAGATCAAAGGTTGATTGGAATGGAGATTGAACGTGATGATTTAGTTGCTGGTGATGTGCTCTTCTTTCAAGGAAGCTCGTTAATGTCAGGTATTTATATCGGAAACGGTCAATTTGTGGTTGTGACAAGTTCAGGGATAGCACAAGTGAATCTGAACAGCAGTAGTTATTGGTCTGGAATTTATATCGGAGCTAATCGATATATGAAAGACTCCATTACGATAGAGGAGCCTGTAGCGAAACTAGCGTTAGACATGGTTGGAGTCAATGAACAAGATTTTATAACCTCAGAGTTTGTCCAATATGTTTTTAATGAAGCAAAAGGATTCGCGCTTCCAAGAGCCGCTAGTGATCAATGGCTTCTTGGAGAAGAGGTGAATCAAGATCAGTTACAGCCTGGTGATGTGGTCTTTTTTCAAGGGACATATTTAATGTCAGGAATTTATATAGAAAATGGCCGCTTTGTGATTGTAACAAGTGAGGGAATAACAGAACGAAATTTAATCATGAGTGAGTACTGGTCTAAGGCGTTTGTTGGTGCCAAACGCTATACCGAAGAAAATCTCACTCCGCCTTCTTCATCAAACGAAATTGTAAAGAAAGCTCGTTCTTTAATTGGGAGTCCTTATAATAGAAGGGGAGATAATCCAGAAGATGGCTTTAATACAGGGTCATTTGCTTATTACGTCTATCGGGAAGTAACAGGGAGCTGGCTCTCAAAGCTTTCGTTCCCACAATTTGAGGCCGGTCTTGAAATTGAACGCGATGAGCTTCAAGAAGGAGATCTTGTTTTCTTTTTAAATAATGAGGAGTGGCTGACCGGTATCTATACGGGGGATGATCAGTTCATAACCGCTACTTCAGAAGGGGTGCAGGAACGTCATCTAGAGTTTCATACCTATTATGCAGATCGTTATGTGGGGGCAGTACGTTACACCGAAGAAATTCTAAAAAAATCCAACCCTGAAACGTATGTAGCTCATGAAAATCCAGTCATCCAAGAGGCAATGAATTATATGGGGACTCCTTACCTTATGACTGGGAGCACACTAGATGCATTTGATTGTTCTTTCTTAATTCAAACGTCCTTTAGAGAAGCAAAAGGAATATACCTCCCAAGAATCAGCTATAAACAATGGGAAGTAGGAGAAACGATTCTATCAAAAGGCACAAATATAGAAGATGTCTCCCTTGATGACTATATCAGACCTGGAGATGCTCTTTATTTTTCAGGCACATGGCAAGAAGGGATCTCACATGTCGCTATTTATTTAGGGGACGATTATATGATTCATGCAACTGGTGAAGAAGGAATGACTACGATTTCCTATATGAATTCGTATTGGCGTGAACATTTTACAGGGGTTAAGCGTTTTGATAATCTTTCAGTCCGCCTAGATAATCCAGCTATTTATGAGGCTTATCAAGTACTTGGAAGCCATTATCAATTAGGGGGAGCTGATCCGGATCAAGGGTTTGATACAGGAGGACTTGTCCAATACATCTATAAACAGGCATATCAACTTGAGCTTCCTCGCTATGGTAGCCAGCAATGGCAAGAAGGCAGCGAGATCTCGCTTGAAGATGCGGAGGTAGGAGATCTATTATTCTTTGAGGGGTCCTCATTAATTCCTGCTGTCTATATAGGAAATAATCAAATGGTGATCGCAACTCAGGCAAACGGAGTGACTATTGTTGATCTGACTGTGAGTACGTATTGGCCTCCGAGGTTCTACGGGGCAAGAACATATGAAAAAACGAACGGAGATCTTGAAGCCGTGGCAACCCTAACGGAAAGATTTATCGGGGTATCATTTACTGGATCTTCTATTGAATTTGTTCAAAGTGTTTATCAAGAAGCTGCGAACATTGAATTATCAGGCAACCTGCACACTCTTCGTTCGAGCGGGGATTGGATCCACATTGAAGAACTAGAAAGAGGCGATATGATGTTCTTCAGCGAAGAGCCAGATGGAAGCAGGGCGGATTTTGTTGCCATTTATTTAGGAGAAGGAGTATTTGCAACAGTGATGGATGATGTAGTAGTCACATATGAAATGAATGATGATATTGCATGGATTAATCGTCTAATTGAAGCTAGAAGATATTAAAAAGTACTAACAAAGGAGTTGCCTATGGCAGCTCCTTCTTTTCATTTTAAAAAGGATATTAGGGTAAGTAAATCGAATGTATAAAAGAAGACTATACATCCTGGGAGGACAAGTATGGATATTAATCAACTTTCAAAACGATTTATTATTTTTGCCAATGTAGAATGTGCGGGCCGAAGTGTACTATATGAGACATTATCAAAAGAAATTGCTAAAGACGAAGCGTTATTAACACTATGCTCACATGCAAGAGCTGGCCAGCCAGTTCCTAACCTTCTCTTTGGAGCAGTTCATTATCTTTTGTTAAGTGGAGAGAAGGATGTACTAGCAGACTATTACCCGAGCTTAGTTGCCCAACCGAAACGTACAAAAGAGGCATTCATTCCTTTTAAAACGTTCTGTGAGAACCATAAAGAACAAATACAGACACTTCTTCAAACAAAGTTGGTGCAAACGAATGAAGTAAGAAGATGTAGCTATTTGTATCCGAGTTTTTCGGCAATTTATGAAAAGGCGAAACGTCCACTTGCTTTAATTGAAATTGGTACGAGTGCTGGTTTGCAGTTATTATGGGATTATTATCGCTATTCCTATGAAGAAACAGAAGAGTTTGGCAACCTAAACTCACCTGTCCATATTCATTCACAAGTAAAAGGCGAGAATGTACCGGCGTTGCTTAAGGATCGTCCGCAAATTGAGGCTCGATATGGGATAGACCTTCACATTAATGACCTAACAAATGAAGATGATTATCTATGGCTTAAAGCTCTTATTTGGCCTGAGCAACATACGAGAAGAGCCTTATTCGATGCTGCAGCAATGTGTGTAGCGGAAAATAAAGAGTCATTGCATTTAATAGAAGGAGATGGAGTAGAATTGCTCCCATCCATCGTGGCTGACATATCGGATGATGCTGCCATTTGTGTATTCCATACTCATGTTGCCAACCAAATGCCACAAGAGGTCAAGCAACGTCTACAAGTAACAATAAAAGAAATCGGTCAACGACGTGATATTTACCACTTGTACAATAATATGAGTGATGGCGATCTTCATCTGGATTCCTATCAAAACGGTACGTTCCAGAGTGAAAGAGTAGCCGAAACAGATGGTCACGGAGAATGGTTTAGTTGGAAGCGGAGTTCAAAAGTAACCTCTTAAGGGGCTTTGAAAAACTTACAAAAACTCGATGAAATGAAATCGCTTCCTATAATTTTAGAAGGATTCAAATAAATAAAGTTGATAAATGAAACAGTTGTGAACCCACAACAAAAAAAGGAAAAGCATCTTACGGCATGTAAGGTGCTTTTTTAGGAGGGATTTTACGAGAGGATGTTGAAGTGAGTAATTAGTTTGAAATTTTAGATAAAGGGGCATTGAGATGCATAAAGAGAGAAGAAAAGCTTATTGGCAAGTGTTAGCTTGGGCTTTGATTGTTTTTGCCCTTATAAATATATGGTGGTTCTTTCGATGAATGCCTATTGTAAAAGTGCGCTTCATCAAATTCAGATTGCGATCAATTCGATCATTGCCATCATGCATGAGCTTAATAGCGATGATTTACAAAGTCGCCCAACAGACATGAAATACTCGATTGGTGAATTACTTCAGCACATCTCCCTCCTCCCTAAGGCAGACTATAAGATTAGTAATGGGGCAACAGAAGAGGAGATGTCAGCGTTTTACAGTGAACATTCTTTTCATACGATCAAAGAAATAGAAGGGGCGCTTATTAATCACTATCAATTTTTAGAAAAGAGGTATCTGACGTATACAGATAGAGAGTTGCAAGAGAAGATGGTTTCGTATTGGGGAGCGACTTATTCAAGATATGAATGGCTTCTTCAGATCGTCGCTCATCTGTACCACCATCGAGGCCAACTTCATGCGATGCTCGTTCATTGCTGCCGGAAAGACCCTCAAATCTCCCTTTTCGAATAAGGGTACCTTGATAATTTTCATACATATTGGAAAGAATAACGGCTATAAATCATTTAAACTAAGTAGGCTAGCCAACCCACTAGATGGAGGGCATACAATGAAAAAAGAAATCGAAATGAAGATGAAAGGTGAGCTTTCTAGGCTAACCAATCGAACTTTTAAATTTGATAAACGAATCAAAGAAGGATGGTATTCAGCCGTCTATTTTTTAAAAACAAAAGAAATAGCTAAGAAGTACAAGCCTGATAAAGTTGTAACGATGCAGTTTTTTCAAAAAGAGGAAGCCGTTCTATGTGGGATTGATGAGTCAATTGCTCTTTTACATACGTTTGCTGAAGATCCAGATGAGCTAGAAATTCATGCCCTCCATGATGGTGATCAGATTAGGCCATTTGAAACCGTCTTAACTATTCGAGGTTCGTATCATAAATTTGGCTACCTTGAAGGCATTATCGACGGTATTTTAGCAAGACGAACGAGTGTCGCAACAAATGTGTACAGAGTTGTATCAGCAGCTAAACATAAACGAGTTATTTTTATGGGAGACCGGGATGATCACTTTAGCAATCAAGCAGGAGATGGCTATGCTGCCTTTATTGGCGGGATGTCCGCTCAAGCGACACATGCGATGAATGAGTGGTGGGGCGAAAAAGGTCTTGGCACGATGCCTCATGCTTTAATTCAATTGTTTAACGGAGATGTCGTAGAAGCGTCGAAGGCATATCATGCCACGTATCCAGAAGATGATCTGATTGCGCTTGTGGATTATAATAATGATGTGATTACAGATTCTTTAAAGGTCGCTCGTGAATTTGGTGAGACACTAAAAGGTGTACGGATTGATACATCAAGAACAATGATTGATCAATACTTCATTCGTAATCAGCATATTTTAGGTAGCTTTGACCCACGAGGTGTGAATATTCCACTCGTTAAAGCATTACGAGAAGCATTAAATGAAGAAGGCTTTCATCACGTGCAAATTGTCGTCAGTGGTGGTTTCTCTGCTGATCGCATTAAAGAATTTGAAAAGAATGATGCGCCCGTAGATGTGTACGGTGTTGGCGGGAGCCTCTTAAAGCTCACGATTGGCTTTACAGGGGATAATGTGATGCTAGATGGTGAACCAGAAGCGAAAGCAGGCAGACGTTATAACCCGAATCCACGGATGAAGAAAGTAGAGCTGCAGGTATAAGTGTGCTTGAGATCGTGAGATTTTAATAATTGACTGGTGGCTTTAGGTGAGATACATTCTACACTCATTATTAAAACCAATAAGGTAACTCTGTCCCATTTGAAAAATATATCATTTGTAGGCTTGTTTACTTCGGGGAAATAAGATATCATAATTTTCAGATATCCATTTACTCTGATCACATATAAGCAAAGCTTCCTGTGATCAATCAGTAAGTGGCAAGTAGGTGAAAATCATGTTTGATAAAGATTCGATTTATCTAGTTGGAGAAGCAAAGTCCCCATCAAATAATCCGATAACAGAACAGTATAAAGTTTTCTTTATCGGGTTTGTGGTCGATCGCACTACTGGTAAAATCATCGAGGCTGAAGCAACGTCGATTTTATCTATCACGAGTTCATTTATAAGACATTTATTTGTTGGAAAGAATATGCGTGATACTGATCAAGTGATACAGGCAATTGAAGAAAGTTATCACGGATCTTCTCAGAAAGCTGTAATTGTTTCTTTTCGTCATGCAAGCCAAAAGTTTAATCAAATACATACTTTGTAAGCTGCTTTGCCCCTTACAGGATAAAATCCAGCTAAGTTCTCTCCTAGAACTTAGCTGGATTTTTTGTTCTATAATCAACTATTCCGTTAAGAGGGAGGGGCTCAAAATGAAAATTTAACAAATAAATGAAGCAAGAGCAATTGCAGACCAGACATTGCTCAAACCGTAAGAATGCCTTGTATGGTTGGCAGCATGATGGATTCACATCTTTTGCTTGCTCCGATCACAGCTATGGCCAGTGCCCACTCGAATATTACAATGGTGGAACTAGATGCCCCGCTTTGGTTAAAAGAGGAAGACAACCAAAGCAACTTGTTTTATGAAGGTTGGATTGTTTCATGCCGCAAGTCAGCTGAGTCAAGGCTTTCACTATAAATAAAAATTGAGAGGGGTAAAACAGATGAGAAAATGGTTGCTTATGCTTTTGATGGTCATGGTCGCTGGATTTGTTCTAACACCACCTGGTTTGGCAAAAGAGGTAAAAAAAGGGGATATTGCTTTTGTTGATGTATCGGTGTTAACTGTGTGGGCACAGCCGAATCTTGATCGTCCGATTGATGCACCAGCAGTGTCTAATCCAGTGGATCATTGGAAGTGGACAAATGATATGTCATATGAGGAGAAACTTTGGTTAGTCGGGAAATTAGAAACACAAGCTTCATATGGAATGAGAGTAAATGTATTAGAAGAAGATGGTGACTGGGTAAAGATTTCAGTAGAAGGTCAACCGACCCCTCGTGAAGAATCGGGCTATCCGGGATGGGTTCCTAAAGGACAGCTGACAAAAAATGAGCGTTTAGAAGACTTATCAAACCGTCCTTTTGCGACAGTGACCACGGCAACTGCTTCTCTGTATGAAGATCGTTCGTTATCAAAAGAATTCATGGAAGTGAGCTTTAATACAAGACTTCCGGTCATGATCGAGCAAGGAGATAAAATCCTTGTAGGTACCCCATCTGATGGGAATAAATGGTTTGATCGTGCAGATGTAGAAATTTATGAATCAGTGGATGATATTCCTAAGCCGACAGCGGATGATTTACTTGCTACAGGTGAATTATTCTTAGACTTACCATACTTATGGGCTGGCGTGTCTGGTTTTGGATTTGATTGTTCAGGCTTTACACATACGATCTATAAAGCACACGGCATTACAATACCACGTGATTCCAGCATCCAAGCACAATATGGTACATTTGTAGAAAGGGAAGACCTGCAACAAGGAGATCTTGTATTTTTCGCACGTAATCACGGAACAGGAGCCGTTCACCATGTTGGAATGTACATTGGAGAGGGCCAGATGATTCATTCACCTAATACAGCAAGTACAGTTGAAGTCGTCAAAATCGATGAATCTAGTTATGCATCAAGCTACCATAGCGGACGTCGGTATTTGGACAATTAATAAGCGGAGAACCTATCCAATGAATAAATGGATAGGTTTTTATAAATTTTAATCTGTAGGGGTTTACTAGTTCAAACGGGTTTGCAGTTGCAGTTTTCTTATTAATAGGGATGGGGGAAGTGACGCTATTTATGGTTGACTTAGATAAGAATAGGTATGGTGAAGAAGGTAAATATGTTGCGTTAACTTTTGATGACGGAACACATCAAAAGGTTACACCAGAAGTACTTTACATTTTAAGGGAATATGAGGCGAAAGCGACATTTTACATGTTAGGCATACAAGCAGCAAATGACCATGCACTTGTTAAACAAGTCGCAAAAGAATGACATGAACTAGGCAATCATTCCATGAATTGACAAAGCTCGGATATGAGCAGATAAGAGCAAAACTTTAAGAGTTAAATAATCGAATTACTGAAGCATAAGCGTACCAGCATTCACAATGTGACCTCCTTACGGTGCTTATGATCAGAATTTGGTCAAGGTCGCAAGTAATCTAAGGTCCCATATTATCCTATGGTCCGTTGATTCACTTGATTGGGAAAGTAGAGATGCGGATTTAATTAATAAAACAATCATGGACGGTGTGCATAACGGGGCCATAGTGTTAATGCATGATATTCACCAAGCAACAGCAGAAGCCTTACCTGAGCTGTTAGAAACATTAGAGAAAGAAGGATATCAATTTATTACGGTTTCTGAGCTTCTAAACTTACATGAACAATCTGATATTGGGCCATATAGGAGAAGATAAAAGAAAGAGCGTGGATTATCCACGCTCTTTCTTGTTATTGCTGAATGGCTGCTAATGATTGTACTAATCCATTCCCATATTGTGTAGAGGACCCTAGATTGATCGCTGTTTCATTCAAAAGGTTACGAAGCTCAACATTTGATAAATGTGGCTTAGCTTGCCAAACTTGTGCTGCAACTCCTGCCACATGCGGAGAAGCCATTGATGTTCCGTTAAAAGATGCATAATTGTTATTTGGAGTCGTGCTAAGAATTCCTACTCCAGGAGCTGAGATCTCAACTGCTGGACCTGTGCTTGAGAACGTTGCACGCTGGTTATTTTGATCTGTAGCAGCTACTGCGATTACTGAATCATATTTAGCAGGGTAGCCGACTGTGTCGTTCCTACCACTGCGTGTGCCACTGTTTCCAGCTGCAGCGACAACAAGCACTCCCTCAGCATATGCTAGATCACTAAACTGTTTTAAAATAGCAGAACTTTGCGAGCCACCAAGGCTCATATTAATGATGTCGATATCATTATTGATTGCCCACTCGATTCCCTCGGCAATACCAGCATATGAACCACTACCCGCGTTGTTCAATACTTTTACCGCATAGAGAGAAGCTTCGTTTGCGACACCAATAACACCAATATCATTGTTGACTGCCGCTACAGTCCCAGCGACATGAGTACCGTGTCCATCACCATCAAAAAATGGATCCGCGTTAGCTGAATCAGTGAAAACAGAATGTCCACCTTTTACGTTGGCTGATAGATCAGGATGATTGCGATCAATTCCCGTGTCAAGAATCGCTACCTTTACACCATTTCCTGTGAAGCCTGCATCTTGTGCAGCAGTCCCTTGTACACGAGGAATGCCCCACGGAGTCGTTTGAGCTAATTTAGTTACCTCAGCATTTTCTTCAACCATTTGAACATGAGGATGATTTTGCAGACCACGAGCTTGATTTTCTGTTAAATTCAGATGCATGACCGGAAGGAGGTCATATTCGTGAATAATATCTTTATTATCAATACCAAAAGCTTGTACTAACCCTTTCTGTGCTGCACCATCAAATTGAACTAAATAATCTTTTACCTCTGCGTTCGCATTTCCTGCTAATACAGCTTGTCCAGGTACTGCCATCAAGATTACAAGTAATAGAGCTAAAAATAATCGTCTCAAATAGGTAGCCTCCCATAGTAATAGATTTTGTTCGTTACATACCATTCACTAAGTGTAAAGCCTCCCTTCAAAAATCGAATAGTTTGTTTTAAAGAAGCTTGGTGTGTAATCTAAGAGGTTGGGTTATTAATAGAAAATTCTTTCTATTTAAGGATAATATTAACATTGAGAATATTCAATAAATTTTTATATAAACATACTAATAGGAAGTAATTTGGAAGCGGGTGAGAGAGCTCTATTATTTAGAAATATGTGGTAGAATTGAGAGGTTATATGTTGTAGATAAATCAGTAGGATGTGGGTCATATGTCAGTAAAATGGATTGGCTGGGTCGGGATTTTTCATGTTTTGTTTATTGTGGGGTGGATCGTTTACAATTTATCTCATCACTTGATCTATCCAGCTCCTCTATTAGGAGAAGATCAGTCATTAGCAGAACTAGGAATTCTTTATTATAGCGAGCATAGAGGTTTGCTAGGATTTGATCATGGGAGTAAATCATTGATGATGCTTTTATCAATTGTTTTACCAGTTGGAATCTTTTATATCCTAAAAAGAGATTCAGCATTCGACCTACTAAACATGCTTGCATTAGTGGCTGGAGTGGTAGGGTTTACTCTCTATAGCTTATCTTTAATGTTACAGGCAGTAACGGTTGAATATGCATTTCAGTTGTTCATAAATAATAATGATGCATCAGCGCAAGCTTTTTGCGACATTGATTTATGACTGGACGATGTTACAAGGCGGATTCTCCGTAAGTATTTACATTCTAGCTAATCTATCTATAGCCACATGGTTACTTATTCATTCAAAAAAGATTGCTAGAGATTTTAAGACGAAAGCATTTGGTGTATTTGGGATGACTGTAGGATTTCTTCATATAGGGGGCTATAGTGTATCATGGTTTTTTCTCATGCAAGGCTCTCAAGTGATGCATGAAGTTAATGAAGCCGTGGGGATTTTATGGCTCATATGGCTGGCGTGGGTAAGTTTTTACATCATAAGCGGTAAGATAAATAGGAGTGAAATCAACTAGTAGGGCTCACAAGAAGCACTCATCGTATTTAATGGGTGCTTCTTTTTAAGATGGTTTCTCACGTGCATTTAGAAAGAATACGAGCAAGGTCATAACAAAGCCAGTACCAAACGTTTGTAATGCAGTCACTAGAGCAGCTGTTTGATAAAACTCTCGAGTAAGGGAGCTAAAGAAAAAGCTTAATGAAGAGAGGTAGAAGAATACGTGAAGAAAGGCTAAAACTGTTGCGAATATCACCTTTTTAATCGATTTGAGAGCGAGAAAGCTCGTGTGTAAAAAAGGGATCGTGACGAGTGCCAAGCTTGATAGTAATAACGAGGGCATAAAGCCAGGACCACCAATGATAAAACGATAGATATTTAAGACAAGGTATAGTGGAATAGCAACGAAAAAACCACTATATAACGAGGCGATAATGAAAGGAATGTACCTTAAATCAAAAATAAATCCGTTACCGATTGGAATAGGGAAGGTCATACAGAGCATTAAGATAATTGCGGCTACTATTACTAAGAGGGCCTGATTTCCCATTTTCGTCTTTTTATATTCGATTAAAAGGAGATAAATAAACATCCCGAATAGCAAAAAGAGAATGTTAGCTAATAGAGTTTCGAACATCTTCATCGTTCCTTTCGCATCTTTTCAATCGAACTTTTTTGAAAGTGAATCTCACTCATTTTAGCATAGGTCATAGAAAAATAGGTAAAAAAGCTATATTACTATTAAGACTTTATTCATAGAGAGATGCTTATGTATACGTTACCGCCTAGAGGTGGGTTTCAAACGTCTACTTACTAAGACCTAAAAAAACATGAAGCTCTGATTAAAGAGAGCTTCATGTTTAAGTGTTGCTTACTTATCTTTCATGAACCAAAGTGGTGTTTCATCATCAACCTCACCGTTATAGTTAATAAATATTTCTTCACCTGCTTTAATATCACGGTACGCATAGTAATCAAATGTATGTTGGTCAAAGTTAATATCATACGTAGCATTTGGAGTGAACGAATGATTAAATAACATCCCGTACCCAAGCACAACAGCTGAATGGTTCTTTCCGTATTCATACACATAATCCGCTAAGGCAGTTTCTTGGATTAAAATATGCTCGACATTTGGATAAGGTACTACGGGAGCTTCATGAATCAATGTTCCTTTGGGGATATCTTCTGTTGCGAAAACCCCTCTATTAAATTCTCCCTCACTAATCGGGGAGGTCATAACTTTAATCATTTACGTCACCTTCCGGGTCTCTAAAGTTGCAAAAATGCATCTCTCTAAGCTTGACAGTTGTTGATAAAGAAAGCAACTGTCAAATGATTGATTATTAACGTAAGGACTTTGCTAATGTTCTTTTCTCTCGCTTAAGATTAAGCTTGAAAAAAGCTAGTGCATATATAAAGGTGAAGAATAGGTAACCTACACCAACCGCTGAACTCAACATTCTCGGGCCAAAAGCTTCCACAAGTAAACCGCCAATCCCCATAGTGACTCCAAGAGTTGTATTAGAAATCATTGTTGTTAGACCAAAGAACATACCTTGTCTTGGTTTTGGTATTACTTTCATCATGATGGTGCTAAGACAGATATTACTAATACCACCGACAAATGTGATAAACAACACAGATAAGAGTGCTAAAGAAAAGGTAGGAGCGACACTTAAAAATAGATGACCAACCCCTTCTAAAGCAATAAAAGAAACAATGAATGCGAGTAAATTTTTGTTCAAGAAAGGAGAGAGTAAGGAACTTAAAACAAAGCCTAATCCAAGAAATCCATAAATCAACCCCACTCCAAGCTCTCCTTTATCAAATACATCAAGTGCATATACACTCATGAGGACATTATCAATTCCATTGGCTAGGGGCATCGTACATTCGATCATTAGGAAGGTCATTACGGCAAATGAACTTACAATCCAATGAATGGAAGGAAGTTTCGGAGTGGGGGGTTTTGATTGAATCGATGAATGAGAATCCTTAGTAAAAGTGATTGTCCGTAAGAAATAAGCAGACAATAAAAATGATAAAGCATTAAGGGAAAATGCAATCTCTAAGCCGAAAAGGTAAGCAACCATTCCGCCAGCAGTAGATCCCACAATGAGCACGACACCGACCATGATTTGTTCAATGGCATTTACGTATAGTAACTTCTCTTGTTGAACCAATATCGGTATAGAGGACATTCGTGTAGGCGCATACAATGCATCTCCACTAGCTAATAGAAAGGCACTTACATAAATAATCCACAATTCTCCTGGCTCGTTAACAAGTAACGGTGTAAGTGCAAATGGTATACGGCAGAGGTCGATACCAATAAGCAGTGCTTTTTTTGGAAATTTATCAGCGAGAACCCCGCCCAAAGGGGCAATTAGTAAAAAAGGAATCATTCGAATTAGAAATAACAGTCCAATGGCCGCTCCTGAGCCAGTCACTTGATAAAGGAGGGTTAGAGCCGCAACTTGAGTAAAGCGATTTCCAACCCCGTTCACCACTCCGGCTAGGAAGAGTTTCCGATACTCTCTTTCTTCTTTCCAAACACTCCAATTGGTCATAACCTCACCTACTTTCTTTGTTTAATGCAAGCTAATTAGATATATATCTAATTAGTATGAGAAAAGAAAAGCAGCTCATCATCACACAAGCCACATTTCCTCTGGATTCAACTGATACAGGCCTTTATCTCTGTGCATAAACTGACACATCACAAATTCGCGGCGAATCGTAGCGAAGTCTTCATGGAATTGCTTAATGAACTCATTGATCTCTTTCTCACTATAGATCGTCCCAACCTTCAGTTTGCTTGCAAGATGCTCGAGGATGATAAGCTTCTTCTTTCGCTGTGCAGGAATCGTTTTTAAGCGACCTGCCTGATCAAAAAAGTTCTGAATGACTTTGTACTTCTCAGCATCTTCTACTTTAAATGGATCCACTTCCTTCTCACTTCCAAGACGAGTGATGGCTCCAGCCATTGATTCAAGCTTCTTTTCATCTAAATGAAAAAAAATTGTGTTCTTTTCCCGACGTTGATAGACGATGGCAATGTCTCTTAGTTTCGTTAGATGATGAGAGATTGTAGGGGGAGTTAAGCCTAGCTTTCCGGCGATCGCTTGACCATGAAGAGGTCCATCTCTTAGAAGAGCAATGATTTGGATGCGTGTTTTATCCCCAAGTGTTTTGTGGAAGTTTACTAATCGATTTAATTGCATGACGAAAACTCCTTTAATGTTTATCTAATTAGATAATAATCTAATTAGTAGGATATGGCAATAGGCAAATAACTAAAGGGATGATATGTAATACGACGAATTAAGTAGAAAGGAAGTAGGTGATACAATGCATCCTCTAACAATTCTAGAATATGGAATAGCAGGGGTGGTGGTCTTTGGTTCACTCTTAATTTCACTTTTTCTCCCTTATAAATGGAAACGAATTGGATTCATAACAGTGCTTGTGGTATTTATCTTTTTAATAACATTCTTTTTCGCGAGACCTTATTGGATAGATTGGCAAATCGAGAAACGATCCCTGCTATTAGACAATTATCTAGAAAATCGTTATCCTAGTGAAAACTGGGATATAGGAGCGATTGACCATCGGACCTATCCACAATATCATCCATATCATTTGAGAGTGACATTTGAAGATGAACCTGGTTTTATTTACCATTATCATGTTGATGGAAAAGGAAGAATTCGTCAGATTGGATATGAAGTGAGTGAAGATAAGACCCATTCAAAAGGGAACTACATAGAAGAAGATGATCATTAAAAGGTGTGTGAACGATGCAACGAGATGAACAACAGCTAATCATGAAAAGTCAGGACGTGTTAAAGGTAACACATGTCTGGTATGCAAGCTATGGGTCAAACATGAACCCTCAGCGTTTTTATTGTTATATTCAAGGTGGAAGACCTGAAGGCTCAACGAAAACAGAAAGAGGATGCCGAGATAAAGAATTACCAACTTCGATCAAGACATTGAAACTGCCTTATGAAGCGTATTTTGCCCATTACTCAGATCGTTGGGGAGGGGCACCGGTATTTATTGATCCTGATAGGGGAGAAAAGCAGTCAAATTTTGTCTGCTATTTAATTACGATGGAACAATATTTAGATGTGATGGCACAAGAGAATGGATTGCTAGAAGTAGAAAGTGAAATGTCTCGTTTGGTAAATGACCAAACTGCCACTTTGAATGGTTTATATGGGAAAATGATGAATGTAGGAACAGTGGAAGGCTTCCCGGTATTCACATTTACCAACCCAAAGAGACCAGTGGTAGAGACGGAATTCCCACCGTCTATTCCTTATTTACAAACAATTATGAAGGGGTTAAAGGGTCAATGTGATTTGAATGCAAAGGAAATTGCGGAGTATCTGCTTCATTTAGAAGGGGTATCGCCTGCTTATTCGTATGATGAATTGGTTCAAATAGTTAATAGATTATCACAATAAAAACGTAGCTGCTTAAGCAGCTACGTTTTTATTGTGAATTCTTATAGAGAATAGGAATCATTCTTATTTAATTATTGACTTTTGCACTTCCTTGTTCATATAATCGTAATAATTACGATTTGAATCAGTAGAAAGGGAGATTAATAGAATATGAATAAAATCACTTGGTATACCTTAATTGTTTTATTGTGTACGCTAGCGCTTGTAGGGTGCTCAACTAATGAAGAAGCAGCGATAAAAAATGAAAGGGAAATTAGTGAGAACGCAGAAAAATCACTATCATTACTATTTAGTTTCCCATCCTCCACTCTCGATCCACATTACGATTGGATGGGAGTTCGTGCTGGAATTGCAGAAACGCTCGTTAAAATCAATGAAGAGCTAGAAATTGAGCCATGGTTAGCTGAGTCGTATGAACAAGTGAATGATAATACTTGGGAATTTACGATTCGTGATCATGTAACGTTTCATGATGGAACAAAAGTAGATGGTGAGGCGGTTAAAGCTTCCTTTGAGCGATTACTTGAAGTGAATGATTCTGTTAATTCGATGTTGAAAATTGAATCAATTGAAGCAGAAGGACAAACTGTCACTTTTCAGACAGAGGAGACCTTCCCTGCCTTCTTATCAGAGCTCGTACATACAAACGCATCTATTGTGAAAGTTGATATGGATGATATGACCGAACAACCAATCGCAACCGGCCCATTTAAAGTTAAATCGTTTACTCCTGAATCAAAGGTTGAATTAGAGCGTTATGAGGAGTATTGGGACGGGGCAGCTAACTTAGATAAGGTAAACATCACCTTTAATTCTGATGCAAATGTTCGCGCATTAAGCTTACAGTCAAATGAGGTAGATATTGCTTATCATTTACCTCCAGAAGCATTAGAGCCCATTGAGAGTAGTGACGACCTACGAGTAGAGTCTGTTCCGAGTTTGCGTGCGCATTTTGTCCTTTATAACCAATCTAAGCCTTTATTGCAGGATCAGAATGTGAGAAAGGCGTTAGACCTTATTACAAATCGTCCTGTTATGGTAGATGAGATTATGAGCGGTCATGCAACAGCTGCAACCGGACCATTTAATCCTGATTTTGCTTTTGCAAGTCAAAATGACCCCGAAGAATATGATCCAGAACAAGCGAAGGAATTACTGAATGATGCTGGTTTTGAGATGAATGAAAATGGCATCCTTGAAAAGGATGGAGAGCCATTATCTTTAACGATTGCGACCTATCAAGGGCGTCCGGAGCTACCGTTAATGGCGCAATATTTACAAGCTGAAGCATCAAGCATTGGGATTCAGCTTGATATAGTGACAATTGAGAACATTGATAGTTATTTATTTGAGCAGCAAGATGAGTGGGATCTCGTTACATACAGTAACTTAACAGCACCTAGAGGAGACGGGGGATACTTTTTGAATGTCGCCTACTTACCTGATGGCTCACTGAATCCAGGACAAATCGATATCACTGAATTAAATGAGTTAACCGAACAAATCAATCAAACAATTGATCAAGAGAAACGTGAGGATCTACAACAACAAGCTGTAGAGATCATTCAAAAAGAAGTGCCTCAATCGTTCATTTTGCATCCCCATATTATTGTCGGAGTGAATGAACGTGTAACCAATTGGGAGCCTGGTTCTGAAGAATACTATTTAATTACCAATGAGATGGACGTAAAGGAATAAAAAGTGGAAGCATCGATTCTCGGTGCTTTCACTTTTCTACTTCGCTATTAATATGAAAGGAGGGACATTTATTTTATATGGGAACCCTCACCCGAACTCTTTTAAAAGTAGCATTCAATCGATTGTTGCAACTTGTCATCATGATTCTCGTACTCTCATTTATAACGTTTCTATTAATGAAGGTTACACCAGGAGATCCAATTAGGACCATTTTAAAAGTAGATGAGATGGTGACATCGACCACGGATGAAGCCGTTCTTCTTGAAGAGTTTGGCTTTGATCAGCCCATATATATTCAGTATGGTCAGTGGCTGTGGAATGTCATGCAATTTGATTTAGGTGAATCACTAATTACTAAGAAGTCAGTTTCACAAATGATTTTCAGTCGGTTACCCGCAACCTTGGCTCTTGCTTTTGGAGGTTTAGTGGTCCTCCTATTGATATCGATCCCACTCGGAATGCTCGGTGCTATTTACGAAAATAAGTGGCCAGATTATATGAGTAGAATACTTGCATTTATAGGGTCTTCGATTCCAAGTTTTTGGTTAGGGTTACTTTTAATTTACTTTTTTTCACTAAAATTAAACGTTCTACCTGTATCAGGAAAAGGGACGCTTGCTCATTATATACTTCCATCCATCACACTAGGAATTGCAATGGCACCCATGTATATACGCCTCTTAAGAGAACGGCTAATCGGTATTCAAACTAGTTCCTATATCGAAGCTGCGATGGCCCGCGGCATTTCTCGATCACGTATTTTTTGGTTTCATACATTTAGAGGAAGTTTGATCCCGATTCTCACCTTATTTGGTCTTTCGATCGGAAGTCTACTTGGTGGAATCACCGTGGTCGAGATCATTTTTTCATGGCCTGGGATGGGTCAGTTGATTGTTGATGCAATCATGCAAAGAGATTATCCCGTCATTCAAGGTTACATCTTAGTAGTGGGGCTGCTCGTAGTTGTGACGAATATGATGGTGGATTTTATTTATACAGTGGTCAACCCGCAGATGAAACAGTGAAAGGAAGCGCATTAAATGGAGAGTATCTACCAAGCAAAACACCGTTTGATCCAATGTCCTACTCTAACAATCAGCTTGTTTTTAACAGTGATTCTTTTGATCATGTTGATTCTTGGTCCGATCATTGTGGCTCATGACCCTTTTCAAATTGACATGACGAATCGTTTACAGTCTGCATCTATGAGTCATATATTGGGGACAGATCAGTTAGGGCGAGACCTCTTTTCAAGAATCTTATATGGTGGAAGGTTAACTGTTGGATTGGGATTATTCGCTATCTTTCTGGCCTTATTGATTGGTGTTCCCATTGGATTAGTCTCTGGTTATATCGGCGGCAAGTTAGATGCCTTTTTCATGAGGATCGTAGATGGAATTATTGTTTTTCCTGACTTTATTTTAGCGATTGCCATCGCTGGTATATTAGGTCCAAGTTTAACCAATATTGTCATTGCGATGGTCCTTGTTAAATGGATTGTTTATGCCAGGGTTGTAAGAGGACTTGTTATGGCAGAAAAAGAAAAAGAGTTTATCCTCGCTGCGAAGATTTCTAATTCAAGCACAGGTAAAATCATTCGCAGGCATTTGTGGCCACAAATTATCCCTGATGTGATCGCTATGGCGGCGATTGATGTTGGAAAAGTGATTTTAATTATCTCGACACTTTCTTATATCGGGGTTGGGGCCCAGCCTCCTATTCCTGAATGGGGAGCTTTATTAAATGACGGACGAGGGTACTTTCAAGTCCATGCATCCTTAATGATCTATCCAGGTTTAGCTATAATGGCTACTGTACTATGTTTCAATCTTTTAGGGGACGGTGTGAAAGAGTACATGGATACAAGGAAAAGGGGTGAGTCATGATGAATGTACCATTACTAGAAATACATAATCTCGAAATCACTAGGAAAATTCAAAAAAGTGAGTTGTCCCTCATAAAAGGGATTAACCTTAAGGTCGCTAGAGGAGAGATTGTAGGTCTGATTGGAGAAAGTGGTAGTGGGAAGAGCCTAACTGCAAAAGCGATTCTCGGACTATTGCCTGAGTCAGTAAAGGTATCTGAAGGGTCAATTATGTTTAAAGAAACGAATGTGTTGACTCAATCCAAAAAACAGCGTTACAGCCTACTTGGCAAACAGATGGCCATCATCTCTCAGGATTATAGAGGGAGCTTTACCCCTTATATAAAAATTGGGAAACAAATGGTGGAGACAATTCAGAGCCACAGTTCATTAAGTAAAAAAGTGGCGAAACAAAAAGCATTCGACATGCTTGGCCATATGGATTTGCCTGAAGAACGAATTTACAACAGCTATCCCTTTCAACTTAGTGGAGGGCAAGTGCAACGTGCTGCGGTTGCTACTATCATGGCCTTGCAACCATCATTCATTATTTGTGATGAAGTGACAACGGCTCTAGATGTCATTAATGGAGAAAAAGTGATGAATTATATAGACATGATTAGAAGAATGACCAATTGTGGTGTATTAATGATTACTCATGACCTCACTCAAGCGTTCAAACGCACAGATAGGCTCTATGTGATGTCACAAGGAGAAATTGTAGAAGAGGGACCAACAAAGGAAATTAGAAGATTGCCTACTCATGCATACACAAAGTCTCTTTACGCCTCTTTACTACCCTTGCCAGATAAACAAAGAGAAACGTCTGCAAGGAGAGTCGTTGATCTATGAACATCATTGAATTAACAGACGTATCTAAAACATACGAACGAAATGTCAAAGCGCTTAAGCAGTTCTCGTTATCTGTTCAAGAAGGTGAATGTGTAGGGGTTATTGGAGAGAGTGGCAGTGGGAAAAGCACTCTTGCAAAATTGCTTGTCGGCTTAGAAAGGAAGGATCAGGGGGATCTCTCTATTCTCGGATCAACAGTATCTCTACAAAATAAAAAAGAAAAAGCGTATTTTCGCCAGCATGTTCAAATGGTGTTTCAAGATGCAACAAGTGTTCTAAATCCAAAGTTGCCGATATGGAAAAGTGTGATTGAACCGCTTGAAAACTTTAAGAAATTAAAGCCTCGTTATCTAGATAAATCTCCGGACTCCGCACTCGAAATCGCAAAGGTTTTACTTAATATGGTCGGGTTAGATCAACAATATCTTCAAGCGTTTCCGGATGATTTAAGTGGAGGACAAAAGCAACGTGTGGGCATCGCAAGGGCCATCAGTCTAAGTCCAAAATTGTTAATATGCGATGAACCTACTTCTAGTCTTGATGTGACGGTCCAAAAGCAAATTCTATTATTACTAAAAGAATTACAACAAAAAAACCAGATGTCCATCGTATTTATTTCCCATGATATACGTGCGGTCGTGTTTATGTGTGAAAGAATCATAGTATTAAAAGACGGAGAAAAGGTAGATGAGTTTCTGATAGATGACATTTATTCAAATGAACGGCACCCATATACCAAAATATTAATCAAAGCAGCAAGTTATAAGTGAAAGGAGCGTGTGAAATGGGTCATCAACAACAAGCTCCGGCACTTTCTGGTCAACCTTCTCTATCGAATAAACAGTACCTCACACTGGCCATTCCTTTAACCATTTCCACTATGACAACCCCATTACTTGGAGCAGTAGATACAGCCGTGGTAGGGCATCTTCCTGATCCGGCTTATATAGGGGGAGTGGCTGTAGGGAGCTTGCTTTTTAACACATTATATTGGGTCCTTGGATTTTTACGAGTCAGCACATCTGGATTTACCGCTCAAGCATACGGAGCGTGTAACGAAAAAGAATTATTTTATTCGTTTATACGCCCATTATTAATTGCAGTTTTATTTGGTCTCCTATTTATCGTTTTACAAGATCCGATTAAAATAATCGCCATGCAGCTTATTCAACCCACAGCAAGTGTAGCTGAACAAGCTATGATCTATGTCGATATTCGTATTTATGGAGCACCGTTTGCTTTGGTCAATTATGTCATTTTAGGTTGGCTCATTGGGTCTTCTCACGTTCGAATGTCTCTTTATCTACAAGTCGGTATGAATGTATGCAACATCTTCTTGAATTTATTTTTTGTTCATGGTCTGAAATTTGGTGTAGCAGGTGTAGCCACTGCAAGTCTGATAGCGGAAATAGGTGCTGCTGTTGTTGGGATCATACTTCTTTATAAACTGAATGTAATCAAAAGAATACCGATTGAGTGGAGAGCGTTATGGGAAAAGACGATTTTCATGAAAATGGTTAAAGTGAATCGTGATTTATTTATCCGCACTGTTTGCTTGCTCGTAGTATTCACCTTATTTACATCTAAAGGTGCACAAATGGGTGATACACTCCTAGCTGCAAATGCAATCCTTTTTCAGCTTCACTTTATGATGGCGTATTGTTTAGATGGTTTTGCCAATGCGAATAGTATTCTAGTTGGAAGGTCAGTAGGAGAGAAAAGTGAATCTCTTTACCGGCAGACACTTAAACAATCATTTAAATGGGGCTCCTTAATCACTGTAGCTACCTCATTAATTGTCTTAGTGTCCTCTCCATTAATATGGCCGTTCTTTACTTCAATAGTGGAGGTACAAGTATTACTTAGTCAGTATCTAGTGTGGGTTGTTCTCTTCCCGGTGTTAGCAGCTTGGGGTTTACAGCTTAATGGAGTTTTTTCAGGAGCAACAGAAGCTGCACCTGTTCGGAACTCACTGATCATCTCAATGATGGTGTTTTTAGTCTCTATTTATTTTTTGATTCCAAGTTATCAAAACCACGGTTTATGGATCTCCTTTTTATTGTTTACATTAGCAAGGACGCTCGTACTATCGGCATACCTGCCTAGTTTAACTAGATGTTTATTTAAATCTGATTAATAAATATTTTTGATTAGAGGTTTTTACAGGAGAGGACGGTAGCTAGTTGACACCTCTTCTTTTTCACTTTATTAATCCTAATGATTACGATTAATAGTGGTTGGTTGTTATATTACTAGCATAAGTGGTTATAAATAGATATTAAATCGTAATGATTACGATTAAGGGAGGATTCAAATGGCGACATGGGATTTAAGTACGACAAGGCATCATGTTTTATTTTGCAACGGAGGAAGCTGTAATAATTGGGGAGCAGAAGAGGTCACTCAAGCAATTAGGAACGAGATATCGAAAAGAGAGTTAGATGATGTAATACATACAACGAGAACACGTTGTAATGGACGTTGTGATGATCGTTGTGTGGCTGTTGTTTACCCTTCCGGTGAATGGTACAAGAATTTAGTACCTGAGGATGCAAATGCATTCGTGAACTCACTTATTCTAAACCGGGACATGACCGGTAAAGTAAGTCACACATTTGCAGGTGAGGGGTTTAAACGTCAAGAAGGAATTTCAACGGGCATTGCTAAGAATCGGTCAAAAGTAGAAAAAGTTTCTAAACAATTTTAAGAGGGTGTTAGATTTGGTATTTCAAAAGCGAAAAAAGATTCCAGTCACCATATTAACGGGTTATCTGGGTGCAGGTAAAACAACATTACTTAATCGAATTTTAACAGAAAAGCATAGTAAGAAAGTTGCTGTAATAGTGAATGAATACGGTGAAGTAGGCATTGATAACCAACTAGTAGTAGATTCTGAAGAGGAAATTGTGGAAATGAACAATGGCTGTATTTGTTGTACAGTGAGAGGGGACTTAATTCGAATTTTACGCACTCTCATTTATTCTATGGAACAAGGGAACGTTTCGTTTGATCAAATCCTCATTGAAACGACCGGCCTAGCCGACCCAGCACCTGTTGCTCAAACCTTTTTTGTTGATGAGGTTTTATCTGAAGCATTTGAAGTTGATAGTATTGTCACCGTAATTGATAGTAAGCATATTTCAAAACACCTAAATAAAAAAGATGAAGCACAAGAACAGATTGCCTTTGCTGACGTGATTGTTTTTAATAAAACAGATCTTGTGAATGAGAACGACCTTAAGCAAATTGAAGCTAGGGTAAGTCAAATGAACCCTACCGCCAAGCGCCTTTTTGTCGAACATTGCCAAGTATCTTTAGGAGACATTCTTAATATCAACACATTCAATATTGATCATAAATTAAATGTAAATCCTCATTTTCTTGATGATCACCATCATCATCATGATGACCGAGTCTCATCGATTGCTTTTCAAGAAGAACGACCACTTGATATGACTAAAGTTGATAAATGGATGAGTTACCTCGTCCAAGAAAAAGGGGAAGATCTTCTTCGCTATAAGGGGATTCTATATGTAGAAAATAGGAAAGAACGGATTGTCTTCCAAGGGCTGCATATGCTCTTTTCCGGAAGACCAGATCGCAAATGGCAAGAAGGAGAAACGAGAAAAACAGAGCTCGTCTTCATCGGCCGTAACTTAGATAAAGTAGAGCTTGAGAAGCAATTTAATGAGTGTATTGTTGGTTAATGACTAAAAGGGTTACGCCAGTAGCCCTTTTTATCACTCTGATCAGTTTTTATTTACGCTAGCTATTTTCAAGGAACAGAGTTAATGGTAAGATCTATTTTATAAATCGTAATCATTACGATTTATAAAATGAGTAGGGGGGATTATTAATGGAATATTGGTATAAAGAGCATTTTAATGAAGATTATTTATTGATCTATAAACATCGGAATGATGCACGAGCTCAATCGGAGCTTAAAAGTTTGATGAGTTTTATCCCTTATCATAAAGACCAAAAAATATTAGATTTATGTTGTGGTGCAGGAAGACATAGTCGTTGGTTTTGGGAAAATGGGTTACAAGTTACTGGTGTTGATTTATCAAGTACGCTGTTAAATGAAGCTGAAAAATACCAACAGAGTAGGGATATTCATTATATTCAAAGTGACATGCGGAATATTGATTTTGATGAGGAGTTTGATCTTGTTGCGAACTTGTTTACTAGCTTTGGATATTTTCAAGAGGATATTGAAAACGAGCAAGTATTAAAAAATGTCTACAAGGCTTTAAAGGAAGATGGGTATTTTCTATTTGATTATTTAAATCCGGCATTTATTAAACAGAATCTCATTCCCTTTTCTAAAGAAGTCATTGAGGAGACTTCTATCTTTCAATATCGCACAATTGAAAATGATACAGTCGTGAAAAAAATTAGAATTGAAGATCATAGTTCTCGCAGAACATATGAGGAGCGGGTGAAACTCTATTCAAGTGAGCAATTGAAAATGATGTTAGAGAAAAACGGCTTAAAAGTCATTCATACGCTTGGTCATTATGATGGGACACCATACGATGAAAACCACTCTTCTAGGCTGATCTATATATGTCAAAAATGATGATGAGGTCGTAATAGAGTGATGAAAACTATAGAAAAGAAATGCAATCAGAGAACTCTTAAATCCGTAGTAGAACCTACTACTAAAAAGGGTAAACTTCATAAAATTATATATCCCCTCCTTTTACTAGGTCTTCTTGCTACGATGACCTTCGCTATTATGCTAGGACCGATTACCATTTCACCTTCTATTGTTTGGAAAATTGCGTTGTCTAAATTGCCACTTCTCGAACCTTATCTAATTAATGATTGGACGAGGTCACAAGCACAAATTATTTGGGAAATACGATTTCCAAGGGTGATACTAGCAGCAATTGTCGGTGCAAGTTTAGCAATTGTCGGTGTAGCTATTCAAGCATTAGTTCGAAACTCATTAGCGGATCCATATATTTTAGGTGTGTCCTCCGGGGCATCTGTGGGGGCAACGCTTGTCATTATATTTGGAGCTTTTAAATTCTTTGGTCACTATGCTCTTTCCTCCGCAGCTTTTATAGGAGCGTTATTATCTGTACTACTTGTCTTTCTAGTGGCTCAAGTAAATGGAAGGATCTCTACAGTAAGGCTATTACTTGCGGGGATTGCTGTATCAATGATGCTTTCAGCAGTGACAAGTTATATTGTCATTTCTGCACCAAGAGAAGAAGGAATAAGAAATGCTATGTTTTGGATGATGGGAAGTATAGCTGGTGCAAAATGGGATCAATTACTTATTCCCTTTTTAAGTTTATCAATAGGGGTTGCGATCCTGTTTTTTCTAGCAAGGCCTCTTAATTTAATGTTAATGGGCGAAGATACGGCTACAACTTTAGGGTTGAATAGTAATTTCTTTAAAAAACTATTACTCTTACTAACAGCGTTATTAACTGGAGTGGTTGTTTCAGTTAGCGGCGCAATAGGATTTATTGGCTTAATGGTACCACATACGGTTAGGTTGATCGTTGGAGCCGATCATCGTCATGTATTGCCTATGAGTGCTTTGGTTGGCGCAATCTTTCTGATCTGGGCTGATTTCGTAGCGAGAACGATTGTTGCGCCGCAAGAATTACCAATTGGTATTATTACGGCATTATGTGGTGGACCTTTCTTTATTTGGCTGCTAAGACGCAGAACATATTCCTTTGGGGCAGGTGGGACGGAATGAAATTGAAAGTTGAAGAACTTACAACGACAATCGACCAGAAGAAGATTATTGAGTCTGTAAATCTATGTATTCAAGAAGGAGACTTTGTAGGTATAATCGGACCAAATGGAAGCGGGAAATCAACTTTACTTAAAACAATTTACCGAATTCTTGAACCAGATGCTGGGTTAATTTCCTTAGACCAAGAAAATATTCAACATCTCTCTCATCGAGTATTCTCACAGCGTTTGGCAGTAGTTAGTCAAGAGGGGTCTGTGCCTTTTGATTTCTCAGTAAAAGAAATTGTCTTAATGGGAAGAAGTCCCCATAAGAACTACTTTGAAAGAGAGACAGCACAAGACTTAGAAAAGACTACTGAAGCCTTATCAAAAGTTGGGCTAACAGGATATGAGGAACGAAGCTTTCCGACCTTATCAGGAGGAGAGAAGCAACGAGTGTTAATTGCCCGAGCATTTGCGCAAGACGCTTCTTTTCTTGTATTAGACGAGCCAACCAATCATCTAGATATTCACCATCAGCTACATATGTTAGATGTTATTCGAGCATCAAATGTTACTATACTTACTGCCCTACACGATTTAAATTTAGCTGCAGCTTATTGTGATAAGCTTTTTGTCATGAAAGATGGAAATCTAGTAACTAATGGAACTCCTAAACAAGTATTAACTGAAGAGTTATTACAAGACGTATTTCAAGTGAAAGCGAAGGTTCTATCACATCCAGAAACGAATAAAGTTCATCTGATGTATATTTCAGATGGGATGAGTGAGGATGTTAGGTATCAAAGATTTAAACAATTTCTTCAAAACTAAGGTTATTGAGTTTAATAGATTAATAAGAAAGAGGGAAAGTTGTGAATAAAAAGCTAAAAGTATTAGGGATTGGTCTATTTAGTTTGCTATTGGTTGGTTGCACAGGAGGTAGTGAAGCGCATCTAGTAAGCGGAGAAGAAACGAATTCAAAAGAACTTGATCAAGTAGTGGAGATAGAGAACGGGGATCATACTCTTACCTTTACAGAAGTCCCGACACGAGCTATTTCACTTAATCAACATGTTACAGAAGTTATGCTTGCGCTTGGGTTAGAAGAACGTATGGTGGGCACAGCTTATCTTGATGATGAGGTATTACCAGAATTTAAGGAAGCGTATGATGGCATTCCAGTGATTGCTGACCAATATCCTTCACAAGAAGTTTTCTTAGATAAGGAGCCAAACTTTGCTTATGCAGGATGGGGCAGTGCATTTCGTGAAGATAATATTGGAACGGTAGAACAATTAGCAGCCATTGGAGTCCAAGCATATTTGCACCAATCCTCTACATTAGTAGGTCCAGAAATGGATGATATTTTTCAGGATATTCGAAATGTAGCAAAGATTTTTGACGTGGAAGAGCGTGGAGAGGAATTAATTAATTCTATTGAGCAAGAGCTCACTAGTCTTCAAAAAGAAATCCCTGTGAGTGAAGCGAGTAAGCGTATTTTTGTCTTTGATAGTGGTGAAACCGCACCGCTTACAGTAGGCCGTAATTTTTTAAATGAAATTATAACGATGGCTGGTGCAACCAATATCTTTAAGGATCTTGATAAAAATTGGGGAGAAGTGAGTTTTGAAGAAGTGGTGGAACGTGACCCGGAAGTCATTGTCGTTATGGACTACGGTGAGACAACAGCTGAAGAAAAAATAGAGCAATTAATGCGTCACCCAGCGTTAACAGCTGTCACAGCGATTAAAGAAGAAAACTTTATAGTTATGCCACTCTCTGCTGCGGCTGAGGGGGTAAGGGTGGGATCTGCACTTCGGATCATGATAGAGGGGCTTTATTGATTAAAGAAAATGAAGTATACTATTTAAATCGTAATTATTACGATTTATTATAAAGCTACATGAAAGGAAGTGAGCTTATGCTACAAGATCTTTACCGAAAAGTCGTGATGGACCATGCAAAATACAGACGTAATACAGGTGTTCTTGAAGGGGAAGATGTGAGAAAAATCCATTACAAAAACCCGACATGTGGAGATGTCATTACTCTATACGTAGTTATTGATGATGAGCAACTACAAGACGTCTCATTTGAAGGAGAAGGCTGTAGCATCAGTATGGCTTCATCCTCTATAATGACGGAGTTAATAAAAAATAAAGATATAACGACTGTAAGTTGTCTCCGTAACGAATTTGAGCAACTGATACGAGATGGGAAACAAGCACATGAAGAGATTGATCTTGGGGATGCTTTATCGCTTGAAGGAGTCCATAAATTGAGAGCACGACATAATTGTGCACTAATGGCATGGCAAGCCCTTGATAAAGTATTAGCTGATGTCGAGTCATATAATTGGAAAAAGTAAGTAGCAACAGGGAAGGAGTTACAATTTTGAATGCTTCAAAGATAGAGCTTGTCATACTTAGTGGTTTTCTTGGCAGTGGAAAAAGTACATTATTAAAAAAGCTAATCGAGCATGAAAAGAAAAAAGAGCGCTCGATTGCCGTCTTAATGAATGAATTAGGACATATAAGCATTGATTCAGCTAGTGTACCTGCAAATGTACCGTTAAAAGAAATGCTAAATGGGTGTATTTGTTGCACGATGCAGGGCGAATTAGGTGTCCAATTAAAAGAGTTAACAGAGGAGCATGATCTTGATGTGATCTTTATTGAGGCAACTGGGGCTGCTCATCCTCTAGACGTGCTAGATGCCTGCACTCATCCATTATTAGTGGATAAACTTGAGATAAAAGCAGTAATCACGGTTGTGAATGCAAAACAATGGTACGAGCAGAAACTGAGCAATATGTTGAAGAAGTTATTACAGCACCAAGTTAAATTCGCTGATATTGTATTGATTAACAAAATCGATCAAATAAACGAAAGTGGCCTAATGTCTGTAAGAGATTCAATCAAAAAAACAAATGGACAGGCGAAGATTCTTTCAACGCATTACTCAGAAATGGATTGCGCGTTATTAGATGGGGGTCTTTCAGAACAGTTGACACAAAAAAATACGAAAGATAAAGAGACGGATATTGAACATCTACACCTTCAAACCTGTGCAATCCCGATAAATCATTCAATTGATCGAATCAAATTAAATGAATGGTTAGAAAAAAGCAACCAATCCATCCTTAGGGTGAAAGGTTTTATTCAACTTGCGGAAACCCCAGGTATCTACTTATTTAATTACTCATACGGTCATCCAACCTTTGAGAGGGTCAAACAAAGTGTAAATGTTGAATCTGTTCTAGTCTTTATTGGAGAAAATCTAGACAAGAAAGCCCTAGAGAAAGAACTGGAAGAAGTAGTGGGTGATTTATCAATGAAAAATCAGTAGGAACGATTTTAGTTTCTTTACTCGAGCAACGGCTTTTATTTTACGAACAGCTTTGGAATAATAAGTTGCGAAAACTAGGGATGTAGCTGAGAACGGGGAAGAAACAGAGTAAAGTATGTGGAAGCAAGGAAATTATTTTCCTTGCTTCTTTCTTTTGGAAACTTTGGTAGACTATAGAACGTATACTTAATAAATTCATGTTATTAAAAGGAGAGTGAACATATGAACGAAATTATCGCAGAACTTGAGCAGATGAATCTGGCAGTGATCCTACCTTTTTTCATCATTCAACTCATTCTGATGGTCATTGCACTAGTTGATTGGTTTAAGATTGAAAAGACAAATGGTCCTAAGTGGATGTGGCTCTTTATTATTCTGCTCGTGAATATAATTGGCCCGATTCTTTATTTTATGATTGGTAGGAGGCAAGAATAATGCCCTTTTTTCAAGTAGAACAATTAACGAAAAAATTTGGTGAAACTACAGTGGTCGACCGTGTTTCTTTTAGCTTAGAAGAAGGACGCTGTGTAGCATTGCTTGGTCCAAATGGGGCTGGGAAAACGACTACCCTGAAGATGCTTACTCAATTACTTAAACCAACGAATGGGACGATTCAAATGGATGGATATGAGCAAAATGCTGATCTCAGGGCAAAGATCGGGTATTTACCACAATATCCTATTTTTCATAATTGGATGAGTGGAAAAGAGTTCTTAGAATATGTCGGAAAGCTGACACATCTCACACCTACTGAGGCAAAGATGCGAGCAAGTGAACTTCTTGAAATGATGGGGCTAGCTGATGCTGCAAATCGACGCATTGGAAAATATTCTGGTGGGATGAAGCAACGGCTAGGTATTGCTCAAGCGATTATTCATCGGCCGAAACTTCTCTTGTTAGATGAACCAGTTTCAGCTCTTGATCCATTTGGACGGCGTGAAGTGTTAGAACTGATTCGTGAATTGAAAAAAGATACAACGATTCTATTTTCGACACATGTCTTAAACGATGCCGAGGAAGTAAGTGATGACATCATTATTATTAACCAAGGGGAGATCAAGGTTGCTGACCGCCTCCATACCCTTCAAGAACAGCATCAGCAGCCGATGATTTCCTTGCAAACAAAAACTCCTATTCAACCATTAATTAAAGAGTGGGAAGACTGGAATGGGGTCACAGAAATCATCTGCGAGGAGTATGTAGCTAAAGTAGTCGTAACAGAAATGGAGGCAGTTAAGAAGAAAATGCTCGCCGATATTGTCGCAAAAGATATTCCCCTCATCGCTTTTGAAGTTCAGAAATCATCGCTTGAAGATTTATTTGTTAAGGTGGTGAGAGGATGAGACAATGGCTCGTATTATTTCAAAAAGAACTATTAGAGATGGCCCGTAACTTTAAATTAATTTGGCTTCCACTTGTATTCATCTTGTTAGGCATGATCGATCCTTTAACGACTTATTATATGCCTCAAATCCTCGAGATGTCAGGTGGCTTACCAGAGGGAGCCGTTTTTGAAATGCCACTTCCTTCTGCGCCAGAAGTATTAATGATGACGGTGTCGCAACTGAATCTGTTAGGAGTTCTCATCATCGTTTTAGCTTCGATGGGGACGATTGCAGCTGAGCGAAAAAGTGGTCTAGCTGGCATGATTTTAGTGAAACCGATCCCTTATTCCTCCTATGTAACAGCAAAATGGGCTGGACTAAGTGTAGTTGGCCTTGTATCAGTGTTTTTAGGATATTTAGCAGGTTGGTATTATGTCACGCTCTTATTTGAACCAATTTCTTTTGGGGTATTTTTGCAAAGTTATCTCTTGTTCGCTTTATGGTTTGTATTTATTTTCACGCTTACGATTTTCTTTAATACGGTTGTCAAAGTACCGGGATTGGTCGCATTTGTCACGATCGCAACCATTATTGTTCTCTCTGTGCTTACGAATACATTTGAAGCGTGGATGATGTGGAGTCCAGTCCAGTTAACTGGTAATGTTGGCTCGTTGTTAGTGGAGGGGAAAACACTTGAGGAGCTTTGGCTGACGGTAACAGTGACGCTTATTCTTGTAGTTTTGTTAATTGTCAGTGCCGTTAACATCTTACGTAATAAAGAGTTAGCTGAATAGCTTCTAATGCTTTTGGCAAAATAAGAGTAGGAACCAAATACTCTTTTCAGTAAGGTGGGATTGTAGGTGTCACAGTCAAAATCACAAGAAACGCGTCAATGGCGTCAACGTAAAGAAACGCAACATCCGCACGGTAAAGTAAAATCATTAAAAACTCTTTCAGAAGAAACGAAGAAAGAGTAGTCTTGAAAAAAAAGCAAAAACCAGCTACGTCGATAACGATGATAGCTGGTTTCTTTCATTACCATAAAACCTCTAACACATTTCCATCGAACCAATTCGTATCAATGTTGCATGTTTCGGCGTCTATCCCGTATTGCCAACCACCAATCAAGCCACCTTCAGGATATTCAGGGTTGTATTCAGGTGCATTCGCTTCTGTTGTAATGCCTTCATTAGGTGAAGCAGTCCAAATATACAACTCATCTAAAAGATTGCTATTCTCCTCGGCTGCTGTTTCATAAGCGACATAAAGCTCTTCGCTCCGATCGAAGATACCATATATACCTGAGCTATATTCAGAATCGCTCATTGCATCATGCCAGCCTAAAATAAACTGTGCATCAATAGGATAGATTGGCTCGACGTTTGCAAATAATGCAACGCCTTCTGGAACTCCAAAATCTCTGGCCATTTCAATTGCAGCATTCGCTTCACTTTGCCCTTTATCGTACCCAGTCGCATCGATGAATTGATTCCAAATGACAAGAATTTGAATATCATTGGACTGAAGAAGATTGACTTCTTCTTGGGTCAGCCCAAAAGAAACGTCATCTTTATCTCCAAGATAACGGCCCCATACTTGTGGCTCCCCAAAATTATCACGTACACATGCTAATAATTCATCATCGGTCAAACTAGCAGAATCGACACCCCATACGATCTCAGGCGTATCTTCCCCATTTCCATTCGAAGCACGTTTGCCATCGATATCGACATTGTTTGCAATGGCATTCGTTACTTTTACATCGACACTGACATGAATATCGTTTAAAACCTCATTATCAATTGCATGTTTTTCTCCGTTCGTCACATTGTTCTCGATTGAATTCTCAACCGTGGCATTCTGAGAATCAACATCATTTTGAATGTTGTTTTTAATCGCCGCATCACTAGTTAACGAAATGGAATCAGTTAGAATCTTACTTTGGCTAATAATTGAGATGGTTAGTACAAATAAGATTGAAAGAGTTGCGATCATAAAAAGCATTAGATTGGTCCTTGTATTCATAACTCCACCACCCTGAATATACTCGAATTATTGTATGTGAGGGCAGAGGGGGATGTGAGGGAGATAGGCGAGGGGAAACTTTAGCTTTAAAACTGAAGTAGAGTGGATATTGGTATAGAATGGAATAGAATAATAGACTTTATAACCTATAAATAGGGGGCTTCTGATATGAATCTGGAAGAAGAATTAAACAAAATACTATCTCCTGAACAAGTAACAACCAATCAAACGATGCGCGAGCAGCATAGTCGTGATGAGAGCTATCATACGCCTAGCTTGCCTGATGTGGTTGTCTTTCCTAAGTCGACTGCTGACGTGCAGCAAGTTGTATCTTTTGCCAACAAGCATGAGATTCCGGTTGTTCCTTTTGGTCTAGGGACAAGTCTTGAGGGCAATTCGATTCCGTATCACGGTGGCATTTCATTGGATTTATCATTAATGAATCAGGTTCTTGAAGTGAGGCCTGGAGACTTTTTGATTAAAGTGCAACCGGGAATTACACGAACCCAGTTAAATAAAGAGTTGAAAAAGCATGGATTGTTTTTCACGGTGGACCCTGGGGCTGATGCGACTTTAGGTGGGATGGCTGCAACAAATGCAAGTGGAACGACCTCTGTTCGTTACGGAATTATGAGGGATCAAGTACGAGATTTAGAAGTTGTCCTAGCAAATGGTGACGTGATTCATACAGGTGGCTTGTCAGCTAAATCTTCTTCAGGTTATAACTTAAATGGATTGATGGTAGGCTCTGAAGGTACACTTGGTGTCATTACAGAGTTAACGTTAAAAGTACATGGAATACCTGAGTGTATCATGGCAGCACGAGCGGCGTTTCCTGATGCGAATTCGGCAGTTGAGGCCGTTACAAGCATTTTAGCTGCCAATATTCCTGTTGCAAGAATGGAATTTGTAGACGAGTATTCGATTCATCAAGTGAACCTGTCAAACGAAAGTAACTATGAAGAAAAGCCGACCATATTTTTAGAGTTTCATGGAAACGAAGCAGGGCTCAAGCAAGATGTAGAGTTCATGAAAGACATTGTGAGTGAGCTAGGGTGCAAGGATATTTACTTCGAACTTGATACGAAATCACGTGCATTGCTTTGGGAAGCTCGTCATAACTTAGCTTATTCCTTTATTCATGGATTTCCTGGTAAAAAACTGATGGTAACAGATGTGAGTTTACCCATCACAGAACTAAGCGGGGCTATCCTGAATTCAAGAAAAGAAATGGATGAGCTCGGGTTAATAGGAGCACTTGTTGGTCATGTGGGTGACGGCAATTATCATGCACTTGTTATGGTTGATCTAACGGATGAGGTCGAATTGAATAAAGCAAAGCAATTGAATGAACGTATTGTTCATTATGCTCTAAAACGTGGTGGAACGTGTACAGGTGAACATGGGGTTGGTGTAGGTAAGATCATGTATCAACAACAAGAACACGGGGCTGCTTATGAAGTGATGAAAGCAATCAAAAAGACACTAGATCCAAAGGGAATTATGAATCCTGGAAAGATTTTTAGCAAAGAGTAATTCGCTAACATGGGGCTGGGACATATCTACGAGGTTTAACTCAGGATACGAACGAAGCGCTAAATGATCGGATGAAACATACGTAGACCTCCTGCGGGATGAAAAGCAGAGGTGATGCCCCACAGTGCGTAGCACGAGGAGGCTCACCAGCTTCCCGTGGAAAGCGAAGTATATTTTTGGAGCAGTATACATAGACCGTATCAGTAATGTTCGATTTTCCATAAGTTAAAATACGTTTGTCCCAGCCTCAAAAAATAACTAGAAAAATAGCAAAAAAAAAATGAAATACTTAGAAAGGTGTCGAAAGAAAGAGTAACAAGAAGAATGGGCAGAGAAATCTAGTGAAAATAACTTATCAGAATATTTACAAAAAGTAAAATAATTAGTTATAGTAAGAACAAGCAAGACAAGCAAGACAAGCAAGTAGAAACACCCCAACACCCTAAAGGAAATAATAAAGAAAGGGGATAGGCTATGTGAGATAAGAAGCTACACCAAATTGGGAACTTGAAGGGACTGATTCCAATGACGTAGCGAAAGCGAAGTGTATCAAGGAATGTGATACATGGGAACTCACCAGAAATAAATACATGATAAGGGTATTGTATTAGAAAGGAATTAACAAGTACATGAATGAGGAATCGATAGTATAGCGACCTTTTATCCGTAGGAAAGATGGATAAAAGGTCGCTATTAATGTTGGTCGAATAATTTATTTTTCTGCTCGGTAGTCTCCGTTTTTTCCACCTGTTTTACTTAGGAGGTAGGTTTCTTTAATCACCATACTCTTATCAACCGCTTTACACATATCATAGAATGTGAGAGCAGCGGCAGAAACTGCTGTTAGTGCCTCCATCTCAACTCCTGTATTTCCCTTGCATGTCACCTCAGCTTGCATCATCAACTCATAGCCATCGCCTATTTGCTTGTATTCAAAATGAAAATCGACTCCAGTCAGTTGAATCGGATGACACATTGGGATAATATCAGGCGTTTTTTTCGCAGCCATAATCCCGGCAATTTGGGCAACTTGTAGAGGATCTCCTTTTTTAATTTCAGCATTTTGGATAGCGTCGTATAATTCTTTTTTTAGTAGAATCGTACTTTGAGCGACAGCACTTCGTTTTGTTTCATTTTTTTGAGAAATGTCGACCATTTTTGGGCGACCCACTTCATTCCAATGGGAAAATTCACTCATGTTCTTCTCTCCTCGTCCTTCATCCTTTTCCAATCACTTTCGTAGTTAATATTCGTAAATTCTACTTGATTGTCTGGAAATTGAATATACTTTACTTTTCTTTTTTGTAACAAAGGTCGCATGCTTTTTTGATTGTTTTCAAGAAGCTCCACAGCAATCGGCAAGCAGCGACGATGATACATAGCGATCAGTGGTTGCTCTTTTTCACCGGCAACAGGGACGATCGCATCTATGGTTGGATCAGTTGTATGAGCTATTAACGATTGTACCAGCTCTGGTGTGATAAAAGGGATGTCTGCTGCTAAGACAATATACCAGTCAGCCTCTTTAATAGAGTCCATTGCAAAGGTTAAAGCAGCTAAGGGGCCTTTATGAATCTCTTTTTCAATCAGCAACTTTGCATCCGTTTGATCAAAATCCATTGAAAGTTGTTCATTTGTGATAATATACACAGACTCACTTCCGCTTCCTGTAAGTGCATTTACACAATGGCGGTAAAATGGAATTCCTTTATATTGTTCGAACATTTTTGGCTTACCATATCGGGAGGATTGTCCCCCTGCTAATATCACTCCTGATATCATCATTTTTTGACCAGTTCATCTGCAAAATGAGACATCGTCGGCAAAATTAATTTCTCTAATGCAAGCTTTACCGCGTTCGTTGAGCCAGGCAATGCGTAGATAGCTGTTGAGCTTTTACTTCCAGCTACTGCTCTACTAAATAAAGCTTTCGGCCCAATTTCCTCATAGCTTAACATTCGAAATAACTCTCCAAATCCATCCATTTGCTTGTCTAATAATTGGGAAACGGCTTCGTACGTAACGTCTCTCGGCGAGAAACCTGTTCCGCCATTTAAAATAATTACCTGAACCTTGGTGCTTTCTACCCAATTTTGAATCTCGTCCTGAATGAGAGAATGTTCGTCTTTTACAATTTTATAATCAATAATAGCATGGTCGTTGGATTGCAAGAGGGATTGAATGGCTTGGCCACTGCGGTCATCGTCCTTATTTCTCGTATCTGAAATCGTTAATATAGCAACATTTAAAACTTTGGACGTATCAATCTGATGCATAGTAGTCAGTCACCTTCCTTTTTTTGTGTTAGAATGATTCATTATATCTTACCAATAGTAACAGCTTTTTTAAAATACAACCAAATGAATTGTCGATAAAGGGTGAGGTAAGTAACCATAGAGGAGGTATGGACATGGAAATCAACCAGGTGAAAGACAAATACTTTCGGCCTTTACAAGATTTGCGCGTATCCATTATGGACAAGTGTAATTTCCGTTGTTCCTACTGCATGCCAAAAGAAGTTTTCGGAGATGATTATGTATTTATGCGAGAGGAAGAACTACTCTCGTTTGATGAGATAGAACGCTTGGTTTTACAATTTACGAAATTAGGAGTTAAGAAAATCCGCCTGACCGGGGGGGAGCCGTTACTTCGTAAAAATGTGCCTGATTTAATTCAGCGATTGTCACAAATAGAGGGAATTGAAGATATTGCCTTAACAACAAATGGCGTACATTTAGTTAAGCAGGCTGAGGCGTTAAAACAAGCTGGTCTCATGCGTGTAAATGTTAGTTTAGATGCCTTGTCGACTGATATTTTCCAAGAGATGAATGGCAGAAAAGTCACGTCAGCTGTCGTTTTAAAAGGGATCGATGCTGCACATGCTGCGGGACTGGAAGTGAAAATCAATATGGTCGTAAAGAAAGGCTTGAATGAAAGCGAAGTTGTGAAATTAGCTCGTTACTGTAAAGAACGAGACATTACATTGCGTTTTATTGAGTTTATGGATGTTGGTCAAACAAATGGCTGGGATTTCTCGCAAGTTGTAACAAAAAAGGAATTGCTAGAAAAAGTGTCAACGATTGCTCCTCTTGAAGAAGTCGACCGAGAGTTGGGGGAAGTCGCTACAAGGTATAGATATAAGGGAACAAATACAGAGGTTGGAATCATCTCATCTGTGTCGGATACATTTTGTGGAGATTGTACGCGTGCTAGAATCTCTGCAGACGGAAAGTTGTTTACTTGTTTATTTGCCGAAGAGGGATACGACCTAGGAGAGTTTGTTCAATCCGGTGCAAGTGATGCGGAGATTGAATCGAAAATTACGGAGATTTGGACTGGCCGTACCGATAAATACTCAGAAGAGCGTACAGAAGAAACCGTTAAAAATCGAAAAAAAATTGAAATGTCCTACATCGGTGGTTAGAATAATGCAAGGGATTCCCCTTGCATTATTTATTTTTGTTTGGAAAGATAAAATAAGTAGTTTTCGAAATATTATAAAACGGAGTGAGTGCTATGGTAGAGAAGCGAAAGCCGATCCCGGTTGAAGAAGCAGTACAAAAAGTGATGGAACACACAGTTGTTCATCCACAAACTGAAATGGTTTCAATTGATGAGAGTTATGGTAGGTTTTTAGCTGAAGACCTGCTAGCGTCTCACGATGTACCAGCGTTCGATCGATCCCCGTATGATGGTTTCGCCATTCGGGCAGAAGATACGAACGAAGCTAATTCTGAACATCCCATTTCGTTTGAAGTGGTGGGAGAGATTGGTGCAGGGTATGTGTTTGAAGGGGAAGTCAAACCGTTCCAAGCAGTAAGAATTATGACTGGAGCACCGATTCCAACGGATTGTAATGCGGTCGTCATGCTTGAATTAACGAAGGAAATAAGTGATAAAAAAATAGAAATCAAACGTGCATTTAAAGACGGAGATAACATTTCCTATCAAGGTGAAGACACGAAAAAAGGGACGGTCTTAGTTGAAAAAGGGACGCAAATTAACCCTGGAGTGGTCGCTTTGTTAGCCACTTTTGGGTATCATCAGGTCACAGTAGCTAAAAAACCAGTCATTGGTGTGATCGCAACAGGAAGTGAGCTGCTAGATGTCGATGAACCCCTTGCTCCGGGGAAAATACGTAATTCCAATGCCTACATGATTATCGCTCAAATCGAACGCGCAGGCGGGGAAGCCTTGTATGTAGGAAAGCTCGACGATGATTTGGAAGCATGTCTAAACGCGACAAAAGAAGCTCTTTCCAAAGTTGATATGCTGATTACAACAGGTGGTGTCTCAGTAGGCGATTATGATTATGTCCCTGCGATTTTAAATGATTTAGGAGCTGACGTGCTTTTTAACAAAGTAGCGATGCGCCCCGGCAGTGTAACGACTGTGGCAACGGTAGGTGAAAAAGCATTCTATGGTCTTTCAGGAAATCCATCTGCTTGTTATGTTGGGTTTGAATTATTTGTTCGTCCGATAATTCGCAGGTCTTTATTTTGCACCCATCCTCATCTTCAAAAAGTAACTGCTACTCTTGGCGTCGATTTCCCAAAAGTCAATCCATTTATGAGGTTGGTTCGAGCAAGAGTCAGTTATGTGGATGGTGCACTGATCGTTTCCCCTTCTGGTGTCGACAAGTCAGGAATCGTCAGTTCCTTAGGCGGAGCGGATTGCTTGCTTTTATTACCAGGAGGAACAAGGGGCTACCAAAAAGGGATGTCGGTTGATGTGTTATTACTTGAGAGTACTCAAGGAAGTGAATGGCCATGGAACAATATTGTCCCGTCTTACAGGTAGTCGGCTATCAAAATAGTGGGAAAACGACTTTGATGGAAACCTTGATTCAACAATGCAGTGCGTTAGGAAAACGTGTAGCGACGATCAAGCATCATGGTCATCACACCCCGCAAAAACAAGAGAGTAACTTAAAAGATAGTGAGCGTCATCAACAGGCAGGAGCCGAAATTACTGCTGTTGAAGGGGGCGGTTCCTTGCAAATTCATATTAAGAATCAATCTTGGTCCCTAGAACAAATGGTGAATCTGTATAAGAGCTTTTCACCCGATCTTATTTTGGTAGAAGGATTTAAAAAGGAATCATACCCAAAAGTTGTGTTGTTACGGGATGAGAAGGACCTTGCCCTTTTGGATGAGGCAAGCGATATCATTTGTGCGATTATCTGGGAGAAAGAATTAAAGGTGGTGGAGGTAGATTATCCAATCTATCATCTTGATGACTCTGTAAGTTACAGTGAATTTATTTTAGAGAAATTGAGTGATGACGATGAGTGAACGTTTATTTGATATACAAGACACTCCTCTTTCGATGGAGGAAGTCGTACGTAAAGTAACGAGAAGAGAGTGCGGCGCAATCGCAACGTTTATCGGAACGGTAAGAGAATTAACACATGGCAAGAGAACATTAAAGCTAGAGTACCAAGCATATAAACCAATGGCGATTAAGATGCTAGAGCAAATTGGGCAGGAGGTAGAGGAGAAGTGGCCAGGTTCTACGATTGCGATTACCCATCGTGTCGGTACATTGGACATTACGGAAATCGCTGTAATCATAGCTGTGTCGACTCCTCACCGCAAGGCTGCTTATGAAGCAAATGAGTATGCGATGGAGCGAATTAAACAAATAGTACCCATTTGGAAGAAAGAGTTTTGGGAAGATGGAACGAAATGGGTCGGTGATCAGCTCGAACAGACACCTTATCCAAAAGGAAAGCCAGACGTAAAGGGGGAAGACAATGATTAGACTATTGCTGTTTGCTGAATTTCAAGAACAAGCTGGAACAGATCAGGTTGAGATTGATCAAGCTGGATTGACGGTTGCGGAATTAAAATCTTGGCTTAAGCAGGAATACCGTTTTACATCGCTTGATCAGACGATGATTGCCATCAATGAAACCTATGCCAATGAAACAGACGTCTTAAAAGATGGAGACGTCATTGCCCTGATCCCTCCTGTAAGCGGAGGCTAACCAACAGAAAAGATCCCCTGCCTAACGAATGAGGCAGAGGATCTTTTTTTATGGCTTCGTAAGCTTTGTGATTGATTCATTGCGTGATTGTTGCTCTTCCGATGAGGATAAGTCGTATTTCTTTAACAGGTGAAACAACTCATTTAACTCAAGCTGACTTGGCTTCGTCTCTAGAAAACGTTGGCATGATGCATATAGATCAGCGGGTAAAAAGTCTTTTTGTGAGTCGAGCTTTTGGTAGACATCTTCTAGTGGATGATCTAGTTTACATGAACTCATGATGATTCCTCCTTCGTTTCATTCGTTTGATCAAGAACTATTCGCTCTGGATGTGAGTAGATATTAAAGGACGAGCCGCGAATAAATCCGACAGCCGTAATGTTTAAATCTTCGGCCAACTGAATAGCTAAGTCGGTCGGGGCTGATTTAGATAAGACAATACCAACACCAATTTTAGCTGCTTTGGTCAAAATTTCAGATGAAATCCGTCCGCTGAAGACGAGAATTTTATCTCGAACGGCTATGCCGTTTAACAAAGAATGACCGTATAACTTATCGAGTGCGTTATGTCTTCCAATGTCTGAACGATTCACAATCAACTCATCTGCTGAGCAAAGCGCTGCATTATGAACACCGCCCGTATTTTTGAAAACGAGGCTTGAATCCTGCATTTTTTTCATTAAGCTAATGCATTGTTCGGCCGTGATTGTGGTAGAAGACATGGATGTTTTGGCAGTCCGAACATCATTTTGAAAATAAAATTGACGACTTTTTCCGCAGCATGAACCAATGAATCTCTTTGAGAAATATTGCTGATTCTTAATGTCAGTTGAATGCAACTCTACATAAGCAAATCCGCGATCTTCATCAATTGTCAGATCTTTAATTTCTTTTTTGAAGCGAATGACGCCCTCAGAAGCTAAAAAGCCAATCACCATTTCTGCAAAGTCTCTTGGACTACAGACCATTGTAGCGAATTCCTCGTTATTTATATAAATAGTCAAAGGGAACTCAATCACTATTTCATCCTCTAACGTAGAGAACTGTTGCTGGTTGTACTTGACAATGGACCTCGTCGAACTAAGTGAATCAGTCAATCCATCCCCCCCTTTTTTACTCAATAAAAAGCATGAACGATTTTAATATAAACATAATGTTGCCCCCTTTCAAGACATATGGGAGCGATTGGTAAGAAGTTAATCATAAGTAAGTTATTTTTACAATAGAAAAAAATTGAAAAAAGATTGAATTCTTTTAATAAACAAGGTATGATTTATTTGCATTCATAAATCTGTAACATTTAAGGATCGAGATAGCGACCCTGTCTTCGGTATTAAGTGTTCCGAGATTGTAAGCGATTACTATTGGTACGAGAGTAGCGAAACCTGCTTAAGACTAATCGTCGTATTTCTTTAAGGAATGGTTTTTTCCTTTGAGAAGAACGTCGATTTTTTTTGTTTAGAGAAGAGGAGTGATGACATGAGGGAAGCACAGGGGAAATTAAAGAATCGTTGGTTGATTGCATTAGCAGCTGTTGGGATCCACATTTCCATTGGTTCGGTTTATGCTTGGAGTGTTTTCACCAACCCGATTAGAGAACAACTTGGATGGGATCTGAGTGCAGTATCTTTAACGTTTAGTATTGCGATCGTCTTTTTAGGATTATCAGCAGCCTTTATGGGCCATTTTGTTGAAAAGTATGGTCCGAGAAAATCAGGTTTAGTAGCAGCCTCATTTTTTGGGATTGGACTAGTTGGTGCAGGTTTTGCGATTAACATGGAGTCGATTTGGCTTTTGTACTTTACATACGGTGCACTTGGCGGGATCGGTCTTGGTGTAGGGTATATTACACCAGTATCCACTTTAGTAAAGTGGTTTCCAGACCGCCGCGGATTAGCAACGGGACTTGCGATCATGGGCTTTGGTTTCTCGGCAATGATTGCCAGCCCGATTATGGCAAATTTAATTAATTCAGTAGGGATAGCGAACACATTCTTCACGCTAGGTATTCTTTATTTTGTGATTATGCTTGCTTCAGCACTATACATTGAGCGTCCGCCTGAAGGATATATGGCAGATGTTCAAACGACTGGCAAGAAAGTAGCAGCAGATCTATCTCAATTAACGGCGAATGAAGCTGTTAAGACACGAAGATTCTGGTTCCTATGGGTGATGCTTTTTATCAACGTAACATGCGGAATTGCGATCTTGTCTGTTGCTTCACCAATGGCACAAGAAATTGCTGGTCTCTCAGCAGCTGCAGCGGCCACAATGGTTGGTGTGATGGGAGTATTTAATGGCTTAGGGCGTATTGGTTGGGCATCGATTTCTGACTATTTGGGACGAGCAAATGTTTATACAGCGTTCTTTGCGATTCAAATTGTGACATTCTTTGCTTTGCCGAGTATTACACACGCAATTTTATTCCAGGTCGTTTTATTCTTAATCCTTACGTGCTATGGTGGTGGATTTGCAGCCATTCCAGCATACATTGGCGATTTATTTGGAACAAAGCAGCTTGGCGCGATTCATGGCTATATTTTAACAGCTTGGGCACTAGCTGGTTTAGTTGGACCGATTCTAGCATCTTGGATTCGTGAAACAACAGATAGCTATGCGGGAACGCTCTATATCTTCGGATTTATGTTTATTGCTGCTTTGATTGTATCACTCCTTATTCGTATTGATATTAAGCAATTAAAAGAAAAAAATAAATCTGCACGTTTAGCTAGTTAAACCATTTGACATTTTCAGACACTCGCACTACTCTTTTAATAAGTAATAGAAAATGAGGGTACGTGAATGAATAAATATGAAGCGGAATTCAGCAACTTAGTACGTTCCTTTCGAAAGAAGCATATGGGAAAAGGTCCGAGCAAAATCAGTACAACCTTTTGCAAGAAATGGGCAATATGCGAGATGGAAGGCAACCTATCACCTGTTGAGAAATTTATTGCAACAGCTGATGAGGGCAAGCAGATGCTAAAGGCTGCTAGAACGGAAATGGTAAAAGAAATGTACCGTAAAAATCCGCCTGTTGAAATGGAAGAATTTTTGCAGTGTAAGTTCGTAGACTTGTTTGTAGATATCGATATTGAGAGAGACTTTGGTATTTCAGTGTTTGTTTTTGATGAAGATATTGAAGAAAAGTTTTCATCAAAGTAAGGTCATTGCAATATTACCTTTGGAGAATTGTATAACTGGTTTGGTACTTAGTAGCGATCCTGCCAAAGACTTAACCACCGTTATTCCCTTTAGATCAAAGGGTTTTTACGGTGGTTTTTTTATTGAAATGAGCATAAAGAGTAGTAAGTAGTATTAATGGGAGTGAGAACTATGGGAAAAACAAAGCACCAAGGCCCTATTAAAGCAACAAAAGCACCTCAACCAAAACATTGGGTTAGTCCAATTCCGTTTGGCTTAGGAAAAGTTAAGCCGAAGCATATTCGAGATACGATGAAAATTGCATGGGATAATAAAGATAATTTAGGTTATGCATCACGCATTTTAACAAAAGGTGTATGTGATGGCTGTGCACTAGGTGTGTCAGGCTTGCAAGACCAAACGCTAAAAGGTCCACATATGTGTACAACACGATTAAATGTCCTTCGCCTAAATACTGCACCGGCGATTAAAGAAGAAATTTTACATGCTGATATTGATGAATTAAAAAAATATGATAGTACAGAGCTAAGAAAATTAGGACGGATTCCATATCCGCTTATCAGACGTAAAGGCGAGAATAAGTTTTCACGCCTCACATGGGATGATGCGATGGATATAATTGCAGAAAAGATGAAGCAATTAGATCCAAAGCAATATGCATTTTATCTCACGTCTAGAGGGATCACAAATGAATCCTATTATGTTGCAGCTAAAGTGGCGCGTTTCTTAGGGGCAAATCATATTGATAATGCAAGTCGTATTTGTCACTCTCCAAGTAAAACGGCATTAAAACGTTCGATTGGAGTAGGAGCATCTACTTGTAACTATCAAGATTGGTTCGGAACAGACGTCCTCTTATTCTGGGGAAGTGTTGCCTCAAACGCATCTCCTGTTTCATCAAAATACATGTTAGAAGCAAAAAAACGTGGCGCGAAAATTATCGTCGTAAACCCATATAAAGAGCCGGCAATGGATAAATATTGGGTGCCATCAAATGCTGAGTCTGCCATCTTCGGAACGAAACTTGCTGATGATTTTTACCAAGTAAACATTGGTGGAGATATTGCTTTTATGCAGGGCATTATGAAGCACTGGTTTGAAATGGAGGCAACCGCTTATGGTTCGGCGATTAATCATGAATTTGTTCGAGATCATGTCAATGCGTATGAGGAACTGAAAGCTCATGTAGAAACGCAATCTTGGGATGAAATTGTCAAATCTTCAGGTATTACAAGAGAGAGAATTATCGAGTTATCAGAGCTATTAGCTAACAGTAAAAACGCAGTCTATGCGTGGGCGCTTGGGTTAACAATGCACGCTTTCGCATCAGATAATATTTCACAAGTAGCAAACCTTGCTCTTCTTCGTGGACATCTAGGACGTAAATACAGTGGCTTGATGCCATTCCGTGGGCACTCCTCTGTTCAAGGTTCAGGTGAAATGGGTGCTGATCCATTCGTCTTGCCAGGCGGTGATTTCGTTGAAGAAAACATTCAACGTATGGAAGGTATTTGGAAGTTTGATATTCCAAGATGGCAAGGCGATGTAGTTGGAGTTACATTAGAAAACATCGTTCTACCAGAAGATCATGAGCGCAAAATTAAAATGTACTATATGTCAGGTGGGAACTTCCTAGAGACGATGCCTGATCCGAATTTCATTGAAAAAGCATTGTCTGAATTAGAGATCCGTGTTCACCAAGATATCATTTTGAACACGTCAACTTTAGTAGAAGCAAAAGAAGCGGTTATTGTTCTTCCAGCAAAAACACGTTATGAGCAAGATGGTGGTGGAACGTCTACCTCAACAGAACGTATGGTTTACTATTCTCCTGAAATTGAAGGAAATAAAAATCACATTGAAGAAGCTCGATCAGAGTGGAAGATCTACATTGATCTTGCGAAACGTGTGAAGCCTGATACTGCTCATTTAGTCGATTTCAAGACCGGCCAGGAAATTCGTGATGAAATGGCGATTGCGAACCCGAATTATGAGGGAGTACAGCATTTGAAAAAGCAAGGCGATGTCTTCCAATGGGGCGGAGCTTGGTTGTGCGAAGACGGCATTTGTCCGACTCCAGATGGTAGAGGAAATCTTCTTCCAGTCGATATTCCTGATATGGGTAAGAAGGAAGGGAACTTCATCCTGACGACTCGTCGCGGAAAGCAGTTTAACTCGATGGTTTATAAAACAACGGATCCATTTAATAATGCAGAGCGATATGATGTATTAATTAACACAGAAGATGCGCACGAGTTAAGCATTGCTGAAGGGGAAGGAATTGTCATCCATAACCGATTTGGTGTATTCCAAGGGAAAGCGAAGTATGCTGATATCACTAAAGGGAATTTAGGAGTCCACTTCCCAGAAGGAAACTTCTTATTACCTAAAGGAAGATATGAAAAACTAGCAAAAATCCCTGATTACAACGTAGCAGTTAAAGTAGAAAAAGCAGATCGTTATAATGCACGAAAAGATACAAAATATGTTGAACGCAAAATAGATGATCTAGAAATGTCTGCTCCGGGTTAAGGCGTAAGTGGCACTGTAATGGTTGTGAATTCAACTGTTACAGTGTCTTTTATTTAGAAGCAATTAAACCTTCCATTCTTTTGTCATCACCTGTACAATGAACACGAATCTTAAATTCTATCAATAATTACCAAGAAAGGAAGATTTGATGTCTGAACGGTTAATTCGTCTTCTACGAATCATCATCTTAATTCAATCAAGTCCTGGAATTACGGCAAAAGAATTAGCCGACCGTTGTGAGACGACTCCTCGCACGATTTACCGTGACTTAGAATTATTAAGTGCAGCCCAAGTACCGATCACAAATGAAGGATATGGTAAAGGATATGAATACATAGGGAATTTTTCCATCTATCCAATCGACTGGACGGACAAAGAAGCCGTTGCTTTTGGCATGCTGCCAAATGTAATTGATCAAATGACGCATCTGTTTCCACCAGACTTTTATTCAGCCTATGAAAAAGTTATGGCGACCCACCAAAAGGAAAAGAAAGAGTTACAAGATGTGCTGCAGAAAATGGTTTCTATTATTCAAATGGGGACACCGGCCTTCCAAGAAGAGCAAAATAACTTTTTATCTCCCGTGATTGATTCGATACTAAACTCACGTACGATAGAAGTAGTCTATCATACGCAAAGCCGAGATGTGACAACGTCTCGCGCACTAGATCCATATTACTTAATTCCGCGCGATCATAGATTCTACTTAATTGCCTTTTGTCATGAGAAGCAAAAAGTACTAACCTTTCGCATGAGCCGTTTCCTTCAAGTGAATCAAACCGATCAAACCTTTGATATGAAAGATTTTAATTTGAAGAAGTACTTCAAAGACACATGGTCGATCATTCAAGGCAAAGATAAAATTCATTTTAAAGTGCTATTTAATAAAGAAGTAGCACGCTATATAAAGGAAGAAGAGTTATTTGTAAATCCAAGACTGACTGAAAATAAGGATGGAAGCTTATTGTTTGAGGTTACTCTGAATCACGACCGCGAATTCATGCAATGGCTGATGCAATACGGCATGGACGCAGAAATTCTTGAGCCAGTCGAATACCGTGAAAAAATGAAAGAGAAGCTGACAAAATGGATGAGCGTGTACGAAACGTCATAAGGAAGCAGGTAGCAACGAGGGTTGCTGCCTGTTTTGTAGGTTCGAACAGTATATGGATGACCTGGACGACGAGTTTCGCACATATAGAACACTTGGGAAGGCGGCTCGCACATAAAACGTAAATAGCGCACCTAAATGGGTGGGTACCGCACATATATCATGATTCTCACACATAACTGAGTCGCAGTCGCTCATAACCATTCAAAATTAGCACATACAACTAATTAAAGTCGAAACATAGATACATAATTTATTGTTCACTTTTTCCAGGTTGATTCGTCTTTATTATGAAAAACAGAAGAGAGCTTCTTAGATGGGAGGGCAGGGATGAATGACGCACAAATAGGTGAAATGCTGCAAGAACAACTGAGAATCGTGCGTTCCTATTTGCTGAAGATGGGGGCTACAAAGGAAGATGCAGAGGATATCATTCAAGATACAGCTTATCAGTTTCTTCTATATATAGACTCCGTTGATATTCATAACGTTGAGGGGTGGCTATTTCGAGTTGCGATCAATCGATATTATGATTTAACGCGAAAACAAACGAGAAGAAGAAACATTCTGCTCACCTTTAATGTTCAACAGTTGATGGAGGAGGTAACACCTGAGTCTACCTTTATCAGGCATGAGGAAGGGATGGAGGTAAGAACGGCTCTAATGGAATTAAAGAAGTCGTATAGTGAGCTACTCATATTAAAGTACAGCACGGGATTGCGAATCCAAGAGATTGCAGAGTTATTAAATATGAAAGAAGGTACGATAAAAACGAATCTGTACCGAGCTAGAAATCAATTTATGAAAGAATACAGGAGGCTATCCGATGACAGATGACAAGTTATTTTCAAGTAAGAAAGACTCGGGGCTTGGTGATCTCGTAAAAAAAGCTAGACGAAAATCGCTCATTAAGACGATCAGTATATCGTTAGTCGTAAGCATAGTGGTTTTGTTCTCCTTGTACTGGACGGGAAGCTACGTGATTCAAAGACAAATCAATCAATCTACGGATGATGCTTTATGGAGTATGGTTAGAGGAGCTAATGTGGAAGGGACTGGGGCTTCCTACACGTATTCTTTTACTTCAGCTATTGAAACGCGTGATCTGGTGAAGAAGATCGGGGGCGTGTCGCTTGCTTGGGGAGCAGAGGAAACAGAGTATACAATGTTTGGCACAAAAAAACTCCTCTCATCTGTTACATCTATTCATATATCTCAAGAAGCAGGAGAGCGGGCAATTCCTTATTTCCAAGGAGAACGAGTGATTGAGTTTTATCATCCAGAGGTTGAATATCAAGAAGTTTATGATGATCGTCCATTACTGGAGAATATCCCAGAATACATGGTTGCGGAGATGGCTTTTTCGTTTGATCAACCATATTCGCTTCAAGAAGTGGTTGATGTATTTGGCGATCAATTAGAATGGTATTGGGTCGACGACTTTTCTAAAGAAGACGTAAAGGATCATAACGAAATGAACCGAGTAAGAGAAGATGAAGAATACCATTTTAACCATTTGATTATGGGGAATGGAACATACGGGTTTCCTTTTTACGAAGGATCAACTGCAAAAGAATCAGCACAATCATTCATTCACACCTTAGAATATGTCAAAGAACAATCGAATGAATATGAATACGAGGTCGATCAAGTCATCAACGCTATTACGAATCATGGAGACAAGGACTTAGCTCCCGAAAATGTAGAAGTTATTGGAGTGGTCGTAACGGGTACTGCAGAGGAATTAAGCCAGTTTGATAATGTTGAGATGGTACGAGGGTCAACGCTTGGAGCGACGGCTAAAAGGTTTGAGTAAAGAAGGCGGAGGCCTTCTTTTTTGTGATCTGATACTAACGGCTTATCATAAATATTTTCATCCCTAAATAAAATGGAAATGAGACATACAATAGGGGGGGGAATTTATGCTTAATCGAGTAGCTGATCGTTTCTCACGTGTTATCCAGAGGTTTTTGCCAGATGCTTTTGTCATTGCGGTGCTTCTAACAATTATTGTCCTTGCTGTTGCCATTATGTTTAATCCAAGTGAACCAGTTCAAATTTTTCAAGCGTGGGGTGACGGATTTTGGACATATTTAGCGTTTACGATGCAAATGGTCCTTTTGTTATTAACAGGAATGGTGCTAGCATCGATTCCGTTTATTAGTAAGGGGCTAAGATCATTAGCGAACTTCGCAAACACTCCTACAAAAGCGTATTTACTCACATTCATCGTGGCTGCAGGTGCGTATTATATAAACTGGGGTCTAGCTGTTATCGTAGGTGCGATCATTGCGCGTGAAATTGGGAAACGAAATAAAAAAGCACATTTTCCACTGCTTATTGCAGCAGCGTATGCTCCAACCGTTCTCTATACTGCTGGATTTTCAAGTTCAATTGGATTAACAATTGCAACAGAAGGTCATTTTCTAGAAGAAACGATGGGTGTGATACCCACTTCAGCAACGATTTTTCATCCATCAACCGTTATTATCTTTTTAGTATTAGCCATCACTATGCCCCTTTTTATTATTCTTATGGCTCCTAAAAAAGGTATTACGTCTTATGCACCACCAGCTCGATCAACAGATTTTACGTTTGATAAACCAAAAAAAGATTCACTGAATCCTGCGCAAAAATTAGAATATACACCTATTTTAGGAATGCTTATTGGTGCGATTGGAGTCGTGTATACAGTTGGAGTGTTTGCAACAGGGCGTGACCTTGATCTAAATCTTATTAATCTCTTTTTCCTCTCCGCTGGTCTCTTTTTCCATCGTTCACTTGGACAATTTGCACAAGCATTTAAACACTCAGTTACCTCCATTTCACCTATTGTCCTTCAATTTCCTTTCTATGCAGGAATCATCGCAGTATTAGGTGGTTCAGGTTTAGGTGATGCCATTATTAATGGAATGGTCTCCGTTGCAACACCTGAGACATTTAATGTATTTAGTTACTGGGCAGCTGGATTTATTAATATACTAGCTCCTTCAGGTGGAGGACAATGGGCATTGCAAGGGCCGCTTCAAATTCCTGCAGCAATCGAGCTTGGTGTTGATCCAGCGATGACTGCCATGGCTGTTGGATGGGGAGATGCATGGACAAATCTCATTCAACCATTCTGGGCATTACCTATTCTTAGCGTAGTAGGTCTACACATCAGACATATTATGGGGTATTGTATTTTATTAAGTATTTGGGTAGGTGTGATTACGAGTGTGTTAATCTTTTTCTTGTATTAAATTTCTGGTAAGAGTGAAGATGGTTGTTTTCATTTTCACTCCTACTAATCTACAAAAATAAACCAAAAAACACCTGTTCGCTGACAAATATATGTCATTTCTCCTTGGTATGATCTAGGTATATCAAATCAATTGGAGGGATTAGACATGAAAAAGGCAAGTTTTTTTGTATCATTTGTAGCAGCAGCAATGGTGGTTACCGGGTGTGGGGAAGAGTCATCAGTGGAGAGAGTAGACGAAACGGAAGAGGCTACAGAGGTAACGGCAGATGCTGAAGTAGAGGCAACTGAAGAAGAGAATGAAGAAGCAGCGGAAGAAAGCGTGGAGAACAGAAATGTTGGAACTCGTGACAATCCACTAGTAATAGGTGAGCGAGTGACGGTTGAGTACAATGATTTGTTTTATGGAAATGTGAGTTTGGATGTGGAATTGCTTGAAGTCATTAGTGGAGACGAAGCGGCAGAACGTGTGCAGGATGGCAACCCATTTAATGAAGAAGCTGGTGAAAACGAGGAATATGTATTAGCGAAGTTTTACGTAAAAGCACATGAAATTGAGGAAGAGCCATTCGACTTGAATCATGCTCAATTTGACGCGGTAAGCAGTACGGGTAATGCTTATGATGAGTTTATCTCGGTATCAGGGCTTGAGCCAGACTTAAGCAATGAGCTATATTCTGGAGCTGAACGTGAAGGCTATACGTACTTTTTAGTTGATAAAGATGATGAGAATCCACTCGCAGCCTTTAAGAGAAGAACCAATGCAGAACTGTGGTTTGAACTAAGAGAAGAATAATCTAAAAAGGTCGATCCACCAAATAAGGGGGTCGACCTTTTCGTTTACTCCTCCTCGCGTTTTCCAAGGATTCCGTAAAAGAAAATATTCGTGATATCTTCTGTGAGAGGGAGGATGTTTTTGTAGACATCTTCACGCTGAACATACTCTTTTAGCATTTGGATATAAAAGATAATCGCTTGATCAGAGAGGTTCGGATCAACATACCCTTGTTCTTTTCCTTCTTTAAAAAGATGAGTGAAGTAAGGAAGAGCCTTTTCTACATAAATTTTCTCAATATAGTTGCCTTCAGCTGTGTATTCCTTCATTAAATAGTGATAAAACTCTTCATTGATCTGTTTGGCGACTTCTTTTTTATTGAAAATGAGTTTCTTAATTTTATCTGGAAATGGAATATCAGAGAAGACCGTCTCCTCAAACGTGGCAGAAGCTTGGTCGACATAATAAATAAAGACATCATGAATCAATTTATGTTTGCTTTCAAAATAATTGTAGATCGTAACTTGTGAAACATTCGCTTTTTTAGCTATTTCAGCAATGGAGACTTTTTGAATACCATACTCCATAAATAACTCTAAGGAAGCTTCTAATATATGTTGTTTCTTTTGTTCGCGCCTACGTTCAAAACCGTCCATCTCGTTCACCTCTCTTTATAGTTTAATCAAATTTATGTAATAAAACAAATAAATTAGTTCATAAACTCTTGTCAGGGTATTCTTTTTTGTATATTATGAACTAAATGAGTTAATAAATTTCATAATTTTCAGAGTAGATGGTAGAGAAACTGAGGAGGAGCTTAGATGACCATTTTAGAAACGAAGAACTTATCGAAGAAGTTTGGGAAGTTCACGGCATTAAATGGTGTGCATTTAGAAGTAAATAAAGGGGAAGTGTATGGTTTTATTGGGCCGAATGGTGCAGGGAAATCAACGACGATTCGAATCTTACTTGGTATCTTAAAAGCAACAAGCGGGGAAGCGACGATCTTTGGAAAGGATGCATGGAAGGATGCTGTGGAGATTCATAAGCGTCTCGCCTATGTGCCAGGGGATGTGAACCTTTGGCCGAATTTAACAGGCGGTGAAGTAATCGATTTATTTATGAAGTTACGTGGTGGTACACATAAAGGACGACGTGATGAATTAATTGATACATTCAAGCTTGATCCCACAAAAAAATGCCGTACGTATTCAAAAGGAAACCGACAAAAAGTTGCGCTTGTCGCAGCTTTTGCGTCAGATGCAGATCTCTACATTTTAGATGAACCAACCTCAGGCCTCGATCCGTTAATGGAAAAAGTGTTTCAACAATGTGTAGTTGATGCGAAAGAGTCTGGAAAAAGTGTGCTGTTATCGAGCCATATTTTATCTGAAGTAGAAAGACTGTGTGACAAGGTCGGAATCATTCGCGAAGGCGAAATGATTGAAACAGGCACATTAGCTGAGCTCCGTCATTTAACACGTACTCAAATGTTCGTAGAGTCTAAGCAGCCGATTGTTGATTTAGCTACTCTTAGCGGGGTTCATAAGATTGAACAAAAAGATCAAGGGCTTTCCTTTCAAGTGGATGCCAATGAGTTGGATCTCGTCATGAGGCATATTAGCCAGTTTGGACTAGTGAAAGTAGAGAGTGCACCGCCGACATTAGAAGATCTGTTCATGCGTCATTACGAAGGATCAGCTAGTCGTGGAGGTGAGTGACCATGTGGAAGAAACAGTTCAGTCAAACAGGAAGAATGACTCGATTTGTCTTAAGACGTGATCGAATTCGTCTTCCGATTTGGTTGATTTCAATAGTGCTGCTCACCATTGTAACAGCAACCTCTTTTACGGATTTGTATCAAAATGAACAGGAAAGACAAGCGATAGCGGAGACAATGAAAAACCCTGCGATGACTGCGATGGTTGGGCAAGGATATGGACTTGATAACTACACGGCAGGGCCTATGATGGCTCATCAAATGCTGTTATTTACCGCCATTGTCGTGGCGATCATGAGCATTCTTCTCGTCACTCGACATACGAGAGTGGATGAAGAAGAAGGACGAATTGAATTGCTTCGTTCCTTACCAGTTGGCTCATTAGCTAATCTTAGTTCAACGATGATTGTCTTAGTCGCAGCCAATATTCTGTTAGCTTTAAGTGTGGGATTTGGCTTAGCTAGCTTACAAATTGAGAGCATGGACTTAGGGGCATCGCTTTTATACGGAGCAGCTCTAGGGGCAACAGGGGTTTTCTTTGCTGCTGTTACGGCTCTATTTGCTCAGCTATCTGAGAATTCAAGAGGAACGATTGGTTATTCCTTTACCGTGCTTGGCGTTGCTTATTTGATCAGGGCAGTAGGAGATGTGAGCAACGAAACACTATCATGGTTCTCTCCGTTGGGTTGGATTTTAGGAACAGAAGTCTATGTGAACAATTACTGGTGGCCGATTGTGTTAACGATTGGTGGATCATTTGTGGTCTTACTAATTGCTTTTTACTTAATGACAATTCGTGATCTAGGTTCTGGCTTTCTGCCATCGAAGCCAGGTAGAAAATATGCGCCTCGTTCCTTATTAAGTCCATTTGGTCTAGCACTAAGACTGCAGCGAACCGGGATCATTGCCTGGGCAATCGGAATGTTTGTCTTAGGAGTATCCTATGGTTCTGTATTAGGAGACTTGGAATCGTTTTTCTCGAATAATGAGATGTTAACGGAGATGCTAGCACCAATAGAGGGAGTAACGTTAACGGAGCAATTTTTAACGATGTTAATGGCCGTTATCTCGATGATCTGTACGGTTCCGGCATTGCTCTTTATGCTAAAGCTAAAAGGGGAAGAAAAGAAAGGACAGACCGAACACTTATTAACACGTGCCGTTTCAAGAAACCAAGTGCTCGGAAGTTATTTACTCCTTTCCTTCCTGTTTGGCTTTGTGATGCTTTTTCTTGCATTAGTCGGCTTATGGAGTGCCGGAAATGCTGTGATGGAGGAAGCGATTTCGTTTTCATTAATGTTTAAAGCCGCGATGGTTTACTTGCCGGCGATTTGGGTGATGACGGGTCTAGCCGTCTTTGCGATTGGGTGGCTGCCGAAAGTAACGAGCTTGAGCTGGTTATACCTTGGTTACTCCTTTCTCGTTGTCTATTTAGGAAGCTTACTCCAATTCCCAGAGTGGATGGGGAAAATCTCACCATTTGGTCATATTCCTGAATACCCAGTGGAAGAGATCGGTTTCGTGACCTTATTTGTTCTCACAATGATTGCTGTAGCTCTCATAATTGTCGGTTTTATCGGCTATCGTAAACGTGATATAGAAGGATAGATGAAGAGGTCGGCTGCGGATGTGGCCGGCTTCTTTAATTGCTATAATAAACATAACAATACATAGGGAGCTGAACCGAAATGAATCCAACCATCCAACGCTATTTTACCGATCTAGAATCACCCGATAAACAAGCTCAATATGAAGCCTATCAACATCTGATTGAAGCGACCCGTACTGAAGTGGACTGGGCGTATGAAGTGTGGGATCAATTGAAGGAAGATCTAACAAATAAAGATGCTCATAAACGCTCAAGAGCTGCACAATTTCTCAGTCATTTAGCGATCAGTGATCTTGAAAAAAGAATCATAGACGATTTCCCGAAAGTATGGGCCGTCACGAAAGATCCTAAATTTGTGACGGCTAGGCATTCTCTTCAATCCATTTGGAGAATCGCTTTAGCTGGAGCCGAACAAAAACAGTTAGTCATGACTCATCTAGTCGACCGTTTCAAGAATTGCTTAGATGAAAAAAACTACACATTGATTCGATTTGATATCCAACAAAATTTCCGTCATCTTTTTGATCAATCGGGGGATGAGAAATTGAAGCAATTAGCTATAGAGTTAATTGAGCTAGAGGAAAAAGCGAAGTATCAGAAGAAATATAAGACGGTGTGGAGATAAGGAATGATAATGTGATGTAGGAATTAGACCGACTCTCATAGGAGTGGGTCTTTTTCAACTGGGATAATATGTTAAGATTAGCAGGGTGAGAGGTTTTGAATTTCTGCTTGGAGGGATTTGATGGATTTACCTGTATGTTGGTCTTGTCACCAGCGTTTTAAATGGAGAGAATTAGTATTAATGGTTGAAGGGAAAACGAAATGCTCGAACTGTATGGAGACGCAATATTCAACGACACACTCTAAATGGAGGATGGGTGTGCTTTTTCTTCCGCTCCCATTTTTGGCGATCATCCTAAAATTATTTTCGTTTCCCTTCCTTGTATAAGGGGCTATCGTTTTAGCATTAACATTAATTCTTTATCTATTTGCACCTTTTCAATATCGATTTAACGATAAACGACAACAACTTTTTTAATGAGGAAGAAATGTATATAACTAGCGAATGTTGGATGATGAAACGTTTTATAATGTTAGGTGTACCGGTAAGAACCGGGTGCTTATTTATGAAGATGAAAAAACCGAGTAGAATGGGGATTCCTTCTTACTCGGTTTTATTTTATTCAACCCCGAAATTTTGCATGAATTCTGGTAAGAACATGGTAACTTGTGGAATGTAGGTAATAACAATTAATACTGCAATTAAAATGAGTATTTGAGGAATGAGATACGGAAACATAGCGGGAACTTTGATCTTTGCTATTTTAGCTGTAACAAATAAGCAAACACCTAGTGGCGGAGTAACCATTCCAATTGTTAAGTTTACAGCCATAATGATCCCAAAATGAACAGGGTCAATGCCTGCAGCAAGGATGAGTGGTAAGAAAAGTGGTGTAAAAATTGATACCGCACTAATTGTATCAATAAAGGTTCCTGCAATTAATAGGATGACGTTTATTACGAGTAATAATAAAATTGCATTATCTGCTACGGGACCTAACATCTCAATCATTTGTTGAGGAATTTGATGATAAGTTAATAGCCAAATGAATAATGCCGCATTACCAATTAGAAAGACAATACTAGCAGTTGTTTTAGCTGTATTGAGCAAGATTATACTTAAGTCTTTTAACTTCAATTCCTTGTAAACAAGTGTACCAACAATAATTGCATATACTACCGCGATGACCCCAGATTCTGTTGCAGTAAACACACCAGAGATGATTCCTCCCAAAATGATTAGAGGCATAATCAAAGCTAGAAGGGCATCTTTAAACCCTAATAAGAATTCCTTCATATTCGGAAGTCCCTCACGTGATTTATTGCCATTTTTTATCCCAATAATTAAGCAATAAACCATCAAGCCTACACCCATCAAGACACCTGGAACAACCCCGGCGATAAATAAATCACCAATTGATACACTGGCCATTACCCCAAATAGAATTAAGACGATACTCGGTGGAATAATCGGACCTATTGTAGCAGAGGTGGCTACTAAACTAGCAGAAAAGCGATCATCGTAACCTTCTTTTCTCATAGCAGGAATCATCATTCCTCCAATTGCAGCAGCGGCTGCAATCGCTGTACCTGTTAAAGCCGAGAAAAACATACTAGCAACGATAATAACCATAGCGAGGCCACCTGGTAGCCAGCCAACGATCATTTGTGAGAAGCGAATCAATCTTTGAGATATTCCACCTTTTGTCATGATTTCCCCAGCTAAGATAAACAATGGAACAGCTACAAGTGTGAAACTATTAATCCCACTGAAAATCCGCCTTGGAATATTAACGAGTAGGCCTGGGTCAGTAAGCATAATTCCTACCATTGATACAAAACCAAGAGCAAAAGCAATTGGAACACGAATTAAGATTAATAAAAATAAGAAAGGGATTAACCAAATCATTTTACCACCTGCCTAACGTGAAAATAGAGCATGAGTAAACCACTTAATGGAATAGCCAAATAGACATAGGCAGATTTTATTGGTAATAATCCAACGATCTGTCCAGATTGAAAGTTTGCTTGAACTAATTGCCAGCCGAAGTAAATCAGAACGACAATCATGATCAACACGACAGTGAACTCTAAAGTAGAGATGATTTTTTGCGCCCAAGCAGGTGCTTTTTCTAACATATCGACTTGTAAGTGTTCACGTTTATAGATGCATAGCGCAGCACCAAACAAGACTGAATAGACAAAGCAAATTAATAGAGCTTCTTGAGACCAACCTAGTGGCTGCTCGAGAACGTATCGAAAGAAAACTTGGAGCAATGTAATAAATACCGTTAAACCAAGGAATACCACAATAATCAATTCGGTTAGTTTCTCAAGAATATAATCGACCTTAGTCATAATCATAAATAGACTCTCCTTACCCTCTGAATATGAAGAAAACCGTTGATTGAACTTGTAGAAATCTATTCAAATCAACGGTTTTTAAATTAATTATTCAACATTAGAAATGTCTTCAATGAGCTCTTGTGGTACTTGTTGTGAAAGAACCTCAGCTACATTTTCTGTAGCAACTTGGAAAGCTTCACGATCTGGATCTTCTATAACAGTTACGCCACTATCTTTAATTGTTTGTAAAATTTCTTCTTCCATATCAAGTAGAGCATCACGTTGATAAGATGTTGCTTCTGCTACTGCTTCACCAACAGCAGCTTGTTGGTCTTCACTTAAACCGTCCCATGCACGGTTACTCATGACAACAATTGCAGGAGAGTAAGTATGAGCAGTTAGAGATACGTGATTTTGAACTTCGTAGAATTTCATTGAGTTAATCGTAGGTAAAGGATTTTCTTGGCCGTCAACTACACCTTGATCTAGAGCTGAGTATAATTCATTAAAGTCAACTGGAGTAGGGTTCGCACCTAGCTCACGCATATGAGCTTCCCAAACTGGAGAAGGTTGAACGCGCACACTTAGTCCTTGTGCATCTTCTGGAGTGTGTACTTCACGTACATTATTCGTTAAGTGACGGAATCCAACTTCCCAATAACCAACACCAACCATATTTCGCTCATTAACATCATCAAGTAGAGATTGTCCAATGTCACCATCTAATACATTGTAGATATGATCACGATCTCTGAATAAGTAAGGGATCCCGAAGACATTCATAGCGGGAACCGTATTCGCAAATGAGCTATCAGCTGCAACGGTTGTCATATCAATGCTACCATCAAGAATTTGCTCAACGACTTCACCTTCACTACCCAAAGTTGCATTTGGATAAATGTCTACACTTACGGAGCCGTCTGTTTTTTCTTCTACTAACTCTTTGAACTTCTCAGCAGCAATATGATATTGATGAGATTCTGAGCCGCTATGAGCTAAACGAAGAGTTGTGCTTTCACCGCTACCTTCTGTTTCAGAAGCTTCATTGGATGTTTCACTTCCCCCACATGCTGACAGTACCATCGCTAATGACAAGCCTAAAGCAAGAAATGATTTTTTCATAATACCTTCCCCCTTATTAAAGTGATTTATAGAAATCTGGTGTACGACTTTTGAATACTGGTACGTTTTCTCTTACTTCTTTTACTTTTTCTAAATCAAGTGAAGCTACAATCGTTTCTTCTTGATCCTGTGTGGCAAAATGAATGAAATCCCCCCAAGGATTAACAATCATCGAGTTCCCACAAAATTCAACACCATCGTATTCTCCAACTCGGTTAGAAGAGACGATATACATTTGGTTTTCAATCGCTCTCGCTTGTTGAAGAACTTTCCAGTGATTGCTTCTTGCTTCAGGCCATTCAGCCACAATGTAGACAGCTTGAGCACCTTCAAGAGCAAGTCCTCGCATCAATTCTGGGAAGCGCAAGTCATAACAGATGACGATCCCCATTTTTTGGCCATCGAGTTCAAACGTTTCGGCACTGCTTTGTCCCCCCTCTAAGTAGAGATGTTCATTTAACATCGGCACAAGATGCATCTTGTCATATTGATAGACGAGATTTCCTTTGCGATCAATCACAACTGCACGATTAAAGATCTTATCGTTTTCTTTTGTTGCAAAAGAACCACCAACGAGGTTCACTTGCCACTTTTTTGCTAACTCTTTTATGAAGGTAAGAGTTATTTCTGATTCGTCTTCAGCAAGGTCATGAAGATCATCAAGGGTGTAAGCGGTGGTCCACATTTCCGGCAATACGAGTGTGTCTGGCTTGTCTGTTTCACATACCTCATTAATCCATTTAGCTACTTTCTGGCGATTTTCTTCAGGATTACCAGGTATGATATCCATTTGATAGATTGCAAGTTTCATTTAAATACCTCCTAATCTCTTATCGTTGTCACGCCATATTCACATGAAAGGCGTTGGTCAGTTACAGGGTCAATCAACTCTAGTTTGTAACCGCTACCATAAACAAATCCATTAATTAAAGGAACCGTTCCAGCGAATACAATGGTATTTTTCAGTGCAACCTCTTTCTTCTTTAAATAGGCTAGAATATCTTCTAGTGGTAAAATCGATTTCAAAGTTTCATTTTGGTAAGGGATCCACTCATCTGTGTCGCTTTTTACATAGGATGATAATGTTAACTCTTCCCAATGATCTTTTACGGAAGCAAGTGGCCAAGCCTTGGTAGCGAGTGGCTTATCACATACTTGCTTTGACTTATTAATATCTACCGTTTCTAATCCACGGTCAGTGTGATCACTTCCAACAGATACGTAAATCTCATCTTCTGAATCCCCAAATAGAAGAACAATTTCAGCTTCACCGGATGTTTGAGTTCCGATTACTTCCATTTCTTCTCCTGTGTAAAGGGACGTTTTTCGAACAGGGTAGAGCATTGGAACATCTTCTGGAGCTGGAATACCAAGTTCAGCTAATTCCACAATATGCTCTTTTACTTTTTCTTGGTTGCGACCAGAGTATCCGATGCAATATACAGATTGGACATCTAATGTTACTTGATCTTTTTCAACTTTTACTGTAAATGTATTCATTTATTTTCCCCCTCGGATGAACTCTCTTTTACGTTCTCTAATAAAATCGATTGACTATTCTCTAGATGAATTTTAATAGCCTTAACAGCATCTTCTGCTAAGCGGTTTCTTAATGCAATCAGGATCGCTTCATGTTCTTTTAACGCTTCTTCTTTACGGTTACTATTTTCAACTAAGCGGATACCTAGTCGAATCATTTGTTCACTCAAGTTATCAATAAATTGGCATAAGCGCTTGTTATTAGTGAGTCTTGCTAAATAGTTATGAAAGGCATGGTCTTCGTGAATGAACTCTTCATTAGAACCATCTATGTGAGTTTTCATTTTCTCATGGATACCTTCTAAGACTTGTAAATGACTATCCTCAATAATCGGTGTAATCGTTTCCAAGACGAATCGCTCATTAGCAAATCTACACTGGAAAACCTCTATAACGTCTTGTTCATGAATTCCTTTCACGATGACACCTTTCCAAGGAATCGTTTCGACCCAACCTTCAAACTCTAGTTTTTTTAAGGCTTCTCTAACAGGAGTTCGACTAACACCGAGATTCTCAGCAATACTCCTTTCCTGTAATAGTTCATTTTCGGGGAACTTCCCGCTAATAATTTCTTTTTTTAGCAGTTCATACACTTGGTCTGTATAGGATATGAACTTTCCAACTCTCCCCAAGTAAAACACCCTTTCCATTACAAAAGATGGTATGTGGTATGTGGTATATCACTATATTAAAGATAAAACAATAATATTAATTAGTCAAACAATTTAGTAAATTATTTAACAATGTTTATGATTTAAAAAATAAATTTAGGTGCTTATGTACAGACAAAAATAGCTGCTCTACTTATAAAAGTGAGCATGTTGGCGTGAAAGGATAAAATGATCAGTAAAAAAAGCGCAAAGGAGCGATTGCTCCCCTTGCACTTTTTAGGTTACCTAGATTATGCTCCATAACTTCATTACTTACATAAAACGGATAGAAAGAACAGATAATACAAAATATAACTATGAAGTTAAAGGTGTGATTATTTTGCATGAATTTGCTGATCGTGTATTAAGCTCTTTACCTCCAGGTGTGGTGTTTTGGTCAGCTATTGCGACAACGATTTTTGCTGCCCTTACTCAAAAGTTCTTTAACTGGTATGTAAAGAAAGCTGAATTACCCTGGATGAGAGAAGAGAATCAACAGAATAAAGAGAAGTTGATAGCAGCGACTAAACAACAGCATCAAGGTCAAAGCGAAAAAGAAGGCAACTGATGAAGAGTCCGCTTTCTTATTCTATTACACCAGGTGAGATGTGTTTGACCTTGGTTTCAATGATTGTTGGGGTTGGGATTCTAACATTACCAAGAGCATTAGCATCAGAAATAAATCTAGCTGATGGATGGATATCGATCATATTATCTGGTGGCATTATTGTACTCTTTATCACTCTTTATGTACGGTTGCAACAACAGTTCCCGGGCGAAACATTGTTAGAGTATATTGGGAGAGGGAAGGTTGGAAAGTGGATTGCAAGAGGAATATCGCTATTATTTCTTATCTATTTTTTATGCTTAATGGCTTACGAAGTGAGGGTCTTGTCATTACTGATGAGAATGTATTTGCTAGATCAAACGCCCTCAGAAGTGATAGCTGCTTTAATGCTCTTATGTACCACATATGCTGTCTCAAAAGGCACGCAAGGGATAGTCCATTTAAGTCTTATGTTTTTACCCATTGTGGTATTTGTGTTGCTTGGGCTAGTTTCATTTACCTCTATTAACGCAGACTATACGAATCTCCTGCCAATTATGCCTGAAGGGATTTTACCAGTCCTCACTGCAACAAAAGTGACGTTACTTTCGTTCTTGGGCATTGAAATCTTATTTTTCTTAATGGCTCGCATGAAAAAAAGCGATCTTAAAGTTTTCCCTCTAATTACCGGAATCATGTTGATTGCATCGCTTTATTTGGTAGTTACAGTCGTTACATACGCGAATTTCACTGTTGATGCCGTTATCCAACTTGCGTTTCCTACTGTGGAACTAGCTAAACAACTCGAAATACCCGGGGGTTTTTTTGAACGGTTAGAATCCCTGATGATAACAGTGTGGCTCATCACCATTTTTAACACGATCTCCATACTCCAATTAATTTTTGTTCAATTAATTAAAAAAAGTTTTATGAAGAAGAATGCTAAGGCGAATTATATACCGGTGATCAGTATCTTCTTTATTCTTATCGTTGCGTTCATTCCTGATTCTATTACAGAGGCCTTTATGTTTGGCGAGTGGATTAGTTGGTTGGGTACATCTTTGTACGTATTGAGCTTAGGGTGTGGTTACCTTTATTTTTGGATTAGAAAAAAGAAGAACGAAAAGGAGGGGTATCCTTCATGAAAAAAATCATGCTTATTTTCGTTCTCCTCTTAATGTCTCTAACAGGTTGCTGGGATCGGGCTGAGCTTGAAGAAGTCGGATTTGTTATAGGATTAGCATTCGATCCAAATCATGATAACCCTAAAACATTTGATACTACTTTTCATGTTGCTATTCCTTCTGCTTTTAGCGGAGGGGCTGCAGAAGGCGATTCTGGTGGAAATTCTCCATTTTTCAATATAACCTCAACGGGTGTAACAAACTTTAATATGATACGTGACATAAATAAACGAAGAAGTAGGTCTTTAAACTTTGAGCATCTGAAAGTAATTGTGATTAATGAAGAATTAGCAAGACAAGCATTTATCACCGGGGTATTAGATTTATATACCAGAGATCATGAAATGAGAAGAAAAACACATGTTTTAGTCTCTAAAGGGGATGCAAAGGAAGTTTATATGGATAAATTACCTTTAGAAGATATGCCGGCAATATCAATTGAGATGATTGAGGATAATTCTCCGCAAGTTCTTGAGATGATAGAGACAAGAGACATTGGGACAATTTCCGAAAAAATGAATGCAAATCAAAGCTATTTAATTTCTGGTATTAATAAGGAGCAAAGAGAAGATATGAAAATTTCAGGTGCTGCTCTTATGAGGAGCAAGGATAACAAAATGATCACCTGGTTAAGTGAGGAAGATGTTAAAGGATACAATTGGGTAATGGGAAAAGCTGAAAATGGAATTGTTGAAGCTACAGCAGAAGAAGGAGAAAGTTTCGTTTTTGAAGTTACGTCACACGATACAAAAGTGCATTATATAAGGGAAGATGACGAAAACCTATTTAATGTAATAATAAAAACGGAAGGTACATTTAGTGAAAGTTGGATTCCTGGATTGGAAATTGATAATGCCGAAACGATTAAAAAAATGGAACAGATCATATCCGAGAAAATAGAAAATCAAGCTACTACCCTTATTAACAAAATGCAAGAGGAATGGTTTTGTGACGTTTTCTATTTTGGCTCCCTTATAAAAAGAAAAGAGTATCAATATTGGAAGCAAATTAGGGAAGATTGGGAAGGGGAGGCAGGGCTATTTAAAGAGGCTAATGTTGAGGTAGACGTAGAAGTGAAAATTAGCCACTATATGACGCAAGAGAAAACAAGCTAGTAAGTTGGAATTTGTTATGATTAGAAAATTTGACATCTTCTTAGTGTGGGTGATCCTTTGTATAAAAAATTGCTAAAGAAATCAAAAATGAAAACATTAACGACTAGTTACGATGATCAATTTGAGGTTACTACTGATTTATCTAAGATGGTGGAGTTTATCCAAAGTGCTCTTTACGAAAGTAGTGACATTGTTCAGCGTGATGTTAAAATAGCCGGTAAGATGAAGGCAACTCTTTTTTATGTAACCGGTTTATGTAAAATAGAATTGTTAGATAACAATGTGATAAGGCCCCTTATGCAAGTCACACCTGAAGCAATTGATGGCTTTACTTATGATGAAATCTTAGATGAAGTAACTCAACATATGGTGAATGTTTCATCAATCAATACGTATGATTCATTAGATCAAGCGATGCGCTCCTTAATGTCAGGGAATACTTTACTCCTTATTGATGGAATAGATAAACTACTCCTATTAGGGACACGAGGGTACGAAAAAAGAGGGATAGAAGAACCTAAAAGTGAAGTCGTGATACGAGGACCTAGGGATGGTTTTATAGAAGATTTACAGACGAACATGGTTTTATTACGAAGAAGAATCTCTAATCCGAGTTTTATTTTACAAACAGGAGAAATTGGACACAGGACTAAAATACAGTATTGTCTCGCATACATGAAGGGAATTGCTAATGAAAAATTAGTGGATGAAATTCGTTACAGGATTTCTTGCATAGATATAGATGAAGTGTTAGAGACGGGTACATTAGAACAATTAATAGAAGACAATGTAATGTCACCTTTTCCCCAACTGATGCATACAGAAAGACCTGATAAAACAACCGCTTCCTTAATGAATGGACAAGTTATTATATTGGTTGATGGTACGCCTTATTCATTAATTGCACCTATTACGTTTCAAGAACTGTTAAAATCACCTGAAGATTACTACGACCGATGGCATATAGGGACATTAATACGTATTATCCGGTACCTCGCTGCGTTTTTTGCTCTTTTTCTACCTTCCTTATATATTGCTATGGTGACCTATCATCATGGCATGCTTCCAACTACGCTTGCACTCTCGATTGCAGGAACACGCGAGGGTGTACCTTTTCCAGCTGTCTTTGAAGCATTTCTTATGGAAATAACAATTGAGTTGCTTCGTGAAGCAGGGATACGATTGCCACGAGCAATTGGACAGACGATTGGAATAGTAGGAGGGTTAGTCATTGGTGATGCAGCTGTTAGAGCTGGCTTTGTCAGTCCTGTAATGGTTATTGTCGTAGCAATTACTGCGATTGCGTCCTTTGCCATTCCTTCTTATAGTTTTAGTATTGCTCTACGGATGCTTCGCTTTTCGTTTATGATAGCAGCATCAATTTTCGGTTTATATGGAATTGTCATCTCTTATATCTTAATTAATATTCACTTGGTTGGATTGCGGAGCTTTGGTTCTTACTATACATCTCCATTTGCCCCATTTAATTATAAAGATTGGTTAGATTTATTATACAGAGCCCCACTCTCTCTTTTAAGGTCAAGAACAGATGAACCCAAAACCTTGGATGATAAAAAGCAAAGTTAAGAAACACACCGAAAAAATGGCGTGCATAAGACGCGATCGGAGCCTCTCAGCAAAAAATCCTAAGAAAAGGATGAAGCTTAGTGTTATTAGAAATTGGTTCGGAGCATTTGACAACGCTGTAGAGGCATTAGCTGAAATGGAGGGGCTAGTTGAAGAGAAAGAATAAGGGGAGCTGTCTTAGAATAGGTTCATAATTAGTTACAGTAAAGTCGACCAGTAGCGGGTGGTCGATTTTTTTTATTGAAAAAACATTTACCATATGTGCGTACTTATGTTCATTCAAAAGAATGGGAAGAGGTTCATAATCTCTTACACTCTGAGGGATACTACCCTATATAGATAAGGACGTTAGTAAGGGAATAGGTCATTAATATAGGGGAGTAAAGGGTGGGAAGGAGGATATAATTTGGATTTACATTTTATATGGAAAGCGATTGTTATTGTATTTGGTGGGGTTCTTATATTGCGATTGGCTGGAAGAAAATCGATTTCTCAATTGACGGTTGCTCAAACCGTTATGATGATTGCCGTTGGTTCATTAATTATCCAACCAGTGGGCGATAGAAATATTTGGATTACCTTGGTGATTACATTAATACTTGTGCTTACACTGATTGTAATTGAATATGTCGTATTGAAATCCGATACTCTAGAAAAATTCTTTTACAGCAAATCGATAATGGTCGTTGAAAATGGAGAAATTAATGAAAAAAACTTATCAAAACTACGTTTAACGGTAGATATGCTTGAAGTCCGTTTGAGACAGCAAAGTATTCAAAAAATTAGTGATTTGCAATGGGCGACAATAGAATCAAATGGACAATTGGGATACCAGCTAAAACTTGAAAAACAATATGCTACGAAAGAAGATATTCAAATGCTAGTCTCGTTGATTCAAGCAAAATTGCCTAATTCACCGATTCATACACCAAGTACTGAATCAAAGGATACAAATAATCTATTTAAGGAAGTTAAATATAATAAGCATGGAGAAGAACCTCCAGATTATTTGAAATGAGGTATAAAATGGGTGTGAAAAATAAGGATAAACCATTTATTTTAACCCTTTCTAAATGGATAATATGGGGAGGTCTTATCGGTGTCTTTGTAGGCTCTACAACGGCTTTTCTATTAACAACAAATGACTTTCTTGGGGAGACACGAGAACATCATTCTTGGGTTATCTATTTTTTACCTCTAGCTGGTGTACTCTTAGGTTACATATATATGAAGTATGGCAAGAACGCCGGAAATGATTCTGCTAAAGGTAATAATCTAGTTATAGAAGCGGTTCATGGCAAAGCCAAGGTGGTACGCAGAATGGGACCTATCGTCTACTTAGGAACATTTCTCACAGTCTTATTTGGCGGATCCACAGGAAGAGAAGGTGCAGCTATTCAAATGGGGGGGAGTATTGCAGAAACAGTAAATCAGTACTTTAAAGTAAGTCTACTAGACACGAAAATTCTACTTATGAGTGGAATAAGTGCAGGGTTTGGTGCTGCCTTTGGTACCCCTATCACAGGAGCTATTTTTGGAATGGAGATGACTGCTTTAGGGAAAATGAAATTTGAAGCATTAGTCCCATGTCTTGTAGCTAGTTTTGTGGGTCATTATATAACTGAGTCAGCTTGGGGAGTCGAGCATGAAACATTCACTATCCATACAGTTCCAGAGACTTCGCTTACTGTGTTCGGCGTGGTTATCCTCTTATCCATTACCTTCAGTCTTTTAAGTGTGTTCTATTGTCAATTGAGACATGGTATTCAAAGCTTCTCTGAAAAGTATTTTAAGAAAAACCATATGATTAGAGCCTTTGTTGGGGGAAGTCTTATTATCGCGTTAACGCTAATCCTAGGTACTGAGGAGTATAATGGGCGTAGTTTAGACATGCTTGAACAATCTTTTGAAGAGGATGTCCCTCCCTTTGCCTTTCTTGCTAAGCTAGTATTTACAGCCGTTACCCTTGGCAGTGGCTTTGTAGGAGGGGAAGCTATACCGCTATTTTTTATGGGAGCAACTTTAGGGAATAGCTTGTCCACATTCATTGATTTACCGTTGTCCTTTCTTGCTGGTCTTGGTCTGGTCGCTACCTTTGCTGGTGGTGCCAACACGCCGATTGCGGCATTCCTTTTAAGTATTGAGATGTTTGGAGGAGAAGGTATTGAATTCTTCTTTGTTGCTTGTTTGACGAGTTATATCTTTTCTGGGCATCATGGACTTTGGCCATCTCAAACAATATATGAACCAAAAAGTCGATTATATAATCTTGCTTCCGGAGATTCTATTGGCACAATCGAGAAGAAGAAAAAATAGCTTCTTCTCCCCAATCTAATCAAAAAGCAGGGTGGGGAGCCCTGCTTTTCCTCCGTCAACCAACTCTAAGTCAGCTGCTGCTCGGCAAATTCTCGGTACAAGTCGTGTGAGTTCACCAACTCTTGATGAGTGCCGATTCCAGTGATTTTTCCTTTTTCTATGAAAATGATTTTATCAGCATGAACAATTGTTGATAATCTATGGGCAATGACGAAGGTTGTGCGTCCTTCCATCAATCGAGTCAGTGCTTGTTGGACGATCCCTTCTGACTGGCTATCAAGACTTGCGGTTGCCTCATCCATCATTAAGATCTTTGGATCGCGCAAGAACGCACGTGCAATTGCAATTCGTTGTCTTTGCCCACCCGAGAGCTTCACACCTCGTTCACCAACCTCGGTGTTGAGCTGCTCTGGGAATTCTTTAATGAATTGATCGGCATACGCCATTTTTGCGACTTCCCATAGTCGTTCATCTGAAATCGTGTCCGCATCTTCTAACCCGTAGCAAAGGTTCTCGCGAATCGTTCCGGCCATCATGGGACTATCTTGCGAGACATATCCAATTTGCCTTCTCCACGATGCCATTGATAATTCCTTGATTGGTGTATGTCCAATACGAATTTCACCTGAAGTTGGCTCGTAAAAACGCTCAAGTAAGCCAAACATCGTCGTTTTTCCTCCGCCACTTGGTCCTGCAAAAGCGACCATCTCACCAGGTTCAACATCGAATGTCACCCCATTTAACACAGGTTCATCCTCACTGTAGCCGAAGTATAGGCTTTCTACGTGGATTGGCTGATTCGTAATGTCCGTATCGACTCCTTCTTGGCCTTCTTCTAAAGGAATCTCAAGGATATCAATAATACGCTCCGTTGCTCCTTTTGCTTTTTGAAGCTGAGTGAAGAACATTGTAAAGGAAGTGATCGGGAAGATAATTTGAAACAGATAAAGTAAAAAGGCGACAAGGGAGCCGGTTGTCATTGTACCTTCTGCGACACGAATCCCACCATACCCAATAATAATGACGATCACCACCATGATCACTAAATAAATCAGTGGTCCAATCATCGCGAAGATGCGAGACTCGCGTAAGCCGAACCCTAATAATGTATTGATGCCTGTTAAGCCTTTTGCTTCTTCCATTTTTTCAGCGTTGGATGCTTTCATTAAACGAATTTCACTTAATGTTTGCTGTACACTTCCTGTGAACATTGCTGTCTCGTCTTGGAGACCGCGTGATATTTTCGCCATTTGCCGGCCGAGCGGGATAAGAATCGCAGCCGTAACAGGAACCGAGATGAACATTAATAACGTCATTTTCCAATCCATAATAAACAAGATAATAACTGCCCCAATAATGGTGATGATCCCTGAGATAAAATTAGGGAAGTGTTGTGAAATCAAATCCTTCACAATTCCAGTATCATTAACAACGCGACTGACTGACTCCCCGCTCGTTTTCTTATCAAAATAATTCACAGGCAATCGTAGAAGCTTGAACCACATCTTTTCTCGTAGTTTTGCAACGATTTTTTGCCCGACATAGGCAAGTAAGTACATCGAAAGCCCGTCGATCACCGCTTGCAGAATAAAGACAACTCCAAGAATGACAATGAGAACGACACTAATCGAATCGACTGAAAATCCGTCTACTAATTCTCTTGTTAATAAGGGAATAGAGAGACCGATTAATGTCGTAATAAGACTTCCGATTAGGCCTAGAGTTAGTGCTAGCTTAGGGATTTTTGTAGATAGAATAAGAGAAATAAAGGGCTTGAGGTTCTTTTGTGGTTCATTTTTCATTCAGCGTGACTCCTTAATAAAGATCATCTTTTTTTGAAGATACTTCCATTATCCATTATCTTAACACTTCTTACTAACTTTCAATACAATTTCGAAACCATTCATCTATATGTCAGAAAAATAAAAAAATATAGCGATACCTTTTAAATATGGTTTATACTTATAAAAAGTATTTCTAAAACCGAAATATATTCAAAGTCTTACATAAGAGGTGGATCACATTGACGAAGCGCGGTATCACAGCAGAGGATTTATATGAATTAAAATCAATTAAAAACCCGGAGCTATCTCCGGATGGAACTCAATTTATATGTGTTCAAACAGTCTAACGATTAGCATGACTACCACTCTCATTTATTTATCGAAGAGGTTGAGGGAGGCATTCGTCAGTGGACGTTTGGTGATGTGAAGGATAGTACGCCAAAGTGGTCACCAGATGGAAAAACGATTGCATTTTCATCGAATCGTTCAGGAAGATCCCAGCTCTATCTAATCAGTGCAGAGGGCGGAGAAGCAAGACAGCTCACTTTTTGTGTGAATGGAGCGAAGAATCCGATCTGGTCACCAAGTGGAGCACATCTCTTATTTGAAGCAGCAGTCGCACCGGATCAGCATTTAACAGATGAAGAGGCGCAAAGCGAAAACGAAACGAAGTTGAGCCCAATGATCGTTGAACGGATTCGCTACAAGTCAGATGGGGTGGGCTTTTTAGATGATAAGAACCAGCAGCTCGGTATCGTGTCGGTTTCAACAGGTGAAATTACGCAACTAACAGAGGGAGACCGGGATTATACAGCTGGCTGCTGGTCGCCAGATGGTCAGAGTATTGTTTACTCAGCTAACTTAGGCGAGGAGCCTGATCATGATCTCTTAACCGATGTCCATATGATGAAGCTTGAAGATAAGCAAGTAACTACGATTACGACTGGCAGAGGGGTATTTGGAAGTCCAAGCTTCTCACCAGATGGGAAGTATCTCACCTTAAGTGGTCATGAGCGAGACTATTTAAGTGCGACGTTATCTAGACTCTGGTTGTATAGCGTAGAGGATGAAGAGTTAATCTGTTTAACAGCGGATATAGATGTTCAAATTGGCGATGTTGCGATAGGGGATTTTCATTCAGGGACAGTGAACCCAGGTGCGTTTTGGACCAAAGATAACAAAGGGTTTTATTTCTTAATGAGTGATCAAGGAAATACAGGTGTGTATTACGGAACCATTGAAGGTGAAATGTATCCAGCGATTCTGGACGAGCAGCATGTGTATGGATTAAGTGTTGATCCAGTGTCACATAAAGCGATTGTGGCCATTAGTACACCGACACATCCTGGAGATCTGTACAAAGTAAATCTCTCAACAGGAGAAAAGAGTCAGCTGACGAATGTTAACGAAGAGTTTCTAGCAGAAATTGAATTATCAACTGCTGAAGCGATTACGTTTAAAGCTCCCGATGGGTGGGACATTCATGGCTGGGTGATGAAGCCTGTTGGGTATGAGGAAGGAAAGAAGTACCCGACCATTATGGAAGTCCATGGCGGACCGCATGCGATGTATGCGAATACGTACTTTCATGAATTTCAAATGCTTGCCTCACAAGGCTATGTAGTTGTGTTCACCAACCCTCGAGGCAGTCATGGATACGGGCAAGCCTTTGTAGATGCCGTTAGAGGAGATTACGGCGGCGCGGATTATCAAGATGTAATGGCGGCTACAGATTATGCGGTAGTGCATTTACATTATGTCGATGAGTTAAATCTTGGCATTACAGGAGGCAGCTATGGGGGCTTTATGACCAACTGGGCTGTCAGTCATACAAACAGGTTCAAAGTAGCCGTTACGCAACGCTCGATTTCAAACTGGCTTAGTTTCTACGGTGTGAGTGATATCGGCTATTATTTCTCCGAGTGGGAAGTAGGAGGCGACCTTGTGCATAATGCTGAGAAGCTTTGGAAGCACTCACCGATTGCCTATGTTGATCAAGTGGAGACGCCACTTTTAATATTGCATGGGGAAAAGGACTACCGTTGCCCAATTGAACAAGCGGAGCAATTATTTGTAGCCTTAAAAAAACAAAAGAAGCCAACAAAATTTGTTCGCTTCCCAGAATCAAACCATGAATTATCAAGAAGCGGCAATCCGAGCCTACGAGTAGAGAGACTGAACCATATTAAAGGATGGTTTGTTGAGCACTTAGACTAAACTTAACGAAACAACCACTTTATCTAAGATGAGTGGTTGTTTTTATGAGTAGATAGGAGTGATTCAAATGAAATTTCAAGAGCATTTTGTGCAATCCGTTCATCTATATTTGAAAGAGGATGCGAAGCAGTGGTTGGGGCAGATTCCTTCGATCATAAAAGCTTGTGAGGAGAAGTGGGCATTAACAATAAGAGAGGCATATGAACTTTCCATTAATTATGTCGCAACAGCCACCACAAAAGAGGGCACAGAAGTTGTGGTGAAAATTTGTATTCCTGGAGGGGGCTTTGATTCTGAGGTAGAAGCGTTAAAGCTGTTTGCAGGAAGAGGAATCGTGAATGTTATCGATATAGATGAAGACATGCAGGTTATCCTCCTAGAAGAACTCAACCCTGGATACACATTAGCGACTAGCTCAGATGATGAAAAAGCATGCTTAGCTGCAGCGGGCGTCATGAAAGATCTCATCACGACTGCTCCAACAGAGACAAAAATTCTAACGACCAAAGCTAGAGAAGAAAATCTAAGAAATATCATCGACAAGCATGCAGAGGGGGTAGGTCCCCTATCCAAGCAAATTCTCGATCAGGCGGCTAAGATCTTTACATACATGAACCAAACAACCAAAACGCACTATCTTTTGCATGGAGATTTTCATCCCTATAATATTTTGAAAAGTGAAGATGGGTGGAAGGCCATTGACCCGAAAGGATTAATTGGCGAAGTCGAATATGATCTCATTCAATACATGTTAAATGTTCTTCCTGAAGAGGGCATAAAAGAAGTGACTAAAGAGCGAGTTGACCTTTTTACAGAGAAGCTCACATTAAACAAAGAGAGACTATTACTTTGGGGGTACTGCCACACAGTCTTAGCAACGGCTTGGACGGTGGATGAGGATGGTTCATACAATAAAAGCTTTTATCAGATGATTGAAGTGTGGAAGGAGCTTTATAAGGAGCAGTATGGGGAGCCTAGTCTATAGAATGTATTTAAAGTAAATCCTTTTTTTATATTCTTCTTTTATTAGAGCAAGCTATAAAAAAAGAAGGATGTGTAAATGATATGAGTCATCTAGTTGATAAAATAACTGCTTTTTCACACACGATTCGAAATGAGTTCCACAAACACTTTCCAACTGAAAAGACGCACAAGATTAACATTCAGGAGCTCGCGTACTACATTCGTAAGCATTCAGATGCAAAGAAGAAGTCGAATGAATGGCTCGGTCTGGTATTAAATGAGTATCGACTATCTGTAGGCCTTGTGGACTTCACACTGGAAACGAAAGGTCATAAGGATGAAAAACTAATTAAAGTATCAACAACAGAAAAAGGTGTCGATCTGTTTAGCTATGCATCTTATGACGATAAACAAGCAGTGACCGACGATCATGCATTGCCTCAATATGCATACGAATTTTTAACGAAAGGGTAGGAAGTGTTTGCACAGAAACAAGGTGACTCTCAGATGGAGTTATCTTGTTTTTTTTATGGGACTTTTTGGATGTTGATTCGTATATAAGAGAGAAGTTATGTAACGAGGAGGCGGGGGACATAGAGCGAGCAATGGAAGCTACGACCGTTAACACAGAGAAGCTATTGTACATGATTGGGTTCATCATCTTTGGTGGCATGTTTTTAAGTTCGATCATTGATGCAAACTTTTATATTGAAGAGTATTCGCCAGCTAGGTTGTTGGAGTTTCGTTTATTTGCAGGAGGAGGAGCGATTGTCTATTATGCACTCGTTTTCTTGATGAATAGGAAACAGAGTAGGTACAGATGAAAAGCCATACGAAACGAGGGAAAGCTCTATTTTGGTTAGGGTTTCTCTGTTTCTTATTCGGCTTTACCTTTTAATCTAAGGTGTGGGAAGGTTTATCAGAGTAGGAGGCGATGCTTTTAAAGTATCGTTTTTTGTTCACTGGTATTTTTAAAATGAGGATACCTAAGAGCGGAGCTTGATTAAGGGGACGACTAGCATAAAGTCAACTTAAGTGGGGAGATTAAAGGTATTACTACCTACAGGAGGCCTCATCATGCAAGAACCTCTCGTTGTCATCGTTCGAGCAGTTATTACCTTTTTCACGATACTTTTATATTCCAGATTGATTGGAAAACAGCTTATCGGCAATCTTACGATGTTTGATTACATAAATGGTATTACGATTGGCTCGATTGCGGCAACTCTAGCTACGGATATCTCTTCTAAAGCACTGGTCCACTGGATCGCATTAACGGTCTTTTTGGTATTAACCATTCTTCTACAGTTCATCGGAGTGAAAAGTCGCTACCTTTCAAAAATTCAAGATTCAGAACCGGTTGTATTGATGCAAAGAGGAAATATGCTAGAAAAAAATTTAGAAAAAGCACGGATTACAAAAGATGAGCTTATGCAGCAGTTACGATCTAAAAATATTTTTTCTCCTATTGAAGTAGAAGTGGCCCTCCTAGAACCAGATGGAACGGTTTCGATTTTACCTAAGTCACAATACCGTCCTGTAGAACGAGGTGATCTAAACCTCCCACTTCAACCATCTAAGCTAACGACAGAATTGATTTATGATGGGAAAATGATTGGACAGAATTTAGAACAGCGAAAGAAAAGCAAGGACTGGTTAATGAGTCAATTAAAAATGCATGGCATCGATTCGCTAGAAGAAGTTTCTTACGCAGCTATCCTACCAAACGATCAACTGTATGTCGATAAGTTTGATGATCATGTTGCAGACGATATGAACATTAGTGACTATGAAGGTCCTTACTAAAAGAGAAAAAGAAGGGGGCTATTTACGTATGAAAAAGTTTTTACTCTATTTGATTCCAAGTTTATTTGTTCTTGCTTCTTTCCTGATGATGATTGGTGGTGGGTGGTTAAAAGGACCTTTTGGAGATGATGATGATCTTTTATCATACGTTGAAAAGATTGAAATCTATGTAAAATCGGAAAAGTGGGAAGAGGCACAACAAGAACAATGGAAAGCTGAAAATGCCTGGGAGAGGATTTCTAAACGCGTTCAATACAGTGTAGAACGTGATGATATGATGGCTATTGCAGAAGCCTTACATCGTATAAAGGGTGGGATTGAAGTGCAGGATGCTACTACTGTTTTCCCCGATATTTATTATTTTTATGGAATTTGGAATGATTTTGGTTGATGTCGGATAAAGATGAGATGCTCTCCTATGAGCATCTTTTTTTTCGTCTAGTTGGAAATGATTTGGAGCTCAGCTCCTAAAACCAAGCAAGCCTTCTATGTCGTGTTGGCTTTCACAAATATCAACATGTAGGTTGGGATGAAGACATGAAATCTGTTGCGATTTATCGCTGCGAACGTTGTAGGGATGAGAAAAAGGTTATGAGGTCGGTCTAAATAAAGGAGGTTTCTCTTGTCTAAAGAAGAAACCATCGCACTGACAAACAAACAGAAATGGGAAATGTATCTGATACGGCCTTTATTGATGAGTATGGGTTCTTTTATTCTTCTTCATCTATTGGAGGGAGGTATACCTAACCCAAATAGAATGATTGGCATCACAATTGGCTTTTTCATAGGGTCTGTGATACTAATGAAATTTTTTCCTGATCTTGCGATGAACAAGGGAACGAAGCATCCTACAAAAAAGCAAAAGGTAGGAAGAATCGTTCTCTACACGCTTGTTTACGGCTTTCTGCTATTTGCTGTAGTACGCTTTTTAATCAGGCTTTAATGCCCAAAAAGGCACAAGAATCTAGAAGATTCTTGTGCCTTTTGAGAGCGATTAAGCTGATTTGAAATGAGCTAAGGCTTTTTTGACCGTACTCATCGTTTTAATCGAATGAAGTTCCTCGCCCATTACTAATGCCTTTTGGGCTAATTCAGGTCGGATTCCAGTGAGGATCGGTTGAACACCGAGCAACCTCATAATCGAATCAATTTTAAGGATAAAATCTATAACCAACTCATCCATATTGTAAATCCCTGAGAAATCAATAATGATGTCTGTTAAGTCCGTTTCCGATTTGATCTTTATTGGTAAGGTGTTAAGAAGCTGTTCTGCCCGATCAAAATCAATTGTCCCAACAAGAGGAATAACCGATAATCCATCCAAAACTGGTACGATCGGGGTTGAGAGTTCATTCACTCTTTTTTGCAATTCCCATTCGATTTCTTTTCGGCTCGTAATGTTTCGTAAAACAGAAAGAATCGCTCTTTTATCATTATATATAAAAGGATGACACGATAATTCCACTTCAATTAATCTACCATCTAACGTAATGATGGCTTGTTCAATGAGTTCTCCAACAATTCCTTCGCTTAGACCTCTTTCAATTCTATCTGCAATTCTCTCTTTTGCATCAACTGGAAAGATATCGAGTACCGGAGCTCCTATAAGATCTTCTTTTTCTGCACCTAATAACTGTGCAGCAGCTTCGTTTACATACAATACTTCATAATCACTGTGAACAATGGTTGATTCGAATGTACCTTCTACGATTTCCTTATACAAATCGGTTTCGGTACTAATAAATGTTTGCATCATAAGCTGCCCCCTAAGATCTTTCCATACACTATAACATACACGTATAAGTATAGATGGGATATCTTTACTTATCTGCTCCTTTAATAGTAAAAAGTGATGAATTGTTCAATAGTTACTGAGCATAACGTCAGTAATGTTACAAAACATATAGTAAAATGATAATTAAGTAACGTTCATTGAGGTGGAAAATGGAATATGTAGAGCCGATTAAAGAAATCGAGTTGATTAAGCGTATTAAAACTGTCCTTAAAGAAAAGTCGAAACGAGATTATGTGTTGTTTGTCTTTGGGATTAATACAGGTATCCTCATCAGTCATTTACTCCAAATAAAAGTGAAGGATGTCTATGATGGGCAATCGATTAAGGATTATTATCTTTTGCAGGAAGCTAAAAACGTAGAAGAAAAACTCTTCTATATTAATCAAAAGGTAAAAGAAGCCCTCTTATCCTATATAAAAGAAGCCCGCCTACAACAAGAAGACTTCCTTTTTAAGTCGCGAAAAAATGACCAACCGATCACGCGTCAGCAGGCGTATCGAATCATCAATACAGTCGCAAGAGAAGTAGGGATGAGAGAAAAAATAGGCACGCATACTTTGAGGAAAACATTTGGGTACCATGCTTATTGTGGTGGTGTTGCGATTTACTTGCTGCAAGCGATTTTTAATCATTCAACGAAAGCTGAAACGCTGCGTTATATCGGGATTGATAAAAAGAATGTGAAGGTAAAGATAGATGTTAATTTATAAGAAATCTCACCAAAACTAATGGAGGGGGAAAGCCATCAATGCTCGAGTATGTAAATATTGATTATTTTATCTTACTAACGGCTTTATTGCTGATTATCGGGGTATTAACAACGAAATTCTCGACCCGTCTGGGCGTACCTGCTCTAGTCTTGTTCTTACTTGTTGGGATGGTGATGGGAAGTGATGGATTAGGATTTATTCCTTTTAATAATCCAAAGATCGCTCAACTGGTAGGAATTGTTGCTTTAGTCGTGATTTTATTTGAAGGTGGTTTGCAAACGAAATGGTCTTCTGTAAAAGTGGTGGCCAAACCATCCTTGTCACTTGCCACTTTAGGGGTTTTATTAACGACCATCGTTGTGGCAGTTGCAGCTAAATTAATCTTTGATATTTCTTGGCTAGAAGGCTTTTTATTTGGAGCGATCGTTGGCTCAACGGATGCGGCTGCCATTTTTGCTGTATTAAAAGGACAGAATATTAGAGATAAATTAAGTTCTATCTTAGAAGCAGAATCAGGTACGAATGATCCGATGGCGGTCTTTCTCACATTAGCACTTATTGAATTATTAACAGTCGAGAATTCATCCTATTTCTTACTCCTGGGCTCTTTCTTCTGGCAAATGGGGATTGGTCTTGCATTAGGATACTTATTTGGACGGATTGCCAGTTTTGCTATAAATCGAATTAATCTTGATTCGAGTGGTCTCTATCCTATTTTTGCGCTAGCTTTTGCCCTTTTAACCTATAGCTTAACCGATTTAGTTGGAGCAAGTGGATTACTAGCTGTGTATGTAGCAGCGCTTGTAATAGGGAATCGTGATTTAACGTATCGCCACTCTATTTTTAGATTTAATGAAGGATTTGCCTGGATGATGCAAATTTTAATGTTTATCATTCTTGGTTTATTAGTATTTCCTGCGCAATTTTTATCCTTTGATATCATTGTAAAAGGGTTCTTGCTCTCGATGATTTTAATTTTCATTGCACGTCCTATCGCGGTTTTTCTATCAACATTCAAAATGGGATTCAATGTTAAGGAAAAAGTCTTTCTTTCATGGGCTGGTCTAAAAGGGGCCGTGCCGATTGTTTTAGCGACCTTCCCGATGACGATGGGGGTAGAGAACAGTCAATTATTCTTTAATGTCGTTTTCTTCGTTGTCTTAACGTCAGCCCTGATACAAGGGTCGACGATCTCCATTATTGCAGAGAAGTTAGGGTTAAATGGCCCTGAGAAAGTAGAGGCACCACATTCCCTAGAGCTGGTTTCAATTGGAAAAGCGAATGCCGAGATTATCGAATTTGTTGTCCCTTTGAAAAACAAATTGGTCGGTCAAGCATTAAAGGATATTGAGTTCCCGAATGATGTGCTAATTAGTGCCATTATTCGAAAGGGAGATTTAGTCACACCACATGGAGAAACGATCATTCAACCAGATGACATTCTCTATATTTTAGTAGCTAAACAAAAAATTAAGATATTAAAGTCGATGATCAATGAAGTTTCATAAGCAAAAAGCGTTTCTGTGATTAGCAGGAACGCTTTTCTTCTTAAGCTAGTACCTTTGTGGATTCTGACAAGCTGGGAAGCCATGAATGTCTTGAATCGTCGCATAATCATATTGCTTAAGGGCGAATTGTGAATGGTACAAGTATTCGAGTACATATAATGTCCGGTCCGTTGCATCGCATAACACGCCAGAAGTTCCCGTCCCATTTGCAAAAGAGACGCCGATGGGCTGATTCAGTAAGTAAGGAATTTTTTGTTGCCACTGCATAAGATCACTCCTTTTACTGCATCATATGTTCAGCGCAAGGGAGAGTGCCTATTAAGGTACGCACAAAAGAGCCCTAGCTGTAGGGCTTTACATGATTATTTCAGAAAAAATTGAGAGTATTTATGAACGAGGTAATAAGGAATAAGATAGGAGATAAACGTTTTATTTAGCGTCCACCCATTGCCATAAGTCGCTCGTCCAAAAAGCTTCATTAAAAATTCCAAAATGGTTGTCAGACAAGTAAACGTTAAAATCCATGAAGAGGCACTTTCCTTCGTTTGTTTGATCAAGTACACCATCAGAGTAGAAAGAACAGGGTATAGACCTAAGGTAAGGGGCATCGTCGTCATGACTTGAAATTTTTTTAAGTTTGGCTTAAACACCCAATACCTGTGATAGTCACCCCATAAACAAACGGAAGTGGATAGAAGGGAACTAAAAGGGAATAGGCCCCTAAAGAGCCTTTTCTGCCCTCTAAAAAAGATCGTTGCAATTAGCCAAGGAATAATAAAGAACAAGAACGTATTCATGCGCATTTCAATCACCTCATTCCTATCATTTCACAGCAAGTTTATCCTATTCTTTGGAATTTAAATGGGAATGAGTAAGAGTAAGGTAAGAACCCTATTGCTTTATTAGGCAATAGGGTCGCTTACTATATGGAATAAAAGGAAGGGGGATCCTTTCGTTCTTATTGAATTTGTGTAGCGATCTCGATTAGTTCTTCTTTCGATAGAGCATCAGCATCTGTCATCAGTTCAATGTGCACCTCATCTTGTGACCAGAACAAGAAATGCATATCGAACATGTTCATATAAGAGCCTTCGAAATCCTCTGTGGAAACAGCTTCTGTCTCGTCAAGCATCTCTGTTTTATCTGTTGTGAGAGATAAAACTAAGTAATGCTCCTCATCACTAAAGTGCATGGTCGCCATATCCATCTCTTCAAAGTAATTCGCTTCTTCAAATTCAAAATGATCTGGGATCGCACTTAAGTCAGGAATATCAAACAGTGCGACTTCTTTTAATTCATCTAGTGATAGCGAGTCAACCATAAAGTCATCCATTGTTAGTACTTCGGCATCCTCTGGAATGTCAAAAGTGAAAAGAGCCTCATCAATATCGATGTTGTATTCAATATGCGTATATTCAACAACAGATGAGAAGTCCTCACTAATCCACATCATTTTTAGTGGCATATACGTTTCTTCATCAACCCAAATGTCATAGCTTGTGTCACCTAAAAACTCTTCTTCACCCTCTTTGGCAGAAACGGAGAGATGAATCGTTTTACGATCGGCAATCGTTTCTTTTCCATTGACGACTACATCTGTAGATTCAAGCATTTCAGTTAACATTTCGCGAATGATCTCGGATTCACTCGGCATTTCTTCTGTAAGGTCGTCTGACGTATCAAAGACTGTCACTGTATTTTCAGCTTGATCATAGGACCATGACTCCTCGCCATTAGTAATATGGAGGTACCCATCTTCCATTTCTGTGCGATATTTATCCGGCTTTACGTTCCATTCCTTATACGTTGAGGATTCATTTTCTCCGTCATACTTAAATGTTGAGGAAACCTCAGCATAGTAGCTCTCAAGATTCTCTTGTGCTTCTACCGCATTTTCAATAATTTGTTCCGTGTCCTCGATTGAGCAAGCAGTTGAGAATAGGAGGACGCCAGCTAAGCCTAATAAGGCTGTTATCTTTTTCATCAGTTTCTTCACCTCGTTATCGATTTGTCTTTCTTACTTTCACTATAAGCAGCAATGATAAAGAAAAAGAAATGAATTTATAAAGAAAGTATGAAGTCGTAATCAGGTCTTTCAGCAAGACAGCGGATTGACTATAATAGAAAAATAAGGAATAAACGTAAATGAAGTAAAGGGAATGAAGCAAATGAGAGAGCAAATACTCGTCATTGAAGATGACATCGAAATTAGCAATATTATTCGTGACTACTTAAAACGAGAAGGGTATGGCGTCATCGTCTCTCATGACGGGGAGGCAGGTCTCAATCATTTTCGTGATTCGGCGCCGATGCTTGTGCTCATTGATTTGATGCTGCCAAAAATAGATGGGTTTGAAGTGTGTAGGCAGATTCGAACAAAAAGCGAGGTGCCGATCGTAGTCGTGAGTGCAAGGCAAAGCGACATTGATAAGATTCATAGTCTCGGACTAGGAGCAGATGATTACATAACGAAACCATTTAGCCCGCTTGAACTCGTTGCACGTGTGAAGTCGCAACTTCGGCGCTACAATCGGTACATAGGAAAGCAAACAGAGGATGAAGTGCTCACCTTTGATGGGTTACATATAAATTTAAATCAACGTACTGTTGAAAAAGATGGCGTCAGACTGACATTTACGATGAAAGAATTTGCCTTACTCTGTGTGCTTGCACGCTCACCGGGACAGGTCTTTTCAAAGGAACAGCTTTATTATCAAGTATGGAAGCAAGACGATGCGGATGACATTCGTACGGTGACCGTACATATTAAAAATGTTCGTCGAAAGCTAGGGGAAGGCAGTCGACACCCGCGTTTTATTGATACTGTTTGGGGAATTGGTTACAAATTTATTGGACAAAAACATGAAAATACGTAATTGGTTGCTGCTCCTTATCTTTGTGGTGATGCTTGTTCCATTTGTTTCAACTTACTTCTTTATAAGTTACATCAATGATTGGTATGAACAACAGCGATTATCTGAGTATGTCCACACATCGATTCGGATTCATCAGCTTGCGTCGACTTTAAAGGACAACCCTCGTTTGTATCAATATCCTTCTGTAGGAGAAGAAGCTCTAGCTGATGAGGTATATGAAGATGAAGTCCTCCATATTTATTCTAAAGATCGTCAAGTTCTTTTAAACGTGAATGGGGAACCACTCTTATCAAATAGGGTGAATAGAGTACCAGCAAGTGATTTAATGAAAGGTCTGTATGAAACGAACGAAACGCTCTCTCATTTTATTTACAAGGAGCCCGTCTATTATGAGGGAGAACTGATTGGTTATTTTGAAATAAAAAAAGAACGAATCGAACTGAAAAAAGAGATCGAGAGGAGCTCTTTTTTTACAGGGTTCTTCATCGTCATGATGCTTCTTGTGACATTAGTCATCACTCATTTACTTGTGAAAGGTCGAATTGTTAAACCTGTTACCCAATTAGTTGGAGAAATGAAAGCAGTTGGTGCAGGTAACTTTCCGACTGAGCGAAAGCAAAATCGTGCAAACGATGAAATTCGAGAGCTTCTAGATCACTTTTATACAATGAGCGATGAGCTTGAAGAGGTCCAGCAATTAAAGCAGCGTCTTGTTGCGACGATTTCACATGATTTAAGGACTCCGCTCACGTCGATAAAAGCCTATGCAGAAGGTCTCAAAGATCACCCTGAAAAGCAAGATGAGTACCGAGATGTCATTGTACGTAAGGCTAATTATATGGAGAAGCTTGTAGAGGATCTGTTGCTCTATTCAAGGTTAGAAATGAATAGTTTAGAGCTCAACTGTCAATGGGTTGACGGTGAGGAGCTGGCGGATGTGTTAGTCGATGGATACGAAGAAGTGTGTAACAAACATGGTAGAGTGCTAGAAACAAGGATGCAAGTTGGACCATGCCAGGTTTATTGTGATGTTGATCGTCTGATCCAAGTGATGGATAATCTTGTTACAAACGCACTCAGACATACGAAAAGCGGCAAAAAGATCGAGCTTATTGCTACAACAGAGCGAGATATGCTCCCAGCGGATCTGCCTTGGCAGGAAGGTTACTTGTATTTTGCGATTCAAGATGAAGGGTCTGGAATCGCTGAGCAGGACCTGAATAAAGTATTTCAGTTGTTTTATCAGGCAGATGAGGCAAGGCAGAAAGATAGTGGCAAAGGGGCAGGTCTCGGCCTTGCCATTAGTCAGCAGTTAATCGAAAAGCATGACGGCTTTATCGGGGTGACCTCAACAGAAGGTGAGGGAAGCTGCTTTTATTTCGCCCTGAAAAAGCATGTGTAGAAGTGAAGGTGGGGATGAGATGAAAAAGAAGATGATATTGTTTGTCGTGATCGCTCTTATTATGTTAAGTGGCTGTCAGATGAGAGGTTTAAGTGGTACGGAGGTAATGGCGAGTATGATTGAGGCAGATCCATCAGCTAAAGCTTATTACATGGAGACTGCTTACGAAGGAAATGAAAATGATCCGTTCACGATGAAGGAGTGGCGGATGTCAGATGGAAGGTATCGAATGGAAATGTATGAGGGGGAGGAGCTTGTTTATGTTTCTCTCTATAGTGATGAAGGGTCCGTTACACTCGATTATCAAGAGAAACAAATCATAACGCATGACTCACCAGAAGCCGCAACGTATCTTGCTCAAACACCACGTGAGTCAACGATGCAGATGCTTGAAGCGATGTATGATCACTATGAGATCGAGGTGAAAGAGGAAACGACTTTACTTGACCGCGACGTATTCGTTCTTCAGTTAAAAGCAAAGCAAAGCAACAACGATGAGATGGAGATCTGGGTTGATAAAGAAGATTGGGTACTCCTCAAAATGGATTTAGCTTTCGACGAGGAATGGATGACGAGTGAGGCTGTTGTGTTTGAACTTAGTCCAAAAGTGGAGGATTCATTTTTTGTGATCGATGAGTCTCTTGACTTTGAGAAAGTCTCGCTTGATGAATTATCAGCGATAGAGCCAATCGAGCTCTCTCAGGCACAAGAGATGGCGAACTATTCCTTTTTAACACCAAGCGATGAGTATCATATTTATGAGGCGAGTACGTACCCTAGACAAGATGATGAAATCGGGATCAATCTAACCTACAGCGATGAAAGTGGGCAAATCCTCTTTTCCTATGAAGTGTTTAAACGAAGTGATCCGCTCGTGGCCGTTTTTGGAAATGAAGAAGAGGTCGAAATTCGAAGTGAGGAAGGGCTGATCATTTGGGATAAGTCTTTGAATATGATTTCTTGGCAGGAAGATGGCATTCAGTATAGCTTTTATCCTGAAGCCCCCCTTTCAAAAGGTGAAACGATTGAGATCATTGAAGGGATGAACTAAGTATAGGTGAATTGAATGTACAACGAAGAGCGATTACTCCACAGTGGTCGCTCTTGTTTCTTCTAATCAGGCAAAAGAGCAAAGTTTAATATGGTATAATTTAGAATATTTAGAACATATATGTCAAGGGGGAGTTTCTGTTGGAATTGACTCATACGCGTTTGCTTGTCGATCAATATAGAGAATGCTTTTTGTTTTACCGGGATGTTTTAGGATTTGAGGTGTCATGGGGAGATGAACAATCCTTGTATGGACAATTCAAGGTTGGTTCATCTCAACTTGGGTTGTTTGAGAGAAAACAAATGGTTGATGCTGTGGGTGCTTATTATCAGGATGATGATACGAAGGTCGACCGAGTCGCATTAATCTTAAAAGTAGATGATGTAGAAGCAAAGTACAGAGAACTTAAAGATAAGGTGAATTTTATCACAAAACCGAGAGAACAAGCTGATTGGGGACTTAAGGTAGTTCATTTCAGAGATCCAGATGGTACTCTTATTGAATTGTATGAGAATCTACTTTAGCTTGAAATGTGGATGGTAGATGAGCACCATATATACCTTCATACCTGGTTGTTCGACTAATAGACTATCTGAAGCTAATCATCAGAAGTATTCGATGCTTTGTTGATGAGGAAGAACCGAGGGAGGGATAACGACTTAACATGAAAAACTTCATTATGAAAATGGTGTTGGATAAGTTCCACTTTTTAAAGGTTCCTGAGTTAGATTTACCTCCACAAGCCATTCAAGAGTTTGATGAAATGTATGAAAAACATATTTCGGTTGAAAAATGTCATTTAATTCCATATAAAAGTGAGTATCCTAAGTACTTGTTTTTACATTACCTCATTGAAAATAAAAATGTGCTTTTTCATGGCTCAAATGACTCAACGATACGTAAGTTAGAGCCAAAGGTGCAAACCCTTTTTAATGGCAAACCAGTTAGAGCGGTTTTTGCTGCATCGGATGGAGTGTGGTCGATGTTCTTTGCTGTTATGAACAAAAAAGGTTATGAAGGTTCTGTCAGAAATCTCTGCTTAACTCTTCCGACAAAAAAAGGAATCAAACGATATTATTATTTTTCTGTAAATAAAAATCAGGAGGATAATTGCTGGATCGATGGAACAATCTACATTCTGCCGAAGGACCGTTTTAGCCAAGGTGGAATCAAAGACGAATGGATTTGTGAAAGCACTATAGAGCCTATTTCAAAGTTATCCGTGACTCAAGATGATTTCCCTTTCTTAGATAAAATCAGAAAGCATAAAGAAACAGAATCCATTGTAAAAACAATAGCAAGAGCGCTACTTATTAAACCTAGTTAGGAACTATATTAATCCAAAGGAGCTGCGATGAAGTTATACGGTGAATTTTCAAAGCAAGATTGGCTACATGTATTTGGAATAGAGGAAGATAAAGTTCCTGCGTCTTTTATTATCCACGGGGAGTGGGAACATACTGAAAATATTATTCTCTGGAAGCATACACTTGAAAATGAAATGTGGCTACCAAAATGGAATACAGTGGTTGGATCTTACGAAGGAACCAGTATTGGCTTTGCGAATGTATATGGGAGTCCGATGGCATCTACTATCACTCATCAATTTGCCTCAATTGGCACCGAATCCTTCATTCAGACAGGATATTTTGGAGGGTTAACCCAAGATATGAAGTATGGTGATATTCTGATTGTTAATGAAGCTCTCATGCAGGATGGTGTTTCTCATTGGTATTTACCAAATGAAACAACCGTAAAATCTGACGAAACACTCGTAAATGCGGCAATAGAATATTGCGAAAAGAAAGGCTATCATTATATTGTAGGAACCATTCTTTCAACAAGTGCGATGCTTCTTGAAACGAGAGAGATGATTGATGATTGGTCCAGAAGTGGATATGCGGGGGTGGACATGGAAACGGCGACCACCTTAGCAGTAGCAAAATACTTTAATAAAAATGCAATTGGACTCTTAAACCTGTCGGATCATCTAATAGCAGGGGACACCATTTTTAGCTACACAGAAGAACGTGAGCAGATCGAGAGTCAAACAGATGAAAAAATAAGAGAGGTTGCACTCTATTTAGCAACTCTCACAAATAAACGTTAATCAGAGGGGGGAACGGCTTGGATTTGTTTTTCTACATTACCATTATTGTCGCACTATCTCTTATGTACTATGCTTATGATAAGAAGAAAAGTTATGAAATTAGAAGACTTGAAGTAGAATTGGAGCATAAAAAAGTGGAATTAGAGATGAAGAAAATCGATCAAGATCAGGGGCGAGCTCAGTAATCTAGAGAAATGAAAGGGCAAGATGCACATACTAGCATCTTGCCCTGCTTTATATTTAAATAGAATTAGAACAAAGCTAGTTGCTCTTGTTCTGGTTCAGGCGATTTTTTTGATTTCGTTTTTTTAATAGGTTCGCCCACGACTTCCTGAGGAGGTTCAATTTCAACTGGTGTGATTGGGACTTGTTCCTGTGCAGAATAGGAGTGCTTTTCATTACATAAAGGGCATGTGTAAATGGTGTTGGGCAGACGGGACATAGCCAATTGAATGCGTTCTTCTTTTGTCATGTTCTCCTGTTTCGAACAGGCTCCACAAATTTTATCCATATCTTCACCACCCTTTTTTACTTCGTTTACCTTACCAACGAGATACTCATTTTTCCATTGTACCATTTCTACTGAAAATTAAAATGCTATTTACCATCTCAAATTGATCAAAGAGGAGAGAATTGTATGAGAAAAGTTAAGATAGCTTTACTACACTTACTGCCGATTGCAGGAGACATTTCATATAATCAAAAATTGATTGAAAAAGCTGTTAGGTGTGCTGCAGTTAAAGAAGTTGATTGGATTATCACACCAGAGCTCGCTGTGAGTGGGTTACAGTTCTCAAGAAAGATTGGAACGCACTGGATTAATCAGCAACCAGATGAATGGATGACTCGATTTATGGACTTGGTCAAGTCTCTTCAGGTCAATGTCTTTCTCGGTTGCCCTGAAAAATCAAAAGAGGACAAGTACTACAATTCCGTCTTCATTATTGGGAAAAATGGACAATTGCTAGGAACGCAAAGAAAGATCTCAAGCGTGACAGATGATTGGTCGACATCGGGTGAATTTGTTGAACCTATTAATGTGGATGGAATAAAGGTAGGGCTCTCAATTTGTGCTGATTCTTATACCCCCGCAATAGCGAATACGTTGCTTGAAAAGGGGAGCGAGATTCTCATAGCACCCTCTGCCTGGGGACCGGGCTTACACGGACCAGATGGGGAATGGGAGCAAAGGTCTATCGATACAGGACTTCCTTTATTTGTTTGTAACCGAACAGGAGAAGATGAAACGGTACTGTTTTGGGAAGCGAAGAGCCTAGTGATTAAGAATGGCGAGCATCTATTATCTCACTCATCAAAACAATCGGCGGTCTTAACATTTGAATGGAACCTTGATGAGAGGGACGTGATCTCAGACCAGTTTGATGTTGAATATTTAAAGTGAAGAATGAGGAAGATATAGGAAAGTGCATGTTTGATATTAACATTGGGGTTGAGGGGCTTGTTAGATCAAGAAACGAATAAAACTGTTTTCCATGACACGTATCAGAAGTCCGTTACCGTTATCGGGGCTGGTATTTCTGGGTTAAGGGCGGCTGGAATTCTTCATAAAGAAGGCTTTCAAGTCAAACTTTTGGAAGCAAGTGACTACATTGGCGGCCGACTTAAAACGAACAGAAGCTTAAGTAATTACGCTTTTGATGAAGGTGGATGCTGGATTCATACACCAATAGGAAATCCTTTAACCGAAATGGCTCAAAAATTGGGTGTAGAGACGGTGGTGACCGATGATAACTGGATCATCGTTTATGACGAAAATGGTGAAAAGATACCGAATGAGAAGTTTGAACGAGAAAAGGAGCATTTCAATAGTGTGCTAAAGAACGTGAGTCGATTTGGTGAGGTTGGAACAAGTTTTGAACATATCTATAAGCGTGAGTATGCAGAGGATATGAGTTTAATTCAGCAGTTTCTGTTCTCCACGTATTTGACTTCTGAGACAGGAGACCTGAATCAATTATCTTCAAAGTATTACGATATAGAAGAGAGTTTTGAAGGAACAGATACAATAGTTAAAGATGGTTACGATTTGTTGATCAGCTATTTAGCTGAAGGGTTAGATATTGAATTAGATCAACGAGTCCGCTCCATTGATTACACAGCAGCGAAGGTACGTGTAAAAACCGATACCAAAGAGTATACATCCGATTATGTGATTGTCACCGTTCCACTTGGTGTGTTGAAAAAAGGATCGATTTCTTTTACGCCTTCATTACCAAAGGGGAAACAAGAAGCGATAAAAAAGATTGGTGTGAATCAAGTAAATAAATTTTTTGTGGAATGGGAAAAATCATTTTGGGATCCTACCCAATTTATTGGCTATACGAACGCTGAGAAGCATAAGTTCAACTATTTTTTAAATGTGAAAATAGTTAAACCAACTGTAAATGGATTAATTACCTTTGCGTTTGGGAAAGAAGCAAGCAGGCTCGAGAATAAAGAAGATCATGAAGTGATAGAAGAGATAATGAAATCCTTACGTGTTATGTATGGCTACAATATTCCGATGCCTAAAAACATACTACGAAGCAAGTGGGTTCATAATGAAAACACGTTTGGTTCTTATTCCTATGCCTCTTTGGAAACGAGGCCAGAAGATTTTGATAGGATGGCAAAGTCTATTGATGGGAAGCTATTCTTTGCTGGTGAGCACACCATTAAAGAGTATTTTTCTAGCGTTCATGGTGCATACTTAAGTGGTTTTAGAGAAGCAAACAAAATTCTCTCACTTACGAAAGGGAAATGAATGATAGGATTGTAAGCTTTATACGTGCATAAACAGAGATAGGTGGAATAGTATCCATCTATCTTTTCGCTTTATCCAATAATTTATAGTTGATTGATTATTTTTTAATTGAAGTGAAACCTTTTTTAAAGTGAAACGTAAGTACAGATGGAGTGCTCATAGCAGCTACGTGAGATGGTAAGTTTCTTTCATGCGTAGTGAAAGGAATTCATGTTAAACTAGTACATATAAACATATTGGAGGCTGAGAAATGGGTAAACGATTGTTGCTTTTTATTGGAACGAATATTCTTGTCATGACGACGATTGTGATTGTTTGGTCGTTGATTACGACATTTACGAATATTAATGGGTCTTTCCAAACAGGTGGTCCTGGACTTGGAATTGACTTTGTCGCTTTAGGGGTATTTAGTTTAATTGTCGGGTTTGCAGGTTCATTTATTTCACTTGCTATGTCACGCTGGGTAGCGAAAATGATGATGAAGGTGAAAGTACTAGACCCGGATGGTCAACTGACACATGAAGAACGTGAAGTAGTGGAAAAGGTACACCGCTTCTCTCGTGCTGCTGGGTTAACGCATATGCCACAAGTGGGGATTTATCCTTCGGCTGAGGTAAATGCATTTGCAACAGGTCCTTCAAAGAAACGCTCACTTGTAGCTGTTTCACAAGGCTTGTTAAACACGATGGATGATGATGCAGTGGAAGGTGTTATTGCCCATGAGGTCGCGCACGTTGCGAACGGAGATATGGTGACAATGACCTTATTACAAGGAGTTGTGAATACATTTGTTGTGTTCTTCTCACGTATTGCAGCGATTATCGTGTCACGCTTTGTACGTGCTGAACTACAATGGATTGTTCAGTTTGCAGCCATTATTATTTTCCAAATTCTATTCTCGATCCTTGGAAGTCTTGTTGTCAGTGCGTACTCTCGTCATCGCGAATTCCATGCTGACAGAGGTGGGGCAGATTTAGCGGGCCGCGATAAAATGGCTCATGCCTTGCGTTCATTAAAAACATATGTGGACCGTGCAAAGGTTCAAGACCGTACAGATGATAGTGCCGTTCAAACGATGAAGATCAGCGGAAAAGGTGGAATGATGAAGTTATTCTCGACTCACCCGGATCTTGATGAGCGAATTGCACGATTAGAACAACGTTAATCAATGAATGAATGAATGAATAAGAAGGCTGGAACAAAAGGTCGTCACGAAACGATCTTTTAGTGACAGCCTTTTTGTATGCAATCAGGTTTCATTCACCTAATTTAACCTAGGCAAATATATATAAGGGAGGGTAAATAGGAGGGGGAATGGGAATGGAGCAACAAGTTCAAAGGGAATTACCACCCCAAATAGGTGATCGTCTTCCAACGTTTAACGTTCAAACAACACAAGGAAGAAAGACATTACCGGAAGATTATGCAGGAAGTTGGTTCATGTTATTTAGTCACCCAGGAGATTTTACGCCTGTATGTACAACTGAGTTTGTCTCTTTTGAAGGAAATCAACAGTCATTTCAGGGCTTGAATACGGAACTAATTGGTCTTTCCATTGATACAGTATTTGCTCATATGAAATGGATTGAGTGGATCCAGGATAACCTCGGTGTCGCAATTACGTTTCCTATAATAGCCGATGAATTAGGGATGGTAGCAAACCGTTTAGGCATGATTGCACCTGAAGCAGGTACTCGCGCGGTTCGTTCCGTCTTTATTGTCGATCCAACTGGGCATATTCGTATTATTCTTAACTACCCCGCAGAAGTAGGGCGAAATACAAATGAATTACTCCGTATACTGGAAGCCTTACAACTTGCTGATGGCTATGACGTAAAAATGCCAGCAAATTGGCCGGGTAATGAATTAATCGGTGATAAAGTGATATTAGCACCACCTACTGATGTGATGAAAGTACAAGAGAGGATGGAGCAAGCAGAAGCTAATGAAATAGAGTGTTTTGACTGGTGGTTTTGTTATAAGGATCTTCCTGAATAATGATTGCTGACATTACTTCGAGACGAAGTAATGTCTTTTTTTGTCAAAAAAACTGCCATAACCCAGTGGGCATGGCAGCTTCGTTTTGTAGGTTCATTAGCGAGAAAGCTTATTGTTTAATTCTTTCTCAAGCTCTTTATTTTTTTGATAATCTTTTTCGCGTGCTTTTTCTACTTCTATTTTCTTATCTAAGTCATGGAGGTATTCCTGGTGACTAATTCCATGTGATTGTTGCAGGCCTTTTTCCATTACTTCTGGTATTTCTTGTTCCCTTTTATTTGTCAATTTTGACACTCCTCTAAATTTGCAGTTGTATAAAAGGTTCCCTTGGAGGGGAGTGGTTAAACGTAGAATTTTAATTTTCGATACGGTTCTTAATGGAAAAAAGTATGGGGGAGCTTTCCTCATGATACACTATAAGAAGAAAATGGAAACTGTTTAATGTAGGTTTACGTATAGAAAAGATAGGAGCGGATCTTATGACGGAATTAACAGCAATTGATCAGGTCGATCCATTTATTGAAGAGAACAAGTTTAGTTTTATTTATGTATCACGGACGAATTGCAGTGTATGTCATGCACTACTGCCACAAGTGAAAGAAGTACTCTCACAGTTTCCAAACATTCAATTGGGGTTTGTTAATGCAGATGAGCTTGAAGAAATTGCTGGGAGATTGTCGATCTTTACAGTGCCAGCCCTTCTTTTCTTTGTAAAAGGAAAAGAAGTGATCAGAGAAGCACGCTTTGTACAGATAGAAGCTCTGAGAGAAAAGATCGGTCGGATTTATGAGATGAATGCGGAAGAGTAGGAGGGGAAGTTATGCTTGAGTTTATTTTCAGCAATTTATTTTTCTTACTGCCGTTATTCCTATCATTAGGCTTATTAATTTGGATGGCAAAAGGAAAGTCATCACACAACCAATCGAAGTAAATGATTAAATACCCCCGTCCGTTCATATGGTAAACTAGAAACAAATTTAATAGGTGTGCTCGATTGAGGGGGAATGGCAAGATGAGTAGTTTAATACAACATAATCAACCTGCATGGATCGAGGATTACATTGACTCACCAGAAAAGCAGCGGAGACTGTACAAAAGGACGCTAATCATCGTAGTCCTTTCACAAATTTTCGGTGGTGCCGGATTAGCAGCTGGGATTGCTGTGGGAGCCCTTCTAGCTCAGGAGATGCTCGGAACAGATAGCTTTGCAGGCGTTCCAATTGCCTTGTTTACTCTTGGCTCTGCGGGGGCCGCACTCGTTGTAGGACAGCTGTCGCAACGATTTGGACGGCGTATAGGGTTAGCAGCAGGGTTTTTAGCCGGAGGATTTGGGGCAGTGGGGATTATCGTCGCAGCTGTGATCGATCATGTACCTTTATTGTTCCTATCCTTGGTGATCTACGGAGCGGGTACCGCAACAAACTTACAAGCGCGTTATGCAGGTACAGATTTAGCAAACGCCAAACAACGCGCAACAGCCGTCAGCATCGCCTTAGTAGCGACGACTTTTGGGGCTGTAGCAGGACCAAATTTGATAGAAGTTATGGGTGAGTTCGCTTTATCGATTGGCGTTCCCGCTTTGGCTGGTCCGTTTATTTTGGCAGCGGCAAGTTTTATTTTGGCTGGCTTGGTGTTACTAGCATTACTTCGCCCTGATCCATACATTCTCGCTAAAGCAATCGCAGAGAGACAGCAAATTGATGAAGGTAATCTAACTAATGCTGAATCAGAGCCGATGGTTAACCGTAATCGAGGGATTATGGTTGGCGCTGTGATCATGGTTTTAACGCAAATGGTGATGATTGCGATCATGACGATGACGCCTGTTCATATGGGCCATCACGGTCACAGTATGAATCAGGTCGGTTTGGTGATTAGTCTTCATATTGGAGCGATGTTCCTTCCGTCCCTGCTGACAGGCTATCTCGTTGATAAAGTAGGTCGAACAGCGATGGCGATCGCCTCAGGGGCGACTCTTTTAGCATCAGGAATATTGGCGGCTGTAGCTCCTCCTGAATCGATGCTAGGTCTTACAATTGCGCTTATCCTTTTGGGACTAGGCTGGAACTTTGGCTTAATTAGTGGCACAGCCCTTATTGTTGATGCAACAACGCCGTTTAACCGTGCCAAAATTCAAGGGTCAGTTGATGTATCAGTTGCATTATCTGGAGCGGCTGGTGGTGCAATGTCTGGCATCGTCGTTGCACATACTAGCTTTATGTTTCTTTCATACGCAGGAGGCTTTCTTGCGCTTTTACTTATCCCAGTTGTTGTTTGGGCGAATAGGAGTGCCAAGGAGGAAACAAAAGATGCAAACAGAATGAATGCATAAAAAAAAGACTTACTTCCACAAAAGGGAGTAAGTCGTTTTTATTCTCTACACGCGATCAAAGCCTTCTGCTTCTAAGTAATTCGCTGCTTCTCTATAAGAATTAAATGTACCATCAAGGCTATCGTCGTCGGCATACACATTCCAAATATCTTCTTCTTTTAAGATCGTTAACGTGACGGTGTTTTCATTGATCCACGTTTCTTCTGTTGGGTCGTTTGTCGGTGCTTCTTCCTTTGGTGTTAAGGAAAGGATCGATTTACGAACTGTCGCACGAAGCGCTTTTTCAGTGAAATCACGAATATTGACCATCCCTTTGTCATTTGTCTCATAGCCAGTCATTCTTCCGGCATAGACAAAGCCATTCCCATTTGGGTGCAAGTGATAGACAACATTTTTATTATCATAAGAGCTCTCATTATAATGGAAATTCACTCGGCCTAACGAGACATCTTTACGCTCAAGCTCTGGGAATGATTCAATAATCGCTAATTTTTCTTCAAATGTTAACATGGTACCTCCAATAAATCTTCTAATGTGTTGATGCCTCATTATACCATACTTTGATGTTGGGATTTTATTCCAAAATGAGCTCAATAAACTCCTTTTTACGATAACCCTCTTAGAAAGGTTCCGATTAAACGAGGGATGAACAAGACGATATCGCCTGCAATGCCAATCGTTGTACTCAAAAGCATGTCTTTGTCTTCGCGCTTACTCTCACTCACGCATCATCACTCCTGCTTTTTGTTAAATTATACCATAGTGCATAGGAGCACTACAATCTTGCTTTCCTAAAGCCATCAATCGTTGAAATGATAGCCACAACTATGAGGGTAATGATCGCTGATGCAAGGATCCAAGTGAAAAATTGTTCAACAGTCGTGCTCATGGAATCAGCGAATACATTCGTCATATAGCTCACAAAAGTAGGCTCAAATAACGAAGGAGTCGTGAGGATGATGATAAATAAGACCGTATAAAGCACATTGTAGAATGAATTGAAGAGAGCTAACTGCATTGTCCATTGTCCACTCACCCATTTTATAATTGATAAAGCAATTTCTGCGGCAATGATTAACATTATGACCGGCCAAAACGTCAGTAGCACTTCTTTTGAAAAGATCGATGTCACAAGCTCTAATCCGCCACCTTCACGAGGTGTGTAGATACCAATTAAATCGATTGCACTAAAATACAAAGCTCCCCAAATTGCGGTCCAGACTAATGTGGCAAAGACCTCAGCTTTTGAAATCGCCTTTTTCTTCGGAATTGGTTCAATCTCCTTTAATTCTTCTGGTGACCATTCCTTTGCAGTTGGTCTCACTAAATGAGGGGCTACACCTGCCCGTTCCACAATGACAAATACGAGAGTCACCCAAAATAACACATGAATCCCCGTTCCAAGTGCCATCCATATACCTTCTCCTAGTAACCCAATTATAAAGGGAAAAAAATCTGTGCCGTTGTATCGTAAAAAGCTTGTAGCGACAAAGGTGAGGAGGATAACGGCTAACACGATCGGCATAATCATGCGAACGGTACTGAGGTAGAGCTCATAATATGCGGGCCCTATTAAATATGATGTACCTTCATGGTACTCATTTGCTAGTTTTATTGGGTCACCGAGCTTAGCGAGAACGGTGAGTAGTTCCTCTTCTGTATAATCCTCTGGTAGCATGTCTTCAATTGTAGAGCGCAGTTCAAGTCCGATATCCGCTCTCGTTTTCGCTGGCAGCCGTTTGGTGACTTCCTGAATATAGACATCTAATAGATTCATCACTCCTCACTTCCTTTCATCAGTTGATCGAGTTCATGTGTTGTTTTTTCCCACTCTCGTTTGAGCTCGCTTAAGATTTCGATCCCAAATTCACTCAGAACATAATACTTACGTGGTCTTGTATCTGAAGTATCCCAGCTGCTTGTGACAAGCTCTTGTTTTTCTAAACGCCGAAGTAGAGGGTAGAGGGTGCTTTGTTCAATCGTGATTCCGGATGTCTCAAGCCGTTGTACTAAGGAATAGCCATATTGAGGCGTACGCAATTGACTCAATACAGCAAGGGTTAACGTTCCGCGCCGTAATTCTGTCGTTAACGATTGTAATAAGTTGCTCATCAGCTCACCCCGGTTTCTTTATAGTGTATATCATACAGTATTATAAAATGAATAACAATATGGGATGGAAGGCGGAAATTCCGTACGAAGAAACCATTTGACAGATTTACAGCTCCTAGTATAAGGTAAAACTAATTACAAAACGGAAGGGTGAACCAATTACATGAAGTACTAATCCTATTAAGAAAGCAATCAATTAAAGGCACTTTTTAAGCAGGTAACAGGTAACCGTCTCTGCTTTTTAAGATTGCCCTCAATTGACCCTTTCAGGATAGGATTGGACTTCTATAGTTGGGCCTAAAAAGAGTCGTCTCTATTTTGGCATGTCCACCTATATGTATGCTTCCTATTCTGAATCCAGATAGGAGGCTTTTTTTGTCTCCAACACTTAAGAAGAATGGGGATGAGTCAATGTTATTGGAAGCGACAACTATCAAAGTATCTATTGGCGATCGATTATTGATCGATGTCGGGCACCTCGACATTCAAAAAGGCGATCGGATTGGCTTAGTCGGAAAAAATGGAAGCGGGAAAACGACGTTATTAAAAGGATTAGCTGGAGACATTTCGTTTGAGGGCGGGGTGGTTGCGACGTATACCACCTGCGAGTTATTACCGCAGCTAAAGCGAACAGATATAACAAAAAGTGGAGGAGAAATCACGCAGGAATATATTAATAAAGTTCTTATGAAGGAACCAGAACTATTATTTGCAGATGAGCCAACGACCAATTTAGATACCGCACATATTGAATGGCTCGAAAAAAAATTGAAGAATTGGAAAGGAGCATTCGTTGTAGTCTCTCATGACCGTGCCTTTTTAGATGCTCTTTGTACGAAGATCTGGGAGATCAATAAAGGGTCAATAACAGAATATAAGGGGAACTACACCGCTTATTCAGAACAAAAAAAGATCGAACAGGAGCAAGACTTAGCAGCCTATGAAAAGTATGAGAAAAAGAAGAGACAGCTAGAGGAAGCATTAAAAGCAAAAGAACAAAAAGCTGAACGAGCGACGAAAACACCTAAAAATGTAAGTAAGTCTGAAGCGAGAATCACTGGTGCCAAGCCCTACTTTGCGAAAAAACAAAAGAAGCTTCAGAAAACGGGTAAAGCGATTGAAACTAGATTAGAAAAGTTGGATCAAGTAGAGAAGCCAAAAGAAGCACCTCCTCTGAAAATGAACCTACCATATCAAGAAACATTTACAGGAAGGATTATGCTTAGAGTAGAAGACGTCTCTGGAATGGTGGGCAAGCGTGTTCTGTGGGAGAAAACGAGCTTTTATATTCGTGGCGGTGATAAAGTAGCGATCATTGGACCGAATGGAAGCGGGAAAACAACACTCGTGAAAAAAATCATTAACGAAGAGGAAGGAATCATCCTTTCTCCGTCGATGAAAATTGGCTATTTTAGTCAGAACTTAACAATCTTAGATCCAGACAAAACAATCTTAGAGAATGTTCGTTCCACCTCTATTCAAGATGAAACCCTCATTCGTACGATACTTGCGAGGCTTCATTTCTTCAGAGAGGATGTTCATAAGCCAATCCATGTTCTAAGTGGTGGTGAGCGAGTAAAAGTAGCTTTGGCTAAATTATTTGTGAGCAATTGTAACACCCTCATTTTGGATGAGCCGACCAATTACTTAGATACCGAAGCTGTTGAAGCTTTGGAAGCCTTACTAACAGAGTATGAGGGGAGCGTCATCTTTGTCTCTCATGACCGACGCTTCATCGAGCTTGTGGCGACCCGAATTGTATCATTCGACCATAAAAAGCTGGAAGTATTTGAAGGGACGTATCAGCAATATCAGCAGCATCAGCCACAGGAAACAAGAGATCAAACGGAGGATGCACGAATGATTCTAGATACGAAAATATCAGAAGTACTAAGCCGGCTAAGCATCGACCCATCCGATGAGTTAGAAAAAGAGTTTCAGAAATTGTTAGAAGAAAAGAGGAAATTATAGTAACTGATACTGCCATCTTGAAGCATTCTTTGTTACGATAAAGAAGAGAGAAGCAAATTAAGATTTATAGGAGTGGAACCATGACAGATAAAAAAATCATTTTCTTTGATATTGATGGAACGCTGTTAGACCATGATAAGAAGTTACCGCCCGCAACAAAAGAGGCGATCCAAACCTTACAAAATGACGGCCATGAAGTGGCAATCGCAACTGGTCGTGGACCTTTTATGTATGAAGATTTGCGCGAGGAATTAGGGATTCAAAATTTCGTCAGCTACAATGGGCAATATGTCGAAGTGGAAGGCGAAATGATTTTCGGTAATTCACTTAACCAAGACAAATTAGAAGAACTAACAGAACTCGCAGCTACACAAGATCACCCGCTTGTCTATATGGGGAAAAAGGAAATGAAAGCGAACGTAGAGCATCATAATCATATTGTGGAAAGTATTGGTACGTTAAAAGTAGAAGCCTTTCCAACACATGAGCCCGAGTATTTTAAAATGGAACATATTTATCAAACGCTCTTGTTCTGTGAGCGTGATGAAGAAACACTTTACGAGCAAAAGTTTGAAGCATTTGATTTCATCCGTTGGCACCCGCTTTCAGTCGATATCTTGCCAAAAGGCGGTTCAAAAGCAAAAGGCATTGAGATGATGATTGCTAAATTAAACATCAAACCGGAAAATGTCTATGCATTTGGTGATGGATTAAACGATATCGAGATGCTCTCAACTGTTGCACATGGTGTGGCGATGGGCAATGCTCATGACGAAACGAAAGAAGTAGCCAAATACGTGACAAAAGCAGTTGATGAAGATGGGATTGTGCACGGATTGAAGATGGTAGGATTGTTGAAATAGAAAACATATAAAGGCCATTCAGCTCAAACTGAATGGCCTTCTCTTATGAATAATTCTTCATTCTTACTTAAGTATTTTTTCTTTTCCGAGTGGTTCGGTTGTTTTGCGAACAGCGATGTATTCTGGTCGTTCTCCTGCACCTGCAAATGGTTCAACGAGTTTATTTTCGACACTGTTGTACACCATGAACAAATTGTTACGTGGGTACGGGGTCATATTGCTTGTTGAAGCATGCATTGTGTTCGATTCAAAAATAGTAATGGTTCCTGCTTTTCCAGTCGCAACAGATAGACCGCCACCTTGGTCGACTAACCACTTTAAGCTATCATTATCTGGGACACCCACTTTTTGAGTTTTCAGTGATTCTTTGTAATTGTCTTCAGGTGTTGCGCCTATACAACTCACATAATACTTATGAGAACCTGGTACGAGCATCAGTGGTCCGTTGTGTACATAGTTGTCTGATAGGGCAATCGACATGCTTAATGCACGCATTCTAGGCATCCCGTCTTCTGTATGCCACGTCTCAAAATCCGAATGCCAATTAAACTCCTTACCTGAAAATCCTGGCTTATAGTTTATTCGGGATTGATGGACATATACGTCACTTCCGAGTAGATGATTGACGATATCAAGTAAGCGCTGATCAGCTGCAATGTCCTTGAAGTAATCGTCATCTTGATCCACTGCAAAAATCGATCGGATTTCATTGCTATTAGGCTCACGAATCATTTTCTCAGATTGTACGCAGCTATTTGATTCCTGTAATTCGAAAATCGCTTTTTGCATAGCAGCTACTTCCTTATCTGAGAAGAGATTTTCAATTTGTAAAAAGCCATTCTCCTCATAGAAATCAAGCTGGTCTTTCGTGAGTGGAGCCTCGTGATCATGCTTTCGGTCGGTATGAATCACAGGGTCTCTACGCTTCATGATCTGCGGTTTCTCGCTTATTCTTGAAGGGTAAAAGTCTTCCATTCTTCAAACACTCCCATTATCTTGATCTCAGATATCTGCTTAATAGCTATATCTGGCTCACTCACACTCATACCACTCAAATTTTCTGAATAAACATAAATTTCAAAAAGGAGAAAAATAAACGTATCACTTTACTAGTGGTAATCGAACATTTACATGGTTTCGCTTGTTTAGAGTGGTTATGTGATAAATTTAAATTGTAACTAAACTTATTCACATAATTAATTCAGTGGGGAGGTGTACATGATGGATTTTCTCTGGCTTGCTCTTGGTATCGCTGCAGCTGGTTTTTTTATCGGTGAAGGGATTCGTAATATAAACAATCCAAACCCAAAGAACATGATGGACTATCTAAATGAAGAAGAGGATCATGAATTAATTAAAGAAAAGCATGTTCATCACTTTTTAGGCGTGTCAAAAGAAGATGCGACAAAGCTTCTTGAGGAATACCCAAGTGTCCCGCATATTCGTTTGAATGGGACCATCTATTACCCAAAAGAGAAATTACGCAATTGGATAAAGGAAATTAGGGTATAGGGAGAAGAAAACATACTACATAGCTTGAAAGGGTGAGGCGAATGAGCGATTATTCAACAACGACGGTAGAAATGACGAGATTGATTCAAGCACCTGTGGAAATGGTATTTGATGCATGGCTGAATCCTGATGTCATGAGAAAATGGTTGTTTACAACCGAAGAAACTAACAAGTCAGCCACGAATGAGCCAGTTGAAGGTGGTACATGGGAGATCATTGATCACAGAGAGGGCACAGACTACAGAGGAATCGGTTCTTACGTTAAAATGGAACGCCCAACAACGCTTGTTTTCACGTTCAAGATGCCTCAATTTAGTGAAAGTGAAGATACGATTCAAGTCACATTTGCCGAACAGGAAAATAATTGCCTCATGACATTCACCCATGAAATCATCGTTCCCCATGAACCCGAATGGACCAGAAAGGATATTGAAAAAGCTTTACATGAATACAACCTCCAAACTGAACAAGGCTGGAGCATGATGTTTGATAACTTGAAGCAGATTGTGGAAGTGAGTTATTAACTGATTGAACGAGCGATTTACTTTTAATCAACACTATTCTCATAGGAGGATAGTGTTTTTTATGTGTGCGATCCAATATAAAAAGACTTATATTAAGATGAAAAAAGTGAAATAAAAGATTAGTAGTTGGCGTATAAATAAAGAAGTGTTCAAATTTCTAACTACATTTAAATTGACTAGATCAGTATTTATGAGGATTTTTTTAAAGTTTTAATTTCTTTGTTTAAAAATTATACGCAGTTCAAAAAAATGTTGACATTCAATATTTGGGCTTTATAATGAGGATTAATAGAGTGAATATTAGGAAAATTATAAAAATATGAGAGATTGGGAGTGTGATCTGTGAAGGCTCCATTTCTAAATGAAGAACATGAGCTTTTTAGAATATCATTACGGAAGTTTTTGGATAAAGAAGCGTATCCTTATTTCAATCAATGGGAAGATAATAAAGCAATTCCGAGAGAGTTTTGGTTGAAAATGGGGGAGAATGGATTTTTCTGCCCGTGGGTGAGCGAAGAGTATGGGGGGTTAGGACTAGATTTTTCATACTCAATGGTTCTCCATGAAGAACTAGAGAAGGTAGGTCAAGGGGTAGCAAGTGGAATGTGTTTGCATTCTGATATTGTCACTCCTTATCTATCAACACTAGGAACAGAAGAACAAAAGAAAAAATGGCTACCTAAATGTATAAGTGGTGAGATTATTACAGCGATTGCCATGACTGAACCTGGTGCAGGGTCAGATCTTGCAGGAGTAAGAACTACAGCTATACGCGAAGGTGATCACTATGTTTTAAATGGTGAAAAAACATTCATTACAAATGGCATCAATGCTGATTTAGTAGTTGTAGTATGTAAAACAGATCCTACTGCTAGTCCCGCGCATAAAGGAATAAGCCTGCTAGTGATAGAGAACGGAACAGAAGGATTCACAAGAGGTAAAGACCTGAAGAAAATTGGAATTCACAGTGGAGATACAGGTGAGCTCATTTTTGATAATGCGAAAGTACCTGCCAGAAATCTACTAGGTGAAGAAGGTAAAGGTTTTTATTATCTTATGGATAAACTTCAACAGGAACGATTAATTGTTGCGATCCAATGCCAAGTTGAAGCTGAGGTTATGTTAGACATAACGATCAATTACGTTAAAGAACGAAAAGCTTTTGGACAATCGATTAGTAAATTCCAAAATACTCAGTTCAAAATCGCTGAGATGGCTACTGAAATCGACATTGGTCGTAATTACATCAACCAGTTAACAGCAAGACATATACAAAATGAAGATATCGTTAAAGAAGTATCGATGGCTAAATGGTGGATTAGTGAAATGGCTAAGCGAGTTGCTGCAGAGTGTCTACATCTCCATGGTGGATATGGTTATATGGAAGAATATGAGATTGCTAGAAGGTATCGTGATATTCCGGTTGCAAGTATTTATGCGGGCACAACTGAGGTCATGAAATCAATTATTGCTAAAAAATTACACTTGTGAAAATGGAGGAGGATTCATGAAGCTTTCGGAAAAGAAGGCATTAAAAAAGAAAGAAGAAATTATCTTATCAGCAGTAAAGATCATGAATCGCAAAGGGTATCACGGGGCGACTATGGAAGATATTGCAGCTGAGTTATTAATGACAAAAGGAGCTCTCTATTACTATTTTAGAAACAAAGAGGATATTATCTTTAAATGTCACGAGCTTGTTTTAACTCGTGCTATAGAGGAATTAGAAACCTACCTTTATGAAGATAGCACGAATGAAGAGAAGTTAAGGAAAATGATCTACACTCATATCGATTATGCGATTGGTGAAAAAGAAACATTTAATATGATCTCAAAGCCAGATCATACGTTTTCTAAAGAACAGCTCAAACCGATTTTGTCCAAACGAATTGCCTATGCAAGTGTCTTTGATCGAGTGATTCAACAAGGGATCGAATCAAAAGAATTTACAGTAGATGAACCGAAATTTGTACGGATGATTCTGCTTGGAGCCATGAACTGGATTCAGCAGTGGTATAATGCCGAAGGAGGAAAAAGCATAGAAGAATTACAAAAGATTTATGCAGACTACTTACTAAAAGTAGTTAAATAATAAAAAAGTAAAATTAAAGCGCTTACATTATTTTAGGAGGGTTAAGAAAACATGATGATCTCAGAAAAGTTAGCGTTATGTGCAGAGCAGAACCCATCAAAAGTGATTACGATTTATAACAATCGAGAGACAACGTATGCCAAGTTCTATCAACAAGCTCAAAATCTAGCAGGATACTTTCAAGCGAAAGGGTATCAAAAAGATGATATTATCGCTGCTTACTTACACAACTCCGATTATTTTCTAGTGTGCTACTATGCTTGTCAGATTGGTGGATTCACGATCTTACCAGTTAATAATAAATTGACGGCAAGAGAGATTCATTATATCTTTACCCACTCAGAAGCTAAAGCACTCATTTATGATGAACGGTTTCAAACGGTAGTAGAAGAATTACAAGAAACGATTAACAACATGGATGATCTGCTAGTAGTTGGTGAAAAAGAGAATACGTTAGACGACGTGATAAATGGACCCGCACTTCCGGTAGAAAAGAAGGGTAATCGAGGCAATGATACTGCGGTTGTCTTTTATACATCCGGCACAACCGGTAAGCCAAAAGGAGTGATGTTATCGGCTTCTAATATTGAAGCTTCAACAAGAATATGGATCGAAGCGATGGAGATTACAAGTGACGATCGCATGCATATTGTAGCGCCGTTATTCCACTGTGCAGCTAGTAATGTATTTAGTTTACCTGTCATCTACGCAGGTGGAACGGTTATTATCGAAGAAGCCTTCTCACCTGAGCAAACACTTCAAACGATGGAAGAAGAAAATGTAACGATTTTCTTTGGAGTCCCAGCCATGTACAGCATCCTGCTAAATACCCCTAAGATGTCTACTTTAGATTTATCAAGCTTACGATTATTCACGTACGGGGCAGCGCCAATGCCTTATGAGTTAGTCAAAAAAGTAAAAGCACTCTACCCGAATATAAAAGTACAAAATTTATATGGTCAAACGGAAAACTCTCCTGCTGCCACTACGTTAAAAGACCATTATGCTCTTGATAAGGTAGGGTCTGTAGGCGAAGTTCTACCTCAAACAGAAATTCGTGTCGTCGATGAATTCGGTGAACCAGTTCCAGTCGGTGAAGTTGGAGAAATTATTGTAAAAGGTCCACAAGTAATGAAAGGGTATTTAAAAAATGAGGAAGCAACGAATGTAGCTTTAAAAGATGGATGGCTCTACAGCGGTGATCTTGGGCGATTTGATGAAGACGGTCTTCTCTATATCGTTGATCGAAAGAAAGATATGATTATCCGTGGTGGGGAAAATGTGTATCCTGTTGAAATTGAAGAAGTTCTCTATGAGATCCCAGAGCTACTAGAGGCTGCGATTGTAGGCGTACCAGATAAAGTGCTAGGTGAAGTGCCGAAAGCTTATGTTGTCCTAAAAGAAGGAGCCGATGTTGAAGAAGAGGCGATCTTACAGTTCTGTAAGAAGAAACTTGCTACTTATAAGCTACCAAAAGAAGTGGAATTCATTGATAGTTTACCAAGAAATGCGAGTGGAAAAGTGTTAAAAACATCGCTACGTAACCAATAAGGGGAGGTATGATTTGGCTCAATCTGTTTTATATACCGTAGAGAACCAGATTGCTATGATCACATTAAATCGACCTGAAAAGCTCAATACTCTTTCAAGGGAGCTCGTAGTCGAATTAACGGAAGCGCTAAATCGTGCGAAAGTCGATGATGAAGTTCGAGTGGTACTCCTTTCTGCAAACGGGAAATCATTTTGTGCAGGAGGCGACCTTGAGATGATGAGTGAGCTCTCATCGGAATCCCAAGCTTTAAATTGGATGCAAGAAGCTTCAGAGTTAACGCTTAACATTCGTTCTCATCCCAAATATGTCGTCTGTGCCGTGCAAGGTTTTGCTGCAGGGGCTGGATTTAGTTTAGCTTTAGCTTCTGACTTTATAGTGGCAGAAGCGACGGCTAAATTCACGCTTAGTTTTGCAAAAGTGGGCTTAGTTCCTGACCTAGGACTCTTTGGACTTCTCCTAGAAAGAGTCCCGATCAACCTTTTAAAAGAATGGATTGCTTTTTCTACAGTCTTAAGTGCTGAGGAATTACATCATAAAGGAATTGTTAATCGAGTGACGACGAGCGAACTAAAAGAGACAGCGTATGAATTTTCGGAATGTTTAGTTAACGGTAGCCCTTTTAGTCAATCCTATACGAAATCGATTCTCAACGAATTGGTTCACCAAAAGCTTCGACAAAGTGTTTCAGTAGAGAATGGGGTTCAAGCGATGCTTTTACAAACGAAAGATCATAAAGAAGGAATTCAAGCATTCTTTGAAAAAAGAGATCCAGTATTTACTGGTCACTAATAAAAAAAAGGGGATCATTCAAATGAAAAAAAATGTATTTGGGATTTTATGCGCTTCGGTCATGCTCTTTTTAGCAGCTTGTGGGGGAGAAGAGACATCTACAGCTGAAGCTGAAACAGACAACGCTAGTAATACAGTAATAGAAGCTAAGAACTTACGAGCGTCTTCAGGGGTTTCTGACAAACACTTCTGGCACCGAGGGTTTTTCCAACCACTAATGGACCGCGTTGAAGAAGAGACAGATAACCAAATCACATTTGATGCATTTACAGCTGGGGAGCTAGTAGGACTTGGAACCGAGTATGATGCTTTGCGTCAGGGATCAATTGATGTTGCTCTAACATTTATGGCTCCATATGATCCGCAACGTTTCCCTTATACAGAAGTGGTTATGTTACCTTTGCTTGAATCAGATGCCAATATTGCAGCAACAGCAATGGTTAATATGATGAAAAGTGATCGTGAAGTTCAAGATGGAAAAACATATTATGATCTAGAGTTTGGAGATAAAGGTCTAGTAGCATTCGCTAACCCTCCAACAGAACCTTACGTCATATCAACAACAGATCACACGTTTGATTCAGTTAGTGACTTTAATCAACAAATCAGAATTCGTACCGCTTCGCGAGTACATGAAATTCTAGCTTCAAAGCTTGGAATTACCTCTTTATCGATGCCGATTACAGATGCGTATGATGCGCTAAGCCGTAACGCTCTTGATGGATTGTTCTACAATGTTCCAGATTGGATTGCAATGGGCTTTGATGAGTTAATTAACCACACAATTGAAGGTGCAAACCTTGGACACTTTGTTGGTCATACGGTGATGACTGAAGAAACATGGGAAAGTTTAGCTCCAGAAGTTCAAGAACTTTTTGCGACAGCATCTGAAGAAATCATTTTTGATGGGGCAGCACTTGCGATGAGTGAGACGGAGTTAAACGTTGAGAATAATATTGAAAAAGGCGGAGAGTTTACACACTTAAATGACCTACCTGCAGAAGTTAACCAACATTTAACAGAAGCGATGGTAGACACATGGTTTGATTGGATTGATAACTTAGAAGGACAAGGAATTGCAGGTAAAGAAATGGCGATGTTATGGCGCGATATGTTAGTAGAAGCAGGTGCTGAGTTGCCGCAAGAAATTTTAGATATTAACTAATAAAAGTTGAAGAGTGGAGCTTTATATTATGTAAGGCTCCCTTTTTAATTCACAAGAGTGGGGTGAATGAGGTGTTTGAAAGTATAGTCATTACGGTCGTGCTCCTACTATTTTTGTATCTACTTGTGATGGGGCAATTTATCAGTTCACTCTTACTTACTGTAGGGATGATAGGTATTTATCTGCTTGGTGGGCTCCCTTTACTAGACGGCTTCATTCAAAGTGAGCCTTTCAACCGGGTTGCGAGTTATTCACTGACAACCATCCCTTTATATATTTTAATGGCTCAATTTATCCTACAAGCTGGCATTATTAAAGATTTGTATAATTTGGTATTTCGCATCTCGCGTGGAAAGCAGGGAGTTCTAGGCGTATTAACCGTATTTATTGGTGGACTGCTTGGTGGTGTGTCTGGCTCTGGTACAGCTACGTCTGCAGCTCTTGGGCAAATTGCCGTTCCGGAACTTAAAAGGCGTGGATATCCTGATGGACTCGCTGGTACTCTCGCTGCTGTATCTGGTTCACTATCAGCAATCATCCCACCAAGTGTAATCTTGATTTTATATGGAGTGGTTGCACAAATATCGATTGGTCAGTTGTTTGCCGCTTCTATGATTCCTGGTATTTTGCTGATGATTTCTTTTTCATTAATTACTATCGTATATTTACGTATTTACAGCAACAAAATGGAAGCTCCAGCAACCTATGAAAAGGACGATGATACACCTATATCTAGATATGTCATTGTTGTTTTAGCTGGCTTTTTTATCGTCGGTTCGATTTTTGGTGGGATTTACACAGGAACGTTTACACCGACAGAGGCTGGTGCAGTTGGGGCATTTATTAGCTTAATTGTCGCCGCAGTTCTTGGTAAAGTGAATAAAGCTTTCTTCATCAAATCGATCTTTGAGACTACAAAAGTAACTGTAATGGCGATGTTTATTGTAGTTGGTGCTTCATTATTTGGGAGATTTATTTCTCTTTCTTTAATTCCTAGAAAGATTATTGACCTATTAGGACCATTACTAGACTATCCAGTGTTGCTTATTATCATCATTATGGTGTTTTATTTCTTCTTGTTTATGTTTATTGAAGGGGTGGCGGTCATATTAATGACGGTCCCAATTATCTCTCCTTTACTTGCAGCCATAAATGTGGATCCGCTTTGGTTTGGGATCTTACTTGCCATTGTTTGTACGATCGGCATGATCACTCCACCAGTTGGGATTAGTGTGTATGCCGTCGGAGGGGTCTCGGGAATATCGATAGAGAAGTTATTTAGGACATCGACGGTATTTGCGATTATTGCATCAATTATAGTCATTGGTCTATTAATCTTATTCCCGGAACTTGTGACGTGGTTACCAAGCCAGATGAATTAGGGTACCAGAACACTTAAAGGAAAGTAGTTGATTACAATGGAGGATAAACTTCAAAAGGTAATAAAGATTCATGAAGTCCTAAAAGTAAGCGGTGTTTACGTAAGCGGGATTGCAGTGATTGGCATGATGCTTTTAATTGTCACAGATGTCGTCCTAAGGAATGTCTTTAGTTCACCGATCTCTGGTACTTATGAAATTGTTCAATATTATTTAATGCCACTTGCTATTTTTCCAGCTCTAGCTTTTACGTATAGCTCGGGAGTTCTTCCTAGGCTATCCGAAGTCGTTGAGAAGCTACCGAAGAAATTCAATCAAGTGAATCGCATATTAATATACGTGATTGAAATGGTGATTTTTACATTCCTAACAATCTATGGATGGAAATTTGCGATGTCAGGTTTGGCAGACCAAATGGCGATTCCGGTCAGTGGAAATCTCATCCCGCTTTATCCTATTTACTTTTTAGTTCCAATTGGATTTGCATTAGTCCTTATGGAAGTCTTACTAGCTAATGCGAAGAAATTGCAGGAAAAAAGAACACAAAAATTAGAGGAGGCAAAATCATGACAGCTTATTTAATAGAAGGAGCACGTACAGCATTTACTAGTTTTGGAGGGTCTTTTGTCAACACATCTGCGACGGAATTGGGTACTGCTACAGCTAAGGAGGCCTTAAAGCGTGCCAAGGTTGATGCTGAGAAGGTCGATCATGTCATTTACGGGAATGTCATTCATACTGATGTGAATGCTTCCTATCTATCAAGACATATTGGACTTCAAGCAGGTGTACCCCAGGATCGACCAGCCTACAACGTTAATCGATTATGTGGTTCCGGTACGCAAGCGATCGTTTCTGCTGCTCAACAGATCTTATTAGGAGAAGCCGAGCTTGTCTTAGCAGGCGGGGCTGAGAACATGTCGATGTCACCACATGCTAATTTCACAAGTCGCTTTAATCCCCAAAAATATGGTGGACTTAAGTTTGAAGATATGTTGTTACAGACGTTAACGGATCAATATACCGGAAATGGAATGGGAATGACTGCTGAAAAGCTTGCTGAGCAATATTCGATTTCAAGAGAAGAGCAGGATGAATATGCTCAACTTAGTCAAGAACGTGCGACTCACTCTGCCGAATCAGGTATCTTCGAGAAGGAGATTGTTGGTGTGAAGGTTCAGTCTAGAAAAGGATCTACTTTAATTTCAGAAGATGAGCATATCAAAAAAGATATGACCTATGAAAAGCTTGCTACCTTAAAGCCGTCCTTCAAAAAAGAGGGAACGGTAACGGCAGGTAATGCAAGCGGGATTAATGATGGTGCAGCTTCAGTCATTATAGCCAGTGAGAAGGCCGTAAGTGAAAACGGTCTGAAGCCACTCGCGAAGATTGTGTCATGGGGTGTGGTTGGTGTGGATCCTACGATTATGGGAATTGGACCTGTGCCTGCTATTAAACAGGCGTTGAAACGTGCAGATCTAACAATTGACGAGATGGATTTAATTGAAGTAAATGAAGCCTTTGCTGCCCAATACTTAGCTGTTGAAAAAGAGCTTAAATTAGATCGGGCGAAAACCAATGTGAATGGAGGAGCGATCGCATTAGGGCATCCAGTAGGTGCAAGCGGAACGAGAATTGTCCTCTCACTAGCTTATGATCTAAAAAGAAAAGGATTGAAATTCGGGGTGGCTAGTTTATGTATTGGGGGCGGTCAAGGGATTGCCTTAATTATTGAAAATGAGCAAATGTAGGAGGAAGGTAAATGAATGAAAAATGGAAAAAAATAATGGATGGTGTCTCAATACCAGTGATTGCGGCTCCAATGTTTTTAGTATCAAGCCCCGCTCTTGTAATCGAGTCTTGTAAAAAAGGAATCATCGGCTCGTTTCCTTTATTGAATGCACGAACCTCAGACTTATTAGAAGAGTGGATACTAGACATTAAACAGCAATTAAATGCCTTTCAAGAAGAAACAGGCAAACAAGCAGCGCCGTGGGCTGTAAACTTTATCGCTCATTCCTCGAATAAACGATTAGAGAGTGATCTTGAACTAATCAAGAAATACCAACCGCCTATTGTCATCACTTCCTTAGGACATCCTGGAGCTGTGTTGGAGGTTGTGCATTCGTATGGAGGTCTAGTCATCTCAGATGTGAGTAACTTAAAACACGCTAGAAAAGCTGCTACTACGGGCGTAGATGGATTAATTCTAGTGTGTGGTGGAGCTGGAGGTCATGCAGGTGAGATTAATCCGTTTGCTTTTCTAGGAGCTGTTAAGAAATTTTGGGATGGTGTAACCATTCTTGCTGGTTCTATCTCTACAGGGAAAGATGTTCTAGCTGCTGAGGTCATGGGAGCAGACTTCGCTTACATGGGAACGAGGTTTATCTCGACGAAAGAAAGTGTGGCAACTGATGCATACAAGGAAATGCTTGCTACGTCTTCTTTAGAGGATCTGATTTATACTGATGCGTTTAGTGGAGTACGTGCAAATTACTTAATTCCTAGCTTGGTGAAAGAGGGGATTGATCCATCTTCATTAAAGAGTAAGCAAACGGTTGATCTAGATCATCTCGTGGATGCGAAGGCTTGGCGTGATATATGGTCAGCTGGTCAAGGGGTTACCGTGATTGAAAAAGAAGAAACGGTTACCGAGTTAGTAGACGGATTAAAAAGAGAATATGATGAAGCTCTCCACTCGATGAATCGCTGAAAAGGAGATTAGCATATGTATAAAACATTGAAGGTCGAGTTAAAGAATCGTATCACTACTATTACGTTGAACAGACCAGATGTGTTGAATGCTTTTAACACACAGATGCTTGAGGAACTCCTTCTCACTTTGGATCAGGCAGATAACGATGATGAGGTACGAGTCATTGTCATTACAGGTGAAGGACGTGCTTTCTGTGCAGGAGCAGATCTTTCTGCAGGAGATGGAGCCTTTGAAGGAGACAACATTCAAACTGAAGAAGCTAGAGATACTGGTGGTATTCTTAGCTTGAAACTTTATCAAATGAGAAAGCCGATCATAGCTGCGATCAATGGAGCTGCTGTAGGAGTAGGCATAACGATGACTCTACCAATGGATATTCGGATCATTTCAAATGATGCCAAAATCGGTTTTGTCTTCACAAGAAGAGGGATTGGACCAGAAGCATGCAGTGGCTGGTTCCTTCCGAAAATTGTTGGAATTGCAAAGGCCAGCGAATGGGTGTTAACAGGACGAATGATCACACCAAGTGAAGCACTTGATCACGGACTTGTACACGGTGTTGTACATAAAGAAGACGTCCTCACAAAAGCTTACGAGATAGCCAGTGAGATTGTCCGGAATACCTCCGCAGTATCGGTAGCCTTTTCTCGTCAACTGCTCTGGAATATGGTTGGTGAAAATGACCCGAGGAAATCTCATTTACTGGAATCGGAATTTTTGCATTGGGCAGGTTCTAGAGCAGATGCAAAAGAAGGAGTTCAATCCTTTTTAGAAAAACGAGCACCACATTTTTCATTAAGTGTGACCAAAGATATGCCTTCATTCTTTGATGATTGAGAGGGGGACGATGGATGATGCAAGAGGTACTGATAATCGAAGAGGAAAATGGTGTTTTTACAGCTGTTTTAAATAATCCACCGATGAATACACTACATGCAGAGCTAATTGATGCATTAGCGGATTTAATAGATACGCTTAGTGCTTCATCGACGACAAAAGCCCTCATCTTAACAGGGTCCGGTGAAAAAGCTTTTGCAGCTGGTGCTGATATTAATGAATTTTTAACTCTTGATTCAGCAAGAGGGAGGGAAATGTCGAAAAAAGGACAAGACATTTTTGATGCTCTTAGTTCTCTACCATTTCCAGTTATATGTGCATTAAATGGATATACACTTGGGGCAGGACTTGAGCTTGCTCTTGCTACGGATATACGAATTGCTGAAGAACAAATAAAGCTTGGGCTTCCTGAAGTGAATCTTGGAATTATTCCCGGATATGGAGGAACTCAACGACTATCTCGTCTGATTGGAATTGGAAAAGCAAAAGAGTTTATTTTCTCAGGGGACTATCTTAATGCAGAGGAAGCCTTAAGACTTGGGGTGGTTGAGAAAGTAGTGCCGAGGGGAACGGCATGTGAAGCAGCAAAAGAGTTCGCGCAATCTTTAGCTAAAAAGCCACCTTTGGCGATTGCTGGTGCGAAAAAGGCCATCAATCAAGGGATCGAAATCTCATTAAGTAAGGGTCAAGAACTGGAGAGAAAAGTATTTGGAGAATTATGCGATAGTGAAGATGCCAAAGAAGGAGCGAATGCTTTTCTAGAAAAACGAAAGCCACTTTTTCGTGGTGTTTAATACTTAAGGAGTTGAAGATATGACGAAGGGTACGATTGGTGTGATCGGTTGCGGGACAATGGGGAATGGAATCGCTCAAGTATGTGCGATGGCAGGCTTCAATGTGGTAGTGAGAGACCTTGATGAGAAGATCTTAGAACAAGCTAAGGCCACCATTGAATCAAATGTCAGAAGAATCGTCAAAAGGAAACAACTTAAAGAATCAACTGTGGAAGAGACATTAAAGAGAATGTCTTTTACAACAAATCTTGAGGAATTAAAGAATACAGATATGATCATAGAAGCGATTATTGAAAACATGGAGATAAAAAAATCTCTATTCCGCGAATTAGATGACTTATGTGCAAGTGATACGATCTTAGCAACGAATACATCTGGACTTAGTATTACCGAATTGGGTGGAGCTACAAAACGTCCGGATAAAGTTGTCGGTATGCATTTTTTTAATCCGGTACCTGTGATGCAATTAGTAGAGATCATTCGCGGAGAAGAAACATCTGATGCAACGTACGAGAAAGTTCAATCATTAAGTGAGCAAATCGGTAAGCAAGGAATTACGGTAGAAGACTCGCCTTTATTTGTTGTAAATCGTATCCTCGTACCAATGATCAGTGAAGCGATTTTTGTACTAGGGGAGGGGACGGCTTCAGCAGAGGATATTGATAAGGGAATGATGTTAGGAGCCAACCATCCCATCGGTCCACTTGCTTTAGCTGATTTAATTGGACTTGATACTTTGTTATTTGTGCAAGAAACATTATTTGAAGAATCAGGAGATTCTAAATATCGAACTCCTCCACTTCTTAAAAAGTTAGTTCGTGCAGGGCATTTAGGTAGAAAAAGTGGGAAAGGGTTTTATATGTATTAGATGAGTAGAAATGTCTCGTTCTAAGAACTCTTAGGTGCGAGGCATTTTTGTGTTGTATTGAGTTTTCTTAAGAATGACTTTGCAATGGGTGGTGGTTATCTGAGGTGTGTTTACAAAGGGTGTCAAGTTAAGAGGTTCTTGATGACGGGACCCATATCGCCGGCAAGGTTCTTGCCTTGATAAGAGGTCTTAGTATGTATTAATGTGATTTCAAACGGTTATATTTATTTAAACAAAGATCTAATCGTTGGCTAAGTTTGATTGTTTCAGGGTGCTGAAGCCCTTTTGCAAGACCAATCTTAATCATTTCTTGACGTGTTGCTTCAATCCGACTCTCTAATGTGTGAATAAGGGAATTTTTAGTCATCATTTTAAAGCTCCTATCTGATTTAGCCAGAATCCAATGAATTGGTAAATGGCAATCCTTTAGTAGTTTAAATCAATTTAGGTTTTATGTTAAGGGGTTCGACAAAGATTGCAACAATGTTACATGATTAGCAAGAATTCTTCGAGAAAAAACCGACTCTACAAGTGACGAGATCACATGCAGAGTCGGTTTTTCAATACTAGTTGTTTAAATTTCAAACTGGAACAGTGAAACCGTCCAGTTCAATTCATCTTCAACAACAGCGAAATCTCTATTTTTGTTTTTGTACCTGCCTTATCGACCACTTTTATCGCTGGCTTCACACCTGGCGCAGGTTGAATTCTCCCCTTAATCGTTTGAATCGCATTGTTCTCCCAGTAATGGATCGTCGCTTCTTCTTGATCGTTCATTTTCTCTTGCAAGGCATAATGCAATTCCTCTAGTGCTTGCTGATCTAGCTCTGGTTTTTGCGGGATACTTCGCATTGTTCGTTCACGACGAATCATGTCCATGTGTTCCGGAATAGCCAATTGTGTCCACTTAATCATCCCTCGGTACTGTTGCATGTCATCACTTCCTTTATTTTCCTCTTTATAAGAACGTGTGTTCTGGTTATAATAATCATAACGAGTAAAGCCAGCGAAGGCAAGGAAAGGATGAAAATCAATGTTTAATTATGAAGCATTCCCCAAACAGTCCTATTTATGTTGTGATTTGAAAAGCTTTTATGCAAGTGTCGCGGCTGTAAAAAGAGGTCTGCATCCTTTTGTCTGCAAACTAGCTGTAGTAGGAGACACGAAGCGTAATGGGAGTGTCGTGCTCGCTTCTACCCCTAAGCTTAAAGAGATGGGGATCAAAACAGGGTCAAGGCTGTATCAAATTCCAAAGGACCCAGATATTATCGTCGTCAATGCTGAAATGGAGGAGTTTTTAAAAATCTCTACAGAAATTACCTTGCATATGGAGCAATATGTTCCTCCTGAGGATATTTTTGTGTACTCGATTGATGAAGCGTTTATTAAATTAACGTCAAAACGACATCAAGGAGAGGAGAACCAGCGAGAGTTTGCCGAAATGCTGCAACGGTCGATTAAAGATTGCTTTGGGCTGACCCTGGCTGTTGGTTCTTCTTCTTGTAATATGTTCCTCTCAAAAGTGGCCCTAGACATCGAAGCAAAAAAGCGAGAGGATCATTTTGCTCATTGGGATTACAAAGATGTTGAGACAAAATTATGGTCAATTCAGCCGCTTTCTGAGCTTTGGGGAATTGGTGGACGTATGGAGAAAACGTTGATGAACATGGGGATTCGCACAGTTGGACAGCTTGCTAACGCTGGTTTGGAAAGGCTTGAATTTAGATTCGGAAACGTGATTGGGCAGCAGTTGTATCAGCATGCGTGGGGGATTGATGTGAGTGATATCCATAAGCCTGCCAAAGTTAAGTCCAAAAGCTACTCAGTCGGACAAATTTTACTGAGGGATTATGTCGGCGAAGAGGAGCTGATGACGGTCATTCTTGAAATGTGTGAGGAAGTTGTGCGGCGGGCTAGAGCCAATCAGGCAGTAGGTCGAACGATTAGCTTAGGATTAGGCTATAGCCGAAATGAGGGTGGAGGAGGCTTTTCAAGGCAGCTGACCATAGCGGCCCCGACGAACCACACACTCGATATTTACGAAGCATGCAAAAAACTGCTGCGCAAACATTACCGCGGTGAAACGGTTCGGCAAGTGTATGTTAGTCTTTCCAAAGTAACCCCTGATACAGAGCGGCAATTATCATTATTTGAAGATGAAGAAAAAGTGACCAAAAAACGCGAGCTCGGATATGTGATGGATGCGATTCGGCAGAAATACGGTTCCACCGCGATTCTTAGAGCAAGCTCCTATACAAAAGGAGGCACGACAAGGCACCGGAGTAAGTTGATTGCGGGGCATAAGAAGTGAGAAGACGAGAGTATTTGTTAAAAAAAGGGGAGCGATTCGTCGCTACCCCCGTCTGAAATTCCCTAAGACCTCCATCGTCTCGTTAATGCTGACAAAAGCATTCGGGTCGACTTCTTTAATTATCGGTTTGATGATCGCTAATTCATAACGAGAGATGACGGTGTATAGCACCTGAAGCTTGGCCTTAGAATAAGCTCCTTCACCATCAATGACTGTAATCCCGCGATATAAATTTTCTAGCATCGCATTCTTTAACTCGTCTTTACGACTAGTGACAACAACAAGGCTCAATTTGATATGACGTGTATGGATGCGATCAATGACTAACCCAGTAATGTAAATCGAAGCCATTGTATAAAGGGCCAAGTCCCATGCAAATATAAAGCCTGAAATAAACACGACCACACTGTTTAAGGCAAAAATAAGGGTACCTAGTGGGACATCCCGTTTTTTTGTGAGGATAAGCCCGATCACATCAAAGCCACCTGTAGACCCATAAAAACGAATGATAAATCCAATCGCAGCCCCTGCAATCACGCCTCCAAATACGGAAGATAATAAGGCGTCATCTGTCACTTGAACGATTGGAATATACAACATGGCGATCGAAGTCACCATTACAGAAAATACACTATTGCCGATAAAGGTTTTTCCAAGTCCAAGCCAACCTAAAATAAAGATCGGGATGTTCAGTACAAAAATCCAAATCCCAGCGTTCACGGGGGTTAATAAGCCAAATACCATGGCAAGTCCTGTTACGCCACCCGTTAATACTTCGTGTGGCAGTAAGAATAAGTTAAAGGCAAACCCCAGAACAATAGAAGCAACAAAAATTCCGATCAATCGATATACATTGCTCATTATGACACTCCTTACTTAAATCAATTCTTCCACCTGTTTACCCGAAAATACAATGAAAGAAAAGTAATATTTCTGTTTGTAATAAAGAGGGAGGGACAAAAGTAGTAAATGTGTTCCCAATACCCTCATATCAGAAGTCTAATGGTATAATTTACAAAAGCAGTAATGGGAAGGGGTTAAGATGGCAGAAAAGAAAACGAGGCAGAGACTAACCATACTTTCAAAAGAATTAAATAACTTACTAAATAAACTCCATGAACAATCAAAAACACATAAACCATTAACGTCTGCTCTTCTATTGAAAAATGCCCTTATCTTCTTAGTAAGAAAAGCACAGACATTCCTTTCATTACAAGGGCTCTTCAACGTTCTACTGATCATCATTCCTAGCTATATCATCCATGAAACCACCACCGCGTTTGAGCAGATTCTTGCATTACCACTCAGTTCACTCAGCTTATTACTAGGAATAGGATTGGTCCTTCTTTTCTTATACATTCGAACGCTTGTGTTAAATGAGATGAGTAGGATCGGCAGTGACCTGTTTCACATCGAAGTCTATGAAAAGCGAATGAAAGCCGAATACAACTCGTTAATTTCGTTAGCGCAGGAGAAGGATTTTATCGAACTACTTAAAGAAGAAGTGTTCCTAGAATTAGAGCAGAGAGTGGACAATGGCAGCATCAATGAGCTTGAAGAATGCAGAGCCCTATTGAAGCAATTAGAGCTAGACATTGGCAAAAAAGATGACGCCATTGAATCGTTGCTCGTTCAGCTAGAAGAAACAGAAGAATCGGCTGAATTATTTAAAGAAAAATACGATCTCTTAATTGAATTTATCTACCAGCTCAAGTCTAAATTGAATTTGCTTGTCACCGATCAATTTAATTTGGATAACATCGATTTTGGCACGAGCTATTCGCTTTATCAGGTTGATGAGGACCAATTAGTTTTTATTGATTCGTATGGAATCAATAAAGCAGAGTTAGACGTTTTTATTCCGATTAGTGAGGGTAAAAATAAGTATGTAAGGTCAATTGATAAGACGCAAAAAGACCCGCTTATTTTGCCAGACTTCATCTCCTGGAAGAGAATTCTGCAAGATGGATCTGAATGGATTATTTCCCTCCACCTTGACCATTCGAATCGAAGCAAGTTGAATGTCGAGGATGAAACTGGTAAGCTAAACTTAACAATAACGCAAGAACTTCTATGGATTTGCTGCGAACTCCTTAACAAGTTTGCGACGTATCCAAAAAAGAAAGGGGAGCATTAAAATGAGACAAGCCTCACAAGTAAAACCTTACTCAAAACAACTCTCCGATCATTATCTAAATAAGCGCAAATTAAAAAATAAACGGGTGCGCGAAGAAGCGTTAAAAGCCCTCCAAAACGATCATCGTCTAACTAAAAAGAACCTAGAAAAAGCTGGCACATAAGTGTCAGCTTTTATTTGTTTAGTGCTTTATTTGCTTTTTCTTTTGCTTCTTCATTTCGGCGTTTTACATCATTCATCATTTGGTCCATTTGCTTGGATGACTCTGATTTACTCACGTTCATACCCTCCTACACCTGCTTTTGTCACCATTGTTTCCTAGATAGATTGGATGTATACAGGTAAAGTGGGGGTGAGTGAGTATTTTGATTAGCTAATTTAAGGTCATGTAACTATAAGAAATATTACATAATTTCCTTAGAGTAACTAACAGAATGAACCGGATATGTATAGTAGAATAATTTATGTTTGATTGATTATATGATAAAAAGGAGTAAGAAAATGAAAAAAATGATCGTTTTACTGTGTATGTTAGGAATGGTATTGGTAAGTTGTTCAAATGAGGAAGGAAGCGATGAACCGGAATTGAATCAAGAAACAACAAATGTTGAGAAAGCAGCAAGTGATGAATCAGAGGAGACAAATGAGTCCTCTTTAATGGAGTATATAGAATATGATATAGTGGCAGAGCATATTGATCTGGATACCTATTCACCAAGAATAGAAACAGATAATCATGGAAGTCGAGTTATTTTGTATATAGACGATCAAGGGAGCGAGCAATATAAAAGTGTATATATTAAAGAAATTTCACGTCTAGAAATTATTGAGTTTAATGAGAATGGAATGATCTTTGAAGGCACGGTTAATTAGGGTACATCAAGTCCTGTAGGTTATTAATGAGAATCAGCGGGAGTGGAAACCCTGTTTTTTTTTTTTGAGGATATAACAAATTCGTTTCGATTATTCCTTAAGTTTCTTCTAGTTTAAACTGAAATGATCTTTATAAACCAACAGTCCACGGTACTTTTTTCCAAGCATAGTTCTCTTTATCAAGGCCATAATAGTATGTGTACGTTTGCTACACACACTTTTTAGGGGAGGTTTTCTACATGGGCTTTTTTGATTTATTTGCAGAGGAAGAACCGAATAAGGAAAAACAAAAAGAAGTTCGTAAAGAAGGCCAAGATACAGAATTTGCTAATGAAGCACATTTAGATCTACGTCAAGAAGAGTTGGATATTCATAAACAACGTGTCGAAACGGGCGATGTCGAGCTTCACAAGGAAATTGTGGAGGAAGAAAAGGAAGTAAATGTTCCGGTTGCACACGATCAAGTGATTATTGAAAGAAAAGCAGTTGACCGTGAACCATCAGAAGAACCTATTTCAACAGAAGAGACAGTTCACATTCCTGTTACAGCTGAAAAAGTGGATGTAGAGAAGCATACGGTTGTTACAGGAGAAGTGACAGCTCATAAACGTTCAGTTGAGGAAACCCAACAAGTTCATGACGTGCTTCATAAAGAAGTGGCAGATGTTGAAGGCCATGGAGATGCAGAGATTATTAATGAGGATTAATTAGTCATTCTCACTCCTCCCTACTTAGCTTTTGTTAAGTAGGGATTTTTTTCATATTTATTCCTTCAATAGCTCAAACTAATCAAAACATATCAAGGAGGAGTGTTAGGTGGGAAAGTTTATCTTAATTGGGGCAGTCATAGGAAGTCTAGTGGGTATGCTCATGAATATCACTATGGCAACGGGAATCATAGTTGGTGCCATTATTGGGGGGATCATTGGTACTTGGACTAAAAAGAATCAATCATCAGAAGCGAGTAACAATCACGAAACCATGCAGCTTCGAGAAGAAGAACTCGATATCAAAAAAGAACGTGTGCAAACGGGTGAAGTAAAGATCCATAAAGAAGTAGTGGAAGATCAAAAAACAATTACTATTCCGGTCAGACGTGAAGAGATGGTAATAGAAGCTGGAAGTGAGGAAGAGCTTCGAATCCCTCTTAAGGAAGAGGAAATAGACATTAGCAAACACCCTGTTCAACTGAATGAAGTGATAGTTAAGAAGCATCAAGTCGAGGACGTGCAGCACATAAAAGAAAATTTGAAAAAAGAAACGGTAGTTGTGGAATCAGAAGGACAAGCGGAAGTTGTGGAGGAAGAGAAGCAGTGAAAGAAAAGGAATCTCCATGCATAGAGGTTCCTTTTCTTTATTTTGTCACCCATACGTGTAATAAACAGAGTATCTCCGCTTATGCGCATCTTGATAGAAGCGTTGCGACCTTATTTGAAATTCTGGTACAGAGAACAAAAGATGCTCGTGATTAGTAGAAGTAGAAATACGTTCATATTGATTTGAAAAGGATAGGAGTGAGTCGATGTAGTCACCAGATTGCGATTCGATTAGTTGTTTGGCTTGATAAATAGTATGATTTGCTTCTTCATTCCGCTCAATTATCTTTTTGAAGCGATTCGCCTGGTCGTCGACAAGGGGACTTGAATGGTTCGTAAATGTATGAGTACGGCGAAACATATGGACTCACCTCGCATGGATTCCGATTGAACTGGCAATCGATTGGTCTGTATCAAACATTTCATTGTACGTCGCCTGAAACGACGATAAGAAGGTTTCTAAGTGATTAATCTCATTTTCAACTTGCACAATCACGTCGTTAATAGGGTTTGTCATCGACTCATCAATCGGTTCAAAATAACGATCAAACTCCACACGTTCAACCGTTCTAAATTCAGAAAGACTTCCACCGAGCACTCCTCCAGAATAGCTTCTTTTGGGAGTAGAGACCAATGAACCTGGAGAAGCTTCTAAAGCCTGCATTTTCGTTTGCAAATCTCGTTTTACGCTATCATATAAGTCATCTAACTCTTGATGGATAAAGGCTCTAAGATCTTGAAGGATCTGATATTTTTGCTCAATAGCATGTTCATATCGTAAACTAAATTCCTTCAAGTCACTTTTGTTTAACATCACATACTTACCAGAGATCGCGTCTTGTACTTGGAATAAGGTTAGCTTCTCGTGCATTTGAGCATTGTAGTAATCAATGAGGGTTGATAAGCTGTGATTGTGAACAAGGTCGAAATTAGACCACACGTCATAGGCTTGATACCAAGTGCCTGGACTCTGTAACACACTAGAAGCTCTATTCTTTAATTCATGTGCTCTAACAAATAGCGCAAATCGTCCTTCTGGTCTTTTAGCTGATTGAGAAAGTACCTCTTTCCAGTTGGTCATTGTATACTGAACACCCTCCATCCCAACACGTTGATCCGTCTCTCGTATCATCCAAAAGAGAGCGCTCACGTTTGATTCATAACGTAGCTTATCTAAGTAATGGATAGGGGAATATTTAGCGAGATGCGTCAATGGGTATTCACCTATATTGGGGAAATCCATGATATCCAAATCACCTACATAATGAATCTGCTGGCCAATATATAATTTCCCAGGAAAGCTTTGCGCATAGAGAGGATCCCCCTTAACACGCGTATGGCTAATGACCTTGGATTGCTCTTTATAAAAATCCCGAGCAAGAGCAATGATTGTTTCTTCTTTGATGTTGTGGGGGGCGACTTCGCCTGTATGAACTCTTAGAAATTCTGCGAAATCTAAATCGTATCTTCCCATCTGGTATACATTAATGGGAGCATCATTTAATCCTCTTGCATCAGAGAAGGCCTTCGTTTTTAATGCTAAACTTGTTACGAGGTGACCACCTAATGAGTGCCCATCTCCGTACAAGTTTTGACCACCTTTTGGCACTTGAACTTGTACGGTATCAAAAAATTCTTCTGCATCTATAATTTGCTCGTTGTTAGAAGCTGTAGCTATACCTGTAGCATTATAATATATATCTTCAAATTTAGCTGTGCCACGGAAAATATAATAGACCTCATTAATATTTTCTTCTTTGTTATAAAGGTGAATAGCAGACCCATCAAAGCCGGACTCATTCCCTATGCCCATTTCATTACTGTGATAAATCTTTAAGTTTACTTCATTTAAATCGAAATCCATCTGCTCTTTAATAATGGATTTCACATCGTCAACAGTGAACCCATCAGTATACTGCAATTCAGTCAAATAGTTTCTCGTTTGATTATCAATAATTGGTTTGCTCATCACAGATCCTCTTAATCCAAGAATTTTATACTCTTCATTAGATTTAAAGCAAGTTCATATTGTTGTGCGGGGTTTAATTCACAGCCAAGCTCTTCTTTATAACAAACCGTAGAATAAACGAATTCTACCGAACGATTAGCTTTTGGGTCAAGTACAAGTCCAAAAAAGCGATTTGCGTCAAATTTACTTGGATCTTTTTTATCTCCACTTGGATCACTAGAATCCCAAAAGGATGAACCGTGATAAATGAGAGTTTCATTTGTTTCAAGCTCTTCGTATTGATTTTGATATGAGTGGCTTTCAAGCATAATATTTAGACGTGTCCTAGATAAATCTGCTTCGGACTCTCTAAACATAACTCGGAACTCATAACTGATTCCATCATTAGTTTCATCATAAATTAAAGCGCTCCAAATTTCGAAGCCATTCCCTCGTCTCCCATAATACTCCGGAGGGTCACTTATCATCTGAAATTGGTCTGGAAACAACATCCTGTATTGTCCGGTCTTCGATTCAAATAAATGAAACTCATCCTCGACCCATTCTTCTGCAATGAACTCTTTTGTAAAGGAATCATTTAAGGCAGTCGCTTCTCCATTCATTGCTTTCACTACAAAAAAACCTCCCAACGCGAGTAGGAATATCAAGCTGATTATAACGATTCTCTTCTTCAATTCCATCACACCTAGTCTTTAAAATCTTAACAGAACAAATAATATCTTTTTTAATTTACCATAAAATCACAATTGATATAATAGATAGGAATATTTATAGAATAAAATGGAGAATTTGAACTAAAGAATAGAAGGGAGGGGGAAGTTTATCTAGTTAAATAGTTACAGGTGATTAGAGAATTAAATTGTATTACGTACCTTCATTCACTAAAGAAATTCAATACTCTTCATTAATTTCAAAGCAAATTCGTAATGATCTTCAGGGTTTAATGCACACCCAAGTTCTTCTTTAAAGCAATTGGTTGAGTAAAAGAATTCTACGCTTCTATTAGAATGTTGATCCAGTACAAGTCCAAAGAATCGGTTCGCTTTGTGTTCCTTTGAGTCTTTAGTTGTTGCTGTAATACCATTTAAAGATGAATGAGACAGCCCATGGTAAATGGTTGTATCATCAAGTTTCATTTCCTTGTGTTGATTTTCATAAGCATAATTAGTTAACATGAGGCTCAGAATGTTATCAGATAAGTCAGCTTCCTCATTTATAAACCTTATCTTCATACGATAACTGATACCATCTTGTGTGTCCTCATAAATTTGAGCAGCCCACTCTTCAAACCCATCACCCTGCCTCCCATAAAACTCCGGAGGGTCACTTATCATCTGAAATTGGTCTGGAAACAACATCCTGTATTGTCCGGTCTTCGATTCAAATAAATGAAACTCATCCTCGACCCATTCTTCTGCAATGAATTCCTTTGTGAAGGAATCATTTAACGCAGTTGCGTCTCCACTCATCGTTCTAACTATAATAAGTCCAACTAAGGTGATTAGGATAACCAAACTGACAATGAGCGTTCTTTTCTTCAATCTCATCACACCTAATCTCTAATATGTATTTATTGTTTATCCAAGAATTCAACACTTTTCATTAGCTTTAAAGCAAATGAAAAGTGTTGTTCACTGTTGAATTCACAGCCAAGTTCTTCTTTATAACAAATGGTTGTATAGACTAATTTTATGGTGCGATTTGAATGCTGATCCCGTATTAGTCCGAAGAAGGTATTGGCATCATTTTTATTTGGGCTATTAATAACACCTCTTGTTTCACGAGCAGCCCAATGAGAAGAACCGAAGAAGATAATCTTATTATTTAACTTGATTTCTTCATATTGTCCTTGAAAAGAGTGGTCATCTAGCATCCTATTTAAATCAGTTTTAAAATGATCAACTTCATTTTCTCTGAATCTTAGCGTTAAATAATAACTGATTCCATCCTTGGAATCACTAAAGATTTGAGCAGCCCAATGTTCATAATAATCTCCTTGTCTCCCATAAAACTCCGGAGGCTTACTTATCATCTGAAATTGGTCTGGAAATAACATCCTGTATTGTCCGGTCTTCGATTCAAATAAATGAAACTCATCCTCGACCCATTCTTCTGCAATGAACTCCTTTGTAAAGGAATCATTTAATGCAGTTGCATCTCCACTCATCGTTCTAACTATAATAAGTCCAACTAAGGTTAAGGTGACTAGGATTACCAAACTGACAATAAGCGTACTTTTCTTCAATCTCATCCCGCCTGATCACTAATATATGTTTATTATTCATCCATAAATTCAACACTTTTCATAACCTTTAAAGCAAATTCATACTCTCCCTGAGTATTTATTTCGCATCCCCGTTCTATTTCAATACAATCTAGTGAATAATATATCTCTACCGTTTTCTTTGAATGTTCATTACTTATTAATCCAAAGAAGGTATTGGCTTGGTTAAGGTTGGGGTCCTGTATGGTTGCTTTAGGACCTTCAAAGATCAAAGAGGAGGAACCGTGATAAATAGTTTTATTGATTAAATTAATTGTTTCATACTGGTCATTGTAAGCATGGTTGTTTAACATAGAATGTAATTGATTTTCTGTTAAATCCGCTTTTTCATCTTTAAAAGTTACCTTAAATGAATAGGCTATTCCTTTGCTGTTATCATTTAAAATTTGACCAACCCAGTGCTCATAAGAATCCCCCAGTCTCCCATAAAACTCCGGAGGCTCACTTATCATCTGAAATTGATCTGGAAACAGCATTGTGTATTGTCCAGTCTTCGATTCAAATAAGTGAAAACCATCTTCGACCCATTCTTCTGCAATGAATTCCTTTGTGAAGGAATCATTTAACGCAGTGGCTTCTTTATTCATTGCTTTCACTACAAAAAAAGCTGCCAACCCGAGTAGGAATATCAAGCTAATTATAATCAATCTTTTCTTCAATCTCATCACACCTAATCTTCTAAACGTCTATCCCACTAAATAGATTTTAGTTAAATTTACCATATAATCTCTCGTCTTATAATAGAAAACAGCTATTTTAATGGTTTTAGGAGGGATTCGGCTTAAAAGGAAGAATTCTTTAGTAAAAGAATGCAGAGTTATAAGAGGGTTGGTGAATGGGATGTATCAAACAACAATTGTACCGCGTGTCTCAGAGACGGATGGGGCGGGGCATATTAATAATACGACTGTACCCGTTTGGCTAGAGGCGGGGCGCCATGAGCTGTTCAAGTTATTTACACCTGATCTATCCTTTGAACATTGGAAAATGATCATTGTCAAAACGACGCTCGAATATGTGAGTCAGATTTATTATGGTCGGGACGTGGAAGTGAAGACATGGGTAAAGCGAATTGGAAACAAAAGCTTGGAGCTCTATGAGGAAATCCATCAAGATGGTGAGGTATGTGCGAAAAATGAAGCGGTCTATGTGAATTTCAATCTCGAAACCCAGCAGTCAGAAGAGATACCAGATGAGATCAAAGAAGAGCTAAAACAACATTTTTATGAAAAGTAGTAGGTAGCAAGCAGGGAGTTTCCTGTTTGCTTCTTTTGTTCTAGAGGCTAATTTGCTATGATAGACTGATTAAAAAAGTCATTTTTGGTATGTAGATAAATAGTAGTGAAAGGGTGGAGAGTATGCAATTGTATTGGGTTTGGCTCGGGCTTCTTGGTGGGGCTTGGTTTTTTGCTCTCCATCATCTAGCTGCACCGAGTGATGAGATGCCGTTGCGGATATTAGGCAGTGCCGTTTTTTTTGCTTTGCTTTTTGTTTCTACCCTTTTTAAAAAGAATCAGCTTTATTTTATGCTGATCCTAAGTGGAGTAGCCATTGTTGCGATGCTTGTTTTATGGCCGCAGCAAGAGGGAGCTGCGAATCCTTATACGTTGCTGATTTTTTCATTGCTTGCAGGGAAAGCGCTGCTCCATCTTTCTCCTTGGTTTGCTAGTGGATTTGGTCTTCTTTTATTTGTAGCTTCCCTTACCCCGCAGTTCTTTGGGTATTCTATTTTTCCTCCTGTATTTTTAGCTCTCTATACTCTCAGCTTTAGCTTTGCTTTTATTGCGTTTTGGAAATTGTATCGTGATAACAGAGAATTCACTGATAGAAATGAGGCGCTTATCAGTGAATATCGCAAATTAAAGCGACGTATTGCAGCAGATGAAAAGCACGCTAGGCAGGAAGAACGAACTCAAATTGCTAGAGATATCCATGATTCAGTCGGTCATAAGCTCACAGCTCTTTTGATGCAGCTAGAAGTTTCAAGATTGCAAGCTGATGAACCCACTGCTTCTCAGCTGCAAAAGCTAAAAGAATTAGCTAGTGAAAGTTTAGAAGAGACAAGAAGTGCGGTTAAAACATTAAAGCAAGATGAGGTCGGAGGGTTGGCAGCGATTATTAACTTGATTCGCAAGTTAGAAGCTGAAAATTTTCTCCGCATTCAATTTTCCCTTAAGCCTGGTGCTCTTACTGTACCGCTTCGGAATGAACAAATGATAGCTGTCTACCGTGCGGTTCAAGAAGCGCTGACCAACATGATGCGGCACAGTCAAGGACGAGAAGTAACGATTATGTTTGAAGCACCTGCAGGAGAGGTGTTTCGATTTGAAGTCATAAATCCAATTAAAAATGAAATACCCTATACAGAAGGTTTTGGACTTCAAGCTATGCGGGAGAGAATCGAGCGCTGTGGCGGACAACTTGAGGTATATCAGTCGTCAAGTCAATTTGTTGTACGTGGAACCTTGCCAATACAGGATATAGAGGAGGGAGAAACATGATTCGGATTTTACTAGCAGAGGATCAGGGAATGGTTCGTGAAGGTTTGAAAATGATGATTGAAACAGATCAAGAGTTACGTGTGACTGGAGAGGCAAGTAACGGTAAAGAAGCAGTCACACTGTGTGAGACGCATCATTTTGATTTAATCATCTTAGATATTCGCATGCCTGTTATGGACGGGTTGGAAGCAGCTCGGATTATCCACACACGCTGGCCAGAGAGAAAAGTCCTGATACTCACCACATTTAATGATGATGAATATGCCCTTGAAGCACTACGAAATGGAGCGAGGGGCTACATGTTAAAGAATGCTGAACCAAAAGAGTTGATCCGGTCTATCCGTATCTGTTTAGCTGGTGGTTTATCTTTAGAAGAACATGTTGCCGCAAAAGTACTTCCAAGGCTGATGAAACAGTCAGATCAGGTTGAAGTGGATCCTGCGATTACACCTAGAGAGTTAGCGATTATGCGGCTCATTGGCGAAGGACGTAGCAATAAAGAAATAGCCTTGGAGCTTGCTTTATCAGTTGGAACGGTCAAAAATCATATCAGTGTCATTTTAGATAAATTGGATTTACGAGACCGGACTCAGCTCGCTATCTATGCGATCAGACATAATGTCGTGTAACAAAAGTGACTTGAGTCATGAATTCATACATAAGTGATGACGGAAGACAGTGGGGGCACTGTCTTTTTCTTTATATACTTTTCCTATCAGAGACGAATAAGGAGGAATTGTTCATGCTTGAAACAGAAGCATTAAAAAAAGTATTTAACGGCAAGCCGGCAGTGGATGAGGTGAGCTTGTATTTAGATAAAGGCGAGTCTGTTGGATTACTTGGTCCAAATGGAGCTGGTAAATCGACGACAATTTCGATGATTTCTACATTGATTAAACCGACTTCTGGAGATGTATTTTTACGAGGAATGAGTGTCAAAAAAGATCCTGTGAGAATGAGGAAGGTCCTTGGAATTGTTCCACAGGAAATTGCCTTGTACACAGAGCTGACGGCCTATGAAAATTTGAAGTTTTTCGGAAGGATTTACGGGTTGCGTGGAAAGAAATTAGAAAAACGTATTCAGGAAGTACTTGAGATTGTCGGGCTAGATGGCAGACAAAAAGAGATTGTCAGCACCTATTCAGGGGGCATGCAGCGACGAATTAATATGGCCGCTGCCATGTTACATGAGCCAGAAATCTTAATTATGGATGAACCGACGGTAGGAATTGACCCACAATCGAGAAGTCATATACTAGAAACCGTTCGTCGCCTCAATCAAGAAAAAGGGTTAACGGTTCTCTACACAAGCCATTATATGGAGGAAGTTGAGCGGCTCTGTGATCGTGTCTACATTATGGATCATGGTCGTGTGATTGCTTCTGGTACAAAAGATGAATTGAAAAGCATCTTATCAGGAGAGGAAACGATTGTGATTGAATTAGATCGGCCTTATCCAGGTTTTATAGGAGATTTGAAGACACACCCAGGAATTCGACAAACGATCGAAACAGAAAAGGGATTAAAACTAATTGTTCCTAAAGGAAGCAGATTGTTGGCAAGTGTTTTTCAAACAGCCGAACGTCATCAAGCTCATATCTTAAATGTGAACGTGCAAATCCCTACTTTAGAAGACGTCTTTTTACATTTAACTGGACGCAAGCTGAGAGATTAGGGGGGATATAATGGGTACATTTTTGAAAAAAGACATCCTTGTTCTTATACGCGATAAAAGCGAATTAATCGTTCTGCTTTTAATGCCGCTTATTTTATTATCCATCCTTGGATTTGCATTAAAAGGATTACTTGGGGGAGATACTGAGGCATTAAATATGACGGTTGCACTCGTTCAACAGGATGATGAACAGCAAGGCATAACAGAATTTATTGAGGAGCTTGAAGAAAGTGCCATCCCAGAAGAAGTCATAGAAGGCTTGATTGAAACCGCAAATGAGTATAGTCCCTTGCAATTACTCCACCAAACTTTAGGAGCTGAGGGCATTGAACAAATGATCGAGGTCAAAGAAGTAGATGAGCAAACAGCGAACGAAGAGCTACAAGAAGGGAATGTAGCAGCAGTTCTTATTGTCCCAGAAAACTTTACGTATCAATCCCTTCAAAAGATGCTCCTCAATCAAGGTGCCGGCAGCGAGCTATCGGTTATCGTTGACGATTATTCCTTGCAGGCAAATGTCTTTCAAAATGTCATCGATCGCTTTGTAGATACGTTAAATTTTGAGGTGGCACTATCCCTTGCAGCAGGCGATGAGGGACCAATTGAGGCTCCAACGATTGATAGAAGCGATGTGGGTGGAATTGAAACGATCTCTACAAACGAGCCAATCACCTCTTTTCAATATTACACGATCGGGATGGCTGTGATGTTTGTCTTATTTGTAAGTTCAACGATCTCAAGTAAGGCTCATGTGGAAAAAAAGCAGCACGTCTTTAACCGCATTATCCTAACAGGGACACGGCCATTGCATTATTTAAGTGGGAAATTTCTATCTGCTACGGTGATTGCGTTTATTCAATTAGTTATTTTGTTTAGTTTATCCTCACTCCTTTTTCAGCCATTTCCATTAGCATCTCTTACTTTTTGGTTAGGGATGGCAACCATCTCACTTGCATTATCTTTATGTGTGGGAGGATTTGCAGCATTGTTGACGGCGCTAACCGTTAGATGGGAAACAGACACGGTTTCGCATACCTTCGCAGGTGGAATTGTGACCATCCTAGCATTTGCTGGAGGGAGCTTCTTTCCTACGACGGCCATGCCAGACATGATAAAAGAGTTGGGGAATTGGACACCAAATGGAGCTGCCTTAACAGCATACCTTCAATGGATGCAAGGGTTTGGAGTGGAAGGGTTAACCCCTCTCTTACTAAGAATCATTGGAATGACGGTTGTATTATTGATTCTTAGTCTGCTAGCATTCCCGAAACGGAGGTCGATTTAAAGATGAAATCTGTCTTTTTATTACAATGGCAAAGATTTAGGCGCTCTCCAGTTCTGGTCCTCTCCTTCTTTGTGTTAACGATAATTTTTGTAGCCGTGTTAGCAGGGTTTGGTGGAGAGAGTCAGATGAAGGTATCGACCTTTACAGATGATACATTAAGTGAGGAAGATCGAAACACTTGGATCAATCTATTAAATGAATCCGATGCCTATGAGTTTGTCTTAATGGAGGAGGAAGAGGCAAAACAATCTGTGGCATTAGGAGATAAAAGCTTAGCCTTACAATTACTAGAAGATGACTACCGAATACTTGTGGCAGCTGAGGAGCCGAGTCGACTTTTTATCGAAGCGTATGTTCATCAAGTTTATATGGAAGAGTTGCAATTAAAGCAAATAGAACCATATGTAGAAAGCGATGCGTTTCGGACAGAGGTAAATGACTTCATGAATGAGCCGGTTCTCAGTGTTATGACGTCTTCTCTAGAAGGAAGTACAGGGTCATTTGAATACAATGAGCAATTACATGTGTTATTTGGGATGACATTATTCTTTGCGATCTACACGGTTATGTTCAGTTTAATGAATGTAGCAGAGGAAAAGCGATTAGGCACATGGGAGCGTATGGTTATCTCCCCCCTTAGAAAGTGGCAAATGTACATGGGACATCTATTGTACTGTTTTATAGTAGGTTACTTGCAAATTTTACTCATCTTTCTTTTGTTTCAGTATGCCTTTGGTTTTGATTTAGGAGAGCGGCTAGGAACGGTTTTGATCATTATTGGTTGCTACGCTTTTACTATTGTAGCTGTAGGAATTCTTCTGTTGGGGTTAGTAAGAACGAGCCAGCAACTTCAAGCGATCATCCCTATTGTTGCATCGGCTATGGCCATGCTTGGAGGAGCATTTTGGCCGATTGAAACGGTTACCAATGACATCTTATTGACGCTGTCAAAAGGAATGCCAATCTTATATGGATTAGAAGCTCTAAAAGGAGCCACTATATATGATCGTGGTTTCCTAAGCTTAATGGAACCACTTTCGATCCTGTTATTAATAGGCGTGCTTTGTATGGGAGTTGGGATGAACTTGATGGAGAGACGCGGGTAATCAAACAAGCGAAAACCAAATTTAACGTATGTAAATCTCCTAATCGTGCTACAATGGTTTGTAACACATTTTTTACTAATAAGGTTCGACCATAAAGGAGATTGGATAGCTTGAGTAATCATAAAGTAAAAACAGAAGTACCTGAGAATTTAAATGAATTAAAGAAATCGGTAAATAGAACAGCGAACTGGAGAGAGCGTCTAGATGCTGTAGAAGAGTTAGGCCAATATAAAAGCAGAGAGACGATCGAATTATTGAACCATGCCATGAAAGGTGATTCGGTGTATCTTGTGCAAGAAGCAGCCTATCGTCAGCTTAAGGGACTTGGTGAAAATGTAACAATGCCTCCTCGCAAGGATGAGGACGCAGTCAAGGGCACTAAGAAGATCTTTATTCGTATCAAGAAAAGCTTACCAAAGGATCACTCTTATGCTGATTTCAAAGAGAAATTGAAGAAAATGAGAGTTGACGTCTATGATACGTACGAAGGCGACAAAGGTTCTGACTTTGATAAATGGCTAGAAGAAACATGGGCAGAACTACCTAGTAGATAATGAAACTAAATAGTTTGACGTGGACCCCTGTGATGGTGCAGGGGTTTTTAGTGCTAAGGGATTCATTAACACTCATTCCCACCTTCTTATTGATATATCATATAATGGTAAAGAGGTGAGGAAGTTCCTTAAGATAATTTTGAGGGTGTTGGGTAAGGAGACTTTTGAGGTATCGGTGTTGAAGAGAAGGCTTGGATGGTAAGTTAATAAGCTTAAAAAAGAGGAATTCTATGGTACACACGCCTTTACTATTCACGCTAAACCTTAAAACGATTACAGTAAAATAAAATATCGACAGGCGATTGCCCTTTTAAAATAATTTAGAAGGAGGTCCTTCCTTGCATAGGAAGACCTCTTTTAAATATTTTGGTGAATTAAATTTGACCCAATCAATTAAACTTAGATATCATTCTTCTTATGAAATCCCTTTTTTCAGAGGAGGTTGATGCATCGATACTGCTTCATGTTTACGCCGTGAAAGGAAAATTGATCCCGCTATAATCAGCGCACCTCCTAGAATGGAAATAAACGTTAGCGTCTCTCCCCAAATAAGGAATCCCCACATCACATTAAAGAAAATCCCTATATATCGGACTACCTCTACAACCATAACATTCTCATGAGTGAAAGCACTAGTTAAGACGATTTGGCCAATTAATGATACAATCCCAATACACAGTAAGTAGATCCAACCCATAAGTGTGGGGATCACGAATTCATGCCACATAAGCGGAATTGATATAAGCGTCCCTGTAGCAAGAAAATAAAATACAATTTCATATTTATGATGTGACTTGCTCAAAAAACGAATACTTGTGGCAGCCCCCGCAGCTAATAATGCACTAAGCACACCTACAAGCGCATAGACTGTATAGGAGTCATAACTGAAAGGATTGATTAAGAACATTGCCCCCAAGACAAAGAGTGGAAGAACAATGATAATACGTTTATTGATTTTTTCCTTCAAAAAAACAGCAGATAGTAAAATGGCAAAGAAGGGTGAAAGATGAGCAAGAATACTAGCGTCACCTAATGGGATATGGGCAATCGTATAAAAATAGGCAAGCAAATATAAAGCCCCTAACATCCCCCTTACGACTAACATCGGAACACCTTTCCTTGAAAAAGATACAGCTGCCTTTTTCATTAAAAACAATATAATAATCGTGCCTATTACACTACGAAAAAACACAATTTCAGACACCGGAATTGTCTCACTAGCTGCCTTTACGAAGACATTCATTACACTAAAAATAAAAGCTGATGCAACAGCAAGGATTACACCATTTTTCACTACATAACCTCCTACATTGAGTTAAAGACATTCATTTTATGTTTGTATAGGTTGGGTGTGATTTAGTATAGTTGTCAAATCACGGTCTAATTGCTTTTGAAAAACATCCATATCAAAATGTAATCGATGCTTTTCGCTAAATAAGGAAACAACCTCTTCAAAGTTTTCTACTAATTCATTAACTACGGGAAGTTCTTGATTGACTCGATATGCTAACTCTGACATTAGCTTTAGTTTCTTGTAATCTTCTAATGGTACACGAGGAATTTCCCATCTACCTTCTACACGTTTCACTCTTTCTAGAGGAACGCGTGAGAATTCGAAATACCTTCCTTCTTGATCAGGTTTTGAAAATGGATCAATCAGTAGCGCCGTATACCTCACATATAAAAGGTATTCCTGCTTGATACGATCTACATTCATAAAATCCTCTATGCTTGTTCTTGATAGCATTTCTTCTGGAACCGGATAATTGTCGTCATTTAGAAATTTCAATAAGTTAAAACGCTTGATGTCAAATGATTGTAAGAAACCTGTAATCTCTTTCCACACTGATAATAGATTACTCATCACCATAGGTGTAATCGGTCCTTCAGGATAGAGCTTGTACATGCTTTTCTGGGGGCCTTCTCCAAAGAAAATATCTGTTAAAGCGATCTTATTTAAAAAGAGGGGTGGATGAACATACGTCGTGATGCTTCTCCCCTCAGCAGCTAACGCACTAGGCAAGATTGTGCATATAACCCCTATCTCCTTGATCACTTCCTTCAAATAGGAACAAGCTGATGAAGCTTCTTTCGTTGAGCCAATAAAGATTCGTTTTTTAATGGCTTTTGTCACGCAAATTTTCGTTTTACGATCATTTCCCTTCCATTTCGTCGCAGCAAAATAAGTAGATAGACTGATTATCTCTACATCTTTATTTAGTAGTCCTTTGATTAATAAATTGGCTCCAATGCTTGGTGACATGAGCACAATCGTTTTTCTCGGGACAAAATCTCTTTATTTAGCTCTTCTGTAACTGTTAAGTAGGCATCACTTGGTGTGCAGTAAAAAACAGTATCCCATCGTTGATTAACCTCTTCTAAATGAAGATAAAAATCGGTCAACTTAACCTCCCCAATAACTCATAGCAAGTTGACTTCTCCTTAGAAAGAATAATCAGCTCTTTGATTTCAAACTCTAATGATTTTAACCCGATTATAAAGCTATACTTCTCTTTTTCATTCAAAGCCTCCACCTCACTTCACTCTTTATCTTATTACAAATCGTAATTATTACGATTTAAATCGTATACCAAATCGTCTGCTTCTGTAAACATGTACATTGACCCCTATTTTAAAATGAATTTGTTGACTCGTATCATTTCTAGTCCATTATCATCTATTTTATTCAAGCCATATCCAAAGCATAAAAGATTCATTATAAAGAGAAAAAGAGTAGGGTTTAACATATAACTTCCTATTCATTCCTACTTCTTACTGGTATATCATAAAATTATAAAGAAGGTAGTAAGAAGGGTTTTACATAAACACTCAATTGCATGTGGATAGTAGGAGGGGTGACATGGAGGAAGAGATAACGAGTAGAGGAAGAAATAGTAGAGCAATTGTTTCTATTATATGTGGACTAGTATCCATTGTAAGTTTAATCGTGTATCCATTAGTAGTGCCGGTGTTTAGCTTAGTTGGAATCGTTTTTGGAATTGTCGGGTTAGTAGAAATGAGCCGCACTGGGGAAAAAGGAAAAGTGATGGCAATAGCCGGTATTATCATAAGTGCGGTCGTTTGGTTATTGTTGATTGGATTTATAATAGAGACTATCGTTAAGGTCATCATGTGGATGTTGGGTAAGGGGACTATTTGACTTGAAAAAAAGAGATGATCCCTACTCAAGCCTTGCTATAAGTAGGGCTGAACCTAGCAATCGGCCCCTTTGCTTAAAAAAGCTATTCTTATTTTGCAAACAATTTATGATAAAGACCCTCCATATATAGTGTGGGCAGGATGGGTCTCTTTTTCTTATGAATTTTGCTCAGCATTGTAGAGCCATTACTAACTACTCTTTGTTTCTACGATACGTATATTTCCTCTCTGGTCGACCAACTGTCCCGTGTTGAATGGAGATCTCAACTACTCCTTCACTAGCTAGGTACTCTAAGTATCGTCTTGCGGTTGAATGACTCATCTTAAGAGATTGAGAAAATTCATTTGCATTAAAGCTCGTTGTTGTTGAACTCAGTTGATCCTTTATCCGAGTAAGGGTGAATTTATCAATCCCTTTAGGGAGGTCAGTTTGATTCTCCATCTTTAGTGGAGTACGTTTATTTTCTCTTGAATAAAAGAGCGAATCGACGTCGGATTGTTTGATTAGCTCGGTTTGATTAAGTGTTTTAGTGGTGTGTTCATAGTGCTTTAAGGTATCTAAGAATTTGTTCATCATCACAGGCTTGATAATGTAACTAAAGGCTCCGCCCCGTATGGCTTCTCTTACCGTTTCAGCCTCATTCGATGCGGTAATAAGGATGATATCAGTCGTACGATAAAGCTTTCGAATATGCCAAAGTAATTCAATGCCGTGTGTATCAGGTAAGTAGATATCTAGTAAAATCAATTGAGGTTTGTATTGATCAAGTACATTCTTCGCTTGTTCTCCTGTATTCGCAATATATGTCACTTTAAAGTTATCAAGTTTTCCAATGAACTCCGCATATATATTAGCCGCAAGTTCATCATCTTCAATGATCATGACTTCAATATGATTGGAATGAATCGCTCCCATGTATATCCACCTCTCATGTTGTATGCTATTAGTCTAGTAAAGGCTTTTTTGGAATGGTAAGAGTAATGCTAGCCCCACCTAAATCGCTTTTTGAAATGAAAAGTTGACCATCTAATGAAGTGAGTGTATTCTTCACAATCGATAATCCAATTCCATTATTTAATGATGCTTTAGTAGTATAACCTTCCACAAAGATTAGCTCTTCTTCCTCTTTAGAAATTCCTTTTCCGTTATCTTCAATATCAAAGACAATGTCTGGTCCTAAGTCGGTAAAAGAAATCATCACTTTTGCTTCTTCACCTTTTTCTCTCACAGCTGCTTCCATCGCATTATCAATTAAGTTACTGATGATTGTCATGACATCTTGTTCATTGATACTTTCAGGGAAAATGTCTAATTCACTATTCTCATCAATAATGAAATCGACCTTGAGCTCTGAAGCGCGACTTTTCTTTCCAAGCAGGCAGGCAGCAATGAGTGGGTTTTTAACGGAGTACATTAAAAAGTTTGTGAACTCTTGTCGTTGCTCGACTTCTTGTGAAATTAATTGTAGTGCTTGATCATTTTTACGAAGTCTAATTAAGCCATAAATCGTATTTAATTTATTTTGGTATTCGTGATTTTGAGCTCGCATGTTATCTGTAAACGTCTTAATTTTCGTGACTTCACCAATTAAATCTTTTAATTCTGAGTAAGGGTGGAAAATGAACACAACTCCAATTAATTTTTCCTCTTGATTAATAGGAGAGCAATTCATAATGTAGACTTGATCGTCAATTAAGATTTTAAGATTATTTTCATGAAAAGCATGTTCTTTAATGAGGTTCAGGCAATGAATCAATCTAGGGATCTTTAATTGATCATCAATCTTTATATCTTCAAAAAAATGAATGTCCCTCGCTTTCTTATTGACTGAAACAATTTGTCCATCTACATCTACTGCGATTAAAGGATCATTGATCGACTCTAGAATGGCCTCCTTTTCCTTAAATAGATAGGAAATCTCTGCTGGTTCTAATCCAAAAATCATCCTTCTTACACTACTAGAGATCAAAAAGGCTCCAATCAGTCCCAATAAGAAAATCAACAAGTAATAAGGGAGCGTGGCATTGTTGAAACTATTAATTTTACTTTGGAGGTCATCGTAGTAGAATCCAACTGTTGAAACACCGATAATATTTCGATTCCGGTCATAAATAGGGGTCTTAGCAATGGTTGCAGCACCTTCATATCCTTCTCCTTGGAAGATGACTGAGATTTCCTCTTGAATAATATCTTCAGAATTAAAATCCATTCTCTTACCGATCTCACTTGGCTTATGATGAGAGTATTGGATATTGTCTAAGCTTGTTACAATGATATAACTTGCTTCTGTTACTTGCCTCGTACTCTCAGCAATTGGTTGAATATATAAATGAGGTTCTTCCTCATAAAAGGCTCTAACGATTTCTGGGTCACTAGCGATTAATTTAGCAACAATCATAGCGCTTTCACCATAATGTTCATTAACTGCTGAGTTGAATCGTTCTGTAATGCTGAGTTTAGCTAGTGTTAAACTTAGACCGACAAGGATGGTCACAAGCAGAACAATTTTCCATACCAAACGTACCTTTTTCAACATGTTAATACACTCCATCACCATAACTGATATCATTCATTCTACCATTATAAATCATAAGATTAATGATAATTGTCAAAAAAATCAAAAGACAATAAAATAACTTACATAAAATGTAAAAACAGAAAAAATCATATTTATTGGCAGAAATGAAAAAAATAAGATAAATGTTCATAATATTTAAATAATTTTAAAGGGGAGCTATACTGAAGAAGAATTAATGAAGGCGCTTACAAGGCTAATTCATTACTAGGTTTGATTATAGAAGCATCCTAGAGTAGGAGAGTGATAGTATACTCATTCAAAAGACGGTAGAAGGTTTATTTATCTAAACTTCAATTATAAGGAGGTCCCTATGAAAAAGATGATAGTAGGATGTGCATTTGCTTTGGTCAGTTTGTTAGCTGCTTGTAACACGGATACAAGCGGTAGTGCAGAGGACTTAACGAAGGATAATTTTTATGAAGGTAAAGATACAGAAATCATTGTTCCTTTCGGGGCAGGTGGTGGAACAGATTTATTCGCAAGGTTTTTAGCGCCTTATTTCAGCGAAAATATCTCTGGAAACCCCTCAGTACAAGTCGTTAACATTCCAGGAGGGCAGACAATTACGGGAACAAATGAATTCTTTTATATGAGTGAGCATGATGGGCATAAACTTCTTACATCTAGTGCATCAGTTCACACGCCATATTTATTGGGGCAAAGTGCAGTTAAATACGACTTAAGAGACCTAGAGCCGATTATCGGAGCACCAACAGGCGCCGTTGTGTATGTCTCTCCTCAAACTGGTATCGAAACCGGTGCAGACTTAGGCGAGCAGGAGGAAGAATTAGTTTTTGCAGGAATTAGTGCGACAGGGTTAGATTTAGTCACACTATTATCCTTTGAGGTACTAGATTTAGATGTGAAATCGATTCTTGGTTATGAAGGAAGAGGACCGGCGCGTGTGGCGTTTGAACAAGGTGAGAGTACGATTGATTTCCAGACAACGTCTTCCTATATCCAAAACATTGAGCCTTTGATTGAAAACAATGAAGCGATTCCTCTTTATTCATTAGGCCAAATTAATGAAGATGGCGACCTCGTTCGCGATCCTGTATTTGAAGACATCCCTACAGTGGAGGAAGTCTATATTGAGATTCATGGAGAGGCTCCTAGTGGTGAAGCGTGGGAAGCTTATAAAGCATTTGTTAATTCATCCTACACAATTCAAAAGCTGATTTGGACTCATGGGGATGCGCCACAGCCAGCGATCGATGCTCTTCATGAGGCAGCAGAACAATTTGCTAATGATCCACAATTTACTGAGCATGGGCAAGAGGTGTTAGAGAACTACGAACCATATACCGGAGAAACCTTACAAACGATGATTGATAATGCGTTCAATACCTCCCCTGAAATTCTAAATTGGGTACGTAAACTACTTGAAGAAAAATATGAGGTTACGATTGATTAATTAAATGAGAAGTAATCGAAAGGGGGGATAAGTATGTTTGAAATAGCAATAGAAGCGTTAGTGACTGTTCTTGATCCATCTAGAATCGGGTTCATGTTGTTAGGGATATCACTTGGGATCTTGGTAGGTCTATTACCTGGTCTAAGTGGGACTGTAGGAATGTCACTGTTGTTGCCATTTATATTTGGAATGGATCCATTTACTGGAATGGCCCTTCTTATTGGTATGGTGGCTGTTGTCCATACAGCAGATACTTTCCCGTCTGTTTTGCTTGGGATACCGGGGTCATCCGGTTCCCAAGCAACAATCATGGATGGTCATCCACTAGCAAAGAAAGGTCAGGCTACACGGGCACTAGGAGCCGCTTTCTTCTGTTCGATGGTCGGTGGAATAATCGGTGGAATAGTCCTGTTTTTAACAATTCCAATTGTCCGACCGATTGTCTTAAGCTTTAGTTCGCCTGAGCTGTTTATGCTTTCTCTATTAGGATTAAGTATGGTCGGATTATTATCTGGCAAATCACCGATGAAGGGGATTATTTCTGGTTTATTAGGCTTAGCACTAGGATCCATTGGGGCGGCACCAGCTGTAGCGGAGTACCGTTATACTTCAGACTTTATCTACCTATTTAATGGCATCCCTTTTGCAGTTGTAGCTCTTGGATTATTTGCCTTCCCGGTCATGATCGAAATGCTATCTGACAATCGAAGCGTTTCAAAAGGAAATAAGATTGTGTCAGGTGGGCTATTAACTGGAATAAAAGATGCTATTAGAAATAAGTGGTTAGTATTGAAGAGTGCCATACTAGGCTCGGTGGTCGGATTTATCCCCGGACTTGGAGGCAGTGTAGTTGATTGGTTAAGTTATGGATTCGCTCAAAAAACGGTGAAAAACAACCATTTTGGAAGTGGGGATATCCGAGGTGTAATCGCCCCTGAGAGTGCGAATAATGCCAAAGAAGGCGGCGCATTAATCCCGACACTAATGTTTGGGATACCAGGAAGTGGAACAACGGCTATCTTACTAGGAGGCTTAACATTAATGGGGCTTCAAGCAGGTCCTAATATGCTTACCAGTGGTCTACCTGTGACATTATCGATAATTTGGACGCTAGTTATTGCGAATATTTTCGGTGTGTTACTTTGTCTCCTATTAACAAGACCAATCTCTAGAATCAGTACGATACCAGCAAATAAATTAGTACCGTTTCTCTTCATTATTTTATTAATAGGTTCCTTTCAAAGTACAAAATCTTGGGGAGATATCCTATTCTTTGTCCTGATTGGCTTATTGGGACTTGTCATGCATTCACTTGATTGGCCAAGACCACCATTTCTAATAGGGTTTGTGCTTTCTTTATCGGCAGAGCGGTATCTATGGATCTCGATGGATCGCTACGAGTTTGCTTGGTTAACTCATCCAATTGTCATTGTGATTGGTGCCTTAATCGTAGTCTTTCTATTCGGTGGGTATTTTGTAAAACGTATCAGTCAGGCGTATGAAAATAATAAGGGTGTTGATGTATGAGTAGATTATTAGCTTCTACACTATTCTCGTTTTTCTTGTTTGTGTTTTTTGCACTGTTTGCCTTGGAGGCTTCAACTTTTTCAAGACTAGCACAGTTCTTCCCATATTATATTTCGATTGCAGGAGCGGTTTTGTCGTTCATATATACAACTATTCAGATAAGAGAACTAGTAAAAAATAAAAAAGTTCAAGAAGAATTAGCTACGCTCAACATGAAGAGGCCTTTAAAGTATCTAGCATGGTTAATCGGATATGTTGTTCTCATTTATGTTTTAGGAATCATTGTAGCATCAATTCTTTTCCTAGCAAGCTTTCTCTACATCGAATCAAAATTTACGGTACTCAAAACTGCAATGTCTATTTCCATTGTTGTTGTCGGATTGTTGCTGTTTAGTAATGTCATGAATCTATATTGGCCGAATAATTTAGTAGGGTTTTAACTATAAGGAGGTTCGTTAAATGAGAGACTATGAGAAAATTCATGCAACCATTATGCGCGGTGGAACAAGTAAGGGAGTATATATATTGCAAAATGAACTACCACATGATCCATTGACTAGAGATAAAGTAATTTTATCGATCTATGGCAGTCCAGACTCAAGACAAATTGATGGCCTAGGAGGAGCGAGTCCTCTAACGAGTAAATTTGCGATGGTTCGTATTTCCAATCGAGCCGATGCCGATGTGGAGTATACATTCGGGCAAGTAAGCGTCAATCAAGAACATATTGATTACAGTATTAATTGCGGGAACATCTTATCTGGAGTAGGACCTTTTGCAATTGATCATGGATTAGTGCAAGTAAATGAACCACTTACAATGGTACGAATTTATAATGTGAACACGAAAAAGATCATTGTAGCAGAAGTCCCAGTGAAAAATGGAAAAGCTAAAATAGATGGTGATTTCCACATTAATGGTGTGCCTGGGACAGGTGCAAAGATCATGTTAAACTTCTTAGATGCAGCTGGAGCTCGTACAGGAAAACTATTGCCAACTGGAAATGCAAAAGATGAGATTAGGTTAGGTAATGGAGAGGTGCTAGATATAAGTATTGTTGATGCTGCTAACTTATGCGTATTTGTGAAAGCTGCTGACATCGGATTGAGTGGTAGTGAGTTACCTCAAGACCTTACGATTAAAAACAAAGAACGATTAGAAGAAATCCGTGCGACAATTGCGGTGAATCTAGGGTTTGCTAATACGAAGGAAGAAGCTTCCCTACAATCACCAGCTAGCCCCAAAATCATTTATGTAGGTTCAAAACATTCCTATACATCATTAGAAGGAATTCAGGTCGAGGAGAAGGATATCGGATTTCTAAGCAGAGCTATCTCAATGGGAACCTTACATCAAGCCTATCCCGTTACGGGGGGCATTTGCACAGCTGTTGCCTCACTCATTAAGGGAACCGTTGTACAAGAAACATGTGATATAGAGGTATCGGATGAACAGAATATAGTGAATAAAACCATACGATTTGGCCATCCATCAGGCATTATTGAGTTTGAGGTGGAAATTGATTACCTGGAGGGCACTCCAAAATTAAACTATGCAGCAGTTGCTAGAACGAGTAGAACACTAATGGAAGGACATGTGTATATTCCGAGTGATGTCTATTGGGGGAGCAGCGTGGTGTAAATGGAGAGAGGTAGTAGTGGGTTTACTGCCATTGAGTCTACCTAGTGACTAAACTAAATTACTTTACGTTAAACTCGACATGTGCGTAGCACTTGTCGAGTTTATTTTATTGATCGAACGAGCTCATTTCTATTTAAAATTGTATCTAATCGTCTGCTTGACTTTAGCGTATCTGGATGACACAGTCCCTTAACAAGGCCACTATTGATCATCTCTTTACGAATGCTCTCCATCCGATTTTCTAGTTGTCATCACTAGTTCTTTTTATATAACCATGTCAAAACTCCTATCTTATTTGAGAGTGTGCGTCGTTAATAGAAAAAAAGTAACTGGTATTTAGTTTAAGTTATTTACTATTATAAATTAAGAGATTCGACAATATTTTTACTCATATCCCTTAAAAATAGGACTTTTTTTAAAAGGTTTCCAGTATGATTCAATATAGGGGAAGAGAGGTGACCGTATTGGTGAAGAAATGGATCTTTTGGCCGGTTATTGTGCTGTTTACATTTGCCCCGTTTTTATTAATGATTTTTTTAGAAAGGCTCACCGGTACCATCTTTCATTTTGTCTGGTCCCTTTATCTTATCCCAACGATTTTCATCATTATGATGTATCCAAAGTGGAGAATAATTATCACGACTGCTTTGTTTTTTAGTCTCTTGAAATATACAGCAGAGCTTACTTTTGTGACCTTTTTAACGAGAATGGATGTCATTGTTCTCATCCTATCAACACTCATCAACTGGGCGATCATCGTGATAGTTGCTTATTTTAGAATGAAGTATGAGCAAATGTTCCTGCAGGTAAGGGCTCTGACATTAATTGATCCTTTAACGAATTTATACAATCGACGATACTTTGATTTATTGCTAGAAAATGCTATTCCTCATAGTGAGAGAGTTGATTGCCCACTTACACTTCTTCTATTAGACATTGATCATTTCAAGAAAGTAAATGATACACATGGGCATGTATGTGGAGATCAAGCGCTTCAACATATATCACAACTCATCAAGGATAACGTCAGAAGCTCTGATGCGTACGTTCGTTTTGGAGGCGAAGAGTTTGCGATTATTATGCAGGATACGAGTTTAAATGAAGGCAAGGTGGTCGCTGAACGCATTTGCAAACAAGTCGAAAGCTCACCCTTTATCTATAAAGGGAAAACTATTCATTTAACAATAAGCATTGGAATTGCGCTGTATGTTGGAGAGAAAAAGGAAGAATTTATTGAGCGCGCAGATAAGGCTTTGTATGAAGCGAAGAGGGGGGGCCGGAATCAAGTGGCTCTGTATGAAACGATTTCTTGTTAAATATGCAAACACCGACTTCCTTAATGAGAGTCGGTGTTGTTTTTGCCCCTATATTTCCAAATAAATTACTGTTAAAATATTACATGGTCATTGTCAATAAATAATAGGAGTCATTTTGATGGAAGTAAAAGCAGAACAAACGATTGCAACTACCTTCCCACGCAAAGACAAAATCATTTTTCTATATGAATTACTGATGGCGGTATTAGCTTTGATTTCAGTCATTTATCTGGAATGATAGCCATTGGGTTAAAAACTTTAATACGGTTGATTTTTGTAGTAGATGTTTCGGTACGCTTAGCTAGAAGTGATAATAAAATCCAATATCTGAAAAAGAACCCTCTTGATCTTATTGCGGTCATCCTGTTAGATAGCATCTTTCGATTGGCAAGATTAGCGCGTTTGGTCCGTGTTTTACGAGCACTGGCAATCTTAAAACAATATATGCAGCCTCTTCATGCTATTTTAAAAACGAATAATTTAGATAAAGTAATCATCTTTTTAGTGATTGTTATTTTTATAAGCTCTATTCCTATTCAGTACTTAGAACCTTCTATTGAAACATACAATGACGCGGTATGGTGGGCGATTGTTACATCTACAACAGTCGGTTACGGCGGCCATTAACTTCGCGATGATTCAACCGTTCGATATGATATCAAATCTTGAAAACCATCGCAAGACTTTTAGAAAGACGAAAGGATTTGCTGAGGTGAAAGGGTTTATGTAAGTGGGAACACTAAGATATCTGTATTAGTGTTATTTGTGGTTTGTTGGAATTAGGCGGTTATTTCCCATTTTTTACTGCGTTTGCTAGAATAACTTGATACTATGCTAGAATTAATTCGAGATATGTTAGAAAAACCTCTCAACTTACTCGAATGAGCTTTAAACATGCTAGAAATCGTTAATAGCCATTAAAAAAAGACGCCCCGTAAGGCGTCTTTTATGCGTATTGCGGCGAGTGACAGCACTCCACATAGTGCATTGCCTAAAAGGCGCGTCAATCTCGTCTTATGCAATTTAGCTCATCGCTAGAATAGTATATCACTGTTTAGGTTGAAAGAGAAGGAAAATCATCAGAAAATCATTACAATATCTAAATAAATTAGTGATTGACAACATCAGATAACAGGAGTAAATTAAACTCTATGAAAACCGTATATCGCGCCTTTTAATCGCTTAAACTGTTTAGGGAATTAACCTTAAACCGTGCGGGGGACCCAATGAAACTGACAATTCATGTCTTGGGGTGAGTCTTCATTTGAAGAAGGGATACTCTCAGTTCCTAACCCGACAGCTAACTCCGTAAGCGTTACGTTAAAAGAGGGAAAGGTCTTACATACAGACCATTTCTTAGTGATGGTTTTTTTGCATTTAAAAAGGAGTGGTAAAGATGGCTAAGAAGAAAAAACAGTTTGCTGTAATTGGTTTAGGACGATTTGGTGGTAGTGTATGCAAGGAATTGTATCAAAGAGGGCATGAGGTGCTGGCGGTTGATAAGGACGAAACTAAGGTTAATGAATATGCGGCTTACTCAACTCATGCAATGCAAGTAGATACAACCGATGAAAATGCAATGAGACAAATTGGGATTGGGAATTTTGAGCATGTCGTCGTAGCGATTGGCGATAACATCCAGGCAAGCATTTTAACGACTCTTGTCTTAAAGGAAATGGATGTCCCGATCGTGTGGGTCAAAGCTCAAAATAGTTACCACCATAAGGTACTCGAAAAAATAGGTGCCGATTACGTGGTTCATCCTGAATCTGACATGGGACGTAGAATCGCTCATAATATGTCTTCTGAAAAAGTCATTGATTTCATTGATCTTTCGGATGAATACAGCATTGTGGAGCTTCGGGCAACAGAAAAAGTCCACCAAAAGACGTTAGTGGCCTTAAATGTCCGTGCCAAATATGGTGTGACGATCCTTGCGATGAAACGTGGCGAGGAGATGAACATCTCGCCAATGCCAGATGATCTCATTCATAAAGGCGATATGCTTGTTGTGATGGGTCATAAATTAGATATTAACCGCTTTGAAGATGAGGCACTCTAAAATGAGAGGCGCTCGGCGTAAATTCATCAATATGTCGCCGCCCCAAGTTTTAGCTTTAGGATTTCTCGGGGCGATTATCATAGGTACGATCTTATTACTATTGCCGGTTTCAACAACTGCACCGATTACCTTTATAGATGCTCTTTTTACAGCTACTTCTGCTACAACCGTTACAGGATTAGTCGTTCTTGATACCGGAACAGATTTTACTCTATTCGGCCAAGTGGTCATTATGGTGCTGATTAAAATTGGTGGACTTGGTTTAATGACTTTTGCGATCTTGATTGTCTTGACGCTAGGCAAAAAAATTGGTTTGAAAGAGCGAATCCTTGTGCAGGAGTCTTTTAACCAAACTTCTCTTGGTGGGATGATTCGATTAGTAAAGATGCTGCTTATCTTTGCTTTTTCAATCGAAGCACTCGCAACCATTTTACTTGCCCTACGTTGGGTCCCTGAATTTGGCTGGAGATACGGATTATTTACGAGTTTGTTTCATTCCATTTCAGCTTTTAATAATGCTGGATTTTCCTTGTGGTCAGATAGTTTGATGGGGTTTGTCGGCGATCCGGTCATCAATATTGTCATTACGATGCTATTTATTACGGGGGGAATTGGATTTACCGTTTTATATGATTTAACTGAAAAGAAGAATTTCCGTCAATTGACGCTTCATACAAAGATCATGTTAGTAGGAACACTGATTTTAAATGTTGTGGCGATGCTCGTTATCTTCTCGCTAGAATATGGGAACCCTGCAACACTTGGGTCGCTCTCGTTGTCTGATAAGCTATGGGGAGCATACTTTCAAGCCGTTACCCCTAGAACTGCTGGCTTTAACTCACTCGATATTGGCAGTATGAATCCAGGGTCCATTACATTTATGCTTGTTCTAATGTTTATTGGAGCCGGAAGCGCCTCAACGGGTAGTGGAATCAAGCTGACGACGTTTGTTGTAATTTTACTAGCTGTCATCACCTATTTAAAAGGGCGCAAAGAAACGGTCGTATTTGAACGGACAATTGGCGATCATATCATCATGCGTGCTCTAGCGATTGTCGTGATCAGCTTAATGGCCGTCTCATTTTGTATCTTCTTGCTCGCCATTACGGAGGATGCTCCATATATATCAATTGTGTTCGAGGCATTTTCTGCTTTTGGTACAGTAGGACTCTCGATGGGCATAACAGATGAATTATCAACAATAGGCAAGCAAATTATTATTGTGTTGATGTTCATTGGGCGAATCGGACCTGTTACATTAGCCTTTGCCCTTGCGAAATCAAGACCAAGCAATGTTCGTTATCCAAAAGGAGATGTATTTACAGGATAGATTTATAAAATGAAGAAGGATCAAGCTTCTGTTGCGAAGTTTGATCCTTTTTTATGGATTACTTAGTGATTCCAACATAATCTTCCCTTAACATCCCATAAACAGCTAAATCAAAATATTCTCCAAATCGATAAATATGCTGCTTTAACGTGCCTTCGTATGTCAGGCCGATTTTCTCCATGATCCTCCAAGACCCACGATTACTAGTGAAGGCTTGAGCATAAATCTTGTTTAACTTAAATTTCTTAAATCCGATTGCCAGTACCGCGTTTGCTGCTTCCGTACCATAGCCTGTTCCCCAGAAAGGCTTTCCTATCCAATAACCTAATTCACCACGGTTATTTGCTTGGTTCACATGTATATTAATAAGGCCTACTATTTCATGGGTGCCTCTTAAAGTAATAGCGAAAATGACAAGCTTTCCTTTGTTCGCAGCTTCCAACACATGAAGAATAAAATCTTTGGCAGATCCTTTGGGATAAGGGTGAGGGATGGTGGATGTTGTTTTGGCTACATCATAATCACCTGCTAGCTCCTCTATTCGCTCAGAATCCCCTACCGAAAGTGGTCTTAGACGTAATCTTTTAGTTTCTAAAATCATAAACGAACGCCCCTCTTTCACTTTTAATTAATGGAGCATCTCTGTTTACAACATGATGGTAATCCAACTCAAGGAAATACATCGCTTTACTGAGGCGGTCATAAAAGAAAGGGAAAAATTCCAGCTCATTAAATATATAGACATCTATGGATTGATCTTCACTTTTAAATGCTTCATTTATCCGGTGATTTCCATTGATACAGTAAGGTTTATTGTCGGTTAGAAAATGGCTTTGAAGGACCATGACAGGATTTTTATGGTTAAGCTTTATTTGTGTTTGGTCTTGGTTGATATTGCCTTGTTCAACCGCACCGATAATTGTTGTTGGGGAGAAGCGGCTTGGCTCAAGGCGCTTCTTTTTAATCAGAGCAGTGGCTCCATCAATGTCTAGGGCATACTCAAAAACGCCTGTTGGGTAGTCCGCATACAAGGAAAATGTTTCTTGTCCAATAGGATGAATCACTGGGTACGTTTCCTTAACCAGCCGTTGGTCCAAGAGGTTTTTCCATGTTGACGCAATTTCAGCTCCAATCGCTGAATGCCCCTCCATTTCTTGAATACGCGATTTAATATGGGTAGAAGGATTAAAAACCCGTGATTTCTCTTCATACTCTTTAATTGTATGGACCATAAAACATTCCCCTCATTCTCGATCTTTTTTCGACTTTAAGTATGCTCTTAATAAAAAGACAATCACTAAAGCAATCCCTGTAGCATAAAGAATAAATTCAGCTATGTAGTAAAACAAATCTTTTTGCAAAGTTCCCGACACTCCTCCACCACATGTTTATTATTTAAATCTTACCATCTATCAAGGGATATGTGGGGGAATGGGTTTGAAAAATCATAAAGCAACTACAACTTGGGGCATACTAAGGCTAAAATGATCCCTATGGTTGGAGGAATGTAAGGTGGAGACAAATGAGAATGGTTTATCGATTTATGGCTTAGGTGGAATGCAAGAAATCGGCAAAAATATGTATGCGATTCAATATGGGAATGAGATCGTAGTCGTTGACTGTGGGAACAAGTTTCCGGATGAGAGCTTGTTAGGGATTGATTTGATCATTCCTGACATTCAGTATTTAGTTGAAAATCAGGATAAAGTGAAAGCGCTCATTGTAACTCATGGGCATGAAGACCATATCGGAGGCATTCCATTTTTCTTGAAAAAGTTAAATGTACCTGTCTATGCGACACGATTCACATTAGGATTAATTGAGTTGAAGTTAAAAGAACATAAACTTCTCAGAGAAACGGAATTGATAGAAATAAACGCTGATTCAAACGTTCAATTTGAGCAAATGAACGTTGAGTTTTTCAAGGTGAATCATAGTATTCCAGACTGTTTAGGGATTGTATTTCGCACACCAGAGGGCACGGTTGTACATACAGGGGATTTCAAATTCGACTTAACCCCGGTTAATGACCAACATTCGGATATTCATAGGATGGCGGAGATCGGCAAGGAAGGGGTCTTGCTGTTACTATCTGAAAGCACAAATGCAGAACGTCCTGGCTTAACGCCATCAGAGCAAATGGTTGGTCATCATTTGGAAAAAGCATTTATGGATGCAGAAGGTAAAATCTTTGTATCCACCTTTGCGTCAAATGTGAGCCGTGTGCAACAAGTCATCCATGCTGCCGCAAAAACGAATCGAAAGCTTGCTCTTGTCGGAAGAAGTATGGTGAATGTAATAGGTGTGGCGATTGAGAGAGGGTATGTAACGGTTCCAGAAGGGATGCTAGTTGATCAAAATAACATAAATGAACATGCTCCTGAGAAGGTAGTCATCCTTTGTACAGGGAGTCAAGGTGAACCAATGGCTGCGCTTGCTAGACTCGCTACAGGAAACTTCCGCGGAATTGATGTGTTGCCAGGGGACACCGTTATCTTAGCGGCTGGTCCTATTCCGGGGAATGAACGCAGTGTTACAACAATTGTTGATAACTTATACGCCCTGGGAGCTAACGTGATTTACGGATCAGGTGTGACAACAGGCATGCATGTATCAGGACATGGGTATCAAGAGGACTTGAAGCTAATGCTTAGTTTCATGCGACCGAAATACTTTATTCCGATACACGGTGAATACCGGATGTTAGTTCAACATCGTTTGTTAGCCGAAGCGGTCGGAGTGGAACGAGGCCATACTTTCATCATGAAAAATGGGGATGTTGTTGATATTGCTCACCAAGAAGCAAGCCATACGCGAAAAGTACCAGCTGGAAATACGTATGTAGACGGAATCGGTGTCGGCGATGTCGGCAACCTCATTCTCCGAGATCGGAAACAACTTTCTGAGGACGGTATGCTTGTTATAGTATTAACGATGAGTAAAGCGAAAAAAGACCTGATTTCTGATCCGGATACGATTTCTCGTGGATTTGTTTATGTGAGAGAGTCTGAGGAGCTCCTTAATGAAGTAAATCGTCGCATCAAACAGACGATTAACGAGCTAAAAGAGGAGAATAAAATGGAATGGAAATCGATTAAACAACAAATCAAAAAGTCAGTTGGGGAATATGTATACTCTAAAACAAAGAGAAAGCCGATGGTTGTCCCGATTATTATTGAGATTTAAAGAACATCATAATCTCTCTCAAAAGGCACTGCTTCCATAAGAAGTAGTGCTTTTTTTCGGTTGGATTAAAATTGTAAACAAATTGAAACATTATCAATTGCTAAGAAGGGTATCCATCAAATATCACTACTGATGAAAAGTATTTAATTGGAGGGATGCAAAATGAAATCATCAACCATGAATATGATAGTCGGATCAGCTCTTTCTGCAGGCGGAGTTTTGTTAGCGACGAAGGCTTATAAACAAAGACAGCAGGAATCGGCTAAAGTAATTGAAGATCGAGACACATGGGAAGCCGATCGCTTCGAAAGTGTAGATGCTGATAAAGTACCAGAAGAAAAAGGTCTCACTCAACTGGATTCTGCGCACAGAAATGATTGGGTCGCAAATGGATTTCCACGGACACACGAGGAGCGAAGAAGGCTAGAAGAGGAAGCAAAATGGGTCGATTCTTACCCTCATAAAACGACCTAACATTCGATGAAGGGAGCTGCCAATTTAGGCAGCTTTTTTTATTTTGGCTAGTTAGGTAGGAGCCTAATCGAGGTGAAGTTTTGTAATTGGAGTTGCATTCTCAATACATGGGCATATGATGCTTTATCACACCTTAAAAGGGGATGAACACTTTGCATGATGAAACAAACGGGAATTCATATCCTTATTACACGAATACAGGGGTCAGAAATGAGGACAGAACAGAGCAAGAAATGGCGGCTGAAGCCTTACTTGTAGCTATGAAAAGAGAAGCTTCAGCGATTGATCTTTATAGCCGATTAGCCGAGGCTGCACCAGATCTTGATCATCAAGAAAACCTTTTTTATGCATTAGAAGTAAAACAGGCACATTTGGATCATTTTACGAATCTTTATACGTATCTTACAGGAACAGAACCTACCTATCAGATTGATCAGCTCTCTGCTGATAGCTATCAAGAAGGCTTGCAAAAAGCATACGAAATGGAAATAGAGACTGTAAATGAATATCACAGAGCTAGTTTACTTCCACAGAATCCAGACGTTCATAATAGCTTTCTATGGGCTTTAGAAGGTGAACAAGAAAATGCGGAACGACTAAGTTCCCTACATGAGGACGTTCAAAGTCGAATACAAGATTACGGACCAGAGCCTTTTATTATTGATATTGAAGAGGTGACTAAGGAAAATACAAATTTCCGGACTGCCCTATGGACGGGAGAGCATTTGCAAATCACCTTAATGAGTATTGAGGTTGGGGACGATATTGGCTTAGAAACGCATCCGAACCTTGATCAATTTATCAGAATTGAAGAAGGGCAAGGAATCGTGCAAATGGGGGATGCTCCAGATAATTTATATATCGAGCAAGAGGTTTTTGATGACTATGTGATTGTCATTCCGGCAGGTAAATGGCATAACTTAACGAATACAGGTGATACCCCAATCAAGCTATATTCGATCTACGCACCACCAGAGCATCCATTTGGCACCGTTCACGAGACGAAAGAAATCGCGATGGCTGCTGAAGAAGATTATCATTATTAATCATCGCGTTTGTAGAGGAGAACACATCATTAAAATAGATGTGTTCTTTTTTAACATATTGAGGGAAAAAAGGTAGATAGTTAACTCCCCATTACAAGTTAGTAGGGTTGTTTTTCTTTTTAATTTTCTCTAAAAGAGAAGTAGCTCGTTTTAATGCTGCTTCTGTATCTTTTTTTAAAATATTTATTTTAGCTATTTGGGCATTTTCGGTAAAAGCGAGTTCTAAAAGATCTCCTTCTTTTGCATTTAAAGGTAACTCATTTACAGATAACATTATTTCTATTGATTCATCTTCTTTTAATAATAGAACAGCTATTTTCCTGTCTACAATACGATCTAATGTGTATGTTGGCATAGCACTCCCCTTTATCCTACTGTAATTTCATCTTTCATTCTCTCAAATGATACATCTCCAATACCACTAACATTTTTAATTTCTTCGATTGAAGTAAAGCTTCCATGAATAGTACGGTAATCAATAATTCGTTGGGCAATGGTTGGACCTACGCCGGTAATGTATTGAAGAGTCTCAAAGTCAGCTGTATTGATATTAATGGGATACATAACCTCGTCCTCAGGAGGCGGCTTAGGTGTTTCATCTCTAATCAGATTTCCTCCTGACACCTCAAAATCTTCACCATTAGAGACAAGGACTACATCTCCGCCTGCTGTTCCATAAACACGTTCCACCCCTACAGCAGTAAGTAATTCTAACACCTCTGGATGCGGGTGACCATAACGGTTGTCCTCGCCGTAGCTGATAATAGCAACTTTAGGCAGAACGTTCTTTATAAAATAAGGGGTTGTGCTTGTTCTTGAACCATGGTGCCCCACTCGAAGGACATCAGATTCTACTTGAAATTGTTCTACGATTCTATGTTCGGATTTTTCTTCGGCATCACCCGTTATTAAATAAGTAAATTCATTATAAGTTAGATGCAAAGCGACAGAACCGTCATTTAAACGATCACCAGGCATTCCACTGTTTACAATTTGAATGGTTAATGCAGGATCTAGATTAATAGAACCTCCAATCGCGGCAACCTCAAATGGGATATCATGATCATCAATATACATTAAGTAATTTAAATAGGTTTGTGTGGTGTGGGGGATACCGCTATCAAGCACTAAGCTGACATCAAAATTCTTCATTACTTCCACGGCCCCTCCAACATGATCAGCATGAGCATGGGTAATGATTAGTTTGTCAATCGAGCTGACCCCTGCTTGTTTTAAGTAATACACCACTTTTTGTCCAGCAGATTGTGTACCTGCATCAATTAAAATTGTTTTACCATTAGGGGTTAAGATGAGAGTGGAATCCCCTTGACCGACATTTAAATGATGAATCTCTAATTCCCCATTAGCTGGCTGATAGGAATCATCTAAAACTCGTGCAAGGAATGCTGAGAACTGTGCTCTGCTCATTGAATCATTAGGGCGATAGGTGTTGTCCTCTGCATAACCCTTTACAATGTTATTGGCAGCGAGAGCTTGAATCTCATCATAAAAGCTATGACCTTCTCTAATGTCGCTAAATTCATGACCAGAGTGCCCCTCTAACTGAAAAGCTCTCTTAAAAATGGCCGCCATCTGGCCTCGAGTTAAAGGGGCATTTGGCGTAAATTCTCCGTCACGGTCGGTGATGATTCCCTCATCTGCTAGAGCGGCAATTACGTTATAGTCAGGATCATCTTCGCGGATGTCAACGAAGGGGGGAGCAGGTCTATTCTCTAGATCTAATTTAAGTGCTCCTGAAATCATCGTCGCAGCTTGTGAACGTGTAACAGTATGATTTGGGCGAAAGGTCCCATCCTCGTATCCCTTAATAATCCCATTTTGATATAAGTAGTTAATTTCATCTTTTGCCCAAAAATCATCTCCTACATCTGAAAATGGATGGCTTGCTGCAACTGAATTGGTTGAAAAAGAAAGAACCATCAGTAAAGGTAAAATAAAGCTTATTAATCTCAAAATCTAGCACCTCCTATAAATTTTTTCTTCCTTACTATACCCTTTTTATAAAAAGTTGAATTATCTGACTTGGTGGTCCTCTTACTAAGGAAGCAAATGCACTTAATATTGACAAACTTTTCTAACATTTAATAAAATAGGTTCTATTACCTTCAGATAATGATAAGCGTAAGAAATTTTTTGGTTTGGAATGATTGAAGGAGGATGAATGTGAAGAAGGTTTGGGGAAGTGTAATCGTAACTCTATTCTTGTTAATAACAGGGTGCGGTAGTGCAGATGAAGGAACAGAGGAGATCAGTGAGGAGGTATTACAAGATGATCGAGTGCTAGCTTCAGAGCCACTGGATGTAGGACCTCTTATTATTTATACGACCGTCTATGCCCTAGAAGATTTCACAGAGAAGATTGGTAGAGAGTTTGTCCAAGTTGAAAATATCATACCTGCTGGGGCTGATGCTCATACCTATGAACCTACGATTCGATCTATGATTGGGATAGGAGACGGAGATGCGTTTATATACAACGGTGGGGGAATGGAAGGATTTGTTGAAACACTGATTGACACAATGAGTGAGGAAGAACTCTTACTCGTAGAAGCATCAGAAGGAATAGAGTTTATAGGGGGAGGGCCTGAACACGACCATAGTCATTCACATGATCATAGTGAGAAAGATGGTCACAGCCATGATTATGATCCTCATGTGTTTATTGATCCTGTGCGCTCCATAACATTAGCTCAAAATATAAAGGATGCCCTCATTGAACTAATGCCTGAGGAAGAAGAATTATTTCAAGCGAATTTTGAATTGTTGAAAACAGATCTAGAAGCAATCGATCAAGCGTTTCGTGATATGGTGGAAAATGCCGCTAAGGAAAAGTTTTTAGTCGCGCATGCTGGGTATACGTACTGGGCGGAACGATACGGTTTAGAACAAATTTCGATTACAGGCTTCTCGCCGACAAATGAACCTTCCTATCGGCAACTTGAAGAATTAATGGCTTTTGCGAACGAACACGAGATTGAATACGTGATATTTGAGAAAAACTATACGATTCCAATCGCAGAAATGTTCTTAAGGGAGGTCAATGCCGAGCCGTTATACTTTTATAACCTAGAAGCCCTTACGGCCGAGCAACGCCGCGAGGGGAAAGATTATATAAAGATGATGAGTGAAAATATTAAAACATTGGAAACGGCATTAAATTAAATAGAGTAAATGAAAGAACTAAGGCTTAGGCCTTGGTTCTTTTTTGATTGGAAAGCTACTTGAAATGAATTAGAGGGGCAAAAATCATGTAAGGAAACCTTACATACCATTTGAAAATGTAAATAGTGGTTCGTATACTAAGACTTACCAGAAGAATTTTAAATAGTCAGATAGTTAGTTTGGTTGAAAGGATCGTAAAAAGATTATCTACAACATAGCACTCATTGGAGGAGAGATTATGTTATCGACAACAACGGGATATTTGATTTTATTTATTTTTGGTAGTTTTTTTACCGTCCTTACAATTGTGATGCAGAGAAGACGGAAGACAGCTATGACGGCAGAACAATTTAGCACGGCCGGAAGAAATGTTGGAGTAGGGCTTGCGAGTGCATCTATTATTGCAGCTTGGACATGGGCAGCCACATTGATGATGTCTTCCTCGACAGGCTTTCAATATGGAATCAGCGGGCCTTATTGGTATGCAGCAGGTGCATGTATTCAAGTCTTGCTGTTTGCCATCGTAGCAATCCATTTAAAACGAAAAGCACCAAAGGCTCATACGTTTCTCGAGTTTATTGGAAAGCGATTTGATAAAAAGAATCACAAGCTGATGATGGTCTTCGCTTTAATGACTAATATCATTGTTACTTCGATGGTGATCTTAGGGGGAGCGATTGCGCTTAACTCTCTCACGGGAATGAACATTTACGTTGCTGCATTCTTGATCCCCTTAACGTTTACGATTTATACGATGATTGGCGGCTTAAAAGCTTCGTTTATCGCCGATTACTTAAACACAACGATGATCTTTGTGATTCTAACGATCTTTGCAGCAGCGGTGTACATGAAATTCGGTGTTACAACGGTATATGAAGGCCTTCGTTCTCTTCCGGAATCACAACAAATGTTAACGATGGCGTCCATCCCTGGTTTGCTGTTTGGAATGATTAATATCATCGGAAATTTCGGGACCGTATTTGTTGATCAGTCTTACTGGCAGCGTGCTATCGCAAGTAAAGACAGTGCCGCTTCTAAAGCCTACATATACGGGGGGATCGCGTGGTTTTCAATCCCCTTTGCTATTGCCACATTCTTAGGAGTAACGGCAGCTGGTTTGGGACTGAACGTTGGAGACCCGGACGCCTCAGCTCCATTAATGGCAGCTCATGTTCTTGGCACGGCTGGTTCAATTCTGTTTTTAGTCATGCTCTTTATGGCGGTTATGTCTACGGGTGCTGCTGAATTAACAGCGATCACAAACATCATTGTGACAGACATTTACCGGAAATCCATTAACCCCTTAGCGAGCAGTGCCAAGACATTAAAAGTATCACGTCTTGTCACGCTAAGTTTCGGGTTAGCGATGGGGGTTTTCTCTGTTTTGTTATTCAGTGTCGGGATCGGATTAGGATTTGTGTATATGGCGATGGGGATCTTTGTAAGTGGGGCGGTGATTCCGCTGACGATTGGATTGCTGTGGAAGAGGGCGACCAATAACGGTTGTTTTTACGGTGCCTTATTCGGAATGATTTTTGGTGTGACCGTGTGGAATCTCTCTGCTTATATGATGTATGGCCAAATAAATGTCGAGTCTCTTGGCCAACTGCATTCGATGCTGTTTGGTAATATCACCGTCTTCCTCGTCAGCGGCATTATATCGATCGGCCATGCCCTGCTTTCGAACGAAGAATTTGATTTTGAAGCGATGAAAGACTCGTTTAAGAGCTTTGATGAAGAACAGGAAGAGTATATCCCAGTTGCTGAGAAGGAGGTTGTGTAGCAGATGGATGACAAGCAGTTGTTAAAAGATGCCAAGCTCTGTACGCGCTGGGCTTTGTGTTTAACTTTTGTGTTTATCTTTGCATTTCCAGGCATTATGTTTTTGACCGGTTATAACTACACCCTGCAATTCTTTCAAGGGTGGACATACCTTGCCTTCGCCTGGCTCGTCATTGCAGGAGTCTATACGATCATTCGTCCATGGGTTGAATATTTTATCGAGAAAAAACAATCTGGGGATCGTGTATAAGAGTCGCGAAAGTAGCTAAGCAGCTACATGCTTAGCTATCTTTTTTTACCTATATTTGTCACATTTTCTGACGGAGGAGGAGATAGCTCATGAAGTTAACAGCACGTGAAATGGAAAAGTTGATGGTCGTAACAGCGGCGGACTTAGCCCGGCGTCGGCAAGAAAGAGGGTTGAAATTAAATTACCCTGAGGCAGTTGCGATTATTACATATGAAGTAGTAGAAGGAGCAAGAGACGGTCAGAGCGTTGCTGAATTAATGCATTACGGAACAACCATCTTATCTCGTGAAGAGGTGATGGAAGGGATTCCTGAGATGATACCAGACATTCAGGTAGAAGCAACATTCCCAGACGGAACTAAACTAGTAACTGTTCATAATCCGATTACGTAAGAGGAGGCAAGCATTATGATTCCAGGAGAATACCGCCTAAAAAACGAGCCGATCGTATGCAATGATAAAAGGCCGACTAAAAGGATCAAAGTGCTGAATAAAGGAGACCGCCCGATTCAAATCGGCTCGCATTTTCACTTTTATGAAGTAAATAACGCCCTAGTGTTTGAAAAAGAGGAAGCCCGAGGGATGCACCTTAACATTCCAGCAGGAACAGCAGTCCGCTTTGAACCAGGGGATGAAAAGGAAGTCGAACTTGTACCTTTTACAGGAGAGAGAAAAGTCTACGGATTAAGCAATCTAGTAAATGGAAAGCTAGATTAGGGGGAATGAGAATTGAGTTTTCAAATGTCTAGAAAGCAGTATGCCGACATGTTTGGCCCTACTGTTGGAGATGCCATACGATTAGCGGATACGGAGCTATTTATAGAAATTGAGAAGGACTATACTACGTACGGGGATGAAGTGAAGTTTGGTGGCGGGAAGGTCATTCGTGATGGAATGGGTCAGCACCCCCTTGCTACAAGCGAGGAATGTGTGGATCTCGTATTAACCAATGCAATCGTTTTGGATCATACCGGCATTTATAAAAGTGATATTGGTGTTAAGGACGGTCATATCGTCTCGATCGGAAAAGCTGGAAACCCGCTTTTGATGGATGGTGTTGATATGGTTATTGGCGCTTCAACCGAAGTAATTGCTGCAGAAGGGAAGATTGTTACGGCCGGCGGAATTGATGCTCATATCCATTTCATTTGTCCGCAGCAGATTGAAACAGCTCTTTCTTCAGGAATTACAACGATGATTGGCGGAGGGACCGGGCCTGCAACGGGAACCAATGCTACAACCTGTACATCCGGTCCTTGGTACATTCACCGTATGCTTGAGGCCGCAGAAGAGTTTCCAATGAATCTTGGCTTTCTTGGAAAGGGAAATTCTTCAGGTGAAGAAGCCCTACGTGAGCAAGTTAAAGCTGGAGCGGTGGGGCTGAAGCTTCATGAAGACTGGGGAACGACTGCTGCTACAATTGATACATGCTTAACGGTGGCGGATGAGTATGATGTGCAAGTGGCCATTCATACAGACACATTAAACGAAGGCGGTTTTTTAGAAGATACTTTAAGTGCAATAGGCGGCCGTGTGATTCATACGTATCACACAGAAGGGGCAGGTGGAGGACATGCACCAGATATTATTAAAGCCGCGAGTGAATTAAATGTCTTGCCGTCCTCCACAAATCCAACGAGGCCGTTTACAGTCAATACACTTGAAGAGCATTTAGATATGTTGATGGTCTGCCATCATCTAGATCCAAGTGTGCCAGAAGATATTGCTTTTGCTGATTCTAGGATCAGAAAAGAAACGATTGCCGCTGAAGACATCCTCCATGATTTAGGTGTGTTCAGTATGATTTCTTCAGACTCACAGGCGATGGGGAGGGTAGGAGAAGTAATCAGCCGAACATGGCAGACCGCAGACAAAATGAAAAAGCAACGTGGCGTTTTAGAAGATGAAGCAGGAAGAAGTGATAACTTCCGAGCGAAGCGCTATATTGCCAAATACACGATAAATCCTGCCATTGTTCATGGCATTTCAGAGCATGTCGGCTCGATTGAAAGAGGTAAGTTTGCTGATCTTGTGGTGTGGGACCCAGCGTTTTTCGGGGTGAAGCCTGATTTAATTTTAAAAGGCGGGATGATTGCTCATAGCGTGATGGGAGACCCAAACGCAAGCATCCCGACACCACAGCCAGCATTGTACCGTCCTATGTTTGCTTCCTTTGGGGCGGCAAAGCATCAGACCTCGATGACATTTGTTTCAAAAACAGCATATGAATCAGGCATTAAAGAAGAGCTCAACTTAAAGAAGATCATTAGGCCAATTAAGGGAGTCCGAAGTCTGACGAAGAAATCCATGCTTTTCAATGATCAAACCCCAGAAATCCAGGTTGATCCACAGACGTATGAAGTAAAAGTAGACGGTGAATTCATCACATGTGAACCTGTAGCAGAGGTTCCGTTGGCACAGCGATATTTTTTATTTTAAGGGGAGATAAAGATGATCATAGAAAAAGTGGTTGGAAATATAGAAACAGGAGACATGCGAGCACTCCATATGGAGAGAGTGTATTTAGAAAGCGACCAATTAGTTAAACGAATTCAACGCGTAGTCACTGACCATGGCAAGGAGCTTGGGATTAGGTTAAAAGACCAGCAGGATTTAGTAGATGGAGACATTTTGTATATGGATGAAAAAAACATGATTGTCGTTTCCGTAAAAGACGATGATTTATTGACGATTATGCCTACGTCTATTCAGCAGATGGGGGATATCGCCCACCAGCTAGGGAACAGGCATCTACCGGCACAATTTGAAGGAGACGAAATGCTAGTTCAATATGATTATTTAGTAGAAGAACTACTGCAGCAATTATCGATTCCTTATAAAAGAGAGAAGAGAAAAGTAAAACAAGCTTTCAGGCATATCGGACACAGCCATGATTGATAAGATCTTTCCGCTCTTGCAATTAAGTGATTCTAATTTTCCCTCTGGAGCCTTTTCACATTCCTTTGGGCTAGAAACCTATATTCAAGAGGGAGTGATTACGGATAAGGAGACCTTCTCCAAAGCTTTGACTGTTTACATTCGTAAACAGCTCGCATTTACAGATGGTCTTGCTAACAGACTGGCATTCGAGGCATTGACCCTAGAAGAATGGGACGAGTTCCATAACCTTGATCACCTCTTGTTCGCCTCCAGTTTAGCAGAGGAGACAAGGCTTGGGAATCAGAGAATCGGGGAGCGTATGGCGAAGTTATGCTATGAGCTGTATCCCTCTAGTCTTTTAAAAAGATATCTAGAAAGTATCAAAGCAAAAAAGGCACATGGCCATTCGGCAATGGTTTATGCTCTCGTTGCCTATCACTTAGAGATTGACAAGCGCATCATGATCGAAACCTATTTATTTGCTACTGTTTCTTCCTTGGTTCAAAATGCAGTACGGGGAATCCCGCTTGGTCAAACAGATGGACAAAGACTTTTGGTGGAATTACAGCCACTATTAAAAGAAATCGTTGAATTGATTTTTCACTTAACAAAAGAAGAGTTAGGCGCGATAAGTCCTGGGCTTGAAGTGGCTCAAATGCGTCACGAACGTTTACACGTCAGGTTATTTATGTCTTAAATTTTATATACAGAGGAGAATGTAGGATGGAACCAGTACGAATTGGAGTCGGAGGTCCTGTTGGGGCTGGGAAAACGATGCTTGTAGAAAGGCTTACACGAGCGATGCAAAAAGAATTCAGCATGGCGGTGGTAACAAATGATATTTATACAAAAGAAGATGCTCAATTTTTGATGAAAAATGGGGTGCTCCCGGATGATCGTGTGGTTGGTGTTGAAACAGGAGGATGCCCACACACTGCGATCCGTGAAGATGCATCGATGAATTTTGCTGCGATCGATGAACTAAAAGAACAGCATGATGACTTGGATCTTATCTTTGTTGAAAGTGGCGGTGATAACCTAGCTGCTACCTTTAGCCCAGAGCTTGTGGATTTCTCGATCTATATTATTGATGTGGCCCAAGGCGAGAAGATTCCTCGGAAGGGGGGGCAAGGGATGATAAAATCCGATCTCTTCATTATTAATAAGATTGATTTAGCTCCGTATGTTGGTGCGAGCTTAGAGGTGATGGAGAGAGATACGATTGCTTCCCGCGGCGAGAAACCATTTATCTTTACTAACCTAAAAGAGGATAAAGGGCTTAGTGAAGTGGTCGATTGGATTAAAACACAAGCATTGTTAGTCGGACTAGATTCATGACGGCAACCGGCGTCCTAGAGGTGACCGCTACAAAGAAAGCACAAAAAACGACCTTGAGATCTTGCTTTTATGAAGGAGCATTAAAGATTACTCGTCCAGTCTATCTCGATCCTTACTCACCGACCATTTATCTGATTCATGTTGGAGGCGGGTATGTTAACGGCGATGAATACCTTACGTCAATTCAGTTAGAGGACGGAGCTGAGATGTCTGTGACGACTCAATCATCGACCAAAGTATACCGCACCCCAAGTGCTCCTGTACTCCAAAAAACAGATATCCGTTTGGGAAAAGAAAGTGTGCTTGAGTATATCCCAGACCCATTAATCGCTTATCAAGATGCAAAGTTCATTCAACAAACCACGGTGCACCTTGAAGAGGATTCTACTCTCATTTACAGTGACATTATTACCCCTGGATGGGCAAAGGATGGACATTTATTTCAATATGACTGGATCCGCTCGAAATTAGAAGTGTATAAAGAGGAGCGAATGATTTTGTATGATCATTTATTGCTTGAACCTGATGAAGAGTTCGATGGTCTGATGCAGATGGATGGATTCACTCATATAGGGATGTTTTTGGTGATTGATCAAAGGGTTGATAAAAAATGGATAAATAAATTATATGAAATGCTTTCGGCTGAAGAAGCGGATGTGTCATTTGGCTTATCAAAGCTGCCTGATAACGGGTGTATCATTCGGGTGCTCGGTTATCAATCCTATGTAATCGAAAAGCTTATCGCAAAAGCTCATGACTGGATAAGAGAGCGGCTATTAGATAAAGAAGTTATACGCTGGCGGAAGTATTAATGATAAAACGATTTCAAGAAAGCAGGAGAGGAGAACACATCATTAAAATAGATGTGTTCTTTTTTTAGGTTGATTATGTGGTGAAAAAGATAAAGGATTTTGTGTGATGGAATCGAATAACTCACATAACGGCTATAAAACAATGAAGGAGGGGAACGGTTATTTTAATGAAGAAGAAATTTGAGCAAAAGATCGTAAACGGTGTAGAGATGGGCCACGGAATGTTGTCTTTTAAAAGGATCAAACTCAATGTCCATTGCTACTTCATGGATGGTATTTTAATTGATACAGGGGCAAGGTCATTAGAAAAGCTGTTTAAGCCCTTTTTTAAGCAGCTTGATATTGATAAAGTGGTCATCACTCATTTTCATGAAGACCATACAGGTTGCGCAGCCTTTTTACAAAAAGAGCGTGAGGTACCAATCTTAATGGATGACACGATGCTCAATGATTGTATGAAGAAGGCAGATTATCCACTCTATAGGCAATTGTTTTGGGGCAAACGCAAACCATTTCGTGCAGAACCGATAGGTGAAACCTTTCAATCCCGACATGCATCATGGCAAGTCATCAAAACTCCTGGACATGCGATTGACCATCTTTCCTTTCTAAATAAGGAAACGGGGCAGCTTTTTACTGGGGATCTATATTGCCAAGAAAAGACGAAGGTAGTTCTAAGGGAAGAAAATATGCCAGTGCTTATTGATTCTTTAAAGAGGACCTTAACTTATGATTTTGATGAGGTGTTTTGTAGTCATGCAGGCCATTTGAAGAACGGGCGTACAGCTTTAAAGGGTAAGCTCGATTATTTGCTAGATCTGCAAGGGACGATTCTAAACATGTATGAAGAAGGGAAAACTCCTGAAGAGATTAATGCGGAATTGTTTCCAAAGAAATACCCGATTACCTTTTTTTCGTCTGGGGAATGGGATTCCATTCATATCGTTCGAACAGTTATTAATGAAAAAGATCCGTCTCTAGCTTTATCCTCAGGCACGTAGGTGAGTGATTGCTCATTCATATCTTTCAAGCCCGCGAATCTTTTATTTGCGGGCTTATTAGTGTGCTAGCCCATGCCACAGTTACTCCTTAATCACCAACCCAATCAAAGAGGCAAATTGAATCGCTTGAAAAGATGACACTTTACATCCCCTTAGACTATCGATTGAGACCGTCATCTCCTCAAAGGTAGACGTGCTAATATCGATGCCTTTTAGTGAGGTTTGTTCGAAAGTTGTATCATTTAAATCACTCGAGAGGTACTCGACTTTTTTTAGTTTGCAATCATAAAAGTCAGCACTCATCAGCGAGCAGTCGCGAAAAATTACTTTCTCAAATTTTGAATTAGCGAAGGCTGCCATGTTTAATAGAGAGTTCTCAAATAACACATTACCAAACCTCGATTCAGATAAGTCCACTCCTAGTAGCTTGCAATTTTTAAATTCAACTCGATGGATCGAAGCCATGTTTAATTGAGCATTGGAAAAGTCACAGTTTTCAAAACGAACATCCAGCAAATCGAGTTTGGATAAATCTGTTCCATTGAAGTGTCCATTTTTGATTACTATATTTTTTAATCGCACGCGGTGAAGTGTTTCTTCCTCAAAAGCAGTATCCACAATTAGACCATGCTCTAATTCAGGATCCTCCTCATAAAAAATATCATTAAAGTTCTTGCTCGCAAGTTCTTTAGGTAATTTCGGTGAATCGATTTTCATGATGAAAACCCCTTTCCTTCATAGTAACTTGCTTTTAACTATAGGAGACCTTTCTTCCAATGAAAAGACTGGTATTTTTAATGAATGTATGTACAAAGCAGGTGAGGGCATCCGTAATCATGACACACTTCTAGGTAGAGGTGGATATCATGCCAATATTTTTTGCGTTCAGAAGGGACATAAATAGAGTGTTTGACTAAGGGTACAAACGAAGAGCTATTCTAGCGGATGAAATATAGACTGTGGGAGCTAAAGAAGGTCACTGAAAAAGTACCTCCCTACAGTAGTTGTTGATTTTCGCTGCAGGCACTCGCTTTCCGCGGGCGGTCCGGAAGCCTCCTCATCACTTGGCTCTTGCGGGGTGTCTTCCCTGGCCACGCACATCCCGCTGGAGTCGGTGCCTTACGCTCCAATCAACGGAGGGGAAATGTAGTTAAGTAGCTCCACTCATTAAAAGCGGCTTTCATCGACCTTATTTAGACCAATGGCAAATCAACCACTCTAAAACGACACATGAGATTTCATAGCGCAAAAAGTGGTAGGAATCATTATTTGAACAAAGCATAAACAAATCCTTCTAAATTATTTTTCAAACAGAACATAACATAGCGGATGAACTATACGGAGACTTCTGCGGGGACTAGAGCAGGAGTGAGATCCCACAGGGCAAAGCCCGAGGAAGCTCACTAGCTCCCCGCGAAAAGCGAAGTTTAGTTCAGAAGCGGCGAGCATACTCAAGCGCATGTGGAGCTAGAGCAGGCCAAGCTTGAGGAGGAGCGTCATCCCACGGAAAGGGACGTATATTTCGGGAGCGGTATACATAGGTCGCATCCGTAATGTTCGGATTCACATAAGTTAAAATACTGTTATCTCAACCTCTTTTTAACTGTAGAGTCAGGTCTACTACGAGGATGAACGAAGCGATGCCAGCCCATTATTCGTAAAGTTATTGATAATCTCAGCCATTTCCTTCGGCGACATATCCATCTCGTTATCAAGCCAGTTTTTAATGACGTGGATGCTTCCACTGCCTACATATAGACTGATGTATTCTGAGGCTTTTTGGTCCGACTTAATGATCTCTACCCAGTTTTTCATCGTGAATTCATAGGTGATTCTCATTACTTTGTGTTGAAATTGACGATCCCCGTGTTCGCTTAGGAGGGTTTGGCAGACATCACGATTAGCTGCTACATATTCGAGGATTTTCTCCGTCATCTGCAGGGCTTCTTCTTCCTCATTAAAGTTATAGCTGCTGAGCGTTTGATTCATATCTTCTAGGATTTCGTCTTCGATTTTATTTAGCAGATCGAACTGGTCAGTGTAGTGAGAGTAGAAAGTCGAGCGATTAATGTCAGCTAGCTCGCAAAGTTCTTTTACAGTAACGGAGGAAATCTGTTTCTCCTTCAGCAGTGTGATTAAACTTTCCTTTAACACCATTCGTGTATATTTCTTGCGACGATCTAATTTAGAAGACATAAATATCATCCTTTTTTAACGTAATCCAACACATATGAGCGTTCTGTTGTGTACTCGACGTATGTACGGGAACTGTTTGTTGTATAAGCAACACCGTGTTTATATAATGATATAGTCAAAACGGATTCAACTCAAGAAAGGGTGCATGAAGATAGGCATTGCAGCACGAATTATAAAAAGTAGAAAAGCGATTGTGTTTGTTTTTGTGCTACTCGCAGTGATCGCAACAGTTGCACAATTTTTTGTGTCTGTTAACTATAATATGGTCGATTACTTGCCAGATGAGGCTCAATCGACAAGGGCAATCGAAGTAATGGAAGACGAATTTTCAGGCTCTGTTCCGAATACTCGCGTCATGATTGAGGATGTGACGGTGCAAGAAGCACTTCAATATAAAGAACGTCTCGCAGCTATTGAACATGTCTCGGATGTGATGTGGCTAGATGATGTGATGGACTTAAAGACACCACTTGAAATGGCAAATCAAGAAACGGTTGAAGATTACTACAAGGATGGCAAGGCGTTGTTCTCGCTTAGTATTCCGAGTGGGGAGGAATTGGCGGTTACCGATGAGATTTATGAACTAATTGGTGAGGAAAATGCGATGGCGGGTGAAGCCGTCAACACTGCCACTTCGCAAAAAATGGCTGGTACAGAGTCATTCTATGCTGCGGCATTACTCGTTCCAATCATTATTTTGATTCTCGTTTTATCGACGACTTCATGGATTGAACCGCTGTTCTTCTTAATCGCCATTGGCGTATCCGTCCTGATTAACTTAGGAACCAATATTTTTGTAGGGGAAGTTTCCTTTGTCACTCAATCTGTGGCACCAATTTTGCAGCTCGCGGTCTCGCTCGATTATGCGATCTTCCTGCTTCATAGCTTCCAGGAATATAGGAAGAAAACGAATAATCCCGAAGAAGCGATGCAGCTTGCGATGAAACAATCCTTTCCAGCCATTTCAGCGAGTGCGGCCACGACATTCTTTGGATTTATGGCCTTAATGCTGATGAACTTTGAAATTGGCGCAGACCTTGGACTGAGCTTAGTAAAAGGGATTCTACTTAGCTTTATTAGTGTGATGGTCTTCCTACCGGCGCTAACGGTATGTCTGTATAAATGGATGGATAAAACGCAGCATAGAAATTTTGTTCCAAGCTTTAAAGGTCTTGGAGCGCGTGTACTGAAATTAAGATTCCCGACTCTAATCATTGTACTCTCGATCCTGATACCAAGCTTTTTAGCACAAAGTAATACCGAGTTTACATACGGTCTTGGCGAGCAGCCAGAAACGACGCGTGCTGGGGCTGATCTGATTGCAATAGAAGAAGCGTTCGGGGAATCGACACCAATTGTTCTATTAGTGCCTAAAGGAGATGTCGTAAAAGAGGCCGAGCTAATAGAAGAGGTAGAAGAAATAGCCCAGGTAACCAATGTGATCTCCTATGTGACGATCGTGGGCAGTGGGATCCCATCTGAATATGTCGATGAATCGATTGCAGAGGAATTTTATTCAGACAACTACAGCCGCATTATTATTAATACTAACAGTGCCAAAGAAGGAGATGTGCCATTTGCGATTGTCGAGCGGGTGCAAGAGATCGCTACTTCTTACTACGGCGATGAGACGTTAAGTCTCGGTGAGAGTGTCACGTTGTATGATATTAAAAATACGGTGCAAAAAGATAATACGTTTGTCAATGTGATGACGGTTGCGACAATCGCGCTCGTACTTTTGATTACGTTTAAATCAGTGACGATCCCAATCGTGCTCTTGCTGACGATACAGTCTGCTGTTTGGATTAATCTATCGGTTCCGTATTTCACGGATACGTCCTTTGATTTTGTCGGTTATCTCATCATTAGCACCGTCCAACTCGCTGCAACGGTTGATTATGCGATTTTATTTACAGAAACGTATAAGGAACATCGTAGAAAGATGCCAGCCATGCAAGCGATGAGGAAAACCATTGATGAAAAAACATTTTCAATTTCGATATCAGCCTCGATTCTATCAAGTATTGGATTCATTTTATGGATTACATCATCCAATCCGATTGTCGGATCGATTGGGTTATTGCTTGGAAGAGGGGCGTTATTAGCCTTTGTGATGGTTCTTTGTTTCCTACCAGCCTTACTGTTGGTACTAGATAAAGTAATCAACAAAACGACGTATAAAGCAAACTTTTATAAGGAGAAATGATGATGAAAAAGAAACGATTCATGCTTGTTGTGCTCGCTATGACACTCGTGATCCCATCTTTTCTTGTCGAAGCAGCACCGGCCACTACATCTTCTGAAACAGATGAACAGGCTTCGACTGATGGAAAAGTGACGTCAAAAGAAGAAGTCGTCTACGCGAAATTAGCTGCCAACGGTGAACTAGAAGACGTATATGTGGTGAATACATTAAATGTGAGTGAGGCTGGAAAGATTATCGATTACGGCACATACAACAGCCTCAACAATTTAACGGATATGTCTCAGTTAACTCGAAATGATGAACATGTTGAGGTCGAAGCGCCAGAGGGTCGATTTTATTACCAGGGCAATATGAACGATGAGACTGAGTTGCCATGGGATCTTTCGATTACGTCTTGGCTTGACGGGGAAGAAATCACTCCAGATGAGCTTGCTGGTAAAGAAGGAAGCTTGGAACTGAAGATCGAAACGTCAGCCAACGAAGCGGTCGATCCAGCCTTTTTTGAAAACTATTTAGTTCAAATCTCTCTTACGCTTGAAGAAGAGATTTACAGTAATATCGAGACTGAAGAAGGCGTTGTGGCAAATTCGGGGAAAAACAAGCAAATTACGTTTACCGTGATGCCAGAACAAGAAGAAGAGCTTAGTCTTCGTGCTGATGTCGTTGACTTTGAGCTTGAGGGAATGGAAATAGCGGCAGTCCCATCCTCGATGTCAATCGATGCGCCAGACCTCGATGAAATGACTGGAGACATTGACTCGTTAACAGATGGAGTGCTAGACATTCATAACGGTGTCGGCGAGTTGAAAAATGGAATAGCAGAATTAAATGATGGGATTCGTAACCTTCACAGCGGTTCAGAGCAATATAAAAATGGAATCGGCGAGCTTGCCGGTTCCTCATCTCAGCTTGTCAGTGCATCTTCTTCAATAGACGAAGCATTGACGACGATTAGTCAATCCCTTCAAGTTACAGACGATATCGACTTAGGTGATCTCGAGAGCTTACCGGGAGGACTTACACAAATCGCCTCAGGACTTAATGAGGCAGCAGAAGGATTAACCCTATTAAGAGAGCATTATTCCGTTGCCTACAGCACATTAGATGAGGCGATCAATGAGATTCCAGATCATCACATTAGCGAGGAAGAGATTCAAGCTTTATATGAAAGTGGTGCTAATAGCGAGGTCATTGAGCAACTCGTTGACACATATGGGGCAGCACAAAAGGCGAAAGGGACGTATGCAGCGGTTAAAGAAGGCTTTGATGCTGTAGATGGGACCTTGCAGGAAGTCAGTGGTGGTATTAGTGAAATGAGCAGTTCCTTAACTCAGATAGCGACAGGACTTTCCTCGTCTCTTGATAATATGGATGGCATGGATTCGCTCGCCCAACTAGAAGAAGGGTTGTCTACCTTGTCGGCTAATTATGGAGAGTTTCACTCAGGATTAGTGAGCTATACGAATGGTGTCGGAGAGTTGTCAAGCTCGTATAATGATCTTCACTCTGGAATAACTGGATTATCGGGCGGGACAACCGAGCTAGAAAATGGAGCAGGTGAGCTTCATAACGGAACGAACCAATTATATGAAGCAACAAGTAACATACCCGAACACATGCAAGAAGAAGTCGATCGCATGATTGCAGAATTTGATAAATCGGACTTCGAAGCTGTATCCTTTGTTTCCGATAAGAACGAGAACGTCAACTCCGTTCAATTTGTGATCAAGACCGAGGGCATTAAAATAGAAGAACGAGAAGAAGTCGTAGAAGAAATAGAAGAAGAGAAAACATTCTGGTCAAGGTTGATGGACTTGTTTTCGAGAGGGTAAATAGAGCCTAGAGCAGTGAACTTCCCTGCTCTAGGTTTTTTTCTATAAATGAAGATAAGTAGGGGCCAGACTAGTGGCTGCTTCTTTTCCATGACGGAGCTCGCAATGTATATAAAAATAGGTAATTAGTAGAGAATTTCATAGTTTCTTTATAAATATAGGGTATAACTAACTAAATGAGTAGAGAGGAGTGAAGCCGCGATGAATTTATTTTTTGAAAGAGTGAAGGGTGATGTGGTTATCGAATCGGATACGAAAGTGATGAGCGTCATCGAAGGAGATATTAAGGTACTGCCAGGTGCTAAATTAGAATTAGCCGCTCCGGTGAAGGGGGATATTGTCTTGAAAAGATTTTCAAAGGCTTCCATTGGAGCGGAAGTCGATGGAACGGTATATGATGAAGGAGCTAGCCTTGAGGTGCTCAGTGACATCCGTCTTGATTATAAAAAAATAACCAAATAAATAGTAGAGGGGAACATCAAATATCGCCATCTCCTATTTTTTCACAGTAAATGATGAGGGAAATGTAGGATTGCTTACTATTTTAGCGTAATACTACCTCTCAACGGTTTAATATTTGCTCATTTTAGGTATTTCATTGCATATCACAATTTTTAACGCTCAATGCTATTTTAATATCAATCTTGATCTATGGTTTAATAGAAAGGTCGCTAAAACTGGTCTTACAAACTAAACATAGAGGGAGTGTTTGCGATTAAAAGTGATAATATTGTGTTTAAGGTTTCGGTAGGGTTAGCAGCATTGTTTGTGCTAATAGGTGTAGTCATCCCTACACAATTGGCAGAGGCAATGAATAGTGCTCAAGCGTTTGTACAAGAATCATTTGGCTGGTTTTATCAGCTCGTAGCTACGTTTTTCTTACTATTTGCTGCGTTTATGATCTTTAGTAAATACGGGAAAATTAAGCTTGGTACACCAGAATCAAAACCAGATTACAGCCGTCCGACTTGGTTTGCAATGTTGTTTTCTGCTGGAATGGGGATCGGGCTTTTATTTTACGGAGTATCTGAACCGATTGCCCATTTTTCAGCCCCGCCAATGGGAGAAGGCAGTACAGAGACATCGGCTATTATGGGGATGCGTTATACATGGCTGCACTGGGGCCTTCATGCATGGGCGATTTATGCGATTGTCGCGATGGCTCTTGCTTATCAAAAGTTTAGAAAAGGGGCACCTGGATTAATGAGTGCGACCCTTTACCCGGTGCTTGGTGAAAAGGTGAAAGGCCCGATTGGTCATACGGTCGATATCGTGGCCGTATTTGCGACCTTATTTGGAGTAGCCGCTTCACTAGGACTAGGTTCTCAGCAAATCAATGCTGGACTGTCCTATTTAATTGGGATTCCAGATCATTTCGGTATTCAAATGGCGATCATGGGAATCATCACGGTGCTCTTTTTGATCTCTGCCAATACGGGGATCTCAAAAGGAATTAAATACTTAAGTAATACCAATATGTCCATCGCAGTCGTCTTATTTTTTACGATGCTTATTTTAGGACCAACGTTATTCTTACTCAATATGTTTACGACAACCTTAGGGAGCTATGCTCAAAACTTGCTGCAAATGGGATTGCGTTTATCTCCATTTGATGAAACGGAAGCAGCCTGGACACAAGGCTGGACTGTTTTCTACTGGGCATGGTGGATTTCGTGGACACCATTTGTCGGGATGTTTATTGCCCGCGTATCAAAAGGACGGACGATCCGCGAATTTACCGTTGCCGTTATTTTAGTTCCAACGCTGGTATGTGCGATGTGGTTTACGGTATTTGGCGGAACAGGGATTTTCCTCGAATTGACGCAAGGACTCGATGTTTCAGGTCAATCGTTAGAGACAGCTTTATTCTTTGTCTATCAACAGCTACCACTAGGTGTATTGCTTTCGATATTAACGATCGCGTTGATCACGACATTCTTTGTCACATCTGCTGACTCTGCTACCTTTGTTCTCGGGATGATGACAACTGGTGGCTCTCTCAATCCATCAACTAAGGTAAAAACGACTTGGGGTATCATTCTTGTTGCAGCAACGAGCGTTCTGATGGCATCAGGCGGACTAGCAGGTCTCCAAACAGCAATTATTGTCAGTGCCTTGCCACTTACATTCATTGTTCTGACGATGTGCTATGGTCTAGTCAAAGCTCTGAACCAAGAGCTGAAAGAGCAAGGACCGTTAAATCCACCACAAGAAGTGGGGAAAAAGAAAGCAAGTTAATGAAAAAAGAGTTGGTAGAGAGCAGAAACGCTCCTACCAACTCTTTTTGTGTCTTAGGAAGAGGGTGTTACTTCTCCGGTGTAATGTAAGGAACCATTTCTGCAACTGCTCCTACAGACGCCCCACGAATAAAGTCTTCGCCCACTAAAGCTTCGAGATTTTGCGCTTGGCCCGTTAACATGACGCCTAAGACCTCAACATCTTCAATTAAAGCATCTTCGTTTGCAACTAAAAACTCTTGGATCGCATCATTATATCCCCGGTCATCATACGTTTTAAGTGCGTCCACAAAATGTGGGTACGCATCTTCAGGTGATTCACCTGGATCAAATCCGTAAACCGGCATGCCGGCTGGCCCCATACTTTCATCTCGTATTTCAGAAGTCATGTATAGCCAAACGATATTCAAATTATCTGGAATTTTTTCTTGAATCTCTTGGAAAGGATACGGTTGATCAAAAGAAATCGCTACCTCTGCAACATGATTCGCCATCTGTGCAACATCTGCTAATTCGTTCTGTATGCCATCATGATACTCTTCTATGGAAGGGTGATAGAAGGTCGCGACTTTCTTTTTCGTTTGTTTGTCATATTCATAAAATCCGGTATCTGACCAGTAAAAGCCTGGTATTAACTCATTAAAATCTATTTCGCTGCGCAGCCAGCCGTACGAACTAGTAAGCGTGCTCCATTGCACGACATAGCCATTAATGTTTTTAGAACGATTCGTTACGATATTACCGCCGAACATCGATCGGTTGCTTGTCACTTGAGAATCAATTTGAACATTGGGTTGAGATATGTTGTGATGTAAAAAAAGTGCCTCATGCAGTCTCATCGTACTTTTAGCAGCAAAGTAATTTCCCGTCTTATAAAAGACCGGTAATAGAATTAGTACAACGATGATTGAAATAAGAGCTATTTTTATAATTTGCTTTCGTTTTGCTTTCTTTAACGCCTGTTTTAATGAGATATCCATTAATGTTGTCCTCCGATCTTTGAGTGAATGAATTTCCGTGCACGATACAACTTCTGCTTCACACTGTCTACTTTAATGTCCAAAACAGCGGCAATCTCTTCATAAGATAAATCATAGTAATATTTCAGAAAGAAAATCTCTTTGTATTCTTTTTTTACGTCCTTTAACAGATAGAAAATTTCATCCTTATTTAAAATCGCGTCAAACTCTCGATCAGTATGTTGAAGCTTTGAATAAATCTCTTCACTCAAGTAGATGTTCTGCTTTTCTTTTTTTCTCTTTAGATCAATATGTTCATTCAAGGACACTCGAAAAAACCAAGGGCGTAAGTTATTCTCATTCAGATCATCGAGCAGGGTGTAAACTTTATAAAATGTATTTTGAATGATATCTTCCGCATCTTCTTTTGTCGCTCCCCTTACTAGTAACAGCCGAAACACTTCCTCTCCTAATTGGATAAGATAGGAGGCTAGCAGATTTTCTTTTTTCATTATTTATCCTCCCAACACTTATACAACGAATGGGTATTTCAAAATGTATACACTAAAATACATTTTATATAAATGAAGGAAGGAATGGAGGGATTTGTTTAAGAGTTTAGTGATTTTAATAAGAAATAGGGAGGACAAAATAATTGTAAAAAAGTTAGAAAATTAAGATAATATGAGAATGAGAGTTCAATGTAGCTAATGACGTTATTAGGTGCAAAGCCAAAATCAAGGAGGTTTCTATGCTACAGCACTATGAACCATTCAACGTCGAGACGAATGGGGTCACCATCAACGGAATAAAAGGAGGGTCTGGCCCGCCGTTACTTTTACTTCATGGCTATCCACAAACGCATGTGATGTGGCACAAAGTCATTGATCAATTGACCGAGAGGTTTACAGTCGTTGCCACAGATCTCCGTGGGTACGGGGATAGCAGTAAGCCTGAAGGCGAGCCTGATCACAGCAACTATTCAAAACGTGTCATGGCCAAAGATCAAGTGGACGTGATGAGAGAGTTAGGCTTTGATGAATTTTATTTGGTAGGCCATGACCGCGGTGCAAGAGTGGGTTATCGGTTAGCGTTAGACCATCCAGAACAGGTTACAAAGTTTGTCGCCTTAGATATCGTCCCCACTCTCCTGATGTATGAAAAAACAGATATGACCTTTGCCCGCTATTACTATCATTGGTTCTTCTTGATTCAAGATGCACCGTACCCAGAAGAATTAATCGCACAGAACCCAGAATACTTCCTTGAAACAAACCTTATTAAACTAGCAAAATATCCATCGATTAACGAATCTCCATTTAGCGAAAAGGCTTATCAAGAATATCTTCGCTGTTTCCAACTGCCTAACGCGATCCATACGATGTGCGAAGACTACCGAGCTGGGGCAAGTATCGATCTCCTCCATGAGAGAGAAGACCTTGCAACCAACCGAAAGATTGAATGTGAAACACTCGTACTATGGGGAGAAAAGGGAGTCGTCCATCATTGCTTTGAGCCATTGGACGAATGGAAAAAGTTCGCCACACATGTACAAGGAAAGGCCCTGCCATGCGGCCATTTCATCCCAGAAGAAGTTCCAGAGTTGTTGTTAGAGGAGTTGTTGGGGTTTTTGTAGGAGGAATTGGTTATTTAAAAAGGGCTCTTTCTAGGTTAACTAGAAGGAGCCTTTTTCTTGACTGTAAGTAAACTAGAAAATGTCAGTAAAAATCCATATTTTTCTTATGGGGGCAACAAGCTAGATGGTATGCTTTAATTAAAACAATTATACGTACTATTGAAAGGATGCTACTATGCAAGAAGTTACGATTTATTTAGCTTTCGCAGCAGGGATGTTAGCTTTTATTTCTCCTTGCACATTGCCACTATATCCATCTTTTATTTCCTACATAACAGGTGTCTCAGTTAATGAGCTTAAGTCGAATAAGAAATTATGGAAAATTACGCTTGTCCACTCTACGATTTTTTGTTTAGGATTTTCGGTTATTTATTATGTTCTTGGATTCTCAGCAAGTGCACTAGGTAGGATGTTCATGTGGAATCAACTGTTAATTCAGCAGCTCGGTGGTATCTTTCTAGTCGTTATCGGGCTATTTTTAGCAGGTGTAATTGAACCTAAGTTTTTAATGAAGGAGGTAAGGTTCAAGTATCGCCCTAAAAAAATTTCTTACCTTAACACCTTCTTAATCGGTATCATCTTCTCGGCCGGTTGGACTGCTTGTATCGGCCCGATTTTTAGTGCCATTATGTATTCCTCGCTTGCTGATCCTACCAGGGCATTTATGAACATTACAGCCTTTTCATTAGGCTTTTCCCTACCATTCATAGCTATGGGCTTTGCAATTGGTAAGGTTCGTTTCTTGACGAAGTATTCAGCTGTTTTCATGAAAATAGGTGGAGTGATCATGATCATACTTGGTGTAACGATCTTTTTTAATAAAATGTATTACATCAATATCTGGGGACAGCATCTACAAAGCTTGTTAAGTAGCTTATTTTAAGCGTACAAAGAGTATATGCCATAAAATAGGAATTCCGGTTAGAGACACAATACGCATATGAAATTGTGTCTCTTTTTACCGTTAACTTACTCTTTAACAGAAAGTAGAAAATATATGATGATACATTTAGAGAATATGAAAAGGTGTTCTTATACTAATGGAGCAGTTTTCTTTAATAAGGATCTTACATTTATATGGTAAAGTAAAAGTGTAAAGGGGAATTTTATGAAGTTATTTTTGTCTATTATCTTAGCTGGACTTTTAGGTATATTAGTTATCTTTGGACCTATTGGTATATACATTTTATGTGCAATTATTCTAGGAGTGATTTTCAGGTCATTTGTTTTAATAAATGATATTCATAAACAAGTTGTACCAGTGGGGGGCAGAGATAGAGTCCAAGAAGCATATGAAAAGTTTTTAAAAGAGAAAGAAGAAAAAGAAGTAAACGAAGAACGTTCTAAAGAATAAATAAATTAATCAACTATCGGTGAGCGTTAGTGAAACATAATGGAGGTTTTTAAAGTGTTATCAGTTGATGGTTATATTAAATCAATTAAATCTAATCTTGATAGACAATCGGATTTATTGGTAGAAAACCTAAAAAAAATCGTTACATATAATTTCTCCACAGATATAGATTTGCTCGATTTCTCCGCATTCATTGAACCAACCAGATTTGAATTAGCAATTAGATTATTTTCGATGGATAAGGATGCCAACGAAGTTTTCTATAATGGAACTAACAATACTGTTTTTGCTGGTAGTATCGATGTACTTCCAGAAGTGGCGTATTATCACTTAAACGAAATTCAGTTAAATGATTTTTTTGATTTTTACGAGCAGAACGAAGAAACGTTAGCTTTACAAGAACAAAAAGCATTTACTGATTGGTTCAGAGGATGTTGGAAAAAAGCAGGTGGAAGTTCAATCGATATACCATCATATTTTGTTTTCTCAGATGACTATAAATCTTATGACTTAAAGAACAATCAATGGGTTGATGATGAAGACAAATGGTCATAAAAAATTAAATTGGCTATTTATTTTTTTATAATGGGTGCGTGGATTTAACAAAGTCAACGCATTTTTTGTTGTGTAAGAGAAGCAAAGCAGGATTTTTAAATATCGGAATAAATTGAAACCTTACTCATAGGTGTTTCGTATAAAATTAAAAGGGAGTGAATAAAATGAAAAAATATACTGTATTTATATTTAGTTTTGTTCTTCTATTTATCGTATTGCAAATTTTATCGGGTTGGCTTCTAACAGCTTTCTATACTCCTGATTTTTCTTTAAAGAACATTGGTGTAAGTCAAGAAGTAAGGTTTGGGCAGACTTCGATAATTCCGTTGCTGGCAACTTTATCAATCGCAACATTAGCTTATTTTTTGTCTCAAAAATTATTTGTAACGAGTAAAAAATAATACTAACGGAACAACGCTTAACAAGGCATTGCTATTTTTGTTCGTATAATAAAGAAGTAAGGTTATGAAAGACATGTATTTAAAGTCAAGGGTGCATTCCTTCAATAAGGGATGCTTTTTTCTTTGTTAATGAAAAGGAAATTAATGTTAAACTAAAGGAGCAGAAGAGTTGAAGAAGCACAGCTAACCCCAAGTGTTACAATTTAAGTACCATAATTAGTCAAATAGAAAGTAGGTTGATAGATATGAGTAATGATTCAATTATTCAAATGTGGGAAGACTATCGAAAAATTAATCCGAATGTACCAAAACATTATGAGGCATGGGCATTTGGTGATTCAAAAGAAATGGCTAACGAGCTTTCAAATTTAGTGTTAGAAGGAACGAAAACAGCAACAGCATCAAACTATACGTTATATGAATTGGAAAACGAAGCATTACCGTTAGTTGGTCTTCATAATATTATTCTCAACGGGGATGGAAAAGCTGTTGGAATAGCAGAAACCACATCAGTAGAGGTGGTTCCTTTTGATGAAGTTACCGCAGAGCACGCATATTTGGAAGGTGAAGGTGACCGTACATTAGGGTATTGGCGAGACGTTCATGAAACCTTCTTTAAAAAAGAGTTTAAAAATATAAATCAAGAGTTCAATTACAAGATTCCTGTTGTTTGTGAAAGGTTTAAGCTAATTTATAAGGAATAAGGTGTATTGTTCCTATATATTTTTTCTTCCACTATCGGGTAGCGATGATTTAACAAGGTCACCGCACTTATTGTTGCACTCACGTGCGAACATTAGCTCTTATTATAATATAAGAATAGAGGAGGAATAATAAATGAAAAAAACCGATTATTTAGAATTGG